>NZ_JBXENT010000002.1:0-1106441 GCF_059383735.1 Paenibacillus sp. N22P23
GAAACCCCTAACACCTAGCATTCATCGTTTACGGCGTGGACTACCAGGGTATCTAATCCTGTTTGCTCCCCACGCTTTCGCGCCTCAGCGTCAGTTACAGCCCAGAAAGTCGCCTTCGCCACTGGTGTTCCTCCACATCTCTACGCATTTCACCGCTACACGTGGAATTCCACTTTCCTCTTCTGTACTCAAGCCTTGCAGTTTCCGGTGCGAATCGGAGTTGAGCTCCGAGATTAAACACTAGACTTACAAAGCCGCCTGCGCGCGCTTTACGCCCAATAATTCCGGACAACGCTTGCCCCCTACGTATTACCGCGGCTGCTGGCACGTAGTTAGCCGGGGCTTTCTTCTCAGGTACCGTCATTCTAAGCGCAGTTACTCGCCTAGCTGTTCTTCCCTGGCAACAGAGCTTTACGATCCGAAAACCTTCATCACTCACGCGGCGTTGCTCCGTCAGACTTTCGTCCATTGCGGAAGATTCCCTACTGCTGCCTCCCGTAGGAGTCTGGGCCGTGTCTCAGTCCCAGTGTGGCCGATCACCCTCTCAGGTCGGCTATGCATCGTCGCCTTGGTGAGCCGTTACCCCACCAACTAGCTAATGCACCGCAGGCCCATCTGTAAGTGACAGCTTGCACCGTCTTTCCCAATTCAGCCATGCAGCTGAATTGCATATCCGGTATTAGCATTCGTTTCCGAATGTTATCCCGGTCTTACAGGCAGGTTGCCTACGTGTTACTCACCCGTCCGCCGCTAAGCTATCCCCGAAGGAATAACTCCGCTCGACTTGCATGTATTAGGCACGCCGCCAGCGTTCGTCCTGAGCCAGGATCAAACTCTCCATAAAAGTGGTAAGCCCGAAGGCTTGGCCATTTTAAGAAATCGCTTGTTAGCTCATTCAAAAAACTAGCTTTGCAGAATCTTACTTCTGCGATTTATGACCATTTGACTGGTCGCTCATTGTTCAGTTTTCAAAGAACAAATACTTCGTTTATTTCCTTCCGGCCCATGACCGGAATTAGAGTATATCATGATGCGAAACATGATTGCAAGCTTTATTTTTCAGCTTCTTTTGTTTCGATCACCGCTTCCAAGTTGATGTCTCGGAGGCAGAAATAGAATATACCATGGAAGCTGCAACTATCGCAACAGGTATTATTATACAAATAGAGTGTCCCACAACCACTCCTTTATTCATCAAGCTTCAATTTGCGCTATATAATGAAGAAATGAGTTTAGAACTCTAATTCCACAAAAAAATTATGAAAAAAATGGTTCATGCTGTTCACAAGCCCAAATGTTTGTGTTAAAATGAAAGCGCTAACAAATTCATCTTATTGAGGGGGATCATTACATGATGAAGGTAGTAGCAGACGATGCTCGCAACGTATATGAAAACTTTGAGGTAGAGAAGGACATTTACTATTTCAAGGTCGGTAGGCTCGGTCTGGCCAGCTTTCACGGTAGAAACTACAACATAAAGAAGAGAATTACTACCGAGCAGTTGAACAGTTACATCACATCAGGTCGTTTCATTAAAGTAAGCGCCAATTGCTACGTTAACGCTGAGAAGGTACTTTCCCTAACAGACGGTACGATCAGCTTTGACCACAGCACTTCTGAAGCTAAACAAATCCATGTTTCGATGTGGCGCGCACAAAGCGTCAAGAATGTGCTGACATCGCGGAATCCAATGGCTATGTAACCATTCAAAGATCATGATTGGAATGAGACCCTCATTCGAATCATGGTCTTTTTGATTATTCTTCCACGCTACTCATATTCCCGGACATTCCTACACACAATAGGCTACATCTTCCCAGAAAGGAGTGAACCTCATGGCAAAGCAGCAAGGACAAGGACGCAAGAATACGACAACAAAGTCCTCTGATAAGAAAAGCAATAGCAATGCAGAGGATTAACGATAAGCTTTACTAGTCCATTACGGTATCGCACATTGAAGCTCTTGCTCCTCCCTCTTAACGCGGGTAGGCAAGAGCTTTATTTATGTCTCAAAAGAACCACACTGATGACCTCACCTTCGACCACTGTTATAATGAGGAAAAATCGCTGCGAGGTGAATGGGCATGAGTATTGTCTTACAGACAACCAGATTGCAACTCCGACCATTTGAGCAAAAGGATGCCTCTACCGTACAAAGACTAGCCGGACAATATGAGGTCGCGCGTACGACGCTCTCCCTCCCTCATCCCTACCCCGATGGAGCAGCTGATGCATGGATTGCTTTTCGCAAAGATGCAGCCAAGCACGGGCACGGTTATACGTTCGCTATTATAGAAGAGCAACAACAGCAGGTAATGGGATGCATCAGCTTAAACCTAACAGCAGAGCATCGACGGGCTGAAATTGGATACTGGTTAGGCCAGGAGTTCTGGGGACAAGGTTATGCAACAGAGGCAGCCGTACGAATCGTCCGCTACGGTTTCGAGGCGTTGAATTTGAACCGTATTATTGGAGCCGCCATGACACGCAATCCGGCATCATCTGCTGTATTAACCAAAGCAGGTCTGAAACACGAAGGGACTTTTAAACAGCACATACGCAAATGGGACCAATTCGAGGATCTCGATTACTTCGGGATAACCAAATCAGAATACTTCTCAAAATAAAAAGGATGGCGAGTACTTCGCCATCCTTCAGCTTATTGCAAAAGGTGATAGCCCCAGCAGCTCCATCCTCAATACCGCCCATGCGACAGCAAGCGTTTCTTGGATGTGCCACGCTGTCGTTCCTGCCACCATGACCGCAAGGCCATGCTTATACGTGAGCGATACTCCCCATTGCATCGACCGCCCTTCGCGACTCGGCATTGCTTCTAATGCAGTCCGAACCGACTCAGCATGCTTCGCTTGGATTCGATCCGCAAATGCAAAGAATACGCCTGTATGTGTCAGTTGCCCCAAACAACCGGGAGCCTTTAATTGCTGTGATTCTGGAATAATATTTTGCTGTTGGGCATAGATGAGCTCATCATCGTAGTAAATCCGTACCTTGTTCTTTAGATAAACATAGTTAAACAACTCACCGCGCAGCGTTCTGCCCGGGCAAAGCACTTCAGCCCCCATCCACACGGCCCCTTCGCTTAAGCGTACTTCCGTCTCCGTATCCAGTGCTGCATCCCGGTAAAGCATGATCGGCTCTGGCATGGATTCCAATACGGCATCCTTTGCAAGCTCAAAACTTTGCCTAATTGAAGATCCACCTAGCAGCGCATTAGATGGATGTACCTTAGTAAACGATTGATTCGTGACATAGGCATGCGCACCTTGCCCTATTTTCCAATCAAATTCGTAACGATCACCTGCCAGCAGACCTGGAGATACATCCATCACGATGACACCGAGCGGGCCATCAAGCGGAAAAGCTTTTGCGATCTTGATAGGTGCAGTGTGATATTTCGAGGTTAGGACCGTTCCACGCTCCCGCTTCTCAAATACCGCCCGAAGCTGCGATACGCGCTGCCCTACCTGTTTAGGAGTGGTGATGATGTGCTGGTGCATGCTTTTGGTCACTTTCATGCTTATGCTCGTGCTCATGTCCATGAGCGTGGGCGAGCTCATGCTCGAGCCATGCAACGATTCGATCCACATTCACGCCGCCGAACAAGTTCGAGAATACATAGGGCCGTTCTCCGCGCATACGTTTTGTATCGGACTCCATCACTTCAAGACTGGCACCTACATGAGGGGCCAGATCGATTTTGTTAATGATCAACAAATCCGAACGCATGATGCCAGGGCCGCCTTTACGCGGAATTTTCTCACCTTGCGCCACGTCTATAATGTAGATAAAACGATCAACCAACTCCGGACTAAAGGCTGCCGCCAAATTATCGCCGCCGCTTTCGATAAAGATCAAATCAAGATCATCAAAACGACTTGTCAGCTCATCCACTGCTTCAAAGTTCATAGAGGCGTCTTCGCGAATCGCAGTATGCGGACATCCGCCTGTCTCGACCCCGATAATACGTTCTTCCGGCAGCACGCCGGTCGCAGCTAAGATGCGAGCATCTTCTTTGGTATAAATGTCATTCGTGATGACAGCCACACTATATTTGTCCTTCAGCGCACCAGCAAGACGTTCAACCAACGCCGTCTTACCCGAACCAACCGGGCCGCCTATACCAATTCGAACCGGTCTTGATCCTGCGCGATCGATTGCCGGCTGTTCCCACTCATGATGATGATGACCTTGTCCTTGACACATTGTACATTCCTCCTAGGCGGGGTATGAAGTTCCGACACTATTACGATTAAGACATGAATAAACGAGAGTATAGGTACTCGTGGCGCATCATAGCAATTTCACTCATTGGCATAAAGCTATAGGCGTCCTCCGGTGTCATCTCAGACACTGCCATCCAAGCTTCCACCGTCTTTGGCGTTAGCCTGGCGATGATGGTTTGCCCTTCGGTTTGGCCAATAGACATAAGCCTAAGCGCACTGTTGATACAGTTAACAATGCTCGCATACATATAACCTTGCGCTGCTTGTTCAAGCGTGATTCCCAAACGGTAGCAAGCAAATCCGAACACCAGCGGATGAGTGGCTAAGCAGCTTTTCGACTTTAGACCTTCCTGCAAAGGCGACCAGTCATAACTGGGATATAAGGAACCTAGCAGTTGCAAAAGCCGTCGCCCCATCTTCTCGATCCCATTTCGTGTTTCTATTGCCGTTCGCTGAACATGAACAAGCCTCTCTACGGCCCATATGGAACGATAATCTTGAGTCGGCATGTCGCGATAAACGGATTTGATGACCATCACATCCGCTGTTGACCAGCTTTGCATCAGCATCGAAACCGTGTAATCTTCGAGCTGCTTGCTTGTTTCCAACGTCTCTTCCTGAACCAGCGTCTCCAAACCGAAGGAATGGGAGAACCCGCCTATCGGCAATGCCGAGTCGAGCAGCTGTTGAAGAGCAAGCCAAGGCAGCACTCCAGGGTTATGACTTCCTTCTGTATTTACGGCCAAGCTCCCATCACCTCCATTCAATTCCGGAAGCAGCTATAAGCCTTTGATAAATTTAGAACAAGAAGTACAGCTGCGCCATCGGCAGAACGTCTGCCGGTTCACAGGTTGCAGGAACACCATCCACTTTCACTTCATAGGTTTCCGGATCTACTGTAATAATCGGTGTCGCATCATTGTGGATCATATCCTTCTTCGTTACCGTTCTGCAGCCCCGCACCGGCTCGATCCGTTTCGCTAACCCCAGCTCATCGGCGATGCCTCGATCATAAGCAGCCTGCGACACGAAAGTAATCGAGCTGCTATGCTTGGCTTTGCCGAACGCGGCAAACATCGGACGGCCGAAAACCGGCTGCGGCGTCGGAATCGATGCATTGGGATCCCCCATTTGAGCGTAAGCAATACTTCCGCCTTTGAGCACCAAATCCGGCTTCACACCGAAAAACATCGGACTCCACACGACTAAATCCGCGAATTTGCCAGGTTCGATGGAACCAACCAGATGCGAAATGCCATGCGTAATCGCCGGGTTTATCGTGTACTTAGCGATATAACGCTTGATGCGAAAATTATCAGCCTCGGCACTAGTATCAGGCGCCAAAGGACCGCGTTGTTTCTTCATCTTATCTGCGGTTTGCCAGGTTCGGATAATAACTTCCCCGACGCGTCCCATCGCTTGCGAATCGGAGCTGATCATGCTGAATACACCCATATCATGCAAAATATCTTCGGCTGCTATCGTCTCCGGACGAATGCGCGAGTCAGCAAATGCAACATCCTCCGGAATGCTGCTGTCCAAATGATGACAGACCATGAGCATATCCAAATGCTCTTCGATCGTATTGATGGTAAACGGACGTGTCGGATTCGTGGATGAAGGCAGCACGTTCATCTCGCCGGCTGCGCGGATAATATCCGGAGCATGCCCGCCGCCGGCACCTTCCGTATGATACGTATGAATAGTCCGGCCTTTAAATGCGGCCAGCGTATCCTCCAGAAAACCCGCTTCATTAAGCGTATCGGTATGAATCGCCACTTGGACATCATACAAATCCGCTGCCGTCAGGCAAACATCAATGGAAGCCGGCGTCGTTCCCCAGTCTTCATGCAGCTTCAATCCAATGGCTCCCGCTTCAATTTGCTCAATAAGGGGTCCGGTAAAGGAAGAATTCCCCTTGCCGGTAAAACCTAGGTTCATCGGAAACGCTTCGGCGGCTTCCAGCATTCTGCGCATATGCCAAGCACCCGGCGTGCAGGTTGTTGCATTCGTTCCTGTTGCAGGTCCGGTGCCGCCGCCAATCATGGTTGTTACGCCTGAAGATAATGCCGTTTCGATCTGTTGCGGACAAATAAAATGAATATGGCTGTCAATCCCGCCAGCCGTTACGATCTTCCCTTCACCGGCAATAACCTCTGTGCTCGCGCCGACGACCATGTTCGGCATAACGCCATTCATGATATCCGGGTTTCCGGCTTTCCCTATCCCTATAATTACGCCGTCTCTGATGCCGATGTCAGCTTTCACAATGCCCCAATGGTCAATAACAATCGCATTTGTAATCAGCGTATCCAGAACGCCATCATCTCGCAGTGCGCCGCTCGATTGCCCCATACCATCGCGAATGACCTTTCCACCGCCAAACTTACACTCGTCTCCATAAACGGTATAATCTTTCTCAATTTGCGCCCATAACTCCGTATCCGCCAATCGGACAGCATCGCCTGTTGTCGGACCGAACATGGCCGCGTAGCTGCTCCGGCTCATCCTGCTCATGCGTGAGTCCCCTCCCATGCTGCAAGCCTGCTGCGCACTTCATCAGTCATTTTGCCGCGAATCGCCGGACCATTAGTCAGTGCGTTTAATCCAAAGGAGCGTTTGCTTCCACCCAGCTCAACAAGCTGAACCGGCTTTTCCTCACCAGGCTCAAACCTCACAGCCGTACCGGCTGGGATATGTAGTCGCATGCCGAATGCTGCTTCACGATCAAATGCCAGTGCCCGGTTTACTTCAAAGAAATGAAAATGAGAACCCACTTGCACAGGTCGATCCCCAGTATTGGCAACAAGAATCTCTACCGTTTCACGACCAGCATTCAGCTCGATATCCCCGGCTAGTGTACGGTATTCTCCTGGTATCATGGCAATCCCCCCTCTCTTGTGACGTTAAAGTATGGGATGATGAATGGTCACGAGCTTCGTTCCATCCGGAAAAGTTGCTTCCACTTGCACTTCATGGATCATATCCGCCACGCCGGACATCACTTGATCTCGGCTTAATATGGTTGTACCGTGCTCCATCAATTGTGCCACCGTCAAACCATCGCGGGCACCTTCTAAGATTTCAGAAGTAATAAGCGCTATACTCTCAGGGTAATTTAATTTCACGCCCCGATTCAGACGTCTGCGTGCCAAATCGGCAGCAATCGTAATTAGAAGCTTTTCTTTTTCCCTTTCCGTTAACTGCATACAGGCACCTCTTCCAACGTTTTCTATTATTATAGCGGTTGAATGGGGCCAAGTAAATCTTTTATGTTATGTTTAGTAACACGAATTGATAGATTAATGTGTATAATTGTTATTTACTGGGTGTCGGTGTCAGGTTTTGTCGAAAAACGAGACCGATACCTTCATCTAATACGTATTTTTCTCAGCATTCATGCCACTTCTTCAATAGGTGAACAAGCTAGCCATTCAATGCCCGATGTGATAAACTAAAATTTATTGAACTTACTTTGGGAGGGACAGAAATGGCGGCAAAAAAGATGCGTTCAGACACAATCAAAAAAGGATTTGACCGCGCTCCGCACCGCAGCTTGCTGCGTGCTGCCGGGGTAAAAGAGGAAGACTTCGGTAAACCGTTTATCGCGGTTTGCAACTCGTACATCGATATCATTCCAGGCCACGTTCACTTGCAGGAATTCGGAAAGCTCGTAAAAGAAGCGATCTGGGAAGCAGGCGGCGTGCCTTTCGAATTCAATACGATTGGCGTCGACGACGGAATTGCAATGGGACATATCGGTATGCGTTATTCCCTTGCGAGCCGTGAAATTATTGCGGACTCCGTAGAAACCGTTGTTAATGCTCACTGGTTTGACGGCATGGTTTGTATTCCAAACTGCGACAAAATTACACCGGGTATGATCATGGGCGCGCTTCGTGTCAACATCCCGACAATGCTTGTCAGCGGCGGACCTATGAAAGCAGGCAAAACCTCCGATGGCCGCTCCATTTCGCTCTCCAGCGTATTTGAAGGCGTCGGCGCATTCCAAGCAGGTAAAATCGACGAAGCTAGTCTTACAGAGCTTGAGCAATTCGGTTGTCCGACTTGCGGATCTTGCTCCGGTATGTTCACAGCTAACTCCATGAACTGTCTGGCAGAAGGTCTTGGCCTGGCACTTCCGGGTAACGGTACAATCCTTGCTGTATCGCCTGAACGTAAAGAATTCGTCAAGCAAGCTGCTCGCCAGCTGATGAACTTGATCGAGATGGATCTGAAACCACGTGATATCGTGACCAAAGATTCCATCGACAACGCATTTGCACTTGATATGGCAATGGGCGGCTCCACAAACACTGTCCTTCACACGCTTGCAATCGCACACGAAGCAGGTATCGAATACCCAATCGAGCGCATCAATGAAATTGCAGCACGTGTTCCGCATCTTGCGAAAATTGCGCCGGCTTCGGATTACCACATCGAAGACGTGCACAACGCCGGCGGAGTAAGCGCAATTATCAATGAGCTGTTCAAGAAAGAAGGCGCACTTCACGGTGACGTGCTTACTGTAACAGGTAAGACACTTCGCGAGAATGTAGCCGGACATGATATCAAGGATACGGATGTTCTTCATACGCTGGACAACCCGCACAGCGAGCGCGGCGGACTGGCTGTTCTATTCGGAAACCTTGCACCGCGCGGTGCAATCATTAAAGTCGGCGCCGTTGATAAATCGGTCGGCGGCTACCATAAAGGTCCTGCAATCTGCTTCGATTCGCAAGACGAGGCGCTGCACGGAATCGCTAACGGTAAAGTCAAAGAAGGACATGTTGTTGTCATTCGTTACGAAGGCCCTAAAGGCGGACCTGGTATGCCAGAGATGCTTGCGCCAACGTCGCAAATCGTCGGTATGGGTCTTGGAGCTAAGGTTGGTCTCGTAACAGACGGCCGTTTCTCCGGCGCATCCCGCGGAATCAGTATCGGTCACGTTTCTCCGGAAGCTGCTGAAGGCGGTCCTATCGCTTTCGTAAATAACGGCGACCTTATAGAGCTTGATTTGATCAACAACGAAATGAACCTTCTGATCAGTGATGAAGAGTTCGAAGCTCGTCGTGCAAATTGGAAAGGTTTTGAGCCGAAAATCAAAAAAGGTTATCTGGCTCGCTACTCCCACCTTGTTACGAATGCAAGCACAGGCGGCGTACTAAGATTTAATTAATTCCGCCCAAAACTGAAACATAATGGAATCGCCCTGCGTATGACTAGTTGGTAGTCAACTTATATGCAGGGCGATTTTTATTTTTATTTTAGATGATGGAGGGATTCTCATGTTCGGGAAAGTAGCTGCCGATTTGCTTGGTTTAAGTGATTTAGGAACTGTCATCAAGCCGGAAAACTATGATAAGGTCGATGCCGACGATTATGTTCTGCACGAGGATAACGAGAAAATTTATTTTCTGATCAAATCCAAATCCGATGAGTATTGCTTCACGAATCAAGCCCTAATACACCTCGACGGCACAAGTGCAGTCAGCAAGAAAAGAACGCTTCATCGCTATTCTTACAGCTCACATAAAATATCGAGCGTGTACTTAGAAACGGCAGGAACCGTCGATTTGGATGTTGAAATAAAATTCAACCTTGGCGGCACACCGTTCACCATCGACGTTCACAAGAAACATATCGAGGAAGTTAAGGATCTCTACAAAGCATTAATTAAAATTGCCGAGCTAACTCATGAGAACGAAATTTCCCTTGGCTTTGCGAGACAGAGCCTAGACCTCGCCTCCTCGACAGTTAGTCAAATTTATAAAGCAGAAATCGATCTCTCCGAACAGTTCAAGTCAATCAACCAGCTCGCCTTCAATTGGCTTGCCGAAACGCAAAAGCAATACAAATCCAAAGATTTCGGCGCTGTATTTGAGCGTTATATAAACCAGTAATTGCTTGCATAACAACAAGAAGGGCGCCTCGAGTTCCGAGGCGCCCTTCTTACAAAATCTATCCTGCTTAAAGTTATGGCGTGTACTCTCCGGCTCCCGCTGCGGCATTATCATAAGCTGCAGGGGCAAGACCTGGACGCGCTCCTTGATGAAGCTTCGGTTGTTCGTAAACCTGTGCCTTCTTCCAGCTCGGATTTACGTTTACCTCAGCACCGTAACGGCCCCAGAATTGTTCCATTGACATGGCAATAATTCTTGGATCGAGCCGTGATCCCTGCTCTGTCAGACGTTTCTTGCCTGAAGGGTGAAGTACACGTAACAGCAGTTTCAAATACAAGCGCGTCGAATAATCAAACAGACCTTTGGGAATCGGCAGTACGCTGAACCCAAACTGCTCAGCGCCGCGATTGATCATGCTGACGCCGTATAACCCTTTTGCATGTTCGTACTCTTTGTTTCCTACAAGCTGCTGGGCAAGCTTTGGCATCCCCTTCTGCACTTCTCGAATGAGCATAATAGCAACATGCATCATCGAACGTGATTCAGTCATCATTCTCAGCAGCTTATGATTATCAAAGTGAAGCTCTATTACAGGATCTTTGTGCTCGATTCGTTTGCCGTCCGATAGTTCCAAGGTTTGTCCCGGGTAAGAGACAAGCCGAATGTGGAAGATGGAGCCCTCTCCGCCAGACTTCACGCGGAACAGAATATGGAACAACCGCTCCCAGCCCATCCAACATGCGATCAGAGCCCGTTTGAAGAGGCTGTGCGTCGCAGGCTTGGATACTTTCGACGATACTTTCGACGATACTTTCGACGATACTTTCGACGATACTTTCGACTTACTGCGATCCCCGTCCGTGAGTGCGATCATGTCCGTAATATGGACAAATTGATACCCTCGTTCACGACCTGCCTCTAAGTACGCCTCTAACGCAATCAGCATGTTGGCCGGCGCATCTTCGTCCGCACCGAAAGTGGCACCGCAGTCATGAAGAAGCAGCACTTCTCCCGGCCGAAGCTTCTTCATCATACGGGCTTTCAAACGTTCAGCCCCTACTCGTTTGCGCCAATCACCGAACAACGCAGACCATAGAATAATTTGAAGATAGCCTAAATTGGAAAAATCAAACAGATTGACGATCCCCCACGGAGGCCTGTAGTACGCCGTGCGAACGCCGGTTGCCCGGCGAATAATTTCTGATGTGCGGTGAATTTGTTTCTTAACCGTTCTTGGACGCATAAGCCAATTGGACTTGTGTACGTAATTATGAATGCCGATAACATGCCCTTCAGCATGCATACGCTGCAATAATTCCGGGTGCCGTTCTGCATGGATGCCAACGACAAAGAATGTCGCTTTCGCATCATACTTCTTTAATAAATCAAGCAGCAGCGGTGTATATACAGGATCTGGCCCATCATCAAAGGTAAGGGCAATTTCCCGTTCTGCACGTCCCCGTTTAAATACGCGAAAACCAAATGTACGACTAATGATTCCGGGTAAAAAAGCATAAAACGTTAAAAAATAAAATCCCCACAGCAGGAAGTTTTCCATGTTACGAGTTCCCACCACCCTAGTTTCGATCCTTGTCCATTGGAAGAGGGAGTGCCACAGATGCCTGATACCTTTATTCATTGTAACATAGCACGTACTATAACGGCTACGGAAGTTACAACGAAGAAGTACAGCATAAATCGGTATTTTAGGCTAAGATCAAGTTAAGTTGGGAAACACTGTTATTTTATAGTACAATCATGGTACTAATCCACATAACAACTATTTATAAAGGAGAAAATCGATGCTTTCCTTCTACCGTAAATATTGGCGTACCGCATTCGATATTGCCTTAATTGTACTGACCGTGTATCTCATCATGCTTGTATTCAGTTATGTATACCAGATTGCAACTCCAATATTCCTTTCTTTCTTAATTTTTATGTTTATCGAGCCTCCCGCGCGGTGGATGCAGCGACTTGGGATGAAGAAATCCATCGCTTCGGGCATTTCCGTGCTTATTTTTACACTCGTCATTGTCGGCGCATTTGTAGGTGCCGGTTTTGTCGTAACAACACAGGTTACCGGTCTTGCTTCGAATTTAGGCAAGTATCAAGATATACTGGTCGATCAGTTTCAGAAAAACGCCGCCATGCTCGAAGATAAAGTTGATGCCCTTCCACTTCCGGATGATGTTGTGGAGAAAGCAAATGAGATCTTCGGTTACATCACAAGATGGGGCTCTAATCTTGCGGTTTCGTTCCTGCTCTCGCTTGGCGGGTACTTGAAATCCTTCTCCACGTTTATCATTAACTTCACCATCGGAATCATACTCGCATATTTCCTTAGCCTGGAAATTAAAGAGTGGAAGAAGCTGGCACAGGAGAAGACGCCTAATACGTTCAAGAAAGCTTTCCTGTTCTTGCGTGAGAATGTATTTTCCGGCATTGCCGGTTATTTGAAAGCCCAAGGCAAGCTGATAAGCATTACGTTTATCGTTATTTTCGTCGCTTTGCTGCTGCTCGGTGTGCCTAATGCCTTCTCCATCGCGCTGCTGTCCGCTTTCTTCGATATACTGCCGCTGCTTGGCGTCGGGACCGTCTTTATCCCGTGGATCGTTTACCTGTTCATTGTCGGTAACACGACGCTTGCCATTTGGCTAAGCTGCCTGTTCCTCGCAGTCGTATTGACCCGGCAATTTCTCGAACCTAAGATTACCGGTGATACGCTGGGTGTTTCTGCGTTCACTATGCTCGCGTTTATGATTATTTCACTTTCAATATTCGGAATCGCAGGCGTCATCCTGTCCCCGATTCTAATGATCTTACTGAAGGCGCTGTACGATCAACGATATTTCCACCGCTGGATACATTCGCCTAAAGGCGAGTTCGATCATCAAACCAATCCAGCGGAGAATACGGAAATTGTGGACTAGCTTCCGCTTCGTTTAGTTCTTCGGCTGTGCTGCAAGAATATCCATGACGCCACGGAATAGAGCTGTCGCTTGATTGGATGTTCCAAGTGTTCGATTTTCGGCCAGAACCGCAACAGCATAGCGAGGCTGCATAACAGGTCCATAGCCAACAAACCATTGATTCAATCGTTCCCGATCTCCTCTTCTAATTTGGGCGGTGCCGGATTTACCGGCTACCGCCCAAATTCCGTTCCGGATGCCATGTCCCGTTCCTAAACTGACTACGTCTTCCATGTCTCTCAGTAAAGTTCGAGCTGTATGTGCATGAATTTGACCATATGGGGACGGAGACATCTGTTTGGCAAGCTTAGCCAGCATTTGTCCATTCCCATACCGAATTTCACGTACGAGCCTTGGCTCTTGTACACGCCCTTCATGCAGCAGTGTGACGATAAGGTTAGCTGCTTGAAGCGGTGAGAGTTTGACATCTCTTTGGCCTATGCCGGTTTGTGCCAGCAGACCGCCATCTCTGACCCCTTGAGGTCCAGCGAATACATTTCCCGCTTCTTCCTCCTGGAATTGACGCAGCGGCCTTCCAAGCGGTGCAAACGCCTCTTTACTGCTCCATCCGATCTGCCGAGCAAGGCCAAGTTGATCAGCAGTTACTAGAAACTGCCGTGCACTAAGCCGCTCCGCCAATTCCGCGAATACGACATTACACGAACCGGCGAACGCTTCTTGAAGCGTGATATGCCCATGACCGCCGTCCTTCCAACAATGGAGGCCATAACGACCGTAATTACCGTTACAGTAGAACTGCTCTCCTTCACCTGTAACCTTAGACTCTAGTGCAGCCGCTTCCGTAACGATTTTGAATATCGAACCAGGAGTCGTTGCCCTAATCGCATGGTTCGCTGCATCCAAGCCTGATGCGTCAATGGCGTTCAGCACAAGCTGAGGTCTGGAAATCATCGCCATAATATCTCCGTTAACTGCATCGAGGACAACAACAGCCCCCTCTTTAAGCCCCTTACTGTCCACATAATGCTCCAACTGATTCTGGAGCGATAAATCCATCGTCGTCATCACTTTGATCGGGTAGTACGGATTATTAGGACTAATTAGCCTTAGGTTTAATCCCTGCATAGGCTTGTCCGTTCCATCTGTAAAGTAAGAGACCGCAGTCGCTCCCGTCCCTTGCAGCAGCGGATCCAAAGAACGCTCCAAGCCAGAGCCGCCGGTCTGATCGGTCAAGCTCATCGTATGCTCCTTAAGCCGTTTGCCGTAATCTGTTCGGAGCAGCTCCGGATGCTGACTGACGTAACCAATCGCATGCTTTATGTTGAAGGCAGATGGATAACGGTTATGGTAAGGCAGCACCCGGACGCCGTTAATGTGCAGTGTTTCTATGGATGCGAGCTGCTTCGCAGATAAACGATGCGGCATTCCCTCCTCTTCCTTCTTCCAGAAGGCCGGTTCAGTTAAACGCCTCATCCATTGCTCCAATAGCGAAGACTGCATCCCTAGTACTCTGGCCAATTCTGCGATTTCCTCAGGGTTATCAGTACGTGATTTCATTTGCAGAGGAAAGACAGCAAGTGCCTCGTAGGTCTCCCCCGTTAGCGGTCTTCCCGAACGGTCATAGAAATCCCCCCGTCCCGTGTCCAGCACCAGCGTTCGTTCCCGCTGCGCGACAGATTCTTCTTTCCAATCCGAGCTTCGGGCTGTTACAGGTGCAGAAGGCATCAGTTGCAGCCATCCGATGCGCAGCACAAATACCAGCACCACCGCGCTTAGCATAATAAGAATGATGAAAATCCGCTGTTGCCTGCTTTTTCGCCGCTCACTGCTCATGACGTTTATTCCTCCACTGTGGAAAGTCATTTTTTACAAGTATCCCCTTAATAAAAAAAGGCCAATCAGATTCACTCTGATTGACCCTAACGTAATAATAACGTTCATTACTTCCGAAACCGGCTGCATGCAAAGAACTCAAGCAGGAAGCTCTGGAATGATTTTGCGACAAGCGGGAGCTTCTCATTGGAGCGATAAATAAGTCCGATCGTTCGTGTCACTTGCGGCGAACTTACTCGCACCTTAGCCGGTTTAAGCGGCCCGGATGCATAGAGTGCCATTTCAGGCAGCAAACTGACGCCCATACCTGCTGCAACAAGACCGCGAATCGTATCGGTCTCCTCCCCTTCGAATCCGATCTGTGGAGTAAATCCAGCCGCTAGACAAGCTTCCCAGACGATTGGCCGCAGCGAGTACCCTTCGCTGAACAACACGAACATCTCGTCCTTCAGTTGAGCGAGTTCAATCGATTCCTCACTGGCAAGCGGATGATTCGGCGGCAATATCGCAAACAGCTCTTCCGTTAAGACGATTTGTCCGGTCACATGAGGATGTTTCTCCGGACACGGCGATACGAAGGCTAAATCCACTTCACCCTTCATCACATCCTGAATCAGGGACGGGAACATTCCTTGTTTAAACCGAAACTTCACGTTAGGGTTCAGCTTCCGGAATGCCGCTACGACCTCGGGTATAAGTGAGATTCCCAAGCTGTGCGGAAACCCGAGCCTGATCTCCCCTTTCTCCGGATCGAGAAACTCTTGAATCTCCACGACGGAGCGCTCTAAATCAGCCAGTATCACTTCCGCCCGTTTCAGAAACAATGCCCCCACAGGAGTAAGCTGCAAATTGCGTCCTTTCTGCAGGAAGAGCTTAGCACCTAGCTCCTCCTCCAACTGATGAATTTGTCGGCTGACGGCAGATTGTGCCACATGCAGCTCCTCCGCTGCTTTCGTAACATGCTCTTTCTTAGCCACTTTTACGAAATAATACAATTGACGAAGCTCCATTGCGTCCCCTCTTCTTCTCTATATAACAGCTGCCTTTACCGATTATATCGGCGATTCTTCTTCGCAATTAGATACCAGTCATACGCATAGGCAAGCACGAAACCAGCAAACAATCCGCCAAAATGAGCCCATAACCCGATACGCGGAGCGAAAATCGAATATAAAATACCGAATATCAATATCGTATATACCGTTTTACGTGAATCCGGGTCGAGCGAGCGTTTCATCAGTGCCAAGTAAAGATAGGCGCCATATACCCCATAGATGGCTCCAGAGGCACCTGCTCCTGCAGTAGATGAATCTGCGATGGCGCTGAATAGATTACCGACGATGCCGCACAGTAGATAGAATAGCACGTACTTCACATGACCGAGCATCCGCTCCAGCGGAGGTGCAAACACCAGCACGGCAAACATATTGAAGAAAATATGCGAGACACTCAGATGCAAGAATTGCGCCGTCACATACCGCCAGGGCTCCGCAAGCGAGAAATAATTTTCGTTACGATCACTGTAAAAGAAACCTCGGTCCAGCAGCGCACCATCCAATATGTAACGATCGCTAATGTAGATGAGCAGATTGAGCGCGATAATAGCCGCTGTAACCGGATATAGCCTCAAGTAACTGCGAAAACTTTCGTAACGTAGGAATATCATTGTGGTCTCCTTTGCCCTCCTATTGGACAATGGCAATTCATTATAGTTATAATAATTTGGTATGAACCAATACCATCCTAAGGAGGCTGTTTATTAATGGCACAAGAACGCACAGGCGTTGCTACTCTTAAAGGCAACCCGCTTACTCTGATTGGCCCAGAACTGAAAATCGGTGACCAAGCTCCTGATTTTCAATTGAACAAATCGCTTGTTGAGGTTGTTTCTTTGAAAGACTTCGCAGGCAAAGTGAAACTTGTCAGCGTAGTGCCTTCCATTGATACTGGCGTTTGCGATGCGCAAACTCGTCGTTTCAACGAAGAAGCAGCCACTCTTGGCGAGAACGTAGCTGTACTGACTGTCAGCGTTGACCTTCCATTCGCACAAGCTCGTTGGTGCGGTGCTGCAGGTGTCGATAAGGTTGTTCTGTTGTCGGACTACAAAAACAACAATTTCGGCGAAGCATACGGCGTATTGATCAAAGATCTTCACCTTGATATGCGTGCGATCTTCGTGATCGACGGCAATGACACGATTCAATACGTGGAAGTGCTGAGTGAAATGACGGAGCACCCGAACTACGAGAATGCGATTAATGCAGTGAAAGCACTCGTATAAGCTACATACTGATCCGCATATGACAAAAGCGAGGCAGGGACTCCCTTCCTCGCTTTTTCTCGTTATTATATGCCGGACGTTTTATATTGAGCCAGCTTCTTATCGAGTGTTCGATAAATATCAATAATGATTCGGTAATTGGATCCAAGATCTCCGAACGAACCGCGCGACGCGGAATAAATGTCGACCGCTGCTGTAACAGGATTCACGTTAATAACGGATACGGTAATATCCATTGTACGGCCGGTTACCGTACGTTTCTCGAGTACGATCTCACCTACGGATTGCACTTCATGAAGCACCTTATAGCCTTGCAATTTCTTTAGTGTAGAGACAACCTCTTCCCAAGCCCTCTCCCGTGACAACTTGTAATAATGGGATTTCAGTAACGGATCTTTCGCTTTATCGCCAGTCAATTCATGACTACGCAGCAACCCGATTAGGGACCGCTTCAAAGACAAAGGTAATCTCCCCCTCCAACTTCTATGTACGCTATTAAACATCATAACATATTTTGTTGCATAAAAAAAAGGGGTTGCCCCCTTTTCACTTTAGTAAGTAACCCGCCATGCCGTCCGACTTGCTTGTTTCTGAACCCGCTCTCGCAGGTGGGTGGCCGCAGAAACGTTTTTGAGATCCCTTTTCGAGGGCCTGTCAGCTGCGTTTCAATTGAGTCTCCCTAATTACAGCCATTGGTTCAAAACAAGTGATAAGCCGTAACGCACATCGCAGGATGTAAAGTTATTATAGACGTAACAGGGGTAAAAGTAAACGTGACACCAGTCGCTATTTAATGGTGCTTTGACCTTCTTCTGTATGTGGCAGGAAAGCTTCATCTTCTAGACGTTTACGTTCATCTTCTGCTGCTGCTTCGGCCGCTTTCTCCGCTTGCAACTGAAGCTTCATGTAGATCGCATAGAAGTTCCAGAAGGCGATAATTGCCACTACACTGCCTGTGAAGAATGGAACGAGAAACATCAGTTTCGGCGAACTAAAACTAATATAAATAACGAAGCCGCACATGATAACTGTCGAGAGCGACCGGAATGGACGTCCGATTGTAAGCAGCAGTGCATTCTTAAGCAGCTGCAGCGTCTTCATGTGATAATGAACGACCATCGAGAAGAAATTGAACAGCGATACAGCCAGCAAGGCAACGAGTGCTACAAATAAATAGGAAACCAGCTGGAACGATTCCAATTTCACCAAGTATACTCGGAAGTCCACAATGAGAATCGTAAACAGAACCATATATAAGATTCCGCCTATCATGCTTTGCACATAGCTGTCTTTATAGTTTCTAAAGTACGTGCGAAGGAGCGGCGCATCTACCTCACCCATTACCCATTTACGTGCAACTGCAAACATGGCCGCAGTAGCCGGAAACAATGTGAACGGAGCAACGATGCCGGAAACGATGAAGTAACTCAGCATTTGATCGCTATTCTGAGCAAATAACACAGGGAGCAGTAAAATAATAAACGGCAATGAACAAATGATCCATAGCACGTTTGTTACCGATAAGCGCATAATCCATTCCGAGATTTTATAAAACCCGCCCATCATGCCTCTCATTTCCATTGTAGCCAAGTCCTCCTAGCAAGCGATTTCATTTTATACTACGTTAACTATAATATAGACAGCCCAAGAAGCCAACGCCCATTTTCGGGAATGTGGGCAGGCGTCTAAACGACATTCACCCAAGCGCATACCATATAGTGTTATCGTACCCAAGACAAAAGCCGAGGAGGACACCGCTAATGGGTAATATGGGTCATGGTTCTCACACTAGTGCCGCAATGATACTTGTTCTGTTCATTCTTCTTATAATTGTCTCGAAAGGCTTCTTCTGACAGTGGATAACAAGATAAAAAAAGGGGCTCTATTTATCCGATTGCTCGGCTAAACAGAAGCCCCGGTGTTTATCCTTGCTTATTCGTCAGAGGATGGACGGGAACGGCGAGCTTCGCCGCGGCCGTCTCCACGGCCTTTGTTGTCGCGATCGCGATCACGGTTGTAGCCGCCGCCGCTGCTGCTAGTGCTGCTGCTTGAGCTGCTGCCGCTGCTGCTGCGATTGCCACTATAGCCGCCGCCGCTGCCGCCGTAACCGCCACGGCTGCTGCCGCTGCTCTCGCCGCGTCCACGAGGACCGCTGCCGGAACGGTTGCCGCCGCCAAATGGTCCGCCGGAGAAACGACGTCCGCTTGTACGAACATCCGGTCTGCGTTTCTTAGCGCGAATCGGATCTTCAGGCGTAAGTTCGATATTAATATCTTTCTTCTCGCCAGTGATCAATTTAATTGCTGCTGCCAGCAAGTTAACGGAGTCATATTGCTCAAGCAATTGAATTGCAATGGCTTTGAACTCATTAACTGCATCGCCTTCCAGAGCATCCAGAATGCGCTCAGCCGTTACGCGTTGTTTGCCTTCGATTGCTTCAGCGATGCTTGGCAATGGCTTCTTCGCGATTTTGTGACGAGTCATTTTCTCGATGAAATGCATGTGATCCAGCTCACGCGGCGTTACGAACGACCACGCTGTACCTTCTTTACCAGCACGGCCGGTACGGCCGATACGGTGTACATAGCTCTCCGGATCTTGCGGCAAATCGAAGTTGATAACATGTGTTACGCCCGAAACGTCAAGACCACGTGCTGCAACGTCTGTTGCTACAAGTACATCGATGCTGCCGTCGCGGAATTTACGCATAACGTTATCACGTTGATTCTGGGACAAGTCGCCATGCAAGCCGTCTGCAGAATAACCACGCTTCTGAAGGGCTTCGCTTAGCTCATCTACACGGCGCTTTGTACGTCCAAAGATGATTGCAAGGTCTGGTGATTCCATATCAAGCAAACGGCTCAATGCATCAAATTTCTGACGCTCATGAACTTCGATGTATGCTTGTTCGATCGTTGGTGCGCTGACTTGTGTTGGGATTACCGACACATGTTCAGGCGATTGAAGGAATTGATCTGCCAGTTTACGAATGTTCGGAGGCATTGTTGCCGAGAACAACATCGTGTGGCGATTAGTCGGTACCAAGGAAAGAATGGAAGTGATGTCTTCCATAAAGCCCATGTCCAACATTTCATCCGCTTCATCCAAGATAACGGTTTGGACATCATCAAGTTTGATCGTTTTACGGTTAATATGATCCAGCAAACGACCAGGTGTACCGATGATGATTTGCGGACGTTTCTTCAATGCACGGATTTGACGACCGATCTCTTGACCGCCGTAAATTGGCAATGAGCGCAAACCTTTGTAACGTGTAAGCTTTCCGATTTCTTCCGAAACTTGAATGGCGAGCTCACGGGTTGGGGTCATAATTAATGCGACGATACGCTCTTCAGTAACCGGAATCTTGTTAACAAGCGGGATCCCGAAGGCGGCCGTTTTGCCCGTTCCTGTCTGAGCTTGCCCGATTAAGTCGGTGCCGGCAAGCGCAATTGGAATGGCTTTTGATTGGATTGGGGTAGATTCCTCAAATCCAAGCTCAGTAATGGCTTGAAGAACCTTAGGTTCCAAGCCGAATTCAGCAAATGTTTTCAAACTGTTTCAATCTCCTTCTATCTGCATCCTACAGAAAATATACAGTTTATTATAGCACAACTGTCTTTCTGAATACCAGTAAGCACTAAATACATATACTAGCATCATTTATTACATTAGACAACTTCCAACTTTTTTTGATAAACTGCTAGCTGTTGAACATACTTCGCCGAGGTGGAATTTTCATGAGAACATCACGAACTGCAGCAACGACTTTAATCAGCGCTTTGCTGATCGCTTTTGGCTTTAACCAGCTTCTGATTCCGCACAAAATGATCAGCGGCGGCGTATCCGGCATTACGATGATTGCCGGGTATGCGACCGGCCTAAACATTGGCTGGCTTTATTTTATTCTAAATGTGCCTATTTTAATCTGGGGGTGGCGAGTTCTCGGCCTGCGTTTTGTTGGCTGGAGCGCGTTCTCGGTTGCCGCAACAACGCTCTTCATGCAGCTTGTTCCGGTAAACCCAATGGTTGAGGATCTGACGCTTGGCGCAGTCTTCGGCGGCGTCGTGGTCGGTTTCGGAAGTGGACTGGCCCTTCGTGAAGGCTCCTCCTCCGGCGGCTTCGATATAATAGCGGCGATTATTACACGCAAACGCGACTTATCGATTGGCATGCTGATTTTTGTACTGAACGGGACTGTTATTGCTGGACTCGGAATGCTTACGAATGACTGGGATATCGCGTTATTCTCGTTGCTGTCGATCTTTACAACAGGTAAAATCATTGACCTCATACACATCAAGCATGTGAAGATTACTGTCTTTATTGTAACAACGAAAACAGAAGAAATGCGCACAGCCATGATTCCACTGATCCGAGGCGTAACGGTCATCAAAACACGCGGCGCCTACACCAATGCGGAGAATGACATGCTGATGACGGTGACAACTCGCTTCGAGTTAAATCAGCTGCGCAAAATTATAGTAGACACGGATCCGCGCGCATTCGTCAATATTGTTGAAACAGTCGGCGTTATGGGAGAATTTCGCAAGCCTTCCCTTTAAATTGCAAAACGGGCATCGGCTAATATGGAATTTCTTTGCTCAACACTAGGTTTTTGAATTCCCTGCTGTTATAATATAGCTATCCCGTTGAATAAGTTTCGTGCCATACGTTTTACCCTCCATTACGATGAAAGGGTGATGCTTCATGGATATGGAAACGGTCAGACTATTACAGATTGTGGAAAAACTAGCACCGGAATTAGTGCCTTTCCTCACGGAGCGGGAAATGAATTTGAATATCGTGCTGCGGGATGGACTGGCATTGCTGGAACCTGAGGACGCGATGGAGATTGTGCAGCAAAGCATTTGTGAGCATCAAAGAGAAGTGCTTTTGCAATAGAGGTACACGGAGCGAGAACGAGAAATTGGTTCTCGTTCTTTTTTTGCGGTTATATAAGGTTACATACGCTGCGCACACATCAATTTCTAGCAAATTCCTACAAAATACCTCTGTGCCTTCATCCGAAACTGAATTATAATTTTACTGACTTGTCAGATGGGGAGAGAACTGAAATGGATGTTATTGTTTCTACATTGTTATTGTTGTTTCATGTCTTAACCGGATCTGATGCGCAAGCAGGTGCGCAGTCCGCATCTACCCACCAATTGCTCGCTACTATTCTTGCTGCTCCGACGAATGTGCAGCAGCCGAATGGTCCCGGAGGTACTACACAGCCTGGGACGACTCCAGATGCAACAACGCCCGGTGGTTCTGACACGGGTTCAAACACAGGAACCGAATTCGTCAAGCATGATCCGCAGCCGGATGCCCCTGAAGTGAAGGGCATTTATGTAACGGCTCACAGCGCCGGAGGCGCTAGAATGGAATCGTTGCTGAAGCTGCTCGACAATACGCCATTGAACAGCATGGTCATTGATTTGAAGGATGATAACGGCTATATTACCTATCCCACTACAAACCCAGAGCTGCTGAAGCTCGGCAAACCAAAGAAGTACATCAGCAACATCAGTCAAATGATGGAGCGTTTGAAGAAACATGACGTGTACCCCATCGGACGTATCGTTGTCTTTAAGGATACGGTACTCGCCAGAAGCCATCCTGAACTTTCATTCTTGCGCAAAGACGGATCCATTTGGCAGAACGGTAAAGGTGACAGCTTCGTAAACCCGTACAAGAAAGACGTATGGGATTACAACATTGCGATTGCGAAGGAAGCTGTGAAGCTCGGTTTCAAAGAAATTCAATTCGACTATGTCCGTTTCCCGGAAGGCTTCGAGAAAAAAGCCGACTCCCTGAAGTTCGAGAAGACCAAGGATACACGAGTGGATACAATCGCTGCTTTCGTGAAATATGCGAAATCACAGCTTGAACCGCTTGGCGTTCGTGTCTCTGTTGATATTTTCGGATATGCGGCTTCCGTTCCGGCTGCTGAAGGTATCGGTCAAGATTTTGTGAAAATCTCGAAATATGTGGATGTCATCGCGCCGATGATTTATCCCAGCCATTACAGCACAGGCTGGTTCAAGGTGAAAGATCCGGACAAAGATCCATACGCGACCATCAAAGGTGCCATGGTAGATACACATAAGAAGTTAGATCCGATTGGCTCCTACAAGCCGATCATTAGACCTTGGATTCAAGACTTCACCGCAAGCTGGCTAGGCAAAGGACATTATATTAAATACGGCAAGGCCGAAGTGGACGCACAAATTAAAGCATTGCAGGATTCCGGCATTCATGAATATTTACTATGGAACGCAAATAACCGATATACGGCGGACGCCAAATTCTAAACCAAAAAAACGCTCTGCAAGCCTCGCACGGACAATTCCGGCATTGGCTGCAGAGCGTTTTGCATTTGGAGTTGACTAAACTTACTTACGCAGCTTTGCAGCCAGTTGTAAGAAATAAGGAACGGTACGATGAACGCGAGTTACGACATCCACGGATGACGGTGTCCCGTCAGATTCGAATTGACGTGACGCGCCGCCGATGGAAATCCATTCCGGGCAGTTGATTCCATGCATGTTACGAACCATGGCTTGCAATTGAGTAAGTGAGCTTACCCCGACTGCGCCGCCGGCAGAGCTGACAGAGAGAACTGCTTTACTGTCAAAATGATCTCCGCCAAGGAAATCAAGCGCATTCTTCAGCACACCGGAGATGCTTCCGTGATATTCCGGCGTGCTGAGCACAACAGCATCGCTATGAAGCACGGATTCGCGTAATGCTGCCAGGTTAGGATTCGAATCCTCATGAGTGCCGTAGAACGGCAGCGGCTGCTTATACAGATCGAATACTGTAACCTCATGCCCTTCCGATTCCATAAACTTCCCAATATATCGAGATAATTTCGTACTTGTCGACTCCGGTCGATTACTTCCAGCGATGATTGTGATGCGCATAAATATTCCCCTTCCAAATTCAACTTTACATACATAATAGTATGTTTTGTATATTTGGTCAATAAAGGAATTTACGATTGAGGAATTAAATAGCCTGAACCGACTTCGGTACGTTTTTTCTCCACGATGGCAACCGACTTTAGGACAGGCATTTTAATATAATGACGCGCAACGTGGCTCTCTACGAACGAGAATGCTTTCTCATCCGTCTCTGCGAGCAGAATCAGATGCGCCGAGGTATCTTCCATTTCGATTTCGATTTTGTACAAGAACATCTTGCTTTCCACCTCCATTGATTAAAAAAGCCTTATACGGGCAGTCATTCGGGTTATTCCCCTGCAGACGCTCATATAAGGCTTTAAGTTCATTTATTGAGATAAACGAAGAGCCAGGTTGTAGAGATCCATGTTGAATGGTTTCTTCGTGTTTACTACTTTATCAATATCGGTCACAACCAGCTCACCGCGGATGATACCGCAGCCTTTGCCGGAGTCGCCTTCCATCAGCTTACGAACAGCGAAGTCGCCCAGCTGGCTCGCAAGAATTCGGTCATTATGAGTCGGCGTTCCGCCACGTTGAATATGACCAAGAACCGTAACGCGCGGCTCCATACCGCAACGCTCTGTGATGCCTTTACCGATATCTTCTCCACTTGCAGCGCCTTCAGCAACTACGATGATACTGTGACGTTTGCCGGAGCCGAAGTTTTCTTTCATGCGGTTTGCTACTTGATCCAGATCAAACGGCACTTCCGGTACGATAATCGTTTCTGCACCGCTCGCCAAACCAGCATATAGAGCTATATCACCGCAATGACGACCCATAACCTCGACGACGGAAGAACGTTCGTGCGAAGTCATCGTATCGCGCAGCTTGTTGATCGCATCAACAACGATGCTGACCGAAGTATCAAATCCAATGGTATAGTCGGTAAACGGTATATCGTTGTCGATTGTACCCGGCAATCCCATTGTTTTGATGCCCAGCTTGCAAAGCTTATTGGCGCCTTGGTAGGAGCCGTCTCCGCCGATTACGACAAGCCCGTCAATTCCGCGCTCACGCAGTACTTCTGCACCTTTCTGTTGGCCTTCCGGTGTCATAAACTCTTTACAGCGAGCTGTCTGGAGAATGGTACCTCCGCGCTGAATGATATCCCCTACGCTGCGAAGATCCATTTGACGAAGATCATTATTAAGCAGGCCTTGATAGCCGCGTTGTACACCGTATACTTCAAGACCATGATATAAAGCACTACGGACGACTGCGCGTACCGCTGCGTTCATACCTTGCGAATCTCCACCACTTGTAAGAACGGCAATTGATTTTACTGCTGACATTGCAAATCCACTCCTCTTTCATCTTTATCTATGCTTTCCTTGTTCATGTTCACACTATTTAAATTGACGCAATCGAATAACAACACTGTTGCCCCAGAAAAACAGCCGCGTGAGCGGGCTCTTTCTCATAAGGCGCTTCGAAACGAGCTGCACATCTTTCTGACCCCGTACTTTGGGATCTGAAAGGTATAAGGCGAGCAGGCCTTCGATTACCATGCGATGAAACTTCGGAGCAGGCAGCCTGCTCACATCTTGGCGCGCACCTTCGACGATGTCTCCGATTCGTGCCACCAGCTCACTTTGATTGGAATAGTAGTTGCAGAAGTTCAAGTCTCCGCCAATCCGATCCTCTTCTTGGTCGATCAAATAATCTAGCATAATGTGAAGACCGCAAACATGGGGGAAATAGCCGTTACGAACTTGAAGCGCTTCTTCGCTGCCGCATCCTTCAACTGAAGCGGCAAGAAACAACATAAACATGCCGAGCGTAGACCCTGTCGCAGCGCCAAACTCGTTCCACTTAAAATGCGGTGCAAGCTGACGATGCTGCTCCCACCACGCATGTAAAGCCGGCTCGCGTTTCTCTCTGACGATATGTTTGTGCACCTGTAGGTCACCATATAGTCCAACAAGCTCTGTCACGTAAGGCTGAACAGCCGAATATGACGGCAGATTCCTTATAGAGGCTTGACATGTACGCACCAACTCATGCAAATAACCCCCGTCGTCGCGTTCAGTCCGCAATGCATAATAATCACGCAGCGGCGCGTTCGGGTCTACGGCATCCAACATCGATTGATGAAGCAGTCGAAAATCATCAGCGGCCAACGACGTGCTTCGGTCACACAGGTTGTCCAAATAATCACTGATCGTCTGCAAAGCAACGATGAGCGGAACGAGCACATCCCTGCGTTGCAAATTAGCGGCGGCGTAAATGCCTCCTCCTTCGCAGTGAAACTGCTTGCTTGTCATACTGGCAATCGCTTGCGTTCTCAGTTCATCATCGGGAATTTGTTCGGCTATGACACGCAATCTTGCAAGCTCAGATCTAACTTCCGGCAATACATATTTGTAAACCCGGTACATCAATCGAATAGGCGTTTGCGGCATCCGGCGGGCCAAAACCGATAATTGCATCGCGATATGCGCCCTCCTTCTTCCACTCCGCTTATTAGGAATGGCGCTTGTTTTCAATTTCTTGATTCATGCGGTACCAGATATGTAAATCATTAATCCGGCTTGCCAGCTCGGCAATATCGGAGTTAATGGTACATGAACGCTCAAAGTTTTCTTCCTCAAACAGCTGAATCTGCTTCACGTTGATTACCGCTTCAAATGCCATGACGCGCTCAGGAATCGTCCCGCGAATAATCTCCCATTCTGTCACAATGAACGTGCGATCCTTTTCACTGTACATGTCCCACTCCTGATGGAGGGTCGGAAGCGAGATTCCAAGCCGGTCATTCCAACTAAAAAATTGGTTCACGTCTCAAAACCTCCATCAAATAATGTACCATTTCATAGAGTACAAATCCAGCGCGAAAACTTGTTCGCCATATGCTATACTGGGGTACATATCGCTTGCAAGGAGAACAAACTATGGGGAAACAGCCTGGCCCTGTGTCGATGAGACAGCTATGGCGTTTTTTTTTGCCGCTCGGACTTTCAGCCTCTCTCGTAACGATTTCGCATGTCATCATCAATAGTACGCTGGCACATGCAGCCAATCAGAAAGTCGTCATCGCCAGTTATGCTATCGCGATGAGTCTGCTAATTATAACGGAAAGACCCGCCGTCTTGCTGCGCCAGACCTGTTCGGCGTTGGTACGCGACAAGCAATCTTTCCGTGCTATGCTGCTGGTTGGTCAGCTTGTATTCGCAGCAATCTTGGTTCTTGGCATCGTCATCAGTTATTCGCCGCTTGGCACTTGGATATTCGGAGGATTATTCGGTGCGGATGACGAACTCGTTCCGCATATCTTGGATGTCTATCAAATTCTCATGTTCGTCAGTATTTTCTCAGGCATTCGCTGTTTATATCATGGCGTCATTATTTATAATTTACGCACCAAATGGTTGACGATCGGCATGGCGCTGCGTCTTGTCGGGATGTACGGAATTTCCCTTTACTATATGAATAAAGGGGTAACGAGCGGTACCGTTGGCGCCGTGATTTTCCTTGCCGGCATGATGATCGAAGCATTGGTTAGTTATCTGGAAGGCTCCTCACTTGTCAAACAGATGCCGGAGAAAGTAGAAGAGCATGCCGTTCAGAACTTTAGGCAAGTATTCTCATTCTACCGTCCATTGCTGCTTTCCACGCTGATTGCGGTATGGATTGGACCTTCTATTAATATTCTGCTCGGCAAGACGAGCGATGCTGCGTTGTCTATTGCATCCTTTGCGCTCGCAGCGAGTCTGGTACAGCTCACTTTAAGTTTCTTTACTTATTTCCATCAAATCGTCCTTAATTTCTATAAAATTGATCCTAAAGCTGTCCGTAAATTCACGCTGATGCTTGGCTTTATCCCAACGTTACTAGTCAGTCTTCTCGCATTCACGCCTGCAGGGGACTTTATAGTCGGCCATGTCATGGGCGTTGAAGGGAAACTGAAATCAGAAACGATTCGAGCCATGCAGCCATTCGTTCTGCTAGCTCTGGCACTGCCATGGCTGGATGTCGGCAACGGTCTCATCATGGTGCGCGGACAGACACGCATCATCTTAGGCTCGCAATCCGTGAATCTAGTGTTCACGGTATTAACCTCTGTTCTATGCATTATGCTTACGCCAGGCTGGAATGGCGCAATCGGGGCATGGGCGCAATCAATTGGGGTAGCAGCAGAGTGTCTTTTCATCGCTTTTGCGATTAGGCGTGTCGGACAAGCGGACAAAACGATGTCTAGACAGGCAACAGATTAGATTTGGAGTGAAATCATCTTGGGTTCTATACGTTCAAACCTTAACAACTCATCCGTCGATAACGTGCAAGCCGCTTCACAGGCGGGCTCGATGTCGCGAGAAGTGTTCATGCTTCGATTTTTTATGTACGTTATCTATACCACGCAAGCTCTTGTCGTGTCCTACTTCCCGTTGTATTTCATGGACCGCGGTTACACGGCCGGACAAATAGGCATCATTTATTCCATCGGTCCGTTCATTTCGATCTTTGCCAATATCATCTTCGGGACGGCAAGCGACCGCTTCCGTACCATTAAGAAAATTATGACCCTTCTCATGTTTGGGCAGCTTGTCATGGTGTCCCTGCTCTTCACGACAGATGCCTTCGTCATTGTCTGCTTCATTATGGTGGCATTCTATTTCTTTCAAACACCTGTCAATCCGCTCAGTGACAGCCTTATTCTGTTATCGAGTCAATTTACGTCAAAGCCCTATGCACTCATCCGTGTATTCGGCTCACTGGGCTTTGCGTTCTCAGCTTTCCTCGTCGGTCAGCTGCTTAAAGTTACCGGCACCTCAGCGACCATTCCGCTGGCTGTCGGATCGATAAGTCTTGCCTTGCTGCTTTCCTTTGCACTTAAGGATTATCAAGGTTCTAAGCGAAAAATCGAATTTGGCGGTTTCCTGAAACTCATTCGCAAGCCAAGCATCCTTTCCTACTTCGCCATCGTTCTGGTCGTATCCATAGCGCATCGCATGTATGAAGGTTTCCTAGCTGTGACGCTGCGAGAAATGGGGGCTGACAACTCACTTGTCGGTATTGCGTGGATGATCTCCGCCATTAGTGAAATCCCCGTACTCTTCCTGCTGGGCAAGTACGGCCATAAATTCAAAGAGCTTCCCCTGCTGGCCATTGCCAGTCTGATGTATGCGCTGCGCTTCTGGCTGATCAGTGAGATTACATCTCCGATCTGGATTATACCGATTCAGGCCATGCACAGCATTACATTCGGTATTTATATGGTTACGGCACTGCGTTACTTGTCCTCCATCATTCCCGATGAGTTCCGCTCCTCCGGGCAGGCTGTTTATGCGATCGTCTGGAGCGGCTTTGCCGGTGCAATAAGCGGGACGGCCGGCGGTGCTATCTATGAGCAGTTTGGTAAAACAGCATTCTTCCAACTGGCCATGACACTTGCACTCGTCGCAGCCATCGCTTTCCTTGTGAAGCATGTTATCGATCGAGATGCCTAGAAGACCTGCATCCGCAAACAAAAACAGCCCCATCGCAGTTCAAGCTGCGATGGGGCTGTTTTTTCGTTTCTATTCTTCGTCCGGCAGTTCGAAATTAACGTAAACGTCTTGAACATCTTCGTTATCTTGGAAGCCGTCCATCATCTTTTGCAATTTATCCACGTTCTCGCCTTCGGCTACGATCGTGTTTTGCGGAAGCCATTGTACGCTTGCCGATTCAAACTTATGGCCCAGCTTCTCAAGCTCCGTCTTAACCGATTCAAACTCATGCGGATGTGTAAGCACTTCGAAGCTTTCATCATTGACGATAACGTCCTCTGCTCCGCCTTCCAGCGCCTGCATCATCATCGTATCTTCATCTGTGTCAAGCTCTTCACGGCTAATGACGAGCAGTCCCTTCTGATCGAACATATAGGACACGCAGCCGCTCTCTCCCATGTTACCGCCGCGTTTATTAAAGATCGAACGAACATCAGCTGCCGTGCGGTTACGGTTGTCCGTCAAGCAGCGGACCATGATGGCAGTGCCGCCCGGACCATAGCCTTCATACATGATTTCTTCATACTCCACACTATCGTTGGCTCCCGCAGCCTTTTTGATGGCACGTTCAATACTGTCTGTCGGCATTTGCTCGGCACGAGCTGCCGCAATCGTATTCTTGAGTGCAAAGTTCGATTCCGGGTTCGGTCCGCCCTTGCGTGCATGAACGTAAAGCTCTCTAGCCAGCTTAACGAATTTATTATTTTTAGCCTGATCGGCCTTCCCTTTACGGTCTTTAAACAATTTGAATTTCATAAGCTCTTATTCGCTCCTTAGCAGAGGTAATATAAATTCCAATCCTCAGTTTATCATCTTGTCCATGTTGCGGTCAAAGGCTCATGATGAAATAAAAAAAACCCGACATCGAAATGTCGGGTTCATCTATGGCATGTACTTATGAGAAGCTTCCCCATGGAAGCTGCATAGCTTACAGTTTGGTAACGTTTGCCGCCTGCGGCCCGCGATTGCCTTGTGTAATATCAAACTCTACAGACTGACCTTCATCCAGCGACTTGAAGCCTTCGCCTTGAATTGCGGAATAATGAACGAACACGTCCTCACCATTCTCTACTTGAATGAAACCGTAGCCTTTTTCTGCGTTAAACCATTTAACTGTTCCTTTCAAATGAACAACCTCCTAAAAATGAGCGCGACCGTAAAACCGGGCGACTTGCTTTAGTATACACGCGACGGCAGTCATTTGCAATTAAATGTTGACAAAAAGGACAAGTTATGGTATGAGAATCTTGGGCTGCTTGACCTATCGGTGCGTGTAATCCAGCATTCAGCCGACTTTGGCCGGGCCCAGCTTCTTCGCAATGGTTGCTCTGATTTCTTTCAGAAGTACCACAGAAGCATCAATTTCAACTTTTCGCGTCGATACGCTCTCTACACTGCAGCCGAGCGGAATCCCCTTCTCCACTCCGAAATCGAAAATTTCTTCAAACATGCGATGAGACAATGTAACGGATTTATCTAAAATATCGTTGGAGTGCTTTAAATCATTTTCCAGCCATTTCGGAATGCTGATGCCAAGCCATTTCATAAATTCCAGCGTCTTCGGTGAACCGCAAGGCGCAAGATTAATTAAGATCGGTACCATGTCAATTTCATGATCTCTGCAGTAATAGTAATAATCCGATAGGAAGTTTTTAGTCGCTTCAATGTTATACGTTGCCTGCGAAATGAAGAATTGACAGCCGCTGTTCATTTTCTGGACCACGCGAAGATGCTCATCGTTCTTTATCGTATGTCTTTCGGGTATGACGACACCGCCGAAAGTCATGCTCGGATCCATTCTTCGGCTCAAATCATAAGCTTCCGGAAGCCGCATGCTCGTTGCCTGCTTGCTCGAAGAAGCTCCCACATACACAGAGAAGCGGTCTTCTGCGGATTCTGCTTGCAGCCATTCCGAGAACTGATTCGATGAATAGTTGCCAACGCAGCGATAGATGACCTTGGGAACGGATAATTGCTGCAAAAACTCGTTGCTGTATTTCGTTGGATCGACTGTCCGCAGAAACGGAAACGGCCGGTCTTGATCGATTCGGTCACTCTCTTCTTGCACATCGTACAGGATCAACCCATCTATATCGAGGCCTTCCAACCGCTCACATTGCTTCTGAGCAATTTCAGCAATTTTGTCCTGCGGATGCGATTCCTTAGGCGGTGTCATGCCATATGTAATAATTCCAGGTTCTTTTCTAAGAATTCTCTCTCTAAGCAAGCTATCCACTTCTCCACTTCCTTCGACTGTTTAATTCACAATGCGTTCTTTAAGACCTCTAAGTAATTCGTGAACCAAATCCATTTATCCTTTTCTCCCCCAAATAGCAGCTTATTCTGACAGCATGTGACCATGAAATATTTGATTTCTACCCTATTTTATGGCTATCATTGTATGAAGCATCAAGCTATTTACAGAGAGGGATGGTCCTTATGTTTAAAAAGGTTCAAATTTATAAAACAGATAAATACAATATGCTGAATGTTGAAGTACAGGGCAAAACACTGATTGTTCGCGAGATCAATGATCAATGGGGCGAAGAATGCTATACGTTCGTAAGTCGCCCGGAAATGCTTCACTGGGCAGAGAATCGGTTTCGTCCTTCCGATTTCGCCGGCCGCGAGGATGAGCTCGACGCCATTATGCAAGCCTTCCGATCTGTCTAAAATCGAGGTTTGCAAGCAGGAGGAAAATTCATCCTGTTTATCGAACATAACCATGTACCAACCTGCATAGGTTGTGCGGAGGGGAGCTACATTTAGGTGGATAAGACATCTACGATTATATTCATCATTGCCGCTTTTTCACTCGGAATCGTCATCATCATGCAGCGGAATAACATTCCCGCGAGCATGCGCAGAGGACTTGCCATCGCAGCGATCGTATTTATTGCATTTGCCTTTTTCCTGATCGTGTACAGTTTGACCATGATGGGGACATAACGATTCGACTGCCGGGCCAAACTAGAGTCACTACCTGTAAGGGAGCGTGACTTCTAGCGTGAGATGGCTGCCGATTCTATTATCGCTATCACTGCTGCAATCCAGCCAAGCTGCTGCCATGCAGCATGAAGCACCCCATTCTGCTGATTCCGCCACATCTACCAACCATCATGCGAGGAGGGTTCCCATGAACCAAGTACCAAAGCGCTCCGAAACCGCAGCTGAGCACCGCTGGCAGCTGGAGGACATTTTCGCGGATCAATCCGCATGGGACAAGGAATATGCACAAGCGAAAGAGCAGATGAAGAAAGTAGAAGCTTATCAAGGCAAATTAGCTGACCCGGCGCAACTCAAAGCTTGCTTCGAGCTTGAGGACGAGCTATCGCTCAAAGTAGAGCGACTCTATGTGTATGCAAACATGAAACATCACGAGGATACGGCAGAGCCAGGCTTCCAAGCTCTCTCCGATAAATCGAAGAAGCTTAGTGTCGAAACCGGCGAGGCTCTCTCCTTCGTTACGCCTGAGGTACTCAGTCTCTCGGATGAAGCACTCCAAAACATGATCAATAATCCGGATCTCGCTAAGTACCGCCACACCTTAGAAGAGATGAGCCGTCAGAAGGCGCATGTGCTCTCCAAATCCGAAGAAGCGCTGCTCGCGCAGGTCGGAAACATCAGCCAAGCTCCGGGCACGATCTTCAGCATGCTGAACAACGCCGACATGAAATTCCCGAAAGTGAAAGACGAGAACGGCGAAGAAGTTGAATTGTCCCATGGCCGTTACATACAGTTTCTAGAGAGCAAGAATCGTGAAGTACGCGAAGGCGCCTTTAAAGCGATGTATGATACGTACGGTAAACTCAAAAACACACTTGCTTCCACACTTAGCGCGAATGTAACGAAGAACTTGTTCTATTCACGTGCCCGCAAATATCCGTCTACGCTCGAAATGTCACTCTATGGAGACAACATTCCGAAGGAAGTGTATACGAATCTCATCGGCACCATTCACAAATATCTTCCGCTCATGCATCGCTACATGGAGCTTCGCAAGAAGCTGCTAAAGGTGGATGAGCTCCATATGTATGACCTATTCGCTCCGCTGGTAGATGAGTTCAAGATGGACATCACCTTCGAGGATGCGAAGAAAACCGTCAGCGAAAGCTTGAAGCCGCTCGGCAACGACTATTTGACAGTGCTGCAGGATGGTTTCGACAAAGGCTGGATCGACGTATACGAGAATGAAGGCAAACGCAGCGGCGCATATAGCTGGGGCGCTTACGGTACCCATCCTTACGTGCTTCTCAACCATAAGGACAACCTGAACAGCATGTTCACCTTGACGCACGAGATGGGCCATGCGCTTCATTCCTACTATTCCGACAACAATCAGGATTACCGCGACGCGCAATACACGATCTTCTTGGCCGAAGTAGCCTCGACGCTCAATGAAGCGCTGCTCATGGATTACATGCTGAAGAAGTCGACCGATCCGAAAGAAAAAATGTACTTACTGACCTACTATGCCGACCAGTTCCGCACAACGGTATTCCGCCAGACGATGTTCGCTGAATTCGAGAAAATCATTCACGAGCGCGCTGAAGAAGGCGATTCCTTGACGCCGCAGGAATTCAGTAAAATCTATTACGACCTGAACAAGCTTTATTATGGCGAAGGCATGGTCATCGATAAAGATATCGAAATGGAGTGGGGTCGTATCCCGCATTTCTACACCAGCTTCTATGTGTACAAATATGCAACGGGCTTCTCCGCAGCTACCAGCTTTTCCAAGCAGATTCTTGAGGAAGGCGCTCCTGCTGTTGAGCGTTACCTTGGCTTCCTGAAGAGCGGCGGCAGCGACTACTCCATCAATATCTTGAAGAAAGCCGGCGTCGATATGTCGACTCCGGAACCGATTGAACAAGCGATGAGCGTGTTCGAACAATTGATCGAGCAAATGGAACAGCTGACTTCATAAGCACAGCAGCATGCAAGAACGAGAAAGAGCAGCCCAACCGGGCTGCTCTTTCTCGTGGCGCGGTTATTACGGCTGGGACGGCGTCCGCAGCGAGGCAAATAATTCGGTCGCTTCGGCGAACGAAGCCACAGCGCCGTCTAGGCGCTGTACGAGATCCTCATCCAGCTGCAGCCCGCCTGCTTCCGTCTTCTGAATTTGTGAATCTACGGCGTACACGCCAGCAGAGATGTGCCTAGCATATAGCGCTGAAAGCACCGGTTTAAGTGCATAATCAATCGTTAGCAAGTGAGCAATCGTTCCACCAATGAACAGCGGCAGCACAACCTTTCCTTCAAGGCCGGTCTGCGGCAGCAAATCCAGATAAGTCTTCAGTACACCGGTGAAGGAAGCTTTGTACACCGGACTTGCTACAATTACAGCATCCGCGTCGGCAATCTGCTTATTCGCATCTTTGATGGCTGAACTGTCCCACCGAGCCAATATGAGATCCTCTGCCGGAAGCGAAGCAACATGCAGCGAGCTCACTTCCCATCCAAGCCCAAGAAGTTTGGCTTCCGCGTAATCGGTCAATCCGTTCAAACGAGATATTGGATTCGGACTTCCTGATAGAATAACTACCTTTGGCATTACTACTCACACTCCCGATTCACACTATATTTCGCTTATACAGGCAATTCTTCTTATGGCATTAGTATACTAACACAATTCCGATATGTAAACTATGAATAGTATAAAAATAATCCGGGAGACTTGCCCCAGCTGTTACAGGCAGTCTACCCGGATCGCATGCATTTATTTCGCTTCTGGCGGGTACAAAATAATTCTTCCCTCTTCCATCTCTACCCGCACTTTATTCTTCTCTTTGAACTCCTCCGCCTGTAGGTACGAAGCCGGGATTTGCAGCCGCCCTGCTTTGTCGATGACGGCATACTCCACATGGCTTTCTTCAGGCTCGAAGATGCTGCCGTTTGCAAGCGCAGCGAGCTCTTCCGCATACGATTGCCGTCTGATAATCTCAGATGATGTTTTGCCGTCGCGGATCGCTACAACGCGGTCAACCTTACGCGCGAGCATCGGGTCATGCGTAACGATAACAATCGTAATGCCCATTCTGCTGTTGAGTTCCCTGAACAAGTCCAGGATTTGATTGGACATTCTCGTGTCCAGCGAGCCTGTCGGTTCATCGGCCAGCAGCAGCTTCGGCTCGTTCGCGAGTGCAATCGCAATGGCTACCCGCTGCTGTTCACCGCCGGAGAGCTCACTCAGCCGGTTCTTGATGCGGTGGCTTAACCCAACCGCTTCCAGCAATTCGAGCGCCCGCAGCCGTTTGCCGCGGCCTTTCAGCAGAATTGGCAGCTCTACGTTCTCCAGAGCAGTCAAATATGGAATCAGGTTGCGCGCATTGCTCTGCCAGACGAATCCAACCGTCTCCCGTTTATATTTGACCAAATCGCGTTCCGTAAATTTGAGCAAATCTTTACCGTCAACAAGCAGCTTCCCTGCGGAAGGGCGATCAAGCCCCCCCAGCATGTTAAGCAGCGTGGATTTCCCGCTGCCGCTGTTGCCGATAATCGCCATCAGCTCACCGGCCTCAACGTGAAGATCAAGCCCTTGCAGAGCTACAACCTCCAAGTCGTCCGTCTTATAAATTTTGACAAGCCCGTCGCAATGAATCATGTTTTATTCCTCCCCAAGCTTCAGCGCTTGCGTAATTTTCATACGCGAAACCCGAATGCCGAGCACTGCCAGCCCAATTGTCAGCATAATGCCTACGACGCTGTACAACTGAACATAATCGCTTAGCTGACGGACAATTTCAAATGGCGGCACTTGATCCGAAGCGTTGAAGGACAGCTGGAACAGCGGAACGAACTGACTGCTCACCGCATTTCCGATCAGTACCCCAAATAGGATAGCAGCCGCTGAAGTTAACAGCTGTTCGCTTAGCAGCATGCCGATAATCTGCATAAACGAGATACCCATCGCCCGCAATATACCGAATTGCAACGTCCTGCCCGATAATGTAAGTACCCAGAACAATAGGAATCCGAAGAAGCTGATCATCATGGAAATGACAAAGCCAAGCGTCATAACACCGTTAATCGCCAGTCGGAACGGATCATTCTTCGAACGGATCAGCAGCTGATTCGCATCCACGAGCTTCTCGACCGGTATTTCTTTCTTCTCCAAATCCGCATAGATCACCGAGCTTGAAGCGCCTTCCTTCAGCTTAATCCATACCTCATATGGTTCAAGTGCAAGATGGTTTTGAATATACGGCAGATGACCGACGATCAAATTCGGCAGCCGTACATTCGGGTCATCCTGGTTGCCTGACTGAGGCAGCGGATTCCATCCCGGCCAGTAATCGATAATGCCGTAAACGATGAAGTTCGCGCTGTCCAGTCCTGCCCATTTGGCCGAGATCGGGTCGCCTGGCTTCACTTTGAACTTGTCGGCAATGGATCTGGAAATGAGCACTGCCTTCGGATTGCTCGCTATCAGATTCAAGTAGCTGTTGATCGGATACTCCAGCAAGCCGCCGCGCATCCATGCTACTTTACCAAATTCAAACGTATCGATTCCGTAGAGCGAAGTGCCGCCATTCTGCCCATTTGCGGAGAAATTGGCATCGTCCTTGCGGAACACACGCGCTGCTGTATCCACGCCGGCAAGCTCTTTCATGGTAATGAACGAAGGCTCCGTATACGTGACAACCTTAGGAGCTTGAACCGCTCCTGCATCATCCGCATTGACCATGGCCGGCATGCCTGCCGGCGCCGGAGGCGGCTTGTCGTTATCCCAGTGAACGGACAATTGAATATCCGACCCTGTCGTGTATTGAATCTTATCTTCCATATTCCCATTGATCGTACGTGCAGCATTGGCGCTAAAGAGCCCCATTGCCACTGTCATAATCAGGAACACCTTGATTGTTAAATATTGCGATGAAGAACGGCTGATCTGCAGCAGCGTGGAATACAGCGCAGGCGTCCACCATCTTCGTCCAATCCAGAAAACCAGCTTAATCAGCCACGGATAGATACGAAGAATGAAGAGCCCCGTTCCCAAGCTGAAGAGTGCCGGCATGAAGAACAGCAGCGGTTCGACTTGGATCGCATTCGGGTCGAGTGCAAGTGCCTTCAATTCGGCCATTCTTTTGTTAAAACCATAAAGCATGTAAATCGCAACACCAAGTAAAACAATGTCTATGCCTGTTTTGTGCCAGAAAGACATTTTGTTGGAACGAGCCATCTGCTGTTTATGACCTACAATTGAAATCCGTGTTGCCAAGAATGCCGGAACCAAGATAAGAATAATGGAACCGATAACGGCAGCACCGGCAATTTTGTATGATGTACTATTCAGCACGACATCGAGCGAGGAGCGCTGCACGAACTCAAGGAACCCGCTTGAAGCCCCTAAGATCTTGGTGAAATAGACACCAATGAATGGGCCAACCGCCAGTGCCAGAATTCCAAGCAGCAGACTTTCGACCAGAAAGACGAGCATAATCTGCAGACGGCTTGCACCGCGGCTGCGCAATACGGATATCTCTGTCTTCTGCCGATCAATAATCAGATTAGCTGCCATATACAAGTAGAAAGCAAGCATGAACATGACCGGTGAATATAAGGACCAGAGCATGATGTCGAGCTTGTCTTTCTTAATCGTGTACGTAGCGATCGGATTCTTAGCCGGCATATCCACCGACGAAATGCCAAGACGCATGTTGAAGTAGTTGTTCATGGCTGTATATTGACCCAGATACGTATCGATACGATCGATATTCATCTGCTCATAGTTCAGCGAATACTGCCATGAGAGCACCGAAATTTTGAGCAGCCCTTGGTTCTCAATGAAATCATGGTTGAACTGCTTAAACGGAATATAGAAGGACGTATTATACGATTCCACATTGAACTGATCATACACATTGCCCTGCTTCGACTCCACGATCCCTACCGGAATGATGTGCAGCTGCTGACCGGTATCCTTATTCGTGTAAACGAACTCATGATCAAGATCACGCTTAAGATCAATAATAAACTTCTGCGTAACCAGAGCTTCATAAACCCCGTCGCTGCGGCTTGCATCCGGCATCCGACCGTCAATAAGCTGCACACGCTTCTCGATATCCGAGACGGTACGAAGGCTTCCCGTCACACTCATTTCTTTCTTCTCGCGGTCGGAGGCATCAACAGGTAAAATCTTGAACGACTGTGTCGCCCTCGACATGATATACGACTGGGAATCCAGGCCAAGGCGCTGCGGCGCATTGTACATATACCGATCCGCTTTGCCGATAAGACTTCTGATCTCGTCAAAGGTTCTTGTACCGGAAACCGAAGTAGAGGCTCTTAATGAGCCTGGATAGACGTTCTGATCCTTCTGAAGCTGTTGAAGCTCTTTAAATAACGTGCGCTGCAAAATCGCATGCGAGTATAGCGGCATGGAGCTGAACAGTGCTACGCAGATCGTAAGCCCAAACCATAAGTTAAGCTGCAGCCAACGATTCTTCGCCATTTTACGAAAAATCATCGTCCAGATTGCCATCGGTTCACCTCTTCTCTTCTCATGAGCTGAAATTAGTTATTCAGAATCACTTTCATGCCCGGATCTAAACCTTTGACGATCTCAACATCCGTTGATGTCATAATTCCTGGCTGTACGTCGATTTCTTTGCGGCGGTCGCCGTCCAGCGCTTGTACGTAAGTGCGTCCCAAGTAGGTACGCAGACCACTGCGCGGAATAACAACAACATTGTCACGCTTCTCTAGCACGATATGAATATCGACCGTCCTGCCGAGTTCGAATGACTCGTCCGGTTTATTAATTGTAATATAGAGCAATCTCGTATTCCGATCGTCGATTTCCTTGTTCAGGGTAATCGGCGCATCCGAAGGAGACTGCAGCACCTTACCTTCAAACTTCTTATCGCCAGCCTTGATCTCGACTGCCATGTCACGTTGAACGCCGGCAATTTGCTTCGCGTCCTCAGCCGTGTAGATCAGGTATAGCTGCGTTGGGTCAGCAACAGACACAAGCGGCGTATACCCGTTCAGCCCATCGCCCGGCGACTTCGTGTCCAAATAAGACACGATGCCGCTGATCGGTGTCGTAAGTTTCGCGGACTCGAACTGCTCATTCATCGAATTAAGCATCAATTGTTCCCGCTCCAGATCGATCTCCTTCATCCGCAGATCGTTTCCGGTAACACCGCTTTGCTTCACTCGGAAGTACTCGATTTGAGCACGTTCCAGACTCAGCTTCTGCAGCTTCACGCGCAGGTCCAAATCGCCCATATCCAGCTCGGCTACCAATTGTCCTGCTTTCACTTCATCGCCAAGTTTTACATGCAGTTCCTTCAATCTTCCGCTTTCCTTATAGAAGAGCGGCACATTCTTGCTCGATGCGACGACAGCCGCGCCGGAGAAGCTCCGCTCAATTGTCGCTTTCTTGACTTCAATAGCATCTACCTTCTCCGCAGCAGGCTGCACGAGCGGGGGCTGCAGGACGACTTGCTTCTGCGGCAGAAGGGAACAGCCGGAAAGCAGCGACGCCACAACCATTACTGCGGCAGCTTCCTTGACGAACAATCTGCGGCGATGTTTACGCGTTAGGTTCTGAGACAATCTCTCCATCCTCCAATGCAATAACATGATCGACGATTTCCATAATACCGGGATCGTGTGTCGTCATGACGACGGTCATTCCCAAGTTCTCTACAAGGTCACGAAACACTTTAATGACCTGCAGCCCCATCCGGCTGTCCAGCTCGGCTGTAGGCTCATCCGCCAGCAGCAGGACTGGCCTGTGCGCAATCGCTCTGGCAATCGCAACACGCTGCTGTTCTCCCCCTGAGAGCTCAGGCGGGCGGTGCTTCATGCGGGATTTCATGCCTACCCATTCCAGCGCTTGTTCGGCGCGTTCTTTATGCAGCTTCGAATCGCTTCCAGCGATGCGCAGCCCAAACTCCACATTCTCGTAAGCGGACATAAGAGGTATGAGTCCGAAGGCTTGGAATACCAAACCCAGATTCGTTCTGCGCCATGTACTGCGCTGCTTCTCGGGCAATCGGGAAATAATTTGACCGTTAAAATAAACGTCGCCTTCTGTCGGCTGATCCAGCGCTGCAAGCAAATTCAGCAGCGTCGTCTTGCCGGAGCCGGAACGGCCTTTGAGCGCGATCATCGAGCCTTTCTTAATCGACAGATTAATATTCTTGACAGCGGTTACAGAATTGTCACCGCGGCCGAATACGCGTTTCACATTATCCGCTTGGAGCAGCGGAAGGCTGCTGGCAATCGGCGATTTCGCCGTATCAATCTTCACGTGCGGCCATTCTCCTTCCCGAATCTATGAATTCGTTTACATTTACATCTGTAAAAATTTTCTATTAGAGTTAGGATACTAGGCGATCCCTAGGCTGTCAACCCGAGAAACCATTAGAATATTGCACAATTGTACCCAAAAACGTGAACATTAGGTTGATTATAACTCTTTCGACATCCATAGGGATAGTCTTTTATATGCGTCCGCTTGCTAGGAGAAATTAGGAAAAGGCGCAGCCGATTAGCAGTGCCAGCAAGCCGGCCAGCGCCGAGGACGCGAAATTCACCGCATCGTTGGTCATCCCGGCGAAGCCGCGGATTCGCCGCACTGCTTCGTTGCTGCCGCAGTGCTCGGCGCGTTCTGTATCGCTGCCGCATACCCGGCAGCGGTACATCACTTGCACGGTCGCGCCGAGCAGCGAATCGGCGAAGGCACCGGCCGTGCCGGCGCAAGCCGCGGCGGCGAGCAGCACGCCAGGCGTGACGCCCGCAGGCGCAGGCGGCGCAGCGTGCAGCAGCGCCGCGGCTGCGCCGATGAAAGCGGCGCCGGCCAGCGCGGCGAAGCTGCCAAGCGGCGTGACCCCGCCGCTCGTGCCGGGCGCAACGCGCTGCCCGCTAAGCAGGGACCGCGGAGCACGGCGGCTGAGCGCGCCGATCTCCGTGGCCCACGTATCCGCGTTCACGGCGGCCATGACGCCGACGAACGCGTACACCCATGCTGCCGCGGGCCAGATCGCATGCCCTGCGCACAGCAGCAGCCCCAGGCCGCCATTGGCCCACACCTGCGCGGCATCGCGACGGCCGCTCTTGGCGTATTTCGCCTCGGCGGCCTGCTTGGCGGAATGTCTTCGCTTCCATTTGGACCAGAGCGAAGAAGTCAAGAAGAAAGCAAGCAGCGAGCCGAACCATAGCGGCCCGCCCAGCGCAACATAGCCTGTCCCCATAACGGCAGCCGAAACAGCCCCGCTCCCGGATAAGGAACGAAGCCGATAAGCAGCAGCTGCAATAGCGCTGCTTCCAATGATTCCGGCCGCAAGCCGGCCTATATCCGATCCCCAAATATCGATCATAGCTTCCATTCACCTTCCATCCACACGATGTACATCATCCATTTTTTGCATATGCCTAAGCAGGATTCCGTAAAGTTTTGTTGAATTGGTAATGTCGAACCATACACTTTTTTGTCATTTAAGGAGCGTTCGATTGCATATGAATGATCGTCATAAACGTCATGATGAAGTCCTCCCACACGCTGACGCCGCAAACGAACGGACGCCGGAAGAGCTGCTTCGTATCATATTTGATTATACCGCCAAAATCGGAGGAGAGCGAAACTTAAAGAGCGTACTCCTGCTCATGGCCAATATGGGCCGTGAGATGATTTTAGCAGACCGATGCACAGTGTGGCTCATCGACCATTCCCGTGAAGAGCTGTTTACGACCATTGCCCATGGCGTCAATGAAATTCGAATTCCACTTGGCACCGGCTTCGTCGGCCATTCTGTCGAGTCCGGCGAATACTTGTTAATCGACGACGCCTATAACGATCATCGGCATAATGACGAGAATGATCGCCGTACCGGATATCGCACCAAATCGGTCATAACCGTGCCTTTCGTAGGCAATGACGGAACCATTATCGGCGCCTATCAAGCCATCAATAAGCTGACGCCGCAAGCAATATTTACGGGGCGCGACCTCGAACATTTGAAGCTGGCCGCCTCGTATGCCGGCAAATCGCTTGAATCGGTTATCCTCCACGAGGAGATCGTCGCAACGCAGCGCGAAATTATTACTGTAATGGGTGAGATCGGCGAAAGCCGTTCCAAAGAAACCGGCAACCATGTCAAACGGGTAGCTGAATATTCCTACATCCTCGCAATCGGTTACGGACTATCCGTTGAAGAAGCCGAATTGCTCAAGATGGTTTCGCCCATGCATGATATCGGCAAAGTGGCCATTCCTGACTCCGTTCTGCTCAAGCCCGGTAAGCTGACCGAGGAAGAGTTCGACCAGATGAAACTGCACACGGATATCGGCTTCAATTTGCTCAAAGCATCCAGCCGCGAACTGCTCAAAACAGCGGCAATCGTGGCCTATCAGCATCATGAGAAATGGAACGGCAAAGGATACCCAAGAGGGCTTAGCGGAGAGGATATTCATCTCTACGGACGGATTACCGCCATTGCAGACGTATTCGACGCACTAGGCAGCGAACGTGTGTACAAGAAGGCTTGGGAGCTTGAACAAATTCTGCAGTTATTCCAAGAGGAACGCGGCAACCATTTCGATCCAAAGTTAGTCGATATCTTGATGGAGCAGCTCCCTGCAATTCTTGATATTCGAGATCGATTCCGTGACGTATAAGATTCAAGTGCGCATTTCATGCAGCATTTGCTCGGTTTAGCAGTTGGAAAATCGGAAATGCTGCTTATGTGTTACAAACAAAAAAAGGCGATCCACACAGCCCTCTGTGTGGGATCCGCCTTTTTTTGTTAGGAGCTTCCATTCTTCGCCTGCGCGAAACGATCCGGATAATTCGTACAGATCATAAGCGAGCTGTCGAGTGCGGCAAGCCGCTTTATCATAGGCGCATCATTGACGGTCCATGCCATTACGTCAACCTGTGCAGCCCGCATAGATGCAAGCAGTTGATCCGACACACGCGTATAACCGACGGATAAGAAGGTAGCCTCGAGACGCTCCAAATCCATGGCCAGCGTCCAAGGCGACGCATCTAGGATAAGTCCTGTCCGGACATCTTTGGTCAGCTCGCGCACCTTTCGCAGCGACTCCCGGTCAAAGGAGGTGATGACTGCATCATGCTGTAAGCCGTTCTTGTACAGCAGATCAACGACCTTCTTCTCCATGCCGGGATAGCGGCCCCCGTAGGTTTTGAGCTCCACATTAAGCCGGCAGCGGCCGATCGTAGCGTCTATCACTTGCTGCAGCGTCGGAATGCCTTCACCTGCGAAGGACTTATCGAACCAACTGCCTGCGTCCATCTTGCCAAGCTGATCCGCCGTGAATTCATGTACACGACCCGCCACTTTGGCCGTTCGCCTGAGCGAGTCATCATGGATCACAACGGGAATGCCGTCCTTGGACAGCTGTACGTCAAGCTCGATCCACTGCACGAACGGAAAACTAAGCGCCTCCCGAAAAGCTGCCATCGTATTCTCCGGCGCAAGTCCTGAAGCTCCGCGGTGGGCAACACACGGATTCAACATCAACTTCACTCCTTCGGTCGAATGTTCCCTGCCTCATCCACAGTTGCATGAAAGGAAATACCCGAAATCCGCTTTAGCAAGGCGGCTCCCTCATCTCCTGCCAGCGGTGCCGGCTGTGATTGCACCGCACGCATGGGATTAAACTTCAACGAGCAATCCCCTTTCACATTACAAGCTGCATGAAGGACTCCGGTGTCCTTCGTTTTATCCGGCGTCATACCGCTGAATATAAAATTGCCCAAGCTGTACGCAATCCACTTCCCCTTGTACGACTCAAAACCTTGAAGAACATGAGGATGACTGCCGATAACTAAATCTGCCCCTGCATCAATATATTCGTGTGCTAATCTTTTCTGATCGTTATTCGGCAAATCTTCGCGTTCGATTCCCCAGTGCACCATAACCACCACAATATCAGCTTGTTTCTTTGCCTGCTTAATAGCAGCAACCGCCCGTGTAGAATCATAGGTTTCCGCTAAGCCCGCATGATCTTTCGTCGCCTTCCAGGAGCCGACAGGTACCACTCTCGTTAAACCAAGATAAGCAACGCTGATTCCCTTAGCTTCCAGCAGTACTGGCTTGAACGCTTCCAGCTCATCGCGTCCGGCACCCATATTCGGAATACCTGCTTCATCGAGATGGGCGATCGTATCGAGCAGCCCTTCTTCACCTTGGTCCAGCGTGTGATTGTTCGCCAAATTGGCTACGTCGATACCGGCTGCCTTCAAGGCAGGAAGTGCGTCCGGCGAAGATTTGTAGACATATTGTTTGTTTTCTGCCGGAGTACCGCGCAAGGTGACAGGCGTCTCCAAATTGACCGCCATTAAATCCGGTGTCTTCAATTCATTCAATACTTTCGCATACGGGTAATCATAGCCGTTCTTAAGCATCAGCTTCTCTACGGAAGCCGCCAATAAAACATCACCTGTAAAAGATAAGTTCACTTGATCTCCGGCAACCGGAGTACTCCCTGTATCGCCCGCTGCAGCTTGATTATCGGACGTGGGATCATCAGAATCATCAGATATAGGCTCATAAATGGTGTAACCTTCCGATGATGATTGACCATCTGCCTCAGGCGTAACTGAAGTTGTATTCGAATTGCCAGCCGGTTGATCGTCGGCTCCAGCCTCGTTCGCATCCGTGACTTGCCCGGCATTATTGCTGCCCGCATTAGCCGCAGTGTTCAGCTTCTCAGTACCATCCTGCCGCTGCACAACATAAACGATCGCTAGTGCACCGATAATCAGCAGGAGGATAAGGTTAATCGCAAACAGGCGCTTCATTCTGCGGGAACGTTGTTGTTTCTGATGTTGACGAGATTCAGAGCGGGATACAGGCATAGTTAATGGGCTCCTTTTCTTCAAACGATGACCCATTCATTATACACCATATTCCGGGCGCTTTTGGAAGCTTTTTCATTTAAGAATCCGGCTTCACCGAATAATACAACTGTTCATTTTGTCTAATTCCGGTAACAAGCCCTTGGTGTTCAAGATGGAATAAATGGGCCAGCGTTTCTGACATGGCAAACCTCAAATTATGCGTATTGCCGGCAATCCGTTCACCGAAGAGCCGCATACAGAGCGTATACCCCGTCATAGGTTCCGCTTGAATCAGCTCTCGGATTTGAATCAATCTTCGTTCATGGTGGGCTGCGAGTTGGGCGATCCGTTCGCTGAAATTCGTGAATGGATCCCGATGCCCCGGAAAAGCAAGATCAACCTCGTAAGCCTTCAGCTCCTCCAAACTGTCCAGAAACTGCTGCAGCTGATCATGGTCTTCACCTGGCACTACGCTGATGTTAGGCGTAATATTCGGCAGCACTTGATCGCCGCAAAACATCCATTTCTTAAGCGGTTCATAGAAACACAATTGGCCTCTTGCATGCCCCGGACTTTCGATCATTTGCCACATCGAACCGCCGATGGTTATCGTCTGTCCTGCTTGCAGAAAGGTAACTCTCGGCTGCGGAGTAACTCTCTCCACGAAGCTATTCAGATGCGGTGTGATTTCCTCTACTACCGATGGCGGCATACCTTGGTCGGTATATAGCTCCGTCAACGACTCAGCAAATTCCGCCCCTAGGTCAGCTCCCCATAGCCGCTGTGTATACGCATAGGAAGCCTCCGAAATATACACGGGAGCGCCTGTACGTTCTTGAAACCAGCCGGCCAATCCGTAATGGTCAGGATGCTGATGGGTCAAGATGATGGTATGAATCGCATCGAACGAAATCGATTTATCAATCATTGCCTCAGACCAAGCTCGAACAGTCTCGTCCGTATGTAATCCTGGATCGATCAGCGTGTATCCTGAAGAGTCCGGGATCAAGTAGCTGTTCACCCACCTCAGCGAGAACGGCAGCGGAACTTTAACCTGCAAAATCCCACCTTGCCATTCTGTTACCAGCGACTTCGTCCCTTCACTCACGATAACGCCCTGCCTTTCAAAATCATACGCGGAGAATGCATCTCATCATACGGTCGACCTTCATAATCACCATAACATTGTTCCAGCTTAAGCCCTGCTGCATGGAGCGCATCCTCGAACCAAGACAGTGGAAACAATCGAACCCGCTCCTCATAACTGCGAGAGGCTTCTGGTCCCTCTTGAGAAGTAATTTGAATCTGCTTCACAACCCAGCCATCTGCTGTGCTTCGTTGTTCATCAATATGTAGTCCTGTCTCAGCGTCAGTACGCTCCGAATGCGGCACGAGGTTAGCGGCTACATAGGACGGGTTCATGAAATCGATAAGGAAAGCGCCATGCGGCTTCAGCACTCTGCGAATTTCGCTTATGACGCGATGATTGTCGTCTTCAAGTTCGAAATAACCGAAGGACGTAAACAAATTAACGGTCGCATCGAAGCTGCTGTCCTCGAAAGGCAGCTCCCTCATATCGCCTTGAATGAGTGCATGAATCTGTCCCTCATTATTATGCTCGCGGGCCTTCTGAAGCAGGGATGCTGACAAGTCGATCCCGGTAACGTTGTAGCCGAGCTGTGCCAGGGCAAGAGCATGGCGTCCCATTCCGCAGCCGATATCGAGTACGGTGGCCCCGGGCTCAAGCTCCAGCCATCCTGCCATGGTTTCCACCTCACGCGCCGCCTGCTCCCAATTTCGGTGACGATACACAACCATATAATCAGAGCCGAAACTGCGCTCATACCAATTCGTCATACTTGCTTCCCCTTTCAATGCCATGTCTTTTTTATGCCTCTTATTGTACTTCACCCTCCGCCATTCTGGCAAAACACAGATGCAGCGGCATAATTTTCATCTCAAACATCCATACTATGCCAAGTTGTCAGAATTCCGATCAATCACGGCCATTCGTTCCGGAAGGAGGAAGCCATCATGCTAAATCGTATCAACACGCTGTTTGCAGAGTCGCGAGACTTAATCATGAATCGACTGCAGAATGACTCGTTTACGATCGAGATCGCTTATATTGCAACGCTTTGCGACGAAAGTAAAGTGAGTGATTTCATTCTCGTCCCTTTTACGCAGCAGGAGCATCCTTTTGACGAATTAGTTCAAACCAACCCGGTCTTTAAACGCTTTGATGACCCTGCGAAATGGGCGGATACGATTCTTAAGGGCTTTGTCCTCCTGCAATTGAACGGCGACGTTTATAAGTTCGATGCTGCTCGTATTATCCGGAACGAAAATCCGCAAACGATGGTCGAAACGGTAATCACTGGCCCTCAAATCGCGTTAAGCGAGGATCTGATAGATTCTGTTAATATTATTCGCAATCGTTATCCAAACCCCGAGCTGGCTGTCGAGGAACGCACGATAGGCACGCAGTCCAAAACAAGAGTTTTGCTGATCTTCGATAAACGACGTGTTGATCCAACCGTACTGACCGCGGTTCGGGAGAAGCTGGATCGGGTTTCTTCGCCTATGATTATGGCGACCGGAGAGCTGGCCAGAGCCCTCGGTGACCGGTATCGGTTGTTTCCGTCTATGATGTTGACCGAACGTCCTGACCGCGTATGTACAGGCATACAAGGGGGCAAAATCATCCTGCTTATTCAAGGCTCGATGTTTGCGCTAATTTTGCCCGCAACCTTCTTCGACTTTATGAATGCCGTGGATGATCATTATGACTCTTTCTGGATGACACGCTGCCTCCTGGTCCTTCGATATTTGGCCGTCATACTCACCATCACACTTCCGGCGCTATACGTAGCCATTGTCTCCTATAATCCGGAGCTGTTTCGTGTGCAATTGACCTACTCCATTGCAGGCAGCCGATCTGCCGTGCCTTATCCTTCTTTTATCGAAGTATTCATCATGCTGTTTATGATTGAATCGCTTATCGAAGCCAGCGTCAGACTGCCCAAATATATCGGCTCCACCGCGACGACCGTCGGCGGCCTCATTCTAGGTCAAGCCGCGCAGCAGGCAGGACTCGTCAGCAGTATTATGATTATCGTCACTTCTGTCGTAGCTATCTCCAATTTCGTCATCCCTGTTAATAATATGTCAGGGGCTATTCGATTTCTAAAATACCCGCTTATTATCCCTGCGATCTTCTTTGGCATATCCGGGGTAACGATAGGAGCGTTCTGTTATTTAGTCTATTTGGCTGACATGCGGAGCTTTGGCAAGCCATACTTCCGCATCATAAGCAAGACACCATCGCAAACCGGTGATATTGGGCAGGTGAATAACGAATGAACCGATACTATTATTACAACATCATTCTCGTCAGCATCTTGAATCTCATGATGTTTGTTCCGTATCTGCTCATCAGCGACCGATATACCGGATCGGTTTCCTCTATGATCTGCGCGGCTTTCTTAGGCAGCTTCCTGGCGATGCTCTATACCCATGTAATGAAAACATTTCCGGGGAAAGGGATTCCTGAAATACTGGCGCTCTATTTCCCTAAGTTCATTAACATTCCCTTTTTGCTTTTGTTGTCTACCATGTGGTTCGTGGCCGCAGCGATTGCGCTAACCGGTTATGCGGTGCTCATCAACCGTTTTTTCAATCCCGATACAAGCGCCGTAATCGTGCTGTTCATTCTCGCTGCAGCTTGTGTTTACACCTCTACGCGTTCTACTTTAACCGTAATACTAATTATGGAGATGGCTCTGCTCATCAATATCCCGATCGTCTTCTTTATCTTATTTAAAGCTTCGACCAATCCAAACCTAGATTGGGATGCTATACGAACCGTCGCCCAATATTGGCGCATGCCGCCAAAGCTTGAACCGTTTGCGGCCGCAACTTATGTATTTTCGGGGTACACCAATTATGCCATTTTCAATCGCCTTAACCCGCCTAATCTCAGAATTCGATTCCGCTGGGCGGTGCCTATCCTCTGCTTGGTGATTCTATTACTCTCGTTCTTTGTTCCGATCGGCTTTCATGGTACGGAAGCGGTCGGATCGTATTTGTACCTTTGGAGCGTGACCTCGGATTCCATGATGCTGGGCTACGGGTTTATCGAACGCGTCATCTTCTTGTTTCTGTTATTGTATCTAAACCTAACGCTCCTTTATACGACGACGGGTTGGCATATTGCGATGGAGATGATAAAGAGCTGTTTACCGAAAGCTAAGCCGCACATCGATCCGCCTCGTACGCCGGTCGCAAACTATGTAATCGCATCCGTTTTTGCAGTCATGACCGTGATGTCCGTTTATTTCTTCAACGAGAAGCAAAGTTTGGAAATTTCTAAAAATTGGCTGCTGCTTCGTTTATTTGCGGAAACCGTGACCGTCTTATTCCTCTTTGTTCTCAGTGTAAGAGCGAGGGTAACTAGAAAGAAGATGAATAAATGAAGGCAAAACGTAATGTCTTGAAGCTGATGATGATCGTCTTTGTCATTGTATTTATTGGAGGCTGCGGCTTCAAAGATATTGATAAACGGTTCTTTGTCATTGCCATGGGGATCGACTCCCCGGACGAAGGCAAGCAAGGCTTCAAAATAACGCTCCGACTTGCCATTCCATCTCCGAAAGTCGAGCCTGGGGCAGCCAGAACGCAAGTAGAAACCATTCATGCCTCCACAATAGCCGAAGCTCTTCGTCTGTTGAAGTCGCATGTGGATAAGGAACTGGACTTTGGGCATTGCAAGCTGTACCTGCTCGGAGAAGGGCTGGTCAAGTCCGATTACACGGAAACGCTCCAATGGCTTTCTCGCCGCCGCGATGTGCAGAACATCGCCTACGTAGCCGTTGGCAAGCCGGATGCCAGGACGATTCTGGAAGTCAATCCGCCTTCCGAGCGATTCCCTGGCAATACCATTTTTCTGCTGTTCGGAAAAGACGGCACCCAATCCTCGTACCTTGTCAGCGTTTATTTGTTTGATTTCCTGCGACGCGTAGATGAACGCGGCATGGATCCTATTCTGCCAATTATGAGGAAAGAGAAGAAAGGCTATGTCATATCGAAACTGGGGCTGCTTGATAAGAGCAAGCTTGTACTCACGCTTAATCCCCGCGAAACCGAAATGTACAATCAAATTCGTAACCATTACAAAAAATCGACGGTTTCGGCAACGATTGATGGAGATACGCTGGTTCTCTCCGTAGACAGAATTGGTTCCCACTACAAAATCATAAAAGGACAAGACGGATATGTACTAAAGATGAAGTTGAACATAGGAGGCATATTCGAGGAGGCTCCTGGCGGAATTTATGACAAGAATTGGGATGAGCTCGAGAAAGGCTTTAATACTCAGGTGTCTGAGGAAGCCAAGCGCCTGCTTGAGAAAGTCCAGAAAGCAGGCGTGGATCCGTTCGGTTTCGGACTTCGCTATCGTGCTACTCACGAAGGAAGCCCCAAAACCTGGAGGGACTGGGAATCCATTTATCCCAATCTTAAATTCGAGGTTCAAACGAATGTCGATATCGAAGGCTCTGGGCTTACCCGCTAATCCGTAATCGGATTTGCGGGACTCACCTTAGTCTACAATTGGATCAAGCGGTTGGTATGACGCAGCTCCTGCAAATTGGCTGCGCCAATGCCGAACATTGTGGTACGCAGTTCGAATTCGATACGTTCCATTTGGCGCAGCAGCGTTTCGCTGCCGCCGGTTTGCTGCTCTGCCGCACCGGCAAGCAACGAACGGCCGTAGCCTGCTAAGTCGGCGCCTAATGCGATCGCTTTCGCTGCATCCACGCCTGTGTTCAAGCCTCCACTCGCAATAAGGGCAACACCGGGGAGCGCAGCACGGACGTCCCGCACGCATGCTGCCGTCGGCGTCCCCCAGCCTGCAAAGGCGGCGGCAGCTTCGACACGCAGCGGATCACGCGCGCGATACTTCTCGACCTGACTCCAGGAAGTTCCGCCGGCTCCGGCAACGTCAATAAAGGCAATACCTATATCGTGCAGCCTTCGTGCTGTTTCAGCATCGATACCCCAGCCAACCTCCTTCACGCCAACCGGTACTTGCAGCTTGCGGCATACCTCGGCAATGCGCTGAAGCAGCCCGCGGAAATTCGTGTCCCCTTCGGGCTGGAATACTTCCTGCAAGCTGTTCAAATGCAATACCAGTGCATCAGCCTCAGCAAGCTCAACGGCAAGTCTGCACTGATCGACTCCGTAGCCGTAATTGAGCTGAACAGCACCTAGGTTAGCTATGATCGGAATTGTCGGCGCTTGCTTCCGCATATGGAATGTGGCAGCAAGCGATTCCTTTTCAATGGCAGCTCGCATGGAGCCAAGCGCCATTACCCAGCCCTTTGCCTGCGCTGCTTCCGCAAGCCTTTCATTAATAGCACCTGTCTCCGCTGTTCCCCCGGTCATCGAACTAATAAGAAGCGGCGCTGCAATCGACTTGCCCAGAAACGATGAAGCGATACCTATTTCCTCGAAAGCAATCTCCGGGAGAGCTTGATGGCGAAACCGATATTGTTCGAAGCCGGGCTCCGTGCCGATGCTCTGTACCTGTTCCTGCAGAACGATCCGGATATGCTCGCCTTTCCTCTTCGTCGTTAGGACATGCTCTTCATCATGCTTGTCCATCATTGTCATATTTCCCCCTGTCATCATCTTTGCTTCAATCATAATGGCATAAGCGTGACCTTCAGAGCAAGTTTGCAGGGAATCATTGCATTTTTTGATTATTAATTTCTTAATAATGACTTTTTTAATCATTTTCATTGTCGGTTTTGACAATTTCATTTATAATAAAATCATAACGAACCTTAGGGGGCACATCATTATGGAATTGAAATGCTTCGACAATATTAGTGAACTTGACCGTTATGCTGCTCAAATTTTCGCAGATACGATTAAACATAATCCTCACGCAACACTCGGACTTGCAACCGGCTCGACACCCATCGGAATTTATGGAAAAATGATAGAGATGTACAATAACGGCGAAGTTTCCTTCAAAGATGCTACTACGTTCAACCTGGACGAATACGTTGGACTTTCGCCAAACCATGAGCAAAGCTATGCCCAATTTATGAAACACCACTTGTTTGACCACATCGATTTGCCGAAGCAGCAAGCACATTTGCCGAGCGGCATGGTGAGTGATTTGAAAGCGGAATGCCTGTCTTATGATCGCATGCTGGCTGAACAGCCCATTGACGTACAACTACTTGGTCTTGGCCACAATGGACATATCGGCTTCAACGAGCCTGATCAAGAACTGCATGGCGGTACCCATATCGTCGAGCTCGAGGAAGCGACTCGCGCGGCAAACGCAAGATTCTTCGATACGCCGGATGAAGTGCCCACGAAAGCAATTACGATGGGCGTCGGTTCCATTCTGAAAGCAGACTCGATCGTCCTTGTCGTGAAAGGTGCCGATAAAGCTAATATCGTCAAACAGGCACTGCACGGTCCGATTACGACAGAAGTTCCGGCATCGCTGCTGCAAACGCATAAGAAAGTGATCGTTTTGGTCGATCGAGAGGCAGGGAGGTTGTTGTAGAGGATGAAAGCCGCGGATAACAATTGGTACATCACGAATGTGAAAGCAATCGTGCAAGATACGGTTGTCGAAGGCAGCATTATCGTAGAGAACGGGATCATTACAGCTATTATTGAAGGTCAATTCCTTCCATCTGAGAACGAGCAGCATCGCACCATTGACGGGAACGGCAGCTGGCTCCTGCCAGGTTTTATCGACATGCATGTTCATGGCGGCTTCGGTGCCGACTTCATGGATGCAGACCGTGAAGCCTACGACACCATTACTCGTTTTCATGCTTCTAAGGGCACGACCCGCATGCTGGCGACTACCGTGACGGCCTCTCAGGAAGCTATTGAAGCTGTGCTTGCGGCAGCCAATGAATATGCAAACGGTGAGATGGCCTACGCAGCGCTTGGCGGCGTTCATCTCGAAGGACCATTCATCAGCGAGCTCTGGCCCGGAGCTCAAAATCCGGCCTTTATTTCACCGCCACGCGTAGACTGGGTGAAGTCTTGGAACGAGCAATATCCCGGACTCATCAAACAGCTCACTTTGGCCCCGGAGAAAGAACAGGCTTGCGAGCTCATTGCCTACCTTGCAGAGAGCGGCATCGTAGCAGCTTGCGGACATACGGATGCTACCTATGCGCAAGTAACAACGGCGGCGGATAGCGGATTGACACAAGCCGTGCATACATTCAACGCCATGCGTGCACTTCACCACCGTGAGCCCGGGACGGTTGGCGCCGTGTTGACCGACAATCGCATCTACGCAGAACTTATCGCAGACGGACACCATGTCCACCCTGCGGCAATCAGATTGCTCGTAGGCTCGAAGCCGGCAGATAAAGTCGTGCTGATTACAGACGCCATGTCAGCTGCCGGTCTAGGTGACGGAGACTATGATCTCGGCGGTCTCATCGTAGATGTTAAACAAGGTGTAGCTCGTCTCCGAGAAGGCGGCAGCTTAGCCGGAAGCACGCTCACGATGATTGACGCATTCCGTTATATGCTCACACATACGGAACTGAGCCCAGCTCAGGTAAGTCGAATGGCAAGCAGCAATCCTGCTCAACAGTTAGGGCTTGCGGAAGTAACAGGCTCCATCACAGTCGGTAAACAGGCCGACCTTGTTTTGACAGATGCATCCTTTACCGAAGTTAACCATACATGGGTGAACGGCCGTCTGGTACACAGCAGCTAAGGTCAAATCAAATAAAGGGTTATGCAGTATCGGCCGTAATGACGGTCGATCGCTGCATAACCCTTTTTAGTTAGGAAGAGTTCGTGTTTACTTCTGTCTGATAAGCTTGGTAATCCGACCGTCGAAGATCCATTCCGCCACATAAACATTGCCTTGTGAATCCACGCAAACGCCGTGCGGCGAGCTGAATTTATCGGGACGATAATAGGATTTCGGCAAATTCGGCCAACCCTGCTGTTTATAAGCCTGCTGGTCTTCTCCAAGATGCGTAATAAGACGATCGTTCTTATCCAGTACTGTAATCCGGCTGTCCAGATCCGGGATATAAACCTCGTCACCGAAGAAGTAGAAGCTGCATGGAAGATCGAGATTATGATCGACGAAACGCTTATGCTCGCCTTCAAGCGTGAACACTTGAATACGGCTGTTTCTGCGGTCAGCAACGTAAATTTCCGGCTCATCACCGCGCAGGTTGATGGAGATACCATGCGGTTCTTTGACTTTGCCAGGCTCTGAACCACGGCCGCCCCATGAACGGATATAGTTGCCTTTCGCATCGTAGTGATGAATATAGAATTGACCGTAACCGTCAGAAACGTATATGTCGCCGTTTGGTGCCACGCATACATCTGTCGGGACGTAGCGGCGCTCGGCATCATACAGATCCGGACGCTCTGGTCCGCCAATTTCAAGCAGTACGTCACCGGACAAGGTCGTTTTGACCACAAGCGCACGGTTTGTATCTGCGAAATACAAATATTCGATGCCGTCTGCGTCGTCACGGTGAAGGTAGAAGCCGTGAGCGCCTCCCTCAAATTCCGCGCCCCACGAGGTTATGAAATTTCCCTCTTTGTCAAAAACGACAACCGAGTCTTTGCTCGTGTTATGTACGTAAACGTTATCATTTGCATCGACGACAATACCATGCGTATAGCCGTAAGCGATTCCTTCCGGAAGGTTACCCCAGCCTTCTGCAACTTCATAGGAGTGAGATTCGTTACCAATAATCAATTTTTCAGACACGTTCACATTTCTCCTTTCAAGTTTTCGTACAATCCCAAGTATACCAAAATCGGGAAAAAGCAAAAGTAATATTTTAACAAAAAAGCAACATCTGCATGGATCTTCATCCATTTCGATATTGCTTCCTCCTTGCTCTATATGTATCTGTGATACAGGTGCGTTCTACATCGAAGCTTCCTGTCCCTCGCTTGCAATGACGGTTTGAATGCCATGAGCATTGGCGATTGACGCAAGCTGCTGTGGAAGCGGTCTGTCCGTTATAAAGGCTTGCAGCTCGGTGAGCGGCGCAATGGAGAATAGCGAAGTACGGCCAATCTTCGTATGATCGAACATCGCATAGGTTGCTTGTGATCTGCGAATCATTGCTTTGGCGATTTGCGCTTCTTGCTCAGAATAGGTTGTGATGCCCCCGGTTGAGGAAACACCGTCTACCCCGAGAAACATTTTGCCGATATGCAGCTGACTAATCATGCCTTCGCCAAGCGGGCCGCAGCATTCAAAGCTGTTATGCCGCATCATCCCGCCCGTAACAACGACGTTGATCTCACTGCCTGCCAGCTCCATCGCCACGTTGATGGTATTGGTCACTACGGTAATGCCTCTGCGCGTTTTGAGCAGCTTGGCCAAATAATAGTTGGTCGTGCCGCCGGAGAGACCGACGACATCGCCTTCGAAGATGAGCCCTGCCGCTGCCGCCGCAATCCGTTCCTTCTCGAGGAAATACAGCCCTTCCTTCTCTGAGAAAGGGAGCTCTCTCACCGCATTCATGCCATCATACATCGCTCCGCCAATCGTCCGAATGACCGGCTCTGATTTCTCCATCAGTTCCAAATCACGGCGCGCCGTAGCTTCTGAAATGCCAAATCGTTCGACAACCTCTTGTATCGTAATACGTCCTTGCCGCTTCAGCACATTCATAATCTGCTCCCGCCGCCGCTGTCCTTTCGACGATTGCACATCTGCCATTTAGCGCTCCACCCAGCCTTTGTCCGTCAATCTGCGTTCAACGGTCGTCCAGTCAGGAAGCGCTTCCCAGTCACCGCGCGCTTGAACCACCAAAGCGCCGCTGATGCTGCCAAGTCGTACAGCCTCAAGCGGGCTCATGCCTTTGAGCAGTCCAGCCAGGAAAGCAGAACAGAACGCGTCGCCGGCACCTACCGTATCGATAACACGTTCAACGGGATAGAAAGGCACCTCAGTTGCTTGACCATTCTCCAGTACGACCGTCGTATCTCCGACACCTTTGATGACGCTGATTGCAGGCAGCTTCGACAGCTCCGCCTTTACAGCTTCAAAATCATCGTTCTCATACAGCAATCGCAGCTCGTCCCAGCCTGGCAAGAAATAGTCCGCTTGCTCAGCAAGGGGCAATACCACTTCACGCGCTTCCTCAATCGTCCATAGCTTGAGACGCAAATTCGGATCGAATGATATCCGCACGCCTGCTTCCTTCGCAGCGGCAACAACCGCGAAGATCGTTTCACGACAGTTCTTGCTAAGTGCTGGTGTAATGCCGGAGATATGCAAAATTTTGCAGCCCCGGATATAGTCCATATCGAGCTGTTCCGGTCTCATTTGACTGGCGGCGGAGTGTTTGCGGAAATAATGAACGGCAAGCTTCCCGGCCACCATTTCGCGGAACATCATGCCTGTCGGCGCCGCTTCCACTAGGCTTGCACGCGAAACGTCCACGCCTTCTCCGCGAATGCGCTTTAGAATGGAACGGCCAAACGGGTCGTCACCGAGCACGCCGAACCAGCCGACAGTTTCGCCTAAGCGAGCAACGCCAATCGCAACATTGCTCTCTGCTCCTCCGAAGCTTACTTCAAGCGTAGGGGCATTCTCGATACTTCTATACTCCTGCGGCATAAATAAAGCCATCGTTTCCCCGAAAGTTAATAAATCCGGCACGGCCTTCGTCAACGGTATCCCTCCAATGTTACTTACATCGTTTTGATAATCGGATACTTCATGAAGTAAAGAATTACAACATAAATGACTAGAATGATCAGGCTCAGCACACGAGCTTTACCAATATGAGCCGTAGCACTTTGACCGCTCTGAATCTCAGCTGCAATCCGCTTCAGCGGTTTCGTCACAATTCCCCCCAGTGCGGCAATTGCTAGGAACAGCAGCGTAACAATAATCATCCAAATTACTTTATACTCACCTTGCGACATCAAGTAACCGCCTGTCAGCAGCTGCAGGACGAGAAAATATTGGGCAATTCGGTTTGCGGAAACAAGACCTTCAGCAAGGCCTGCTTGTCCGGCGCCGTCAAGCTTGGATGCGCGTCCGACCATCAGCGGCAAAACGAGGTAAAACCCCATTCCGGCTGCACCGAGCACGTGCAAAAACAACATGAAATTCAACATCCGTACGTCCTCCTAAATTGTATTATAATCTTTACAAGTATACTAAAATCAGCGCGGCAATTCAAAGAAACCCATTTATTCAGCGGCAGGCGACAATCGATGCTTCACCATAACGGCTTTGATCGCAAAATATTCGACATCATCCGGAAGCGCTTCTTTGATGGGCTTGAGCTTATCTGCCCCAACTTGAGTGATCGCTTCCACAATCTGAGCTTCATACTGCTGCGGAATAAAAGCATCCCAGTCCAGCTCCTCGCCCTCCTGCGCACACCGCAGCAAATGATTCTCTATCGTCACTCGACCCATACCGCGTATCGATGCGATGTCAGCGATCGAATGACCCATGCCAAGCAGCGTCAACGACTGCATGTGGCTCGATAAACCCTCCAGCTCCGCTTGCAGAGCACCAGTTAGCGCTTCAGAGGGCTTCTCACGCTCTATACGAGGCGCTGACGAGTCCGACTTCTCTTGTGGCTGTTGGTAAGGAACACTGCCTGTCTCCGCCGCTACGTCGCCTTTAAACGCTCTTACGATTGCTATCACTTCGCTGCCGTATTTGTTCGCCTTGGCAGCCCCGATGCCTTTCACGCCAAGCAGCTGCTCGGTATTCACAGGCTGTCGATCCGCAATTTCACGAAGCGCCGCATCAAAAAACAGCATAAACGGCGGAACATGCTCTCTGGCCGCCGTAACCCGGCGCCATTCCCGAAGCGCTTCGAACAGCGGCGTGTTCGCGGATGTAACCGAAGTGCTCTCGGAGGCTCTTCTTTTGGCCGCTGCACTTTGTCTGCGCTGAACCGTCACTTTCCCTTCGAGTACAGGAAGAGCCTCGGCTGTGAGCGAAACCGTCGGATATTCCCCTTCGCTGATTCGCAAATACCCTTCTGCTACAAGCCAGTACAACAAATCTGTAATCTCTTTCTCAGCCCAGCTCCTCATGAGTCCATACGTGGACAAGCGGTCTAAACCAAACTCAAGGATCCGTTTCTCTCTTGAGCCTTTCAGTACTTTTGCCGCAAGTGAGATCCCGAATCTGCCCTTCAGCCTCCCCACACAAGACAACGCCTTGCGCGCATCCTCGGTTGTATCAATGAGTGCACTCTGATCCAAACAGTTGCTGCATTTTCCACATTCCGGTACATCCGACTCGCCAAAATATTTCACGATATACTGCAGCAAACATTTCTCCGACCTGCTGTAGTGCATCATCGTATAGAGCTTATTTAGCTGAACGGTCTTCCGCTCCGGATCTCCGGTGCTCCTGTCTATCAGAAACCGCTGTACCTGTACGTCCTGAGGTTCGAATAAGAGGACACAATCACTTTCTTCCCCGTCACGGCCTGCACGTCCCGCTTCCTGATAATACGATTCGACATCGCCTGGCATCTGATAGTGAACAACATACCGAACATTCGGCTTGTCGATCCCCATACCAAACGCATTCGTCGCAACCATAACCCGATAATCGTCAAATCTGAATTTCTCCTGTGCATCCGCACGTTCATCATCGACTAAACCGCCGTGGTACTTCCCTACCGCAATCCCGAGCCGGCTCAAATCCTCGCTCACTTCCTCGGCTTCCTTACGCGTTGCCGTGTAGACTATGCCCGATTGATCAGGCCGCTGAGAAACGAAGTCGCGAAGAAATTTCCGTTTATCCGTTCCCGTTACAACGGAGAGCGTTAAGTTGGTCCGTGCAAATCCGGTTATGAAAATATTCGGCTTGCGTAGTCCAAGCATCGCCGCGATGTCATCTGCAACTTCCGGTGTCGCCGTTGCTGTGAAAGCCGCAACCGGCGGCCGATTCTCCAGCCTCCCGATCCAGCCTGCAAGCTGACGGTAGCTCGGACGGAAATCATGTCCCCATTGGGACACACAGTGGGCCTCATCGATCGCGATAAGCGGGATATGCATCTGACTCGACAAGGAATCGAACATGTTGCTGTCCAGTCGTTCAGGTGCGACATAGAGCAGCTTGTACACGCCTTCTGCAGTCTGCCTCACAACGTCTCGATAAGCAGCTGCATCTAATGAGCTGTTTAAATAGGCTGCGGGTACCCCTAAGCGGTTTAAAGCGTCCACTTGGTCCTTCATTAACGAGATGAGGGGTGAGACCACAATCGTCGTCCCAGGCAGCAGCATGGCCGGAAGCTGGTAACAGATCGACTTCCCGCCGCCGGTCGGCAGAATGGCGAGCGTATCTTTACCCGCCAATACGCCTTCGATGATATCGCTTTGTCCTTTGCGGAAGCTGTCGTATCCATAAACTTGCTTCAGCATCTGCTGTGCTTCAGTATGCATGGGCAGCCACCTCCTTCTTAAAATTAAAAACAGCAAAACCCTGACGAAGAATCTGTCAGGGTCTCATGTGCTTCATGAGCTGTGTCTTGCTCTATTAGCCGTTCACAACCGAGATCACATTGCGAACGGAGTTAGCGGACTTCTCAAGAGCCGCTTTCTCATCTTCGGTAAGCTCCAGCTCGAATACTTTCTCGATGCCGTCACCGCCCAGAATAACCGGGACGCCCATGAATAGGTCGTTGTAGCCGTATTCCCCTTCAAGCAGTGCGATAACCGGCAGGATGCGTTTCTTGTCCTTCAGTATCGCTTCTGTCATCTGAACGAGCGATGCAGCGGGAGCATAGTATGCGGAGCCGTTACCCAGCAAATTTACGATTTCGCCGCCGCCAACACGTGCACGCTGCACAATGGCTTCAATGCGATCAGCCGGAATCAGCTTCTCAATTGGAATACCGCCTACGTTCGAGTAACGAACGAGCGGTACCATATCATCGCCATGGCCGCCAAGTACGAATCCGCGAACATCTTCCGTGGATACGTTCAGCTCTTGTGCAATGAACGTGCAGTACCGTGCTGTATCGAGTACGCCGGATTGGCCGATAACTCGGTTCTTAGGGAAGCCAAGCGTGTTGTATGCCGCGTAAGTCATCGCATCAACCGGATTCGAAAGAATAATCACATACGCATCCGGACTGGTCGTTTTAATGTTTTCGCAAACCGATTTCACGATGCCGGCATTGGTGTTTACCAAGTCGTCGCGGCTCATGCCCGGTTTACGAGCGATTCCAGCAGTAATGATGACTACAGATGAACCAGCTGTTTCTGCATAGTCGGAAGTACCTGTTATTTTGGAGTCGATGCCTAGAACCGGCGTCGATTCCAACATGTCCAGCGCCTTGCCTTTAGTCGGGTTCTCAAGCTGCGGGATATCGACCAACACAACATCGCCAAGCTCTTTCTGTGCAAGCATCAACGCTGTTGTAGCCCCAGTGAAACCAGCGCCTACAACTGTAATTTTATTACGTTTAATCGCCATTACAAACGGCCTCCCTTAAACAAATGTGATATACGCCTGTCTAAATCCGTCAATAGCCGGCTGGGATTCCAAAGGATAAGTTCTTGGGGCCCTCCTCATGATGAGAAGGACCCCAAGGGTATGCTGTGAATTACAGGTTTTTGATGATTTCGTCAGCGAATGCGGAACATTTAACTTCTGTTGCGCCTTCCATCAGACGTGCAAAGTCATACGTAACGGTTTTGTTGTTGATTGCTGTTTCCAGACCTTTGTAGATGGAATCAGCAGCCTCTTGCCAGCCAAGGTGCTCAAGAAGCATAACGCCGGAGAGGATTACCGAACCTGGGTTTACTACATCAAGGTCAGCGTACTTAGGAGCTGTACCGTGAGTTGCTTCGAAGATTGCATGTCCAGTCAGGTAGTTGATGTTAGCGCCCGGAGCGATACCGATACCGCCAACTTGTGCTGCCAGTGCATCAGACAGGTAGTCACCGTTCAGGTTAAGCGTAGCGATCACGTCGAAGTCTGTAGGACGTGTAAGAACTTGTTGCAATGCGATGTCTGCAATTGCGTCTTTCACGATCAGCTTGCCAGCTGCTTCTGCGTCTTTTTGTGCTTTGTTAGCAGCGTCAGTGCCTTCTGCTTCTTTAATGCGGTCGTATTGACCCCAAGTGAAAGTTTGTTCTGCGAACTCTTGCTCAGCCACTTCGTAGCCCCAGTTCTTGAACGCGCCCTCTGTAAATTTCATGATGTTGCCTTTATGAACAAGTGTCAGCGTTTTACGGCCATGTTTCAGCGCGTATTCGATCGCAGCACGTGCAAGACGTTTGGAACCTTCAGCGGAAACCGGTTTAATACCGATACCCGATGTTTCAGGGAAACGGATTTTGTTAACGCCCATTTCGTTTTGCAAGAAGGAAATCACTTTCTTCACTTCTGCGGAGCCTTCTTGGTACTCGATACCTGCATAGATATCCTCTGTGTTTTCACGGAAGATAACCATGTTTACAAGCTCAGGACGTTTAACCGGGGAAGGTACGCCGTCGAAGTAACGAACAGGACGCAAACATACATACAGGTCAAGCTCTTGACGAAGTGCTACGTTCAGGGAACGGATACCGCCGCCGATTGGCGTAGTCAGTGGTCCTTTGATCGCTACGATGTATTCGCGGATTGCAGTCAGCGTGTCAGCTGGAAGCCACTCGCCGTAAGCGTTGAATGCTTTCTCGCCGGCAAATACTTCGTACCATGCAATTTTCTTCTCGCCGCCGTATGCTTTCTCAACAGCTGCATCCAGAACACGCTTGGACGCTTTCCAGATATCACGGCCTGTGCCGTCGCCTTCGATGAAAGGAATGATTGGGTTGTTAGGAACGTTAAGTACACCGTTATCGATTGTAATTTTGTCGCCTTCAGTTGGTAGTGCGAACTTTTCGAGTTGCATGAATGAATTCCTCCTAAGATTATGCGTTGCTCCTCGAGTGCATGACTCGATGCGCACGCTTGATTAATGAATAACTCGGTAAACATAACATGACGGGAGCCGGCTCCACAACCTAATGGTCGTGCACCAGCACCCCGCCCGCATGCAAGGCGCCATCAGGCGTTGGCCTGCTGGCGCTCTTAACAGCTTCATATTCTTAACGTTGTGTGATTGGCGTTACCTTTTGGTCAACCGGTCCTGTGTACTCAGCACGAGGGCGGATCAGGCGGTTATTCTCGTATTGCTCAAGAATGTGCGCTGTCCATCCGGATGCACGACTGATGGCAAAGATCGGTGTGAAGAGGTCACGCGGAATTTCAAGCGTCGTGTAAACCGATGCGGAGTAGAAGTCAACGTTTGGCTTCAAGCCCTTTTGTCCGGTTACAAGCTCTTCGATCTTAACAGACATTTCGTACAGCTCCATGTTGCCTGTCAGTTTGCCAAGCTCACGGGACATCTTCTGAAGATGCTTCGCGCGTGGATCGCCGCCTTTGTAAACGCGGTGTCCAAAGCCCATGATTTTCTCTTTGTTCGCAAGCTTCGCGTTGATATAGGATTCTACATTCGCGAAAGAGCCGATCTCTTCAAGCATAACCATTACGGCTTCGTTAGCACCGCCATGAAGAGGACCTTTCAAAGCACCGATTGCTGATGTTACGCCGGAATAGATATCCGACAGCGTTGCAACCGTAACACGTGCAGCGAACGTCGATGCGTTAAGCTCGTGGTCTGCATGCAATACAAGCGCTTGATCCAGTGCTTTAACAGCTACTTGATCCGGCTCTTGTCCTGTTAGCATGTAGAGGAAGTTGTAAGCAATGGATACGCCGCTCTTCGGTGCTACTGGCTCTTGACCTTGACGGATGCGCCCAAATGCCGCAACCAGCGTAGGGATTTGAGCTTGGATCTTGATGGCTTTCTTGATATTCGCCTCTTGCGACATATCATTAGCCGATTCGTCAAACAGGGCAAGACTTGAAACCGCTGTACGAAGAGCCGCCATCGAATTTGTATTTTTAGGGTAGAGCTTCATTTGTTCCAGCACCCCTGCCGGTACAACCGCGTACTCGCTAAGTTGTCCAAGCAACTCGTCCAGTTCGGATTGGTTTGGCAGCTTGCCGTACCAGAGTAAGTAAGCCACTTCTTCAAAAGAAGCGTGCTCCGCAAGATCATCGATGTCGATTCCGCGATATGTCAGTACGCCATCGATGATCGAGCTGATCGAGGATGTCGTTGCGACGATGCCTTCTAGACCTTTGGTTGCTGTCATGTTTCTCTCTCCTTTGACCTCTTTTTATTTAAATAATGGAGTAGCAATTAACAATAATTGGATTCGAGTTCCGTATCGTCGTCTTAATCATATCGGATTTTGACCGCGAAGTGAACAAAATCGGACATAAAATTGATTTATCGGCACCATAAAGGTTTTTTCTTCACCTTTCCTGCAATGATTTTTCCCAAATTCCTATGCTTTTACCCTTACTAATGAGCACTTTATTGCGCTGCTCTTCAAATGGTAAGATGTGATAATAGAAATAGGACTTGCAGTGACGACGAAAGGGGCTTACTTATGACGGAACAGCGCATTGGCATCATCGACATTGGCTCCAACTCGATCCGACTTGTCATTTATGAACGGACTTCCGGCGGCGCTCATCGCGTAATCGATGGAAGTAAACGTGCAGCCCGTCTCAGCGAACAATTAGATGACGAGGGCGCATTGCCTTCCGGCACAATCGACGAGCTTGTAGATATGATTAATCACTTTCGACTCATTTGTGCGCATCATCGGACAGGACTAATTCGTGCCGTCGCAACAGCGGCCATTCGCAACGCGTCTAACCGAAGTGAAGTGCTGCACCAAATCGAGGCAAAAACAGGTCTTCCCATTGAACTGCTTTCAGGAGAAGAAGAAGCCGGATACGGTTTTCTCGGCATGATTAATTCCATGGATATCCAAGACGGCTTCCTCATCGACATCGGAGGCGGAAGCACTGAGGTATCGCTATTTAAGGACCGCACCCTTGTTCGAGCTGTCTCATTCCCGTTTGGCTGCGTCAGCATGACTCGTCGTTTTGCCAAGGGAGGCCTGTTATCAGACCAGCAGCTGCGCGAGTTGGAGCAACATGTGACCGATTGGGTTGAACGAGAAAACTGGCTAAAATTAACCCCTGGACTCCCTCTAATCGGAGTTGGAGGTACTGTGCGAGCTCTTGGAAAGGTACATCAGGCCCACACCAAGTACCCGTTCGAAAGCACTAACAACTACCCGCTAATGGCCCAGTCGACGGATGGATTATTTGAACTGCTGCGCAAAGAACCACTCGATAAGCGCAGTAAAATCCCAGGCCTATCAAAAGACCGGGTGGATATCATCGTCCCTGGCATCGCTGTTCTGCGTACGATTTATCGACTCATTGGCGCCTCGCACTACATCGTTTGCGGGGCAGGTCTGCGCGACGGTCTGTTCTACGCTACTCGCTTCCCCGAGCGGCCAAGGCTCGATGATGTCCTCACGTACAGCGTCAACAATTTGGCTGCCTTGCATCCCGAAGCGCCAATGCAGCATACCTCTCAAGTGAATCGCATCGTGCTCAGCCTGATGGATGCGCTGCAATCGCAGGTACGAAATCCGATCCAAGCCAAGCAGTTGATCGATGTTGCCTCGATTCTTCACCGAATCGGAGCCAGTATCGATTACTATGATTATCGCAAGCATACCTTTTACCTTATGATCAATTCACATATTAACGGTCTGTCGCACTTAGAGCTGCTTATATGTGCATCAATTGCTTCTTTCAAAGGAAAGAATCGTGTCAAGCAAATTGCTGCAGCCTATAAACCGATGCTCGGCGAAGAAGATATCAACCACATTTGCCAGCTGGGCACCTTGCTTCAGCTGGCCATTGCGCTCGATCGCAGTGAAACCCAAGCCATTGGCAAGCTCCATATCGAAATTGCCGGCGGGAAGCTTCATCTGCGCGCGATTCGTGCCGAAGGCATGCTTTCCGTTGAACGGAAAGAAGTCGACGCGCTTGCAGGCGACTTCAAGAAGGTATGGGGACTAAGTCCCGTACTCCATACGCCGGATTACCGATAAGTCTTCCATCTGCGGATATTTTTCGCTTGAAATTGACTCCGCAGAACCGGAAGATCATTCTGAACAGGCTCATAGTTTCCGCTTGACAGAAGCTCGCGTGCCTTCTTGTTATCATCCAAGTTAAGTCGAAGCACATTAAATAGATTTTTGCGTAACCTCGCATCAAAAACAGGACACATCAATTCAATTCGGCGGGTTAAGTTGCGCGTCATCCAGTCCGCACTGGACAAGTACAGCTCCTCTTCGCCTCCGTTATGGAAATAAATGATACGCGAATGCTCTAAGAATCGATCCACGATACTAATCACTCGGATATTGCTGCTTTGGCCTGGAACGCCAGGTCTTAAGCAGCATACACCGCGGATAATCAGCTCAATCTTCACACCTGCCTGCGACGCCTCATACAGCTTATCGATCATTTCTTGATGCGATAGGCTGTTCATTTTTGCAATGATATGAGCGGGTTTGCCTGCCGCAGCATGGGCGATCTCGCGTTCAATTAAGCCGAACAGCTTCTCCTTCAGGTCAGACGGAGCGACGCCGAACGCTTTCCACTCGTAAGGAGACGAATAACCCGTCACCTCGTTAAACAACGCCGATGCATCGGCTCCGATAATCGGATGTGACGTAAACAGTCCGATATCTGTGTACAGTTTGGCCGTACTGTCATTGTAGTTGCCTGTTCCGACGTGCACATATCGACGGAGCATGCCCTGCTCCCTGCGTACCACGAGCGTAATCTTGGCATGTGTCTTCAATCCGACAAGGCCGTATACGACATGACAGCCCGCTTTCTCAAGCTGCCTCGCCCAAGCGATATTTCGTTCTTCGTCAAACCGCGCCTTAAGCTCAACTACAACTGTAACCTGTTTGCCAGACTCTGCCGCCATAGCAAGTGCCTGCACAAGTGCGGATTGACCGCTGACACGGTATAACGTCATTTTGATGGCAAGGACATCCGGGTCCTCTGCAGCCTCAGTCACAAAATCACTAACCGCCTCAAACGACTCATAGGGATGATAAAGAAGCACATCTTCCTGCCGAATAATTGCGAACATATCATCCGATTGTTCGAATTCTTGCGGGTAAACCGGCTCAATACGTTCAAACAACAGCGATTCATAATTCGGCAATGAGTTGGCAAAACGCATCAGAAAGCTGAGATCGAGCGGACCGTCGATTTCAAACACATTTTCTCCCTGCTCAAGCTCTTCCTTCAGCATTTGAAGTGCATAAGGGTGTATACCCTTCCCATACTCCAATCGAACCGGAAGTCCCCATCTGCGGCGTCGAAGCTCCTTCTCAATCTCCTCGAGCAGATCTTCAGCACCTTCTTCGTTCAGCGTGAGATCCGCATTGCGCGTTAAACGAAACGGATCCACCGCAATCGTCGTATAACCGTTAAATAACGTGTTGATGTGTCGTTCGATCAGTTCTTCAAGCAGCACAAACTCGTTTTTCTTACTGTTAATCCTTCCCGGCACCGAAATAAAACGCTGCAGGATCGAAGGCACTTGGACGATCGCAAATAAAGGTTCTTCTTCCTCCGGCATACTCTCTCTTCCCAAAATAACGGACAAATAAAGCTCCTTCGTATGCAGCAGCGGGAACGGACGACTCTGGTCAACCGCCATCGGAGTCAGTACGGGAAACACAATTTCGTGAAAATATTCATCTACAGCCTTGAGCTGTTGTGCATTTAACTCTTCGATGGGCCGGAAGCAGATGCCTTCCTTGGCTAACCCGCGCATTACTTCTCTGAACGTTCGGTACTGATCCGCTACCATTTGATTGGTACGTTTCATCAATCGTTTCCATAAACCTGCAGGCGTGTAGCCTGTGAAATCCCGCTTCGTATAGCCTGCTTTCATTTGATCTTGAATGCCTGCGACGCGCACACTCATAAATTCATCCAAATTGCTTGAGACGATCGCTAGAAATTTGGCCCGCTCGAGCAGCGGATTATCGGGATCCTGCGCCTCCTCCAGCACTCTTCGATTAAATTCGACCCAGCTTAAGTCGCGGTTTACATATGGTGATATCGTTTTGTTCATTCCGAGATCCTCCTGCTTGTCGATTATCCCAATTATGTAGTTTGATTGTTTGTTCCTTATTAAACTATTGTTAATGGGATGTAAAGACGAGCCTTTACGTCTAATTTTTTTTTGATAAACATCGAAATATCGCCTATGCTACAATTATACAATAAGAAGGGGAACATTTTTCCTGTTTCGAATTTTGAAGGAGTGATCGCTGTATGGACCGTGTCATATGGAAGCGTATCTGGCGCACATTTCTGCTCATCGCCGGATTTGTAGCATTCGTGCTTACCATCGTATATGTAACTCCACTCGTTTATCCGTTTCTGCTGGGATGGCTGCTTGCTTATGCCATAAATCCCATTATTAATTTATTGCAAACCAAGCTCAAAATTCCTCGATGGCTCGGCGTATCGATCACACTCATCCTGTTCGTGATTGCGATGGTTACGATAGTATCTGCCCTAGTGACGCGGATCGTCGTGGAGATTATCCATCTGTCCAAATCGCTTAGCAGCTCCATTGATTGGTGGCGCGATCAATTCGAAATTGTTGTTGCCTCCCCTGAGATTCAAAACATTATCGAGAAACTGAACACCTTCTACCAAGATAATCCGAATTATCAAGAAACGATTAATTCAAAGATTAACGATACGGCTAATTTATTGGCGCAAACGAGTACCAATATTATAACCTATTTCTTAAACGGGATCGTTAGCATCATCACTTCGTTGCCGAATGTTGCAACGATAATGATTGTAGTTTTGCTTGCGGCTTTCTTTATCGGAAAAGATTGGTATCTGCATGTTAAACGATTGGCACAGTGGTTTCCTACAGAAATCCGCAAATCCACCTCTGTCGTGTGGGCTGATTTGCAAAAAGCGTTGTTTGGCTACCTGCGCGCTCAGTTTATTATGATTTCCATTACCGCTATCGTTGTCACCATCGGATTACTCATCCTTCGCGTTGATTATGCCGTTACGATCGGGATGCTGATTGGGCTCGTCGATTTGCTCCCTTATCTCGGCGTCGGTGCAGCGATGGTCCCTTGGATCGCCTACACGTTTATCTATGGCGATGTATCGCTCGGCATCGGCTTGTCGATTCTCTACGGGGTTATCCTCGTCGCAAGGCAGACTCTAGAGCCGAAAGTGCTTGCAAGCAGCGTTGGCCTTGATCCGCTGCCAACTCTTATCGCGATGTTTGTCGGCCTCAAACTGTTCGGCGTTCTCGGATTAATTATTGGACCGGTGTCACTTGTTATCTTGACGGCTATACATAGAGCAAATGTGTTTCGGGATTTGTATTGGTTTGTGGTGCGTGGGCCGAAGCCGAAGTAGGGGGAGCATCCTTTAAAGCCCCCCTAAATTCCCCTAGAAGGGGGACCCCGAGGGACCCGTCCCTCTGGACACCCGGAAGGTTGGCGGATGGAGCCGCTGAGCAGCACCTTAGTTGCTTCGTGCCCAGTACTCGCTTTCGTCCCTTTGGGACACGCTTTTTGTTTTGGCGCTCCAAAATGGCAAAGAAGCTTGGCCTTCGGCCAAGCTTCTCAGTGCGTCGAGAACCTATGTTTGATACTTTGTCGGTTTTAAGTTTCGCACGAGGGCAATCTTCTTAATGTTCTGTACTTCCACGATGGGCGCATGCTTGTCGCATTTCCAACTCTAGCGGTTGTGACAGTGGTTATTTGGCATAAATTGGCCCTTATTATTTTCTAACGGTTGCCATCGGGCTTATTTTAACGTTTACCACTAGGAAGAAACCAATTTGCTGCAAATAACGTCTGTCACAACCGCTAGAATTTCACAAAGGCTTATTTTCATGAAATAGCCACGCTGACAACCGTTAAAGTTTTGTTCATGATGTATAGACAAATAAGTGCTGATCGAGACTTTCTCGGGCAGCATGAGCAGCTTGGCCTTTGGCCAAGCTGCTTTTATTTTTTGCGCTGCGCTTCTTAATACTCGACGCGCTCACCTTACCTCACCTTATCTTCTTCGAATCGTTAACGATCCGTTGCGGAGCTTTTTCTCTAGCCAGCGCAGCATGAGCAATCGGTAGAAGGGGCGGGTGAATGGGAGCAGCAGGGTGACGCCGATGATGTCGGTGAAGAAACCGGGCATGAGTAACAATAGACCGCCTATGAGTACGCAGACGCCGTTAAGCATGGCGTGGCCCGGTGGTTTGCCGCTTTGGATTTGGGCTTGGACATCCATAAATGCTTTGCGCCCTTCGCTTCTAGCGAGCTGAGCGCCTGCGAAGCCGGTTATCAATATTAAACCAAAGGTAGACCAGCCACCTATGATATGGCCCATTTTGATAATGCCCCACATCTCGATTGCGGGAATAATAATAATTGCGGCGATTATCCATTTCAACATATTAGCTGCCTCCCTCTGCCTTTTTCGGTACCGTTCCCTCTGATACAGTCTGCATCATCCCATAAAGCTCAGGAAGCAGCTTGTCTAGCCTAGAAGGCCGCCAATCCCGGTTTACCCACACATGCCGGGTACCGCCCCGCACAAGCAGCTTTCCTGGCGGTTCAGCGCCTTTAAACCAACCTTGCTCTTGCCCCATGCCTTCGACGAGGCGGATTTCTGAACGAAACGATACTCGAATAGGCGAGAATTGTTCCAAACGCGTACAGATGATGACATTGTTATCATACCGAGCCGGCGAAACGTAAGAACAATCCAAGTCGACTACGGGGAGAAGCAATCCCTGCTTCTCAACCGTTTCATAAGTCATGCCCAGAGCCCGAACAAGCTCCGTACGGCCAATTTCAAACCACGTCACATAGTTCCCATGAAACACTACGCCCATCTGATCCGTTTCCTGATATCGAACGCGAAGGGGATGCAAATGCCAGAGAACGATCTCTTTATCTGCTTCTGTCATGCTTTGATCAATCCTTTACCCTAAAATCCGGCTAATTTCATCCTCTAGATGCTGCAGCCGATCGTTTCTACCTCAAAAATTCCGGCACTGTATAGCCAAAAAGCGACGGTGCTTGCGCACCATCGCTTCATTTTGCAAAACATGCCTTACATTACTTTAGCTTGACCGGAGTAGATGACGCCAACTTCAGCGTAAACTGTTACTTCCGAGCCGTCGTGCAGAAGCTCAAGTGCGTTCTGAACGCCAAGCACAACTGGAATTCCAAGGTTAAGCGCTACGATTGCAGCGTGGCTAGTGATGCCGCCTTGCTCTGTAATTACTGCAGCTGCCTTCTGAATCGCAGGCATATATTCTCTGTCCGTGGAAACTGTTACGAGAATGGAGCCTTCCGTTGTCTTCGCAATTGCTTCTTGCGGTGTGCGTGCAACAACGACTTTACCAGTAGCGCTTTGGCTGCCAATCCCTTGACCTTTAGCAATCATTTCACCGATTGTGTGGATCTTGATCAGGTTCGTCGAGCCGGAACGTCCAACCGGTACACCAGCTGTAATAATTACTGTATCGCCAAGCTTCACGATACCGGAATTGATTCCGCCCTGTACAGCGATATCGAACATTTCATCTGTCGTTTGAGCAGGTGTGCCCAGAACCGGGATAATGCCCCAGATGAGTGCCAGACGACGCATTACTTGCTCTTGCGGAGTAACCGCCACGATTGGCGATTTCGGACGGTATTTGGAAACCATACGCGCCGTATATCCGCTCTCTGTGGAAGTAATGATCGCTTTCGCGTCCAAATCAAGTGCTGAGTTCGCAACTGCTTGGCTGATCGCTTCCGTTACTGTCGTTTGTTGCGCTCTTGCTTGCTTCGTGAAGATCTCACGGTAATCAAGAGCCGACTCCGCACGCACTGCAATACGGGACATCGTTTGAACCGATTCTACCGGATATTTACCGGCAGCTGTCTCACCGGAAAGCATAATTGCGTCTGTACCGTCAAAAATCGCATTCGCTACGTCACTTGCTTCCGCACGAGTCGGACGCGGGTTGCGCTGCATGGAATCCAGCATTTGCGTAGCTGTGATTACCGGTTTACCTGCACGGTTACACTTCTGAATCATTTGCTTCTGAACGAGCGGTACTTCTTCAGCCGGAATTTCAACGCCAAGGTCACCGCGGGCAACCATTAGGCCGTCAGATACTTCAAGAATTTCATCGAGGTTGTCCACACCTTGCTGGTTCTCGATTTTCGAAATAATTTGGATGTGGCTTGCATTGTGCTTCTCCAGCAGTTCGCGAATTTCCAGAACATCTGTCGCTTTACGAACGAAGGAAGCGGCAATGAAATCAACGCCTTGCTCGATGCCGAATACGATATCGTTAGCGTCCTTCTCCGTAATACCAGGCAGGGAAATATGTACGCCTGGAACGTTAACGCCTTTCTTGCTCTTGATTGGACCGCTGTTTACGATACGGCAAAGAATCTCAGTTCCTTGCACTTCTTCAACCGTAAGACCGATCAAACCGTCATCGATAAGAATTGTGGAACCCACTTCAACATCTGCAGGCAGGTTCGTATACGTTACCGGGATGCGGTTCTTGTCACCAAGAATTTCTTCTGTCGTCAGCGTGATCGTTTCGCCTTGATTAAGTTCGATCGGCTCTTCTTTCAGCTTGCCGAGACGAATTTCTGGACCTTTCGTATCCAACAGGATCGCAACTGTCTTGCCAAGCTCGGAACAAGCTTGACGGATGTTCTTGATTCGGTTGCCGTGCTCTTCAAAGTCGCCGTGCGAGAAGTTAAGACGAGCGACATTCATGCCAGCATTGATTAGTTTCTTTGTATTTTCCAGCGATTCGCTGGATGGGCCGATCGTACATACGATTTTCGTTTTACGCATAAGTAAATTCCATCCTCCGTCTGATACGTTCACATTTAAGGTACTATTCTCTATACTTGCGCTGATTCGATTTCGTCCAAAATCAGCTCGGCTTCCGGCTCTGGAGCATGGAATTGGCCGATTTTACGGAATTTATTGTAACGATCTTCGATAAGCTCCTCTGCACTGAGCTTGGACAGCTCGCCCAAATGGCGCCAGATCGCTTCTTTAATCGTCTCAGACTGCGCAGCCAAGTCGCGGTGCGCCCCGCCTTGAGGTTCCTCGATAACCTCTTCCACGATACCGAACTCAAGCAGATCGCCTGCTGTTATTCTCATTACTGCAGCCGCTTCATCCGCACGGGAAGCATCTTTCCAAAGAATGGATGCTGCGCCGTTTGGCGAAATAACCGAGTAAATCGCATTCTCCAGCATGAGCACACGGTTGCCGACACCAAGTGCCAATGCTCCGCCGCTTCCGCCTTCCCCGATGACCACGCAAATAATCGGCACGCCGAACATGGCCATTTCGCGAAGATTACGAGCGATTGCTTCGGATTGACCGCGCTCCTCCGCCGTATTCCCGGGATATGCGCCTTTCGTATCGATCAACGTTACAATAGGACGTCCGAATTTATTCGCCTGCTGCATGAGTCTCAATGCTTTGCGGAATCCTTCCGGATGCGGACTGCCGAAGAAACGGGCAATGTTGTCCTTCGTATCTTTACCGCGCTGATGGCCGATTACCGTAACCGGTACACCGTTCAGCTTAGCAAGTCCTCCTACAATAGCAAGATCATCTGCAAATAGACGATCACCATGAAGCTCGATGAAATCGGTGAAAATCATCCCTATGTAATCAAGAGAGGTAGGGCGGCCATGATGACGAGCCAAGTGCATCTTCTGCGCTGGCGTCAATTCATTGTACAGCTCTTCCTGCAACTGTTTACAACGGTCCTCCAGTCGGCTGATTTCATCGCTGAAATCAATGCCCGACTCTTGGCCGAATTTCTTAAGCTCTTCGATCTTCTTCTGCAGCTCGTTAAGCGGCTTCTCAAACGGCAGCTCACCCGCCATTGATAATTTCCCCCTTTACCGAATGCATATCAAGCAATTTAGCTAGCGTTGCTTTCATTTCTTTACGATGAACAACTTTATCCAGCTGTCCATGCTGCAAATTGAATTCTGCGGTTTGGAAATTGTCCGGCAGCTTCTGACGAATCGTCTGTTCGATAACCACTCGTCCGGCAAAACCGACGAGGGCACCGGGCTCGGCCAAATTAAAGTCGCCAAGCATGGCAAAGCTTGCGGAGACGCCGCCTGTTGTAGGATCAGTCATAACGGAAATGTACAGTCCGCCGTCGCCTTGGAACTTTGCTAGTGCCGCGCTTGTTTTGGCCATTTGCATCAAGCTTAGAATACTTTCTTGCATCCGCGCGCCGCTCGATGTGGAGAAGATGAGCATCGGCAGCTTCTTGGCATGGGCTTGTTCAATTGCACGCGTGATTTTCTCACCGACGACAGAACCCATGCTTCCTGCAAAGAAATCAAAGCTCATGAAAGCGGCGACGACCGGCAATCCGCCGATCGTCCCCTCTCCTGTAACAACTGCATCTTTAAGTCCGGAGCTCTTCTTCTGAGCTTCCAGCTTGGTAGCATACCCTGGGAAAGGGAGCGGATCAACCGACTCCAGCTCCGCATCGAATTCAACCAAACGCCCTTCATCGAGCGTAATGGCGATTCGTTCCCAAGCATTCAGCCGGAAATGATGGCCGCAGCCCGGGCATACTTTTAAGTTTTTCTCGACTTCTTTGCTGAATTGAATATTGCCGCACTTCGGACATTTGGACATTAAGCCTTCCGGAATATCCGGCTTCGTTCTCGGCTGGCCCGAAGGAATTGTGGCATATTTCTTTTTATGAAATAAGTCCTTGAACACAAAAGACACCTCTTTGGGGGCGCAATAGTTTTAGATGTACTACGTTGCGCTGTTGGCACGCAATAGTTTTAGATGTACTACGTTGCGCTGTTGGCACGCAATAGTTTTAGATGTACTACGTTGCGCTGTTGGCACGCAATAGTTTTAGATGTACCGGCTAGCGCATCTTGGAACGCAACAGTTTAGAATTTTACAACGTTGCGCCTTGGGTACGCAATAGTTTTTTGCTACACCCGCGCCTCGGCACACTCTAAACGGCATTAACGCTGCGAGTTGAGAATGTTATTTAACACTTCCTGCACTTCTTCCAGTTCGCCAGATGGGACCAATATTTCGTACTGTTGCTTGGAAACATTAATCGGTCTGATCTTTACGAGAAACCCTTCTTGGGTCAGCCGGTTTTTAATGCTCTCCGCAATTTTTGCCGTCGGCGCGATGTAGATAACCGTCCACATGAAGGAACCTCCTGAGTATTGATAAAAGATCATCTGCGCGTACATGTAAACGCATTGGCCGCGATATAAACTCACGTTATCTGGGCATATGATGTCATAATGATACCATATGTTTAGTTTTCACCGCAACGCCACAAGGCTGGAAGCCATTTTGAACCCCCAAGTGCTGCTCGTTCCGATTACGACCTATCCTCAATTTCGTACCGGTTGGCCTTCGGATCCTGATGTGCAATGCGTGCAGATGCCGCAGCAGCGAGCCCGGCTACCAGATCATCCAGAAAGACATGCACATGTTGACCTTTCTCATTCAATTTGCGAATGATGCCCGGCTTGACTTTGTCCAAGTACCCAAAGCTTGTGAGGCCGATCATACCATATACGTTGGTAATGCCAAGAGCCAGCGTTTCGTCCACCCCGTAAAGGGATTCATCTGCTTCCATGATCGCTTGAAGCGGCTCAGGCAGCAGTTTGCGCTCTGCTAACTCATCGAGGGCAATGCCTGTAAACAGTACATATTGCACCTCTCGTTTATTAAGAACCGTATGCACACTCTCTTCACATTCTTGGTAAGTGAGATCCGGATTATAAGGACGCTGCAGCGAAAATACGATATCCGCAACATCACCGACTGATACACCACGTCTGTTAAGCCATTTTTCCATGTCGGTCGACACTGTACATTCCCCCCGCATCTGCTTGTACGAATCGGGCGGAGCGCCAGCGGCCAACAACCATCGTCAGCTGACAAACGTCAGTCCGCACAAGCGGCGAAATGCAGAGCCAATTAATAGCGCTCTGTGTCTCCTAAATGTATGCGGGCATGTTACAACTTGTGCCTGGCTTTACAAAACGATTATTCGTGCTGGTTAGAGCGAGTTCAGCAACAATCGACCTTCTGTCAAACACTCGCTAAGGTTGTCCCTATTATTTCACGACCGCAGAACCTTTACCAAAAATCGACTCGATCTGCTGCAGCAGCTGCGGCGATGGCTTAATACGAAACGCATCGCTTAAGGCGACAGTTCGGCCTTCTCGTTCGTAGAACAGCACCGTCTCATAAGTACCTGCGCTGCCTCCGAGCAGTGCTTTCAGCTTCTCAAGCGCAGCGGAATCTTCGCGTCCTGCAGCGATTTTGATATAGAGCCGCTGCGGGCGTTTGGCTTGCGCTGGCGCTGATGTCTTAGCTGGCACGGTTTGAGCTGCGGCGGTAGAAACCTTCGCCGGAGTCGATTCCGCCGCGTAGTTCTTCGCAGGATTCGCCGTTTTCTCGCCTCCCTGCGAAGCAGCACCTGTCGATGCCGCTGCAGGCTTCGCTTGTCCTTGAGGCGAGGCTGCACCAGAGCCCGGCGCTGCTGATGCCTTCGCCGGCTGCGCCGATGACGGAGATCCAGCTGGTCCACCACCAACGCCCCCAGCGCTGCCTTTGCGATCCGCGCTCGAAGCGCCGCCGGCAGTCCGCCCGGCCTTGCTGCGCGCTTGCCGCTGCAAGCGCTGCACCTGCGAGGCCGCATCCTGGCCCGGTCCGCCGCCTCCGAGCAATGCAACATCCTCAATCAGCAGCTTATAATCCTCGTCCTGATGCTGCACATTCGCGAGGACGAGAACCAAGCTGCCGGGATCGAGCAGCCCCGAATGACGCTGCCAAATCGTCGGGAAAGCAACGGCTTCCACTCGCATGATGCGATCCTCGATTTCCAGAAACGCCATCGACTGTCCTTTGCGCGTCGTAAACGGCTTCACCGTCACGACCATCGCGGCAATGACAGCGAAGGAGCCCTCAGGCGCTTCGGATAGATCAACAAGTCGTTCAAGCGGTAACTCTTCAAGCAATGCCTTATGATCATCTAGCGGATGCCCTGACAGATACATGCCGAGCAGCTCCCGTTCCAAAGCAAGCAGCTGTCCCGTTGTAAACGGACGAACCTCCGGCATCTCAATATCCCAGTTCTGCACTTCATCGAAGCCGAACAGTTCGATTTGCAATTCTTCGCGTTCCTTGCGCCATTTCAGTGCGGCATCTACCGTTTCATCCAGCACCGCAATCAGTTGTGCGCGATGACCTGCCAGCGAATCACAAGCCCCTGCTTGAATTAACGACTCCAGTACGCGTTTGTTCACAACACGCAGGTCTACTCTTCGGCATAAATCGAGCAAGCTGTCAAAAGGACGTTCAGCCCGCTCTTTCAGCAGCGAATCGATCGCTTGTGTACCGACGTTCTTAATCGACGCCAAACCGAAGCGTACCGCTCCGTTCACAGGCGTGAACGTCACGCTGCTCTCGTTCACATCAGGTGCCAGCACATCGATACCCATTCGTCGGCATTCATCCACATATTCAGCCGTCTTGCGCTGACTTCCCGTCACGGATGCCAGCATGGAAGCCATGAACGGAGTGGGATGATTCGCCTTCAGCCATGCCGTCTGGAAGGCCAATACGCCATAGGCAGCGGCATGAGCACGGGGAAATCCATAGTCTGCGAAACGGACAATCATATCGTAGACCGCATTGGCGTCTGACTTCTCGTATCCTTGAGCTAAGCTGCCCTCCACGAAATGGGCGCGCTGTTCATCCAGCACTTCACGCTTCTTCTTGGATACGGCACGGCGGAGCAAATCCGCTTCTCCCAGCGAGAAACCCGCCATGGATGAGGCAATCTGCATGATTTGTTCTTGATAAACGATAATGCCATACGTATCAGCCAGAATCGGCTCGAGCGAAGGATGTGGATATTCAACCTCCACTTGTCCATGCTTGCCTTGAATGAATTTGGGAATAAACTCCATCGGGCCCGGCCGGTACAGCGCGAGGACAGAAACAATATCTTCGAATTGTGTCGGCTTCAGCTCTTTGAGCACGCGGCGAACACCGGCTGACTCCAATTGGAAAATGCCAGTCGTTTCACCGCGTGTCAACATCGCATAAGTCGCAGGATCCTGATCGGAAATAAAACGAAAATCAACCGTAATCCCCTGCTGTTCCTTCACCCAGTTCAGCGTCCGCTCAAGAATGGACAGCGTACGAAGTCCGAGAAAATCCATCTTAAGCAGACCAACGGATTCCAGATGTTCCATGGAATATTGAGTCAGCGCCGTACGCTCGCTGCCTGCCTGCAGCGGCACATAATGCGTAAGCGGCTCTCCGGAAATGACAACCCCGGCAGCATGCGTCGAAGCATGGCGCGGCATGCCCTCCACCTTCAAAGCCATCCGCAGCAGGTCCCCTGTCTTCGGCTGGCGTTCAGTCGCTTCTCGGAGCTCCGCACTCATACGCAGCGCTTCTTCCAGCGAAATGCCAAGCTGATTCGGGATGAGCTTCGCAGCCCGATCTACTTCAGCAAAAGGAACAGCCATGGCGCGGCCGACATCACGTACGGCAGCTTTAGCCGCCATTGTTCCGAACGTAATGATTTGCGCCACATGCTCTTCGCCATATTTGGCAGAGACATAGCTGATTACCTCATCACGGCGCTCGTCATTAAAGTCGATATCGATATCGGGCATTGATATCCGTTCCGGGTTAAGAAAGCGCTCGAACAAAAGCTTATATCTGATCGGGTCTACATCCGTAATATTCAGTGTGTAAGCAACCAAGCTGCCGGCAGAGGAACCCCGTCCCGGACCTGTTCGAATGCCCTGTTCGTGAGCAAAACGGATGAAATCCCAGACGATGAGGAAATAGTCGCTGAAACCCATTTTCTCAATGACACCAAGTTCGTATTCCAGTCTGGTCACCGCATGTACTTTCGAATGGGAATCTGAGGCCCAATCCGAGTTTCCGGCATATCGTGATTCCAATCCTTCGTGACACAGTGCGGCCAAATATGCCGAAGACGTCATTCCGGTCGGAATCGGACTGAATGATGGGAGCAGCGCTCGGCCAAAGGTAAGCTCCAAGTCGCATTTCTCCGCAATTTCAACCGTGCGTGCAACCGCATCCGGCGCCTGACGGAACAGCATTGTCATCTCGTCCGCATTCTTCAGATACATCTGATCTGTCAGCATTTGCAGCCTATCGTCATCCTCAATCGTTTTGCCTGTACCAATACAAATCAAGACATCCTGCACAGCCGCATCCGTCGGCTTCAAGTAATGGACGTCGTTAGTCGCAACGGTCTTGATGCCCGTTTCCTTCGCAAGTGCAAGTGTCGCCTGCAGCACTTTCTTCTGCTCCAGCATGCCATGATCTTGCAGCTCCAAGTAGAAGTCGTCTCCGAAAATATCACGGTACCTGTTCGCCGATCGAAGCGCATGCTCCGTTCGGTCATGCAGCAAATGCTGGGCGATCTCGCTTCCCAAGCAAGAACTAAGACAAATAAGACCCTCCGCATACTGCGAGAGCGATTCGAAGTCGATACGCGGCTTGTAATGGAAGCCCTCCAAATGTCCGATCGAGCTCAGTTTCATCAAGTTACGATAGCCGGTCTCATTCTTGGCCAGCAAGATGAGATGATAAATCGGATTATCTTTGCGGGTACCTTTCTCGAAACGCGAGCCCGTCGTCAAATAAACCTCGCAGCCGATAATAGGTTTGATTCCTTGTGCCTTGCAGGCTTTATAAAACGGAACCGCGCCATACATGACGCCGTGATCCGTAAGGGCCAGCGCCTTCATGCCAAGCGCGGAAGCTTGATCCACAAGATCTCGGATTCTTGCAGCCCCATCGAGCAGGCTGAATTCGCTATGAACGTGTAAATGTACAAAGTCTTGTCCGCCGCTCATCGCTATTCCTTCTTTCTTTCTATCGAAGCATCATTTTATACTAGTTTATCATATTGAAGCCCTCCTCGCCCATAGAATGGACTAGGGGACGAGCATGACGTCCTCTCATTCCACAGGAAGGGTGAACGTATAAATGGACTCCTTCTTATCCAAAGCAACGATCGATTTCTTCATTGCCTTTGGCGTTGTATTCGGCGGCTCCATGCTGGCAGGCATTGGATCTGTCTTCGTCTTGGCAGCACCTGCAGCCATTATGCTGGAAACCGCGTCAAGGCTGAAAATATGGGCGCTCGTAGCGGCCGTTGGCGGAACGATTGACCCGATGCGCGTCATTGAAAGCAACATGATCGAAGGGCATCTCTCACCGGTTGTGCTGCAAATCGCGTATATCCTGTGTGCTTTTCTCGGTGCGCATATGGGAACTGAACTTGTCCGGTGGTTATGCAGAGGGGCGGTCTGACCGATGAGGGTACCGCCTTTTGAACGATTTACGAGGCTGATGCAAGCGGCTGCTTATGTCGTGTTGGGGTCCATAATAGGCGCGATGATCTATCACGCCATCTTTTTCATGAATTTCAATGCGCTCCGCGACAGCAATACTGCGCTTGAGGATAAGCTGATTGACTATGAGGATCGAATCAAGAAGCTGAATAAATTTAAAGACCAGCATACCGTTATTCAGAGCGTTCAGCCGATACTGCTGGATAATAAAGGGGCTGATGGGGCTCCCATCTCAAATGAACAAGTTAAATTAGCGCTCAAATCAAAGCTCAAGACTGACTTGTCTGTCTTTGTGGGCACCAGTATTTACAAAATCAATTCCAATGCCGAGCTTTCCTGGGACCTGCTGGACCGCAAAATTTACGCGGTGGAAGGCAAGGAGTTTATTGTGCAAATTCGAACGATGCTCGTCGTCGATAACGTGCTTCAAGTGTGGTTCAAAGCCTCTCTCAATCAACGTCAAATTAATTGATCCAACGAAGCCCCAGTCCATTTCGCTTGCAGCTTCGATTCATGGTACAATAAGGCACATATTGCAAGCTGCACAGCTTAAAAGGAGATGCTTTCTTCACTATGGTCAATGCATTACATTGGGCGATCGTTATTATTATTTGCGGCACATCGCTGCTCTCGGTTTATTTTAGCTTCCAGGCGCGCCGCTCTACCGACGCGCGCGTTCGTGGTATAAACGCAGCACGGATGAACATAAGTATGGGCATCATGTTAATCTTCATCGCTTTGTTTATGATGCTTGCCTACAGCGGCTCCACGATAAAAGTTATCATCGGCGCTCTATTCATCGTTCTGGGTCTGTTTAACCTGTTCGCAGGACTTCGCAACGGCAGCGTTTACCGCTCGATGAAAGGTTAATTAATACGGATCTATCAGCTGCGCAGTCAGCAGCGCTTTGGCAGCAAGGCCGCCGGGGTCTTTCAACTCGATTTCGAGCTTGGCGCTCTTGCGGCTCATCTCCAACAAATTCGGCATGATGACCACTTCGCTTTCCAATTGGACAGGTCTAACGAAGTACGTCGTCATGCTCTCAATGACATAATCCCGCTTCCCTAATTCTCGAATTAGCCCCCGTGCCGCCTGATTCATCAGTGTAACCAATACCCCTTCAGAAATAGTTCCGAAAGTCCCGGACATTTGCGGCGTAATTCGCCCCTCGTACAGCCAATCCCCTCCATGCTCGCTTTCTTTCTTCTCGAAGCCCGCTCCGATCAGTTCATCGAAGGTTTCACCCGATTCTTTCTGTTTCCCGGCATATCGCATCGCTTCCAGTACTTCACTTCGGCTTAGCGCCGCCAGCAGCTTGCGATTCTTATCGACAATCGGCAGCAGGTCGATTCCTTCGGCTGCCATCGTATGTGCCGCAGAAGCAATCGGAATGTTCGGCGCAGCCGTAATTGGGCTGCGCGTCATCAGCCGTTCCACCAATTGGGAATCCTGTGCTCCTTCTGCATCCTTAGCTGTCATGATGCCCACGACCCTGCCCCGATCGTCCAGCACGGGAAAACGCGACCCGCCGACACGGCTGGCAAGTGACACATAATCGGCCTTCGTCTCACCTAGTCTCATCGTTTCAACAGGACGGCTGTAGGTAACGATGTCTTCGACAAGCATGATTTTCTGACGAATCAAACGGTCAAACATGGCGCGGTTAATCATCGAAGCGACGGTAAACGTATCATATTTGGATGAGATAATAGGCAAGCCTTTCTCATCGGCAAGCTGTTTCATATCCTCACTGGTGCCAAATCCCCCTGTAATTAACACGCCTGCCCCCTGCTCAAGCGCGCAGCCGTGCGCTCCTTGCCTATTACCGACAATCAGAAGACTGCCTGCATCAATATAACGGACCATCGCATCGAGTTCCATCGCACCAATGACGAATTTATGCAGTGTTTTCACAAGTCCTGCCGCTCCGCCTATCAGCTCGCCTTGCACGATATCAAGCACTTCTCCGAACGTTAGCCGATCCAGCGATTCTCGGTTCTTCCGCTGAATACGGACCGTGCCGATCCGCTCTTTCGTGCTGACAAGCCCTGTCGACTCCGCTTCTTTGATCGCTTTATATGCAGTGCCTTCACTGACTTCCAGTTCTTCGGCCATCGTGCGCACAGAAAGTTTCGTACCAATTTCGAGCTGCTGGATATACTGCATGAGTCGCTCGTGTTTCGTCTGCGCTTCAAGACCTTTTTCTCCTGTTATCACAGTGGCCCCCCTTACTTGTTTCAACCGTTTGCCCGGCTTGTTCTAGTTCTATATTAGCAGATGCTCTTCCTGCTGGCACGACCTGCGGATGGGGCAAGTATCTCTGAAAAAGGGCCTTTCCCCCATGTTTTTCATGATGTCCGCTAATCACCAAGGGGTAGATGTCCTCATATGATGAAAGTAATTCGTGTGAAAATCCCATAGACCGCAAGCTGCACGTCGTCATCCTCCAGCTTGGAAGGAGATCCGTCGATGCTGAAATCGAAAGTCGCCGTTCAGGTGATCAGCCCAGGCATCTTGCCGGATGATGCCATTATGCTCGGTGATGCTTACTTGAGACAGTGGAAAATACCGCAAGGTCAGCCGATTATGCTGAAATTCGGTGCATTTCGCCATTATGTAAAAGTCGTCCCGGTCGAGCGGTTTGACGGTATGCGTATTGGGCAAAGCTTAGCCCGCAAAATGGGGCTGATCTCGAGCACCACACTGCGAATCCGTTACCGACAAGAGAACGCCACACTCTCGGTAGGCCCGCTAATCGGCGTGCTTATTAGCCGTGATGATCCTGAAGCCAGGGATCGGCCGTTTGGAACCATCACTATGTTCTGTAAGGAACTCGTAGACGCCTGCGAAGCGCAAGGCGCTCATGTTTATTTCTTCACACCGGACCATATTACAGGCAATTTCAGCACACTCGAAGGCTGGGTCTATTCCGATGGCTGGCGGAAAGTCCCTGTACCTGCACCAGATGTCGTCAACAATCGCCTGACCTCTCGCAAGCTTGAAAACCGCCCTAATGTACAGCTCTTCATCAAAGAAACCAAACAGCGTCATAACAGTATTGTGTTCAATGAGAAGTTTCTCGATAAAGCCGAAGTGTTCGACGCCCTGGTAAAGGATCACTCGCTCGTTCGCTATCTGCCGGAATCACATGTGCTTCGCAGCTTTCAGGTGTTGAAGTCGATGTGCTTGAAGCATAATACCGTCTTCTTGAAGCCGGTACGCGGCAGCTTGGGCAAAGGCATCATCCGCATCTCCAGATTAGATGCTGATTCCTATTCCGCCCAGTATGCCACAACGGCCGGAACACGCAGGCAGCATTTTGCAGGGATCGATAAGCTCTATGCTTCCCTTTCAGGGAAAATGAAAACGGTGCGTTATCAAATCCAGCAAGGGCTGCATCTCATCGACATTATGGGAAGACCCGTCGATTTCCGAGCGCTCGTGCAGAAGAACGAAACCGGTAAATGGGCGCTTACTTCCATTGTGGCTCGAACGGCCGGCAACCATCATTTCGTGTCGAACTTGGCACGCGGCGGCACGCTCAGCACGGTGAGAGAAGCGGTCAACAAGTCCAATTTGTCCAGTGCAAACGGTCAGGATGCACCAGGTAAGCTGCAGCGGGCGGCGCTTGAAATTGCCAAAGGGATCGACACACACATTCCCGCTCATTTCGGCGAGCTGGGTATCGACTTGGCGCTTGATGCCAGTGGCCGGGTGTGGCTGCTCGAAGTGAATTCCAAACCATCCAAGAACGACAATACACCGCTTCAGGATAATAAAATCCGTCCTTCCGTTCGAAATATGGTGCGTTATGCAAGACATCTGGCCGAATTCTAACGAAAAGGAGGAAGCGGTGATGGCTGATACTCCATTCAGCAGCGTCCTCGGTATTATGATTAGCGAACCGACTCATGTACCCTCCGCAAGCTTCGACGGGGAGTATCTCCCTCCGGCGATGCCTGAGGATCTATTTTGCCGTCGTCTATCCCTGTTTGGGCAGTCGCTTGGCCTGTTCGTCTATTTATTCTGCGCTTCTCAAGTTACAGAAGGCCAGGTTCGGTTGATCAAGGGCTTCGTGCTGAAGCAAGGCCGGTGGCAGCAAGGAAGTTTTCCGCTTCCTGACGTTCTCTATGACCGTTCGCTCCCGAGGACGAATGCCCAATATAAGCTTGCAACCTGCGCACTTGCGGAACTGAAACGCTTAAAGCCGTATATACTGCTGAATGGCTCTCTTCCCGGCAAACTCGACGTATATCGGGAGCTCGAACGGGATTCACAGCTGTCGCCGTGGCTGCCTTCGACTTTCAAGTACGAAGGAGCTTCCGAACTTACGCAGCTGATGAAGCAATATCCCGACGGATTGTTTCTCAAACCTTCTGCAGGCAGCCATGGAAAAGGTGCCATTCGACTGCTTCGGAGGGAAGACGGCTGGCATATTGACGGCCGTGATCGAAAGAACCGCCCCCTAGCGATCACACGCGACAATTGGCAGGACGTATGCCGCTGGATCCATCGTTTCGTCTCTTCCATGACGTATCTCGTTCAGCCTTACTTGCCCCTAATCGGCAAAGATGGCCGCTCGTACGACGTCCGGGTATTAATCCAGAAGGACGAATCAGGTAAATGGTCGTTTACAGGTGCCTCTGTCCGGACCGGGCAGCAAGGAAGCGTAACCGCCAACTTACATGGCGGCGGATCAGCCCAAAGCGCACTGGAAGCATTGACGGAACAGTTCGATAGCGAGACCGCCGGGCGATTGCTCGGGCGAATTCGCTGGATCAGCGAGCGGGCTGCAGCTGCGCTGGAGAATCATTTTGGCAGGCTCGCCGAGCTTGGTATCGATTATGGCATTGAGCAGGGCGGCCGGATCTGGCTGCTTGAAGCGAATGCCAAACCGGGACGGAAAGCGCTGGAAGGCGACGAGAACGCTGCGAGGCTGGCCATTGAACGACCGATTCGTTACGCCATGAAGCTCGCCGCTCGCAGGCAGCCGGTTTATCAGTTTGGACGAAATCAAAGGAGATACATCCAGGAGGTTCATCCATGAGTTTGACATCTTGTCATGTACACTTCTCACCATCAAGCGATCGAATCGTTTACCTGTCGGGCTCACTCCTTAAATCGCTGAAGCTCGCCGGCAAAAAAACCATTCAATTAAAGCTTGGTCATGAAAGCATAACCGCTGCCGTAAAGCCGATCGATCGGCAAGGCCATCATCTCTACCTCTCTGCAGGCGTTCGCCAATACATCCGGGTTCCGAAGGCTGGCAGCATCTCCTATATCCAAGGCGAAGATAATGAGGTTCAAATCGGACCGCTCATCGGCGTGCTTACAGATGGAAGCCGATCCGCCGATTCGCCGTTTGGCGCACGTTCGGGTTATATCCGGCAGCTTCTTCGCACAGGAGAACGCAAAGCGTATTTCTTCGCTTTTACTCCGCGCGATGTGAACTGGAATCAAGGGACGATCAATGGGTATTTCCTGAACAGTACGGGAAGCTGGTATCGGAAAGTCGTTCCGCTCCCAGACGTCGTGTACAATCGCCTCCCAAGCCGCGTTGCCGAGACGACATCTACGATTATGTCGCTGCGGGAGAAGTTTATCCGTAAAGGGGTTCCATTCTTCAATTGGAGCTTCTTCAATAAATCCGATGTCTATAAGCTGCTCGATCAGGATGTTGAAGCGCTGGAGCATCTGCCGGAATCCGTGAATAACCCCCGAGCCGATAAAATCAAAGAGATGCTCGAGAAACATCAATTTATTTATTACAAACCTTCTGCCGGAAGCCTTGGGATCGGGATTTACCGGCTGACCTATCACCCCAAACGCGGATACTTTGCCAGATACCGCAGAGGGGATACGAATGTGCTGCTTCGTTTCACTAGTTTCACAAGCCTGATGCGCATGCTGGAGACTAGACACGGCAGCGGACTCGGCCGTTATGTCAGCCAGCAAGGCGTACGCTTAATCGAAATTGACGGATGTCCGATCGACTTCCGATTCCATATGCACAAGAATGGCAGCAACAAATGGGTGCCGGTCGGTATCGGCGCGAAGAAAGCCGGACGCGGAAGCGTCACCACGCATATCAAGAACGGCGGCCAGCTGCTTACGCCGGAACAGGCGCTCAGCCGGGCTTTCGGGGATCGTTCGGATGAAATCTTGACGAAAGCCAAAGATGTCTCGATCAAGCTTTCCGAAGCGATTGAACGCAACTTCCCGCATACGCTGGGTGAACTCGGACTTGATATCGGCATCGACAAGGACGGCGATGTTTGGATGTTTGAAGCGAACGCTAAGCCGGGCCGGTCGATCTTCAGCCACCCTGCACTGCGCGCGCAAGGACGTGACTCCGTTAGTCATATTCTGGATCATTGCATGTATTTAAGCAGGTTCACGAGGCAAGGAGGCGAAGCTTAATGGCTCTCGTTATTCACGAGGATACGGCGGATGATGAAGCCGCCTCCATTCAGCGTAAGCAGCCCGTACTCGCTATCTTAACGATTGAGGACGATATCCAGCTATTTCGAGGCAATCGTGGAAACTTCGCAGACATTATTGCTATGGGCACCGAGTTCGGTTTTCTGGTTTATGTGCTAACCGTCAAGCAGCTGAAGTTTCAGCGCAAGCTGCTTGACGGCTTTACCTTCAATATGGCTACAGATAGCTGGGAGATGCAGAAATTCCCGCTGCCTGACCTTATCTATAACCGCATTCCGCTCCGTGAGGATGAGCTGCAGCCGGAAGTGAGGCGTAAAATTGCGGTATGCGTCAAACATCCCCGCATTCAGATTTTTAATCCTGCTTTCTTCAACAAGTGGAGCCTGTTCAAATGGTTGAAGCAGTCGCGCACAACCCAGCCGTTCATCCCGGCTACACGCCGCCTGCTCACGGTTAGCGGACTCGGAAAAATGATGTTGAAGCATAAATATTTGTATCTCAAACCGGTCAGCGGCAAAGCCGGCAAAGGCATCATGACCATCCAGCTGCAGCAGGAGAAGTCGCTACCCTATCGCCTGAAGATTCAAGGCGAACGCGGAAGCACGACCTACAATTGCGGCACGCTCGGGAAGCTGTGGACCCGCATTATCAAAGAAAGCAGCGGCGATCGTTACATTGCCCAGCAGGGCATTCAGCTCGCTGCCTACAATGAACGCTCCTTCGATCTTCGCGCGCTAGTGCAGAAGAACCGGCGCGGACAGTGGGACATCTCCGGCATTGGCGCACGTGTAGCCGGGACTTACAGCATCACGACACATGTACCGCGCGGCGGAAGCATCGAAGACCCTGAGAAGCTGCTTGTCAGCGTATTTGGTCAAGATGAGGCACGTAAACTGCTAGTAAAGGCCCGTAACGCTGCGTTAATTATCGCTCGTCAAATCGAGCGCGGCTCCGGCCGACGGTTGGCGGAAATGTCGATGGATCTTGGCGTGGACCAGTTTGGAAGCATCTGGTTCTTCGAAGCCAACGCGAAGCCGATGAAATTCGACGAACCGGATATTCGCAAACGTTCGCTTGAGCGTATTTTTCATTACAGCCAATATTTGCTCAAGCTGAAGGGGCTATAGCGAGGAGTGATTTGCCGTGCAGGTAAAACTGCTAACACCGTCCCAATGGGCATCTGCGAAGGAGAAAGTTACCCGCTTCTTATACCGGTATGGCGACGATCGCATCACGAATGCAGCCTTGGTTGAGCTGCGGGAGCTTCCCGCGGCGCAGCTGGCCTGCAGCCGCGCCGGAGAGGCTTCTGCTGCGATTGCGCTGGCGATCTCAAGCAGCGGCAAGCTGGCTGCGTGCGCATTTGCTGCCGAGGGCGGCGAACGCGCATGCTTCGTCGTCGTTTCCCCGGAGTTCCGCGGGCAAGGCGCAGGAAGTGCGCTGCTGAAGGCGCTCAGTCAACGCATGGGCTCGCTTACTTGCACCGTCGCCTCCGATAATCCATCCAGCATGGCTATGTGCTTCCGCGCCGGTATGAAGGCCGTGAGCCTGCATACCGGTCCAACCGGCAAGCCGACCCTGCGATTTGAGAGTTAACTACCACCGATTCCCATCGGTTCTTCACCGCAAACCCTTTTAGGAGGAGTCCCTATGGTTCAGCCGGTTCTCGGCATCCTGACGCTCTATTTGAACGATAACGGATGGCTCGAGGAGAAACCGATCTACCAACGCATGACGCTGGCCGGCAAGAAGCTTGGTCTTGAAGTATTTGTGTTTACACCGGCAGACGTCAATTATTCAGATAACCGGATTCATGCTCATATTTATGACACAGTCTCTCAAAGCTGGACGCGCAAATGGCGCTCTTTTCCCCATATGATCTATGATCGCTGCCGCATTCAGCGCAGCCATCGCTTTGTTCAGCTCAGTCATTTCCGCAAGAAATACGGCCACTTGACCTTCCTAAACAGGGTGCTTCGCAACAAGTGGACGGTGTACCGCACGATGCGCAAGGAAGATGACTTCGTCCCCCATCTCCCAATGACAAGGCTATATGAGAATCCTAGCGATCTAACGGAAATGATCCGCAAGTATCCTCTCATTTATCTAAAGCCGATCAACGGAACCGGGGGCCGCGGTATACTTCGCATTGAGAAGCAGCAAGGCGGCGAATATTTAATCCAAGGCAGAGATCAAGAGCGGCGAATCGTCCGTCCACAGCGAGCTTCACTCTCTAACATTCAAGGCCGGCTGGCTTCGTGGGATTTGAAAGGAAACCGTTATCTCGTGCAGCAAGGGATCCAGCTCAAGCTGCCGAACGGCCGCGTACATGATTACCGGATGCTTGTGCAGAAGAATGGAAGCGGCGAATGGGAAGTAACCGGCTGCGCCGGACGAATCGGGGCTTCTGGCAGCATTACCTCCAACCTGCACGGCGGCGGTCAAGCCATCAAGATGCAGTCGCTGCTCAGCGACTGGATTAAGAATGAGGAAACCGCTACTGACATTCGCCTGAAGGCCGAAGATTTAGGCGTGAAGATCGCGGCTTTTCTGGAGGAGTCCTATGGGCGACTATGTGAGCTGGCGCTTGATCTTGCCATCGATCGAAGAGGACAGATATGGCTGCTTGAGGTGAATCCGAAGCCGGCTCGCGAAGTATTCATGCAAGCAGGAGAACGCGAAACGTATAAGCAAGCCATCATAAGGCCGCTGGAGTATGCCGTTTGGCTTTACGAACAGAAGAAACGGCGCAAAGAGAAGCAGGTGCCTTCGCTGGATTAAGCCTTTCTCACCCAGCAAGAAGCTAACAAGGAGCAACGATGGTTGCTCTGCGAGCAGGTCCCATCCAGCTTTCGCTATAACCACTTTTCGTAAACCCATCTTAGAGAGGTAAAGTTACCTCTCTAAGGACTACATACAACGCTTCCCCCAATTAGAGTTACCAGATTCCTCTTATTGCAAGCCACTCTCGCTATCCTGCTAGAGTGTGCAGTAACAATGTGTGAACGAAGTTTCCCATCAATGTGCGGTATCCACTACCTCTCTTCGCTCTCCATCCCTCGCTTTCCCACCACTGTCCGGCAACTCCTCCGCAGCCGTTCCCTAGCCCCGTTCATCTAACCTGTTTACCATACAAAAAAGGCCGCCTCAAAAGTCGCCTTGCACACTTTTGAGACAGCCCATTCTTTCTACACCTGCGTTAACGTGAGCAACTCACGGAAGTCAGATATCAGCGCATCCGCTCCCTGAAGCTCTTCCTTACGGCCATACACGGCATAGGCGCAGCCAACGACGCCAAGCCCATTGCCTTTGCCTGCTTCCACATCGGAGGAACGATCACCGACCATCCAAGCGGACTTCACACTATGATCTTCCATGAGCCGAGCAACGAGATGGATCTTCGATGCAGTTCCATACTCTCCGGCACTGTACAAACCATCAAACAAAGGAGCGATCCCTTTGTAGCGGGCAACCTCTTTCACATAACGTTCCAATCCGTTGCTGGCTACGAACAGTTTGAAGCCTTGCTCCTTGAGTGAGTGCAGCGTCTCCGCGACATGCGGATAGAGCTCGCCTTCTCCAGCTTCCAAGCCTTCCAGTTCATATTGGAGCAGCAGCTCATCAGCCCGTCGCTGAGCAGCCTCAGTACCGTCCGGCATCACTTTGCGCCAGATATCCTCCAGCAGCATGCCAAGGCAGCTCAGCAGCTTCTCTACAGGCGGAGTGGGCTGCATATACAAACCCTCTGTCCGCAGCGTTTCGAAGATACGCTCATGCACATGTATGAGCAGCGTATCTGTTTCAAACAATGTACCATCCATATCAAATATAATGGCCTCTGGCCGCGCCAATGTAACGTTGCTCTGCAAGAAGAAATCCCCTTTTCGCATTATTGCCCTTTATCATACTGGAAAAGAAGACCGGCGCGCAACCTGCATTTACCATTTGCCGGGATCTATGTCTTTCGGGCCAAGTCCATCCCATACATTCGCAATGTTCGCTTGCTCTGGATGCTCGAACACCAGAAAGGCCGTTGGCAAATATCTGCCCTCGCTGCTCTTAGTCGACGGTTTGTTGACGACATGACCATCGTTAACGAGCACAGTGGACGAACCTCCGTCTAAATTGGCTGCAATGACAGCTCCACGCTCCAGCATAATTTGCTGCACATCATAGAGATTTGCTCCAATACTATGTCCAGGCTGTCTTCCGTCAATGACCACGAAAAGGATGGCTCCATCTTCTCTCTGTCCCATGGCCGTCCTAGGTGCGATTCCCCAGCCGTCTGCCGCATTCTTGATGAGTCCCTTGCCATTCACAATAATGCGGGGCTGGAACGTCACGGCTTCCTGCACGCCCATTTGCTCCAGCTCAGAGAGTGAATAGCGTCCTGCTACCATTTTGCCATCGCGAGCCAGCCCCACGACTTGCGTCGTTTTCGATTTGCCCAAATCATCATAGAACAGTTTCCCGCCAGACATGACGATGCCAATCGGCTGAAAGCCATTCCCCTGCCAATTCGGATCGGCAAAGCCCCCGCCATTAACGCCTGCTATCGCTCCGGTTCGCTCCACCATGCTCCGTACACGCTCACCACGGCCTTGTTTCGATGGAACGCCGATTCGGATTTTCGTCGGATCATTCACGGTCATTACATACCCACTATAGCCTGTACCCGATATCTCCTCGATTTCAACCAGCGGCTTTACTTCCGGCTGCGCGATGGCAGGTAAGGCTGTTTCGACCGGCTGCGGCTGCAGCTGCGGATGTATTTCGTGTGTATCTCGTTCTTCTCCCATTGCATTAAAGCGCTGCTGATATTGCTGTACACGCACATCCAGCTCATGCTGTCCGATAATGTACTTCGCCCAATGCCTGTGCTGCGTAGTAATCAGCGTATCTGCCATCAGATAGCGAAAGTTGCTGCCGGACGGTGTCAGAAGCAGCCACCCAATTCCGGTAATGCCAAGCATCAGAAGGATGATCCCGCCTATGGTCATCACGCGGACCATTCTTTTCCATCGCCTTCTAAAACCATGGTTGGTCGTCGCTTGGTGCTGTAGTGGAGTTTCAGAACGTTTCTTAGATGCCTCTCTCGTTGTCGGTACATTCGATTGTATGTCCATCCTCCGCCTCGCTTTTCCCAGACTTCAAACACATTGTAACTTGTAAACGCGAGGCGGAATATAAAAGTTTCAGTCGAAAGAAGATTTTGACAAAACTAGTTAAATTTCGTCAAAAATCGCTTATGAAAAATGAAAAAAGCCAGCTCCGCGTGAGGGCCAGCTTCGTACTCGTACTCAGTTTGAACGCGATCGTATTAGAACACTTTCTTCGTGCTCTGATCGGCTTTGATCATCTCGACCGCTTCTTTGAAGCGCATTGCATGCACAATTTCACGCTCACGCAGAAATTTGAGACCATCTTGTAAATCCACGTCATCGGTCATATCGATAATCCATTGGTACGTCGCGCGAGCCTTCTCTTCAGCTGCGATATCCTCATACAAATCAGCAAGCGGATCTCCCTTCGTCGCTATGTAGGCTGCCGTCCACGGCACACCCGAGGCGTTGCTATAGAAAAGGCCGTTATCGTGATTTACATAACTTGGAGCAAGTCCCGCTTCTTCAAGCTGCTTCGGTGTCGCATCTTTCGTAAGTTTATAGATCATGGTAGCAATCATTTCCAAATGAGCGAATTCCTCCGTACCAATATCCGTAAGCAGGCCGATCACTTTGTTAGGAATAGAGTACCGCTGATTTAAATACCGCAGCGCCGCTGACAGCTCACCATCGGCTCCGCCGTACTGCTCGATCAGATAGCCGGCCACCTTGGGATCACATTTGCTGACCCGAACGGGGTACTGGAGCTTCTTCTCATAAATCCACATGGAATCTCCTCCTCTCCACTCTACACCTGCAAGTCGGCTCTTACACTTGCCATGGCCACGGGCATTCAACCCACTGCCATGGATATTTGGAGTAGCTGTGTCCGAATTGCATAAGCGGTCCATACTGCATTTCGAATTGCAAGGCGCATTGCTGACGCTGCTGTGCCAACTGATTGAACTGCTGAAGCGCCTGCAGATCATTAGGATGCGTATCGAGATATAGTGTCAGCTCTACTAAGGCAAAATCAAGCTGCTGCAGCTCAAGCAGCTTCTGATAATAATTTTCGTCCAGCTGCTTATTCATCCTGCTGCCCCCTCATACTGCTTCTCGCCTCATAAGGACCATATAATGCCGGCCAAAGCGTCCCCAATTTTAGTGCATCTGCCAGCGAGAATTGCGGTAAATTCATGGGCTGGTAGGGAATAAATTCATTCGGCGGTACGTAGTAGGATTTCACATATTTAGGCGGGCAAGGATCGAACGGACCTACGAAGGGGTACCAATCTCGTGTTGGCTTCATCGCATTCACCTGCATTCCTCCTAGTAATCGAATATAATCGGAACGGAGCAGTAACAAAATTCCATTTCTAATCATATGACATTCGCCCAGTAAATGTTCCTGTAGAATTGATGAATATCACATTTTTGATTTCCCGGGGAATAGTACGGGCAGACAAAGAAAAAGGCTGACGCCTCAATCATCCATGATGATCGAAGCGCCAGCCTCTACTTACTTATTCCGTTTCATCCTGCTGCTCTTGCCCCTGTGTTTGTTCGGTTTGCTTCTTCACTCGGTAGATGAATACACGCAGCACTCGCAATCGTTCACTTTCCGCCACTTCAAAAGCGTAATCATCCACGATAATCTTCTTGCCTTTATCCGGATTACCCTCCAACTGCGTGAAGAGCCAGCCGCCGATCGAATCGACGTCCTCATCCTCAATATCTAAGTTAAACATATCGTTGATTTCTTCAATCAGCGTCCGACCGTCTACGGAGGTGATATCCCCTTTAACGACAATGTTAGGCTGTTGATTATCAAATTCATCATGAATTTCGCCGACAATTTCCTCCAGAATACTCTCTGTCGTCAACATACCGGCAGTTCCTCCATACTCATCCACAACGATAGCCAGCTGTGAATGCTTGCGCTGCATCAGCTTCAATACATGGCTGATTTCCATCGATTCCGGCACATTGAGTATAGGGCGGAGATATTTTTGGATGGATTGCTCCTCATCCGGGTCGGATGTGAGTAAATCCGTAATATGCACAAATCCGATGAGTTGATCCTTATCCTCCACACAAACCGGATAACGAGTATGTTTGGTGGCGTAGACGATCTTCATGTTCTCTTCGTAGGAGTGATCCGCATATAGACAGTCCATATCTGTCCTTGGCAGCATGACCTCGCGAGCAAGCCTGTCACTGAATTCGAAAATATTATCAAACAGACGAAGTTCATCCTTGTCGATAATACCGCTCTTGGCGCTCTGATTCATCAGAATGCGAATTTCTTCCTCCGTATGTGCCGAATCATGTTCGCTGGCAGGCTGAACGCCAAACAATCGCAGTAACCGATTTGCTGATCCGTTGAGCAGCCAAATGACAGGCAAGAACATCTTGTAGAAGATCAGCAGCGGCATCGAAAGCCATAATGAAGTTTCTTCTGATTTCTGAATAGCCAACGATTTAGGCGCAAGTTCTCCAAGTACGATGTGCAGAAAGGTAATGACGAGAAATCCAATAATAATCGAAACCGTATGTACGAGCGTCTCATCGGTCAAGCCGAATTTGAAAAACAACGGTTCAACGATAAGATCAGAAATTGCCGGCTCTCCTACCCAACCAAGGCCAAGAGAAGCTAATGTAATACCGAATTGCGTTGCTGACAAGTATGCATCGAGCTTTTTGTTTACTGTCAGCGCGTATTTAGCCCTCTTATGCCCTTCGTTTGACAGCTGAGTCAATCTCGATGAACGGACCTTAACCAGGGAGAACTCCGCCGCTACGAAAAAACCGTTCAACAATACAAGAATAAGGACTACACTTAAATTCAACAGAATTCGGCCTGCTTCAAATTCATGCAAAGGCTTCGTCCGCTCCTCTCATCGGCATATCGCCGCTCTATCTATATTATAGGATGGCTTGTCGAGCTCCAAAGTCGACATCCCGGTAATACATATCTTTCACGAGCAGGTTTGGTCCGCAGCATGAGGCTGCTGGGCAGTGACAATCTACGCTGCGCGCAAGCGGATGCGCAAGCCATTGGCCGAACAGATCATCCAATCGATCCGTTCCTATATTGCCAAACGCCGGAACATCAGAGAAATCGGTTACGAACACATCGCCTGTAAATAAATTCACATTCAAACGATTGCGGCCGTCAGGATCGTTGCGTACCGTTACGAGCGGCGCTGCCGCCAATCTCGCTAGCAGGTCGCGATCTTCCTTTTGTTCATTACAGTGGTAGAACGGCAGCGTGCCGAAGAGCATCCATACAGACGGGTCCCGGCTGTCCAGCAAGGAAGTAATGGCATCTCGCATCTGCTGCTGCGAAATGACAGGCAGATCCGCTGCAAATGCGCTAGGATACATAGGATGAACCTCATGACGCTTGCAGCCCATTTCAAGGATCATCTTGTGGATCTCAGGCATTTTATTATAAGTCCGGAAATTGATCATCGACTCTGCCGATACGAATAGTCCGCCGTCACTTAGTCGTCTTGCATTATCAATCATGCGATCATACATACGTGCAGCCGTTTCCTTCAAAACAGGATGCCCGCTTTTGGCGAAGCCTATTTGGTGAAAATCATCGCTGCTCGTGTAGTTAAATGAGATGTGCATCACATCCAGATAAGGCGCGATCGCTTCGTACCTGCCATAGTCCAATGTGACATTGGAGTTAATTTGCGAGGATACACCGCGACTGCGTGCATATTTCAGCAGCGGAATCATATAGTCTTTCACTGCTTTCGCGGAGAATGTCGGTTCACCGCCTGTAATGCTGATCGTCTTCAGATGCTCGACTTCATCCAATCTGCGCAGCAGCGTATCGAGCGGCAGTTTCTCAGGCTCAGCCATCACTAATGTGTCGCCAACAGCACAATGCTCGCAACGCATGTTGCATAAGTTCGATAGTGTCATCTCAACGCTCGTCAGCACATGCTGACCATGCTCGCGCAGGGAAAGAATCGGATCCCACGGATCTTTCGCGGGAGTGAATAATAACTTTGAATCCGGTTGTACAAAAGGTATAGCATTCTGCATTTGTGTCAGCACCTTACTTTGTCATGATATTCGCACGCTCTTAAATAGCTTTCTTTTATTGTAATGTCCGAAGTCGCTCGTTGCAAACACAATGGGTGAAAAAACGAAAAGGAGCCTGCTCGGCTCCCCGGACTACCATATTGAATTGGGTTGCTGGAGCAAGTACGCGCCTCAGTAAGCCTCTGCAAAAGGTTGATCTTCATTCACGCCTACAATCATCGTCGTTAACTGCTTCGATAAGTCAACCTCGTAAGGCACCTTAAGCTCCTCGCCGAGTTCGTTGTTCAGGATACGAACAACAGGCCGATGCGGGCAGGAAGCATTGATATCTACGACGACACCGCTCTCTCCGGAATGAAACTTCACGGTAATGCCGAGTGGGTAAATCGCCACTTTATCACGGAACAACTGAAGCATCCGCTGCTCGTATAACGTTCCGGTACCGGCGTAAAGTGATTCTACTGCTTCATGCGGCAGCAGCGGATTACGATAAATCCGAGTTGTCGTCATTGCATCATAAGAATCGACAAGTCCAATCCACTTCGCATAGTCGTGAATCTCGTTTCCTTTAATGCCGCGCGGATAACCGCTCCCATCCAGCCGCTCATGATGTTGGTAGGCACAATGGGCAGCAAGCAGCGGGATATTCGGCTCATCCTTTAATAGATAATAACCGCGTTCCGCATGCCGCTTCATTTCTTCGTACTCATCTCTGGACAGAGAGCCTTGCTTCTTGAGAATGTTCGTGCTGATTTGCGTCTTGCCTATGTCATGCAGCATGGCGCCAAGTCCAAGCGTCATCAGCTCGTCCCTGGAATAACCATGCGCGATGCCAAGCAAAGTTGTATAGACCGATACATTCAGCGAATGCTGGAACAAATAATCATCCACGATGCCCATGTTCATGAGCATGATCATAGCATCCTTCTGATCCGTCAAATCATCGATAACCATCGTCATTATTTGTTTGAATGATTTCGCTATATATGGATAAGTTACGCCGCTCTTCCGGTTAGGACGATCCATTAAATCCCGGAAATTCGTCCTAATTTCGCTTAGCGCCCTATGTCTCGTTTCTTCACTAATTATATCGGGAATGACCAGATCAACTGTCCGCGGATCCTGAATATAGACAAAATGCACGCCGCATTCATAGAGGCGGGTTATCAATTTTGCCGATAATTCGACATTCTCCCCAAGTAGGACTAGTCCATCCTCGGAATATATCTTTTTAGCTAGTCTCATGCCCGGCCGGCACATCTGTGTGGGCAATAATCGCATCGTATCGACTCCTGCCTTGCATCTATTTTCCTAAATTGTAGGCTAGGTAAGAAGAAATGCTATGCCGTACAGTGTCGGCTTGGTATGTTTCTTCCCTGAAAAATACTAGTGAAAGTTCGATTAAAATCCGAAACTTACTAGAATTTCACAAAACCTCGTAATGTTACTGTAAGGGATTTGAGAAAAAAGAGCAATAACCGATTCGCCAAATATCGACATATTCATGTTATTTTTCTTAGCTCATCACAAACAGCCAGAACAAAGCCGCCAATACAAAACGGTAAATAGCGAAGTGAGTCAATCTTACCTTCTGAATGAAGCGCAGGAACAACACGATGACAAGCCATGCAACGACGAAGGAAACGAGGAAACCTACAATAAAGAACATTAAATTGTCGCCCTCAATAAACTTGTAGTTGTCGAGCATTTCATAGCCGGTAGCTGCGACCATAATCGGAATTGCCATGAGAAACGAGAAGTCTGCTGCTGCTTTATAGCTTGTTCCTGTCAGCATTCCGCCGGCGATCGTAGAACCCGAACGGGAGAAACCCGGCCATAGCGACAAACATTGCAACAACCCTATACCGAAAGCTTGCTTATAAGAAATGTCGTCCATCGTTTCCGAAACGACTTTGATTGTGCGCGTCTTCTGCAGTCTCTCAGCAGCGATCATGTAGATCCCGCCGACGACGAGTGAAATCAAGACCGGCGTCTGATTGAAGCCTTCTCCTTTAATGACATCTTTGAGCAGTAATGCAAGCAGCATGGCAGGCACGATACCAAGCGCAACGTGGATCAAGTTCAATTTGCGAGGCTTGAGTCTTCCTGAGGAAAGTGAGCCTATCGATTGCGATTTGCGCGATAGGCCAAACAAATCGAGAATGCGATCCCTATAAACAATGGCCATTGCTAATATAGCACCTAACTGAATGACAATTTCAAACGTAACGATCGCCTGATCATCCGATGCAATCCCAAGCAGCTTATTAGTCAAAATCATATGGCCCGACGACGATACGGGCAGAAACTCGGTTAACCCTTCAACAATTCCTAAAATAATCGCGTGAATAATATCTCCCATTAGATCCTCCTAAGCATTTTGCAGAAACGATTCTTTCTAAGCCTAAACTAGTCGTTTCATTCGTAATTGAATTCATCTACGATCCAGCGCTGCCGAAAACTCTCCGTAATCGCCGCTTTATCGAGCAGCTCATGTTCCAGCACATCGCGTAGAAATTCGGGCAAGTAATAGGTAACGTCTGTGCCGTATTTGATTTTCTCATAACCGGCACCAAAGGTAAACATATCGATCGTCCCAACAATGTAGACCCCATCATCCCGTAAAGGATGACCATTCACTACAATGGACGAGATTTTGTTGTAATTCGTCCGCTCCGGCGAATAATGGATCTCGAGTCCATCTACGGCAAGCGTACCGAGGACAAGCCCGCGGAAACCGAACCCACGGATCGGTTTATCCACATATTCGCGTTGGAGCGCCTCCTCAAGCGACAAGCGGATTTCAGTGCCGGTCAACTTCATCCGGCATGGATTTATCGGTGATGGGCAGAGGGCATGCAAATCGCCAGCCGTCACTTCTCCTGCGGCGAGGCCGCTGAGCAGCTGCCCCGTATTGACGATGCCAATCTCCGCATCGGCTTTACGCCGCAGGCCGGCGGCGAGCAAATTGCCGAGCGGCGTTTCATGCTCGCTACTAGCAGGCATAGGTTCGTCCAGTATAGTTATGACTCGGCTGAGACGTTGTCTGCTATCCGCTTTAAAGCCGTCGATTAGTTCGGTCGCCTCAGGCTGTTGGTCCCGCTTCTCCATCGGTACACAGATCGCACGAATGATCGGTCGATTCGTTGCGGCCTCCATCCTAATCTCCACATGCCCCACATATTCACCGAATTTTCCAGCCGCACAGAGAGACGTCTCCCCAATCACTTCCGGCACCTCAAATAAATGATGGGTATGGCCGCCTAGAATAAGGTCGATGCCTGAAATTTGAGCAGCCATTTGGCGATCCAGCATAATGCCGACATGCGACATCACTACTAACACATCCACCTGAGACCGAAGTACTTCGACTTGCTCCGCCACGGCCTCCAGTGGATCAGTGGCATTCCATCCAAGAAGCTTATAAAATTCAGCGAAAGCAGCCGTCACGCCAATGAGGCCGATGCGCAGCTTCCCTTTATGAATAATCGTGTTTGGAAGCAGCCATGACGGACGTTTACCATCCTCGAGCTGATAGAAATTGGCGCAGATCGTCTTAAAGGATGCTCGTGTTCCGTAAGCTTCCGATAACTGCTCCGGTGTAAAAGTCAGCCCTTCATTGTTGCCAATCGTTACAACTTCATAGCCTGCAGCATTCAGCAAATCAATGTTAGCTAAGCCGTCGCTTGCTTCCGTTTCCACACGCATCCGGTCCATATGATCGCCGATATCAAGGGTAAGTACATGCTCAGCCCCGTATATACGCCGTGTTTCCTCGATATATGCAGCCATCTTGGCCGCTTGCTCCAAACGACTGTGAATGTCATTACTATGTAGCAAAACGACATCAGGTGCATCCGTTGCCTTTTCTATCATGCTTGCCTCCCGGTTGCAAGGACTACCGCTTTAATCGCATCTCTTCTGCCGAGAAGGTTTGCTTAAAGCCGTAGGATACTTCCCCGCGTTTCTCTTCGTCATGGATGAACTTGCATACGAAAACGCTTTTTACATTTAAGCATTCGCTTGAACCATGGGGCACATACAGTCGAATCGGTCCGCCTTTAGGCAGCGGCGCTTCATCGATGGCGTACTGCACTGCAGCATCCTTTAGTTGCTCCCAAGGAATAAGGGCTTCAAACGTATCGACGGCTTCAACTTTCAGATGAGTTGGAAGCGGCGCATCAGCGGCAATCCCTTGCCTGATGCACCAAGCTTCGAACCATGCTCCGAAATCGAACGCTTCCCCGGCACCGCCGGCGATTCGACTTGATAACGGAAAGCTTGCGCCTGCCAATTGAGCCATTTCATCAGCTGTCATGTTAACAGGCTCTTGTCCTGTGTATGTGATGATAATCGAAGTATTCCCCGATTGAACGGTCATGCCAATCCCTCTCTTTTCCCCGAAAATAATATTATCCGCCGATCTGCGACATCCGTCTTCCGGTAGGTTCATGGCTTTGTGCTTCATTCGAAAGCTTCGCAGCCATTTCATGATTAAGCGGTTTAATCGCCATCGCCTTGCTAAACAGCTCAAGCATCTTCTCCGCATCGCCAAGGGCAGGCTTAACATTCAATTCATCTACCCAGTATAAGCAAGGATGAATATGACCGTCAGCGGTCAACCTTAGACGATTGCATCTTGAGCAGAATTGGTCACTCACAGGATGGATAAGTCCGAAGGAGCCTTTGCCGCCTTCAATCCGGTAGTCATCGGATGGCCCATTTCCCTGCACATCGTGAATCTGCGAAATATTCAAGCCATTCTCCTCAGCGATTTCCAGGACGCGTGTAAGGGGTAAATAATGATTTCTCCAATTGTCATCGGCATGTCCAATCGGCATATATTCAATAAATCGCACATGAAGCGGTTGGTCGTAAGCCATGCGCAGAAATGCCGCAATCTCATCTTCATTAATGCCTTTAAGCAGCACGCAATTGAGCTTGATTGGAGCAAAACCGACTTGAGCCGCGACTTCTATGCCTTTCAAAACACGCTTCAAATCACCGCGCCTTGCAATAAATTGAAAACGAGCGGGATCGAGCGTATCCAAACTGATATTTACACGATTAACGCCAGCTTCGCGAAGTGCCTCTGCTTGATCAGCGAGTAGAACGCCGTTTGTCGTCATTGAAATGTCTTTAATGCCCGGAATGGCTGCAAGCTGTCGCACCAAACCTGCTAGGCCAGGGCGGACGAGTGGCTCTCCACCGGTTATTCGCAGCTTCGAAATGCCTAAGCTTGCACCAGCACGCACGACCTCGGTGATTTGATCATAACTAAGTAAATTCTCCGCAGGTTCAAACTGTACACCTTCCTCAGGCATGCAGTATAGGCAGCGTAAATTGCAACGATCCGTAACGGAAATGCGCAAATAATCATGCACGCGTCCAAATCGATCTGTTAATGCGGTCATTTTCCGCTCACCTCCTCGGTTCCCCAGTCTATGCCTCTAGCATAACATTTTTGGACACATTATGGTATGCTATGGAGACCATTAACATTACGATTGCGAGAGGTTAAACCTATGTCTGTAAAATGGAATATCCACCTGTTTGCTGGTTTGTCCGAGCGTTTTGGCGGAGCTGTTATCACGCTTGAGCTGGATCAATCCGAGCTCACCGTGCAGCAATTAAAGCAGGAGCTGATCACTCGTTACCCAACCGATGCTTCGTTGATTACGATTTCTTTCATGGCGTGCAATCAGGCTTACGCCTCAGATGAGCAGCTTCTTCAGGCTCGTGATGAACTTGCGCTGCTCCCTCCTGTATCAGGCGGGGAAGCGGAACAAGGTGCAGTCGAGACCGAAGCAGCGCTTGCTGATCGCTATGTAGTAACAGACCAACCGCTGTCGGTAGAAGCGATTACAGCGCTTGTCATCGTGCCTAATAACGGTGCTGCGCTTACATTCACCGGTACGACTCGGGAATGGACGCACGGCGCGCGTACCATTCGCCTCGAATATGAAGCGTACATCCCTATGGCCGTTAAGACTTTGCAGCAAATCGGCGAGGAAATCGAATCTCGCTGGCCTGGCGCCATGGTTGCTATCGCACACCGGATCGGTGTTGTTGAAATAGCCGAGATCAGCGTCGTCATTGCCGTCTCTGCCCCACATCGCGGCGACTGTTATGATGCAAGCCGATACGCAATCGAACGATTGAAACAAATTGTCCCGATCTGGAAACGAGAAATTTGGGAAGACGGTTCCGAATGGAAAGGACATCAGCTAGGTCCGTGGAACCCCGTCACACCATTAGAGTAGGTTTTTAATTACTTTTTTAGTAAGTTTTTAGGAGATAATTACAGGGTATAAAGTACTGTTTTTTTTGTACTCTCATTGCCAATTCTGCATTTTATTGCTACCATGGTCTTATCATTGCTTAGCCTAATTGATAAGTCATTCGAGGTGAATTATGCGGATTCATGTGACAGAGCTTAGAGACGGAGATAAATTAAGTAACGATACATTTAATAGCTACGGATTACATGTACTCTCTGAAGGAACTGAGCTATACGCCAGAGAAATTTCAAAACTATTTCAGCATCAAATTGAATATGTCGATATTTTCTCTAGGAAACAAGAGGAATCGGCTAGAACGATAGAATCAGGGATTAATCCCAAGTGGATTCCTACTGTACAACCTATTTACCAAGATGCTGTGAATGGTTATGAACAGTTGTTTCTTGATGCGATGGAGAACGGCAAAATTATCGAGGATGACGTCGTACATACGTTTCAACCGCTGGTAGACAATTTCAGAATGGAACGCGACGTCGTCTCTATGCTGCTTCTGCTTAATACGAAGGATGATTACACGTATCAGCATTCCGTTCAAGTCGGAATGCTTTCTTACTACTTGTCCTCTTGGCTAGGTTATTCCGAGAAAGAAGCGGTCAAGATCGGACAAGCCGGTTTCCTCCATGATATCGGCAAATGCCAAATCACAGACGGAATACTTAATAAACCCGGCAAACTCTCTGATGACGAGTTTGAATTGATTAAGAAACATACGATTTACGGGCATCAAATTATTAGAGATTCGTTCGGCGAGTCGCTCGCCGCAACTGTAGCCCTGCAGCATCACGAACGAATTGACGGTACAGGATATCCGAACCGCTTACATGGCGATGACCTCCATCCCGTCTCCAAAATCGTTGCAGTTTCCGATGTGTACAGTGCAATGATTTCCTCACGGGTCTACCAGAAGAAGCGTGACCTGCTCTTCGTTCTGAAAGAACTCTACCGAATGAGCTACACGGAGTTGGATGCCTTTACGACACATACCTTTATCAAACACATGATTCCTAATTTTATCGGTAAGCAAGTCGAACTTGTATCCGGTGAAACGGGAACGATCATTATGACTCATCCATCCGAATTTTTCCGGCCCTTGGTTCGCATTGAAAATCGTTTCGTTGATCTTACCGTCATACGAAATCTTGAAGTCAAACAAGTATTCATGTAATTCATCAATCAACAAAAAACTCCGAACCTCTTCAAAGAGGATTCGGAGTTTTTATTATGCTTGAATTGTATTAACCGATAGAGCCTTCCATCTCAAACTTGATAAGACGGTTCATCTCAACCGCGTATTCCATCGGCAGCTCTTTCGTGAACGGTTCGATGAAGCCCATTACGATCATTTGTGTAGCTTCTGCTTCAGTAAGTCCGCGGCTCATCAGGTAGAACAACTGATCCTCGGAAACTTTGGAAACTGTCGCTTCATGCTCAAGCGTAATGTTGTCGTTCATGATTTCGTTGTACGGAATAGTATCCGACGTCGATTCATTATCGAGGATAAGCGTATCGCATTTGATATTCGCTTTGGAGCCTTCGGAGTTACGACCAAAGGATGCCAAACCGCGGTACGTTACTTTACCGCCGTGTTTACTGATCGACTTGGAAACGATCGTCGAAGTCGTATCCGGTGCCAGGTGAGTCATTTTCGCGCCTGCATCTTGATGCTGGCCTTTACCCGCTACTGCGATCGAAAGCACCATGCCTTTAGCGCCACGGCCTTTCAGAACGACTGCAGGGTATTTCATCGTCAGCTTGGAACCGATATTTCCGTCAACCCATTCCATTGTCGCGTTTTCTTCGGCAACGGCACGTTTCGTAACAAGGTTGTAAATATTCGGAGCCCAGTTCTGAATCGTCGTATAACGGCAGCGAGCGTTCTTGAGAACAAGAATCTCTACTACTGCGCTATGAAGCGAGTTCGTGCTGTAGATCGGTGCTGTACAGCCTTCAACGTAATGTACGAAGCTGTCTTCGTCCGCTACGATCAGTGTACGCTCGAATTGGCCCATGTTCTCGGAGTTGATACGGAAGTACGCTTGAAGCGGAATTTCGCATTTCACGCCTTTTGGAACATAGATGAAGCTGCCGCCGGACCATACCGCACTGTTCAGTGCTGCAAATTTGTTATCTGCCGGAGGAATGATCGTGCCGAAATATTGTCTGAAGATCTCTGGATATTCGCGAAGAGCCGTGTCTGTATCTGTGAAGATAACACCTTGCTTCTCCAGATCTTCTTGCATGCTGTGGTAAACAACCTCGGATTCGTACTGAGCGGATACCCCTGCAAGGAACTTCTGCTCTGCTTCAGGAATACCGAGCTTATCGAAGGTTTCTTTAATTTCCGTAGGAACCTCTTCCCACGTTTTGCCTTGCTTCTCGGAAGGACGAACATAGTACTGGATATCGTCGAAATCCAGATCATCCATGTTGCCGCCCCACTTAGGCATAGGCATTTTGTAAAACTGCTCCAGCGCCTTCAAACGGAACTCAAGCATCCATTCCGGCTCGTTCTTGATCTCCGAAATCGTACGAACGATCTCAGGAGTCAGACCTTTACCGGATGAGAAAATCGCTTTATGTTCATCGCGAAAACCATATTTATAATCTTCTAAATCAGGCATTTCTTTAGCCATCGTAATAGCCTCCTACCAAACGCGGTAACCGCGCTTTATTGTTTCTGATGTTCGATTCCTTTACGCAGCGCATTCCAAGAGAGCGTAGCGCATTTAATTCGAGCCGGGAATTTGCTTACGCCTGACAGAGCTTCGATATCTTCCAGCTCTTCAAACTCAGCCTCCCCGCCTTTGATAAAGGTGGAGAATCGCTCTGCAAGTGCAAGTGCTTCATCCGTTGTTCTGCCCGTCACAGCTTCGGTCATCATCGATGCCGAGGACATGCTGATCGAACAGCCTTCGCCGGTAAACTTCGCTTGTTTCACAATGCCATCTTCCACTTGCAGCTGCAGTGTAATGCGGTCGCCGCACGTTGGATTGTTCAAGTTAATGGTAAGTGCATCTTCGTCCAAGGTGCCGCGGTTACGCGGGTTTTTGTAATGATCCATAATGACACGGCGGTATAAATCATCCAATTCCATAACCGAAGAACTCCTTTGTTTGCTGGAGGCCGTCAACAAGCCTGTCAACGTCCTCTTCGGTATTGTATAGATAAAAGCTTGCTCTGGCTGTAGAAGAAACATTCAAATATCGCATGAGCGGCTGGCAGCAGTGGTGGCCTGCACGAACCGCAATCCCCTTCGTATCAAGCACAGTTGCTACGTCATGAGGATGGACATCATTCAAATTAAATGTGACTAGACCCGCACGATTATCGACAGGTCCGAATATCGATATGCCATCGATGGTGCTAAGACGCTCGTACGCGTAAGCAGCAAGCTTATGCTCGTGCTTCTCAATTTCATCCAAACCGATTTCAGTTAGGAAATCAATCGCTGCGCCAAGTCCGACCGCACCGGCAATAATCGGTGTGCCGCCTTCAAACTTCCAAGGCAGCTCCTTCCACGTGGAATCATGCAGATCCACATGATCGATCATTTCGCCGCCGAATTCGATCGGCTCCATCTCTTCAAGCAGCGCCTTCTTGCCATAGAGTGCACCAATACCTGTCGGCGCACACATCTTATGACCGGACAATGCGTAGAAGTCGCAATCCAGATCTCGTACATCCACCTTCATGTGAGGTGTGCTTTGCGCGCCGTCTACGACCATCTTAGCGCCATGACGATGTGCAATAGCTGTGATCTCTTTGATTGGATTTATGACGCCGAGTACGTTTGACACATACATGATCGAGACGATCTTCGTCCGATCCGTGATGGTCGCTTCCGCATTTGCCAGCGTTATGGATCCGTCTTTCTCAAGCGGAATATATTTGAGTGTCGCGCCGGTTGCTTTCGCGACTTGCTGCCAAGGAATCAAATTCGAGTGATGCTCCATTTGCGTGATGACAATTTCATCGCCTTCGCCGCAAACTGCTCTGGCATAGCTCGATGCTACTAAATTCAAAGCCGTGGTCGTTCCGCGGGTGAAAATAATTTCCTGAGTACTCGCCGCATTCAGAAACGCTGCAACTTTCTCGCGTGCGCCTTCGTATGCGTCCGTAGCGCGGGAGCCGAGTGTATGAACGCCGCGGTGCACGTTGGCGTTGTCCATCTCATAATACCGGCTAACAGCATCAATGACAGAACGCGGCTTCTGTGAAGTCGCCGCGCTGTCCAAATAAACGAGCGGATGGCCATTAATTTGTTGATCAAGGATCGGAAATTGCTCTCTGATCGCTTTTACATTCATCCTTCCAGCTTCCTTTCCAGCAGACGCTGGAGCTGTTCTCTGACCGCATCAATCGGAATTTCCGAAACGACAGGGGCCAAGAAACCGTGAATGATCAAACGCTCCGCATCTTTCTTCGAAATACCGCGGGACATCAAGTAGTACACCTGCTCCGGATTTACTTGTCCGACACTCGCCGCATGTCCGGCTTTAACATCGTCTTCGTCAATCAGCAGAATCGGGTTCGCATCGCCGCGTGCTTTCGGGCTTAGCATCAGCACTTTCTCCTGCTGCACCCCGTTAGACTTTGTTGCACCCTTCTCGATCTTCGTAATGCCGTTGATGATGGCAGTAGCTTGATCCTTCATCACTGCACGGGTAACCATGTTGCTTTCCGTGTTGCGTCCAAAATGAACGGCGCCGGTTGTTAGGCTCATCTGTTGTGAGTTCGTTCCGATGCTGATCACTTTGGCATCGGAGTTTGAACCGTTGCCTTTAAGAAGTGATTGCGTGTCCGAAAGCGTGTGACCGTCATGCAAGTCACCGATGACCCATTCGATATTGCCGTCATTCTCCACAACAGCGCGGCGAACAGTCAAGTCGATAACATTCGAAGACATATGATGAACCGTAGCGTAACGTACGTGCGCGCCGGGTTTAACGATCACTTCAATAATGGATTGCTTTGCAAGGGATGCAGCATTTTCGCCATATGCACTAACTACGTTATCTACATAGGTTACTCGGCTGTGGCTGTCTGCTACGACAAGGACGCGCGGAGCAAAAGTGGCACCTGCATCGTCGCTGAAGAACAGCGCCTGCAAAGGTAATTCGACTTCAACGTTCTTTGGTACATAGAGGAAAACCCCGCCGCTCCAAATCGCCGATTGAAGAGCTGTAAGCTTGTTCTCGTCTTGAGGTACAACGGTGTACAAATACTGTTGAACTAAGTCGCTATGTTCACGAACTGCTGTTTCCAGATCGGTGAAAATAACGCCTTTTGCTGAAAGCTCTGCCGCAAGATGGTGCAGCACGCTTGTGCTGTTGCGCTGAACGACCAAACCGGCCGGTGCACCAGCAACCAACTCTCCGATTGAGCCCGGAAGTTCGCTTACCGAAGTGATAGCGGGTTGCGATGTATGGTTACCGATCGCCGCTAGGTTCCAACGGCTGATGCGGACTTTTTCTGGATTGGGCCATTCCAGCGTTTCCGCCAGTTCAGCACCTTTAATTCTTGATTCTTCAAGCCACGCCGGCTCGCCTTTGCTCTGGGATAATGCAGAAACTGTCTGGCGGTTAACCGGAGCTCCTAATTGTGTACTCATTTCACTTGCTCCTCCTCCGATTAAACCTGTCCGACGGTTTCGTCTACGATGCCAAGTTCTTCTTTAACCCAGTCATAGCCTTCGTTTTCCAGACGCTCAGCAAGCTCAGGACCGCCGGATTTAACGATACGACCTTGCATCATAACGTGAACGAAGTCAGGTGTAATGTAGTTGAGAAGACGTTGGTAGTGAGTGATGATCAAGAAACCGCGCTCTTCGGAACGCATTGCGTTCACGCCGCTCGCCACGATTTTGAGTGCATCGATATCTAGACCGGAATCGATTTCGTCAAGAACGACGATCTTCGGATCCAGCATCATCATTTGAAGAATTTCGTTCCGTTTCTTCTCGCCGCCGGAGAAGCCTTCGTTCAGGTAACGGTGCATGAATTCCGGATTCATTTCAAGCTCTTTCATCTTGCCTTCCATTAGGCGGATGAATTTGATCAAGGAGATTTCCTTGCCTTCTTCACGGCGTGCGTTTATCGCGCTGCGCAGGAAGTCGGAATTCGTTACACCACTGATTTCGCTTGGGTATTGCATCGCCAGGAACAGACCAGCGCGTGCGCGCTCATCAACGCCCATTTCCAGCAGGTTCTCGCCGTTCAATTCGACTTCGCCTTCTGTCACTTCATATTTAGGATGACCCATGAGCGCCGAAGCCAGCGTACTTTTACCTGTACCGTTCGGTCCCATGATGGCATGAACTTCTCCACCTTTTATTTCAAGGTTGATGCCTTTTAAAATTTCTTTACCTTCGATGGCTGCTTTAAGACCATCGATCTTGAATTGTGTTGCCATGGTAAACTGCTCCCTCCAGATGGTTCGGACGTTTCTGCGCAAAACGAGTTTGCCTGCTAAAACACGGCGAAGCCGTTTTGCACTTATTGAAACAATTCCTCTTTTAGAATTATTCTAAATTGATTCTCAGTGATTCTCAATTATATTTTAGTATAGTTTTCATCTTAAATCAATGTTACTGCGCCTATAACCTAGCCTAGCTTGTACCCGATAGTCCCAGTGCTTCATGAATTTGACTTATTCTCTGATTAAATTCAGCATCCGACAGTACCGGCTGTGCGCCGATGACCGACAGATCGTCCGGAAGATTCACCCAAGATTTACAACCCGTGTAATGATCCTGCATAGGCAGTGTAAGCGGATTCTCAAGCTTACTTACACGAAGCAGCAATAGATGAAGCGGCTTGCTTCGTTTCCACTTCAACCTATCTTCGGCAAATGTTTCGGTCCAAATATGGAAATCCTCTAATTTGTTCAACGTTTCCTGATCGAAGATCTCAATATCTTCGACTGCTTCAGCCACCGCATTGATCTCGATCGTGGTCGCGCCGGGTTTCCATTCATCCATAATTTGGCGAACGTCGCCTTGGTAAGGCTCTTTCAAGAGCTCAGGTCTTTGATGCTCAAATGCAGGCATGAAGTAAAAACGAGGCGCCTTCAGCTGAAAATCTCTCGTTTCCTCCGCAATTCCGCCTTTGCGCAGCACCAAAATTTGTTTGCCTTCGGTCAATGCTTTTACCGCAACCGCCCATTCTTTGAGCGCGATCGGCTGCAATTGATCGGCCTTCATCAACATGTTAATCACCCTCGTTCCTTTACAATTACATGTATTATAGCAAAGCAAGGTATTCCAACGCGAAAAAAATTTCGCTATACTATATTTATTTGGGGTCAAACGTACGAACGAAGCGGCCCATAGGAAACATCAACTACATTCCGGAGGTGGGCAATTGATGTCTACATATCATCCATTGAGTGAAGCAGAAGCCATTGAAATAGCGCGAACAGTTGCAGGTGTTTTTGAACCAGGCGCGGAGCTGGTCAGCCGTGAAATCGGCGATGGCAATTTGAACTTAGTCTTTCATATCTCGGATCCGGCTACAGGCCGCAGCATTATTATGAAACAAGCACTCCCGTACGCTAAAGTTGTAGGTGAATCATGGCCGCTTACGCTTGACCGTGCACGTATCGAGAGCGAAGCGCTCATTCTCGAAGGTGAGCTTGCTCCCGGGCTGGTACCGAATGTCTATTTGTATGACAAAGACCTGGCTCTTACGATCATGGAGGATCTAAGTGATCATGTCATTATGCGTCAAGGGCTCATGAACAGCGGCCGCTATCCGTTGTTCGCTGAGCATATCTCCACATTCCTTGCACAGACGTTATTCTTCACTTCGGATCTTGGGCACAATCAACAAGAGAAGAAACTGCGCACCGCCAGCTTTATTAATCCGGAGCTGTGCAAAATTACGGAAGATCTTATTTTCGATCATCCTTATACGGATGCAGATACGAATAATTTCGCCCCTGCAATCCGGGATGAAGCTGAGGCACTGTGGAATGATGGCACGCTGCATCTAGAAGTCGCACTGCTTCGCGAGAAATTCCTAACGCATTCGCAAGCCTTACTGCATGGAGACTTGCACACGGGCAGTATTTTCATTACACCTGAGTCGACGAAAGTAATAGATCCGGAATTCGCTTATTATGGACCAATGGGCTTCGATATCGGCGCTGTCATTGCGAACTTGCTCCTGAACTTCGCTTCCCGTGAAGGCTGGGATAAGTCAACTGCAGAGCGCGAGGAATACCAAGCCTACTTACTGCAAACCGTCACGGATGTTTTAGAGAAATTCAAAGCGAAGTTCCTCACCCTGTGGAACGAACAAGGTGTTGACCGTCTGGCAGCTTCTGCTCCCGGCTACAAGGAAAACTACATGCAGCGCTTGCTTCAAGATACAGTCGGATTCGCAGGCTGCAAAATGGTCCGTCGGATCGTGGGTCTTGCCCACGTGGCGGATATCGATAAAATCCAAGATGACGCTGTTCGTGAACGTGCCCAGCGCCTAGCGCTTCGCATTGGAAAATCGCTAATTACATCGAATCGCAGCATCACTTCAATTAATCAGCTTATAGATGCCGTTCAAACTGCAGCGAATACCGCTGTTAAGGCATAAAGAAAGGAATCGATCATTATTATGGAATCTACAACCAATCAAGCTTTGCAATCCGTCATTTGGGTCGGAACTCAGCTTGACCTGCTCGATCAACGGCTGTTGCCCGAAGAAATCGTCTATCTGCCGCTAGTGACAACGGAGGATGTCTGGGAAGCCATTCGTCATCTAAAGGTTCGCGGAGCTCCGGCCATCGGCATCGCAGCCGCATATGGCGTTGTTCTCGGCAGTCGCGATATCACGGATGGAATCACAGAATGGCTGCAAGTTGTGAAATCATCGGCTGCTCATCTCGCGACCTCGCGTCCGACAGCAGTAAACTTGTTCTGGGCGCTCGATCGGATGACAGCACGCGCAGAAGCGCTTGCTGCAAGCGGCGCAGACCTGTCCTCCTGCAAGGAATCGCTGCTTCAAGAAGCGATCACCATTCAAAGCGAGGATGAAGAAACGAACCGCCTAATCGGCGAGCATGCGCTTACGCTATTCCAAGACGGCATGGGCGTTCTAACCCATTGTAATGCCGGCGGATTAGCTACAGCCAAATACGGCACAGCACTTGCACCATTCTACCTGGCCCTGGAGCAAGGCATTAAGCTTCGTGTATTTGCGGATGAAACACGTCCTGTTCTGCAAGGAGCCCGCCTTACCGCATTCGAGCTTCAGCAAGCAGGCGTTGACGTTACGCTTATCTGCGATAACATGGCCGGCATGGTGATGAGCAAAGGCTGGATCGATGCCGTCATCGTCGGGACTGACCGCGTTGCAGCAAACGGCGACGTCGCGAACAAAATTGGCACATACAGCGTTGCTGTCCTTGCGAAGGCACATGGCATTCCGTTCTATGTGGCTTGTCCGCTGTCCACAATTGATTTGAACACGCCATCCGGCGCTGAAATTCCAATCGAAGAGCGCCATGAGAATGAAATTACCGAAGGTTTCGGCAAACGCACAGCTCCAGTCGGCGTGAAAGTCTATAATCCTGCTTTCGACATTACACCGAATGATTATGTGACGGCCATTATTACGGAGAAAGGCATTATTAAGCCACCGTATGATGTCAATCTTAAGAAACTGTTCCAAGCCGACTAGTCCACTTTAACGAAAAAAGGGTTGCCTCTGCGTCAGCGTAATCACGCTGCCAGAGGCAACCTTTTCTTATGTCTTGAATCATCTATACCATCAAGAGAAGCGCATCTGCGCCTTTCATGCCAACCGTAATACCGAGCGCTTCCGCACCTTCCGTGATGGACTCCAGCGGTGCAACCATTAGTTCTTCCAATGTCTTCACACCTACCGCACGGCCTGCAATGATGCCTCTATCTTTTAGCCGTTCGTTCAGAAGTGCAACATCAAGTGCACCGCACATGATGTATCCCTTATCTGTCGTCACAGCAAGCAGTGTTGTTTTAGGCAGAAGCACCTCAACGCCGAGCACGGTTACGCCCCCTTCAAGCGTGATGGGAACCATTCGCATCATCCGAACCACCTCCTTCCACCTTAGCAGATCGCAGACAACCTCAAGCAGAATTACTTCTTCACTATATGCTTTCTGGTGGCGTGAAGTGTTATCAGAATGCCTAGTGGGCAATCTCCTTTTTCCGGTCAAAAACGATCTGGTTAAGACTACATTTATTGATGCTTTAATGATATAGTTATAGTACTTTATGACGACATGGAGTGGCATAATGAACCTATCAGATAAACTTACAGCAAAACAGTCCTCCCACCTGTTTAATGTCGACATCCTTGTAGAAGGTGAAACCAACGCAATTGCAATGGAGAGACTGCTTCATGCGCTCAATCAATCCGGTTTCGCTGACTTCAGAATTAAATCCGGCATTGAATTGGGACGTCTCATTGAAGCTTTAGAAACAACCTCAGCAAGCAAGCAGAAGGACAAAGAAACGAAAGCGCCAAGAAACATTGCCAAACCAGATCCGATTGCTGCCCAATTGTCGCAACCTGCTGCACCAAAACAAGCCGCTGAGCTCGATTTAACTTTCGTAACAGACCGCATTAAAGCATGCATTGCAGAGAATCGCCTGATTCGATTAATGGTGAACAAGGGTTTTGGCGTAAAGCTGAACATCCCTTGCCGAATTATTAACCTTGATGAATCGTCCCAAATGATGACGGTTTATCATGTGGATGAGAAGCAGGTTTACTCGTTTAAACTCTACGAAATTGACGAGTTTATATAAGAAAAAGGAGCCTCCTGCGGAGAGCTCCTTTTTACATTAGATGGCTTGTTTCAAAATTTCCATGATCGCAGAGCCGCGTACCGGCGGACTCCATAAGAAACCCTGCATTTCATCACAGCTATGCTCCTGCAGAAACCGCTTCTGTTCCTCGGTCTCGACCCCTTCGGCTATGACTTGCAAGTTCAGGTTATGGGCCATCGCGATAATAGCCGCCACGATAGCGGCATCACTCGGATCTTGCTGGATATCCCTAACGAATGAGCGATCAATCTTTAGTCTTCCGATCGGCAAGTTTTTGAGATAATGGAAGGAACTGTACCCCGTCCCGAAATCATCGATGCTAATCGTCACGCCAAGCTTCGTGAGCTCCAGCAGGCAGCGAGAGGCATGAGTGACATCCATCGTCATCGTTTCTGTAATTTCCAGATCCAGATAACTGGCATCAAGACCTGTCTCACGCAAAATGTCCGCCACCTTCTGATGCAGATTTTGCTGCATGAATTGACGAATGGATAAATTGACAGATACCGGAATTTGGCGTAGCCCGGCAGCCTGCCACGCTTTATTTTGCCGACACGCCTCTCTCAGCACCCAGTCTCCGATCTGTACGATCAAGCCGTTCTCTTCGGCCAGCGCAATGAATTGTCCCGGCGGTACAAGTCCGCGCTCCGGATGTTCCCAACGAACGAGCGCTTCTACACCGACCATTTCACCGGTTCCCAGATGATACTGGGGTTGATAATGGAGAACAAACTGCTCCTTCTGGAGCGCGATCTTTAAATCATGCTCAAGCGCCAAGCGCTCTCGTGAACTATCATCCCATTCCTCGGAATAAAACAGATAGTCGTTCTTGCCGCTATCCTTCACCTTGGCAAGCGCGAGATCGGCCTTCTTCACAAGGAGACTGGCATCATCGCCTATGGTATGGTTGACGGCAATACCGATACTCGCCGTAATATGCAGCGGAAAACCTTGCAGTTCGAACGGCTCATCCAGCAGCAGCTTGAGCTCCTTTGCTTTCCGATCCAGCTCCTGCTCATCCCCGGCATAGGCGTATAGAATGGCGAATTCATCGCCTTCCATCCGCGCTGCTGCATCCATTTCGGTTAATCCGCGGGTAAGCCGCTCGGCCACTTGAAGCAGCAACATATCGCCAAACTCTCGGCCAAAGGAAGCATTGATCAGCTTAAAGCGATCAACATCCAGCTGGAAAATCGCCAGCTGCCCAACCTCACCTCGAACCCTTGCATCCGTCAGGCGGTCATCCAAAAGCCGCATAAAGGAATGGCGGTTCGGCAAACCTGTCATGTCATCATAGTTCGCCATATAACGGATTCGTTCCTGGACGCGATTGCGGTCGCTTACATCCTGGCTAATAATTAACATGCCAATACAGGCTCCGTCGCTAATAACAGGTGCAGTAATAATATTCAGTTTGAACGAATAGCCGGAAGAATGCTTAATATCGATGGTCATATCCTTGAGATCGCCTTCGAGCAATTGTCCAAACGCAGCTAAAACGGCTTCTTCGTTAGTCGAGTCAATCAATGGAAAGAACGATTTGCCAAGCAACTCATGCTCTTCATAGCCAAGAAGCCTGCTTGATGCAGCATTCATCTCCAAAAAATGCCCTTGCAGGTCAATGACAGCAAAAGCAATCGGACTATACGCAAGCAAAGATTCGACAATTGGCGTATGGATCGATTGAGCTTGGACAGCGCCTTTGCGCGTAAAGCTCACTTGCATAAAGCGGATTGCAATCATGAACATGCCTGCCACTGCTACAATTATAAGCCAAATCGCCCAATCATCCCGCCACACTCCGCCAATCAGCATGCCAACGATCGTACATAGGCATGCCATCCATATCGGGTTGCGAGCGCTTTCAAGTTGCCTTGAAGGCTTGGGCCGAATCGGAGATGTCTCCGCCTTTACGAGCACACTTCATCTTCCTTCCATTCGGCATGATCCGTCACATTTGTCTATTATAAACGATTTTGGTCAAAGCTGGATACTGCTTTTTCCCATATTAACGGGCTTTTTGCTGGAAAATAGTGGGTAGAGAGGTAATGCATATGTCGAAATTTGAGGGGGGATGAGTAATGTGTAGCTCTCAGAGCAACATATTTGCCGAAAACTGGTTCGGATATCGCGAATGAAGCACTACTAGAGAGCTATACGAGATCCAAATGTCGAATTTCTTGAATGTAGCCCACCTAGAGGTCCACATTGGAGCCGAAACAGCGAATTCACTGCATTCAGCTCACCAATGACAAGAGGCGACATCGCAAGTCGAATGCCATTACGGCATTCTTTCGCGAAGTCGCCTCGATTTTAAACCTATTGAATCAAATCTAGCTGCTCTTAGCTTTCCAGATGGAATATGCAGCCACACCCCAAGCCACGATAAGGGCAAGTCCGCCAAAAGGCGTTATAATGCCTAGCGGCTTGATGTCCGATAGACTAAGCGCATATAAACTTCCGGAAAACAGGAAAATACCGATATGCATCAAGCGGGCCGCCCAGCGGATGCCCCGTCCCTGTCCGATTCGTTCCGCAGCCAGTGCGATCAGGAATAGCCCGATGGCATGATACATATGATAGCGAACGCCGGTCTCAAACACATTGAGCATTTCATCGGTAAGACGGTCTTTCAAGGCGTGAGCGCCGAATGCGCCAAACGCAACGGCAAGTAACGCGTGGATTGCTCCGTATGCGCCATATTTGTTAAACATCTCATTCTCCATCCTTTCCAATGGCTGTAAAATACGTTAAACTGTACGATAGCAAATGATTGATAAAGGAGATCTAATCCATGAATGAAAACGGCAGCGAGAATCAATTCCCGCAAGACGGTTTTACTCCGATACCGGCAGCTTATGAGGAGCAGCCGCCAAAAACGCAATCCAAGCTTGGTATAGCTTCATTTATCATTGGACTCATCAGCATTATCGGCTTTATCGTCGCCATTATTCTTGCAACATCATTTATTATGAACCACAACTTTGCAGACAGCAACACTCTACAGCAGGAAATTGAGGCGAATATAGCAGATATCGATACATACGCGCCGATTATCGGGGCAGGCTTGCTGATCATCGGCTCGATGGGAGCAAGCATTGTAGGGTTGATCCTAGGCATCATCGGCGTCTGCGCCAAGAATAAACGCAAAGCTTTCTCTATCATTGGGATCGTCACAAACGGATTACTCCCCATCGGGTTTATCGGTTTATTCCTGATCGGTCTTGCTATGGGCGGCTAAATACAGGTAAAAACAAAGAGGAAGAGCGCGATCAACGCGGCTCTTCCTCTTTGTCATTTTAACCCTCAAATGGCGGAACTTCATACCCGCTTCCAAATGGTGCATCAGGGCGGTGGAATTCACCCATCAACGCGCGACGAAGCGGTGTTGTTTGTTCAAGGAACGCCTTCGAGTTCTGCAGCCTGTCGGATGCTCTCACCCAAGGCGGACTATAAATATAGTGCATCGTATACCGATCATAGTCGCCATCATGCGCATAGGTGCGATGCCATACCGCATTATGGAATACCAGCACTGAGCCTGCCGGAGCGCAAATAACATGGCCGATCGAAACATCGCCTTTCTCCTTGCGCAGCGCTTCAGGCATCGGAACCAAGCTGCGATGGCTGCCCGGAATAAGCTCCATATTCCCCATTCGCGGCTGCGTTTGATCGGTCAGAAGATAAGAAGCCCTCAGCTGCAATAATGGAATTTGCGGGAAGCTCAACTTCTTGAAATCATACGCGCCCGAGCCATCCTGATGCCAACCGCCCATACCGCCAAACGCAGGCTGCTTCGTATTCCAGCCGGATTGCATAATAAATCGGTCGCCGTACAGCCCTCTGATCTTAGGAAGCACTGCCGGGTGATCCATTAGCTGCTCCAGCGCCGGCTCTGTTTCATAGCCCCGTCCTACCTGTCCGAACCCTTCCGTATTGGCTGCTTGATGAACACGCCTCGAAGCTTCAAGACATTCCTGCACTTCTTCTGCGTTCAGCACATTCGGAATGACAAAATATCCCCATGATTCAAAAATAAAACGATCCGTTTCTGTTAATTCGCCTGGTGACACTACCGGATTCAACATCGAGCTATCGCTCCTTCGTTAAGTTAGAAATGGAATACAATCAATTATCATAACTATATGCTAGTCTTATGAGCCGAATGTCAGCCGGATCGTCTGAATGCGTTTGGCACCAAGCGAAATCGTGATAGCCTCATTCTTCACATGCAGGTCCGTGAAATCTGCAATCGGCTGCTCATCGAGCGAGACGGCTTCTGCCGCCTCGATTGGGCGATCGAACCGTACAACGGCTGTCTCCGCATTCTCCGACGCATTGAACAATCGAATCGTAACGCCATTCGCCAGCCGCTCTGCTTGCTGAAGCGCACTTATCCGGATAGAGCCATTGTCCACTTGGACGTAAGAATGGACTGCAGGCAGGTCGCGCTCCCGCTGCTGCAGCGATTCATAGCGAATGTCATCTCTTCGCACGGTTAACGACTGCAAGCCGGCGGCGAACTGCTCGCGTTCTGCCCATAGAGCCGGCAGCGATACCGACCGTGCATCGAACGGCCTGATGGCATATTCGAAGTTCATCTCGCACAGCAGCTGCCCGCCATCCCCACCGTCGCTCAGCACTTCCTTATCCGTGCTGCGGTATAACGTAAGTGCAGCTGTGCGCGCCTCGTCTTCTTTCATCGCCATCTCATAGAGCCCCTTCGAGTACAGCGCCAATCCCGTTGTATCATCTCGCAAGGCAACAATGCCGTTATACGGCGCATCACCTCGCGCTGTTTCCAAGTGAGCTGCGGCGTCGATCTGCTTTATCGAGCGCTTAACAAGATCAAACGGCGTGCTCGCATAATAATGATCTGTTTGAATCCCAGACGGGAAGAGCAGTTTCAGCCTATGGTTGCGTGCCGTATTGTTCACGATCGTTTTGCAACGAAGCACGGGATCATCTTTGCGCAGCTCCAGGTAGGTGCGAATCGCCAAGCTAGCTTTGTCATCACGCCGGCTTGTATCATCATGCGAAATGCCAGCCGGCACCATAAAGGTAATTTCTACACAAGCGATGCTGACCAACGGCCCGTCTGTAACCGTAGAAATCACAGCGCGGCAGCCAGCGGAATGAAAGATTGAATTATTAGTTGGCGCCACATAATTCCAGCCTTCACCGATATCAGCCGCATCTTCGAACAACAGCAGCCCATCATGAACCTTGCCGGTTTGCAGATCCTTCACTCGAATCGTGCCGTTCTCATTGACACGCATTTCAATAAGACCGTTATTCCACGTCGTCTCATTGACCTTCATCGTCCCCGGAAGACGACGAGGCTGCACGAGCGTTGTCATGCTGTACTCCCCGGGAGCAGGCACCGGAATAACCACTTTCTCAATCGCATAAGCAGCATAGCCGCAGGGCGGAATGCTCCCTTTGAAAGCCAGTTTGAGGCGATCCACCGTTTCCGCGCCCGGAATATCACGGTATTTGCGGATTCGTCTGACTTTATTTCGCGCGATCTCCACGACTTGGCAATCCAGCAATTGCCCGTTCGCATCTCGCAGCTGCAGGAAACTGCCGCCAAGCACGATGGATTTCAGCCCGCCGGCACTGTCGTGCGGGAGCTCCGCATCTACGATGATGACGCCTTCTCCGGCATCCTGAAGGGGATTATACACGACTAGAATATCAGAGCCGACAAGCCCGCTCGGATCGATATGGTTAGCAAAATAGTGCAGCTGCTCGTGATTCATTTGCTGCGCAATGAGGCGGCTTTGATCGAACCGATAGATCATGTCCCGATGGACCTGATCGATGGAACAGCCGCAGATAGAGTCATGCGGATGATTCTGCAGCAGAAATTGCCAAGCCTTCTCCAGAAAGACGCGCGGATAGGCCCTTCCCTCGAGCATCGCAAAGACACCCCATGGCTCGGCCCATTTCTCAAGCAGAAGCTCGCACTGCTGATTAAGCTGCTTCAAGTGGATACGGGACGACAACACGTTCACTAGCACCCAGTTATTGATCCCGTTATAGCCATTGGTTCGCTGTTCACCTTGATACAGCTTCAAGTTGCTGACTTTGCCGCGCAGCGCCTCCAAATATTGCTCCAGCGTGGCATGCATAAATTTGACGCCTTCAAGAGACTCCGCCTCGTTCAGCGTTTGCAGCAACCATGGCAGACGAGGCTCGATTTCAATATGATCCACGCCGTCCATGCCCATCATGATATCTGTCGTTGCCCGTTTGTTCTTATAAGCGAGCATCGACTTGGCCCGCTCGATAAGCTCCGGTTCCTCATAGCGGAACTCCCGGTCAACGAACGGCCAGCGCAGAAAAAAGTAGAAGTCGCCATAGGCTCGGTCTTCATCCAGCTTAAGTCCAAGTACCCGGCTGCCGTCTGCCCCTTCCCATTCCATCTCCGCCGGATCGGCATCACCGTGAAAGCCGCGGAACAACACGGCATTATCGATACCGAACCCGCGCAGCAGCTGCGGAAACTGGCTGTTATGGCCGAAAATATCTGGGATATACCCCGATTTAACGGGCTCTGTGCCAAGCTTGCGCGATTCCCGGAAGCCTGTCTGCAAATTACGAATAAGCGACTCCCCGCTGACCAGAAACTCATCTGGCATAACATACCAAGGCCCTACTCCTATTCGGGACTCCCTTATATATCGCGTCAGCTGCTCCCTGCGCTCCGGGCGGATGTCCAAATAATCGTCAATGACGATCGTCTGACCATCCATCAGAAAATAGCGATAGTCCGGATTCGCTTCCATCGTATCCAGCAGCTCGTCGATCATATAAACAAGTCTTGTGCGAAACCCTTGATAATCCTGATACCATTCCCGGTCCCAGTGGGTATGGGATACGACATAAACCGTTTTAATAGAAGATAACTTCGTCATGAGTTCCTCCTAAACAGACCTAATAGACGCTATTCCGCAGGGAAGCCCTAACCTTTTATCCCCGCCATCGCATACCCTTGAATGAAATTGCGTTGGAGCAGCAAATACACCAGAATCGGGGGCAGTACAACAATCGCAGTCAGAGCAAAGAAATCGGGATATTCCGGCACTTGGCCGCTTTGCATCATCGTCGTAAGCAAGCTGGTGACGCCAGTATTAATGACCTGAATGTTCGGATTGTTGATGGCCACAAGAGGCCACAAATAATCGTTCCAAATGGTAATAAACGTCGTAATGACAATGACTGCAAGGACAGCGCGAACCATCGGAAAATAGATGCCGAATATCGTCCAGAATACGCCGGCACCGTCAATTCGGGCTGCCTCCTCATATTCGAACGGAATGGACTCCATCGTTTGTTTCACAAGAAAAATGGCTGCAATGTTCACAATCCCGCTTCCGAGCAGCAGCGCTCCCCACGTATCGATCATGCCGTGACCGCCTTGCCCCAGCCAATCATTGCCCCCTAGTAAAGGAAAGCGGGCGAACAGCAAATACGTCGGGATGAGCGTCACCTGACTTGGAATCATCATCGAAGTCAAGAAGATGACAAACACCGTGTCGCGTCCTTTAAACCGAAGCTTGGTAAACACATAAGAAGCGATGAGCGACACCAAACAAGTAACCGCGATATAGTAAATACTTCTAAGCGCCGTGTTGATCAAATAACGGAAAATGAGTGAGTTTTGAAAGAGATTGACGTAGCGGTCCAAATTAATTTCTGTCGGGATCGGGAGCAGAATCGAGTCGTAATAATCCTTGTTCGAGCCGATGGAAGCCATCACCTGAAAGAGAAACGGATAGAACATGACGACACTTCCGACAATGAGCAGCAAGTAGATGGCGAAACTTTCAAGCTTGCTTCTTTCATTAACCATGTCTTAGCGTTCCTCCCTCTAGGTTTGGTTTCGCTGTGAAATGCGGTATTGAATCATCGTTAGCGTGAACGTGAACAACAGCACCATGACGGAGGAAGCACTGGCCATCCCCATATTGAAGGACTGGAAGGCATCCTGATAGATCCGATGCAAAATAATATTGGTATGGCCCTGAGGGCCTCCGTGAGTCAGCAGCTGCACCGGCTCGAAGATCTGAAAGCTTGCGATGATGCCCATTATGGCAATGTACATCGTTATCGGACGGAGCGATGGCAGCGTAACGTACAGCATGATTTTGAACCTCGAAGCCCCGTCAACCTTAGCAGCTTCATAAAGCGTCGTATCAATCCCTTGTAAGCCGGCCAGATAGATAATGACCGTTCCGCCGATACCCTTCCATATGGAAATGAGAATAAGCCAGAATGTCATCCAGAAGACGCTTTGCTGAAAGATAATCGGCTCCATCCCGAATCGTTCCATCACTTTGCGCGCTAAACCGGTAACCGGATCAAGAACCGCGTTCGCAATTTGAGCAACGACGGCAAAGGATACGAGGACAGGCAAATACCAAAGCGTTCGGTATAGGCCGACTGCCTTCACCTTCTGATTCAGCAGCAGCGCGATGAAGAATCCGATCGACATACAGCCAACCAGGATAAGCAGCCCGTACATGCCCGCATGCAGCAAGGTAAGTAAATAATCGCCGGTCGTAAAGAAGCGGTGAAAGTTATCAAGAGCCACCCACTTCGGCAGTCCGAGTACGCCATTCCATTCCGTAAAAGCCAAATAAATAACAAATAGAACTGGAAATAAAGAGAATACAGCGAAAAAAACAAACATAGGCGCAAGTAAGGAATAACCGATCACCCCGTCACGGTGACGGTTATAGAAAGGTCTCAGCCGCTGCATGATGGACGAGGAATTCTCCCCGGGCACCGCCCGGGGAGCTTCATTCTTCATCTGGTCCGTTCTCACTTCAACTGTTCCTCAGCTGTTTTCTGTGCATCCTTCAGTGCGTCCTCGATCGGTTTATCTGTTGTCAGCGTAATATCCTGCGCCTTATACCACGCTTCCCAAATTTGTGGACCGTTCTTCGGATAGACCGGAAGCGGAGCGCTTTGCTCGTTGGCTACGATATCGTTGAATATTTGAAGCTCAGGATAGGCTTTGAGCAGATCAGCATTCTTGCCTGCTTCCATATTAGCCGGAAGCCGGCCTGTCGCATTCGCTTCCAGCTCTTGATATTCTTTGCTTGCCAGAATCGTCAAGAACTCAATTGCCGCCTCAGGGTGTTTCGATTGCTTGAGCGCATAGAACAGCGTGTTCCCTACAATGACGTTTCCTGTATGGCCGGCTTCCGGCACCGGCAGCGGAGCGAAGCCGCAGTTTGCGCAGCCCATTTGCTTGCCCCATGCGATATGCCAAGGACCATTAACGGCGAAAGCCACTTTCCCGCTGTTCAGCAGGTTGAAGAATTGACCTTCATCCGTCATGGACGTGGAACCCGGAGGTGCTGTTTTGGAAAGCTCACGAAGGAATGTGAGTGCTTTGACGTTCTCCGGCGAATTGAAGGTCACCTGCGACCAATCCGCATTCGTGAAGTCTCCGCCTGCTTGGCGCATGAACGGTGCAAGGCGGAACGCTCCGCCAAGACCCATGTTCTGAACGATCGAGCCGAAGTATTCGCCTTTGCCTGCGGCTGTCGCTTTCTTGGACATATCGAGCCATTCATCCCATGTTTTCGGCGGTGTATTCGGATCAAGTCCGACCTTCGCCATAACATCCTTGTTATAAACAAGGCTGAATACGCCCGTCATCTGTGCTACAGCATATGGCTTGCCGTCATGCATGGCTGCTTTCATTGGGCCGGGAGCAAGCTGAGCAGCTACATCCTGAGGAACCTCCAGAAGGGCGCCAATACGCGCAAACTCCGGAATGAAGTCCTCACCATCTGCTACATCCGGCGGATTACCGCCCATTACGGCAACCATGATGGCTTGACGAAGCGTATCCGCCCAGCCTTTGTCGATATATTTAATCGTAATGCCTGGGAATTTCTCTTCCATTTTCTTCTGAATAAAATCATAAATCTTCGTTGCAGTCGGATCATTGGCTTCCGGCATCGCATTGGCCACGTTATGGCTCCAAACGGTTAATTCAAACGGCTCTGCTGCCGGAGCAGCTACCGCATTATTACTGCCGTCATTTTCAGACTCCGTCGACGTTGAAGCTGTATCGGAACTGGTTGTGTTGTTCGTTGTAGCTGCTGCGTTATTTTTGTTACCGCTTTCATTTTTATTGCCTGAATTGTCGGAACAAGCTGATAAAACGAGTGTCAACACCACGAAGATGGACAAGATCGAAGAAACCCATTTGCTCCCCTTCATTGACCCAAACCCCTCTCGCCTCTTAGATTGCTTGTGAACCAAACCAATTTCAAATCATGATGTCAGCGGACTGTCGGCTGCACCTCCTTAGATATGTATTATATGATATGTCGATATATTACTCCCAAAGAAAGTTTATTGTCAACGACTTCTTTTGTCGAAAAATTCCATAAAAAAAGAACTCTTCCACATGAAGAGTTCTGAAGGCGGTTATTGTTTGGCGCGAACCGTGCAGGCAGCCGTCGAAACGCTTGAAACGAGGTGAGGCTCAATCAACAGTTTCCGATATTTGTTCTCCTGTTGGTTCATTTTCCCCTTGTCATCCAGTAGTTCGAGCAGTTGCTCTGCCGCTAATCTGCCGACTGTTTCCTCGTGCTGATCGATATAGGTGAAGAAATCGAACTCGCGACTCGGCGATAAATTATCGAACGTCACAATGGAGACATCATTCGGCACTTCGAGTCCGAGATGACGGACGATACGGTACAAATGAAGCGCCATCGTACCGTTCAGCGTAATATACGCAGTCGCAAGACCGTTCTTCACATAACGGAAGAGCGGATGCTGCTCATCGAGCTCGTCCCTCTCGTAATCCACATAGAAATCGGTCAGCATCATGGCCGGATTGATCATTTCCCCGAGTTCTTTGAGCGCTTTCATATAACCGGACAGCCGCTGCTCAATTGAGGTCGTAGACAGTGGAACATCTGAGCAAATGGCAATATCCCGATGGCCGAGCTCGTAGAGATGATTGACAGCCAGTCTCGATGCCTCTACCCCGTCAGAGCCGATGAAATGCGTCTCGATCCCGGTCAAATACCGATCGATAATGACCAGCGGAAACCGCTCGAGCTTCAACCTTAGAATCTCTTCGTTATAGGTTTCTGCATCGACTGGGAAGATAATTAAGCCGGAAGCGCCCATGTACAGCAGTTCGCGGATGGCCGCGGCTTCACGGTCCTTGGAGTTTTCCGACAGCATGAGCACGAAATTGTAGCCGGATTGTTTCAAAGCCTTGGAAATGCCTTTATTCATTCTCATGGAGAAGAAATCGCTTATATTTGGCAAAATAAGTCCAATCACGTTACGGCTCTCTTCTTCCTCAATAGGCGGAATCGTACCAACGACGGAACCAGGCTGCGTCGTGTTTCGCAGCGACAGCGCCATTTCGTGGACATAACTGCCCTTACCTTGAATCCGGTTCAGCCAGCCTTCCTTGGTTAGTCCCGTCAGCGCGTTGGATACTGTAATTCGGCTCACCTCAAATTTCTCCATGAGCTCCTTCTCCGTAAAGATTTTATCGCCCGGCTTCCAAGCGCCTGTCTGAATTTGATTCTTAATAAAGTCTTGTATGACTTGATAGATCGGAATCCTTCCGTCTTGCATGTGAAAACCTCCAATCTGATCGGATAAATCACCGTACTAACTTGTATAGTTGTATTATAACCAATATGACATATTATGCAATAGTATTTCAATCCATGACATAGGTTTCCTATAACACCCAAGGCTTATCGCCGGTACCAGGTAAAGTTAGTACTATGTTTTGAAATATTGTTGACTATACTGAAAGTAAGAAGAGAGAAAGAGGTGCGGCAGATGAGCAGAAAATGGCTGCAGCAAGAGGGTCCATCTTGGACTCGGCAAGGTATCATCACCCCCGAACAATTACAACGCATTCTCGCTTGTTACCCGGAGCAGAAACGCGCCATCGGGATTATCCCTATACTAGGAAGCATCTTGGTCGGCCTTGGTATCCTCAGCTTCGTTGCAGCGAACTGGGGACAAATTCCGCAGCTGATGCGGCTCCTTATTATCGCGGTCATTATGGTTGGATTTTATGGAACCGGAGAAACCTTCCGTCGGCGAGATCATGAGAAGCTAGGTACGGCTCTTATCGGGCTTGGACTGCTTACCTTCGGAGCAGGCATCGTACTCACCGGTCAAATGTTTCATTTGCAAGCCTATGATGTAACCTCATTTATCGTTTGGGGAACGGTCGGCGTGCTGCTCACTTATCTCGTGAAGAGCCGCTATCTATTCCTGCTAAGTTTGCTGATCTTCACTGGTCTACAATGGTACAATTCGACAGAATTCAACCATTTCAGTTACGCAGCACTTGCGATCATGATGCTCGGACTGGGCTATTACTGGCTGAAGCGTCCCAATACACTGCTTGCCTGGTGTCTTGCTGCCAGTTTTACGATTCAGAGCATCCTTCTTGTCACCGTGAATGAATGGGCCTTCTCATGGTTCTTCATACCGATCTGGCTGCTGTACAGCATCATGGATTGGACAAAAGAACGTAAATCCGTTTATCCGTTTCAAGCGATCCCGCTCGTTGCGGCATTTGTACACAACTTGTTTATCGTGCTGTTCTGGAACGACAGTAACGATTCATCCTTCTTAAAGGATCTTTCCGCACAGCCTATTTGGTTCAACCTTGCGCTTGTCGTTCTGCTTGGCATATCGCTTGCCGGCAAATATCGAAATCACCGCCTCATGTCGAGCCCGGATTGGCTGCTGGCCCTCCCGTTCTTCTACCTGACTCAAGGCGCCGATGCCGCTTATTTGATCGTATTGTTCGCTTTCTCCCTGTACTTGCTGTGGAGAGGTTATGCCGAAGAATGGGCCGTCAAAATCAACCTCGGCACGCTGCTGTTTCTTACGAGTACGATGGCGGCTTATGGTAAGCTCGCATGGGATTTTATGGACAAATCCATCTTTTTCATCTTAGGCGGCATCATCTTGCTTGCTCTTAGCTGGTTCTTGAATCGCCGTAAGAAACAATTTCTGGTTGAGCTCCATGAGGAGGAGAAGCCTAATGACTGAGTTAAAACGAGGCCGCAAAGTTTGGCTGATCATTCTCATTGCGGTTCAACTGCTCTTCCTTGGCGGCATCGCCTGCTTTCATTACTCAGCGCTGTGGGTCGGCAAGGAAATCACGCTTCGCACCGTTCCGGTTGACCCCCGCGATCAGCTTTATGGCGATTATGTGCAGCTCAATTATGCGATTAACAACGCTTCTTGGTCCGCATGGAAAGAAACAGGCGACAAGGCTGATAGTGGCGATACGGTGTATGTGCTGCTTGCGCAAGATGGAAACTCATCTACGTACGAAATCAAAAGCATATATGACAGCAAGCCAGCTCGCGGCACAGGTGAGGTCGTGCTGAAAGGGCGCGTGCAGTATACCACAGACGACACGCTCCGGATTACCTATGGACTTGAGCAATATTATGTGGAAGAGAACACGGGCAAAGAGCTGGAGCAGCGTGCAGGTAACCTCATCGTACATGTAAAAGTAGCTCCATGGGGCAGTGCTATAATTGAAAGAATTCAGCCCTAGACTGCCAGATTGCTAGATATGGGCCAATATTGCCTCACATAACCGTCCGAGACTTGAATAGAATGAATAACAATAAGAATCTTTCAAGCTTAATCGGTATGGGGAGGTGCCCAGGCATGGCAGAAAATGAAGGTACGCTTTACACCGTGTCGCGTGAAGACTGGTCACTGCATCGCAAAGGACATCAAGATCAAGCACGTCACCAGCAAAAAGTGCGTGAAGCGATAAAACAAAATTTACCCGACCTCGTCTCGGAAGAAAACATTGTCATGTCCGACGGGAAGCATGTCATCAAAGTTCCGATCCGCAGCCTTGATGAATATCGCTTCGTCTATAACTTCAACAAAAACAAGCATGTCGGCCAAGGCGATGGCGACAGCCAAGTCGGCGACGTGCTCGGTGTTGACCCCGCTTCTGCCCAGAAAGGCGGCAAGGGCGAGAATGCCGGCGATCAGCCGGGAGATGACATCGTGGAGGCTGAGATCAGCCTCGCTGAGCTTGAGACGATGCTCTTCGAGGAGCTGGAGCTGCCGTTCCTGAAACAGAAGGATCGCGATCAGCTGGAGACCAAAGAAATCCGCTTCAACGATATACGTAAGAAAGGGATCATGTCCAACATCGACAAGAAACGGACGATCCTCGAGAACCTGAAACGGAATGCAACGAGCGGTGTGCCTGGCATTCACGGCATTTCGCCGGATGACCTGCGTTATAAGACGTGGGAGGAAATCATTAAACCGCAGTCTAATGCGGTGATTTTGGCCATGATGGACACGAGTGGATCGATGGGTTCCTTTGAGAAATACGTCGCCCGCAGCTTCTTCTTCTGGATGACCCGCTTCCTGCGGCATCAATATGAGAATGTGGAGATCGTGTTTATCGCGCATCACACCGAGGCCAAAGAAGTTACGGAGGAAGAGTTTTTCACCCGCGGCGAGAGCGGCGGCACGATCTGTTCTTCCGCCTACATTAAAGCAATCGATATTATCGACAGCCGCTTCCCTCCGACGCTCTACAATATATATCCGTTCCACTTCTCAGACGGTGACAATCTTACAAGCGACAACGAGCGCTGCGTGAAGCTAATTGGCGAGCTGCTCAAACGGGCGAACTTGTTCGGCTATGGTGAGGTTAACCAGTACAACCGCTCCAGTACGCTCATGTCGGCTTATAAGCATATCAATTTGCCTAATTTCATGCACTACGTCATCCGCGAGAAAGGCGAAGTGTACAACGCACTGAAGTCGTTCTTCCGTAAACGGGAAGTGCTCGTTTGAATTAGTGGCTGCCTGCAAAAGCGTACTTGTCGCTTTTGCGGCAGCCTCTTTTATTGGGCAGCTACAAGCCATTAGTTGCTCTCTTAGAGCCAACTTTAAATCTGTAACGGTTGTGACAGTGGTTATATGGCCTAAAAAGTCTGTTTTTATTTTCTTACGGTTGCCAAAGAGCTTATTTGGACATTTTCCGGTATAAATCAACCATTATTCTGCAAATAACGATGCTCACAACCGTTAGCATTTTATAAGTCGTTCATTTCAATAAATAGCCACGCTGACAACCGTTAAAGAATCAATAGCAATAACCTAAAAAGGAACCGTCCGTTTTTGTAAACGGCGGGTTCCTCTACAATCTGTCGATTGGTTTACTTTGGTGCTCTCAGCATGTTATCCACGGACTTGCTGAGTAGGCCGAAAATAAACTTCGGTGCGATCCGGCTCATGAGCTTTAAAGTGTTGCTTTGCCCAGGCCGAATTTCGAAATGATCCCGCTCCATCCCCCGAATTGCAGTCCTTACCATTGCGGACACGCTCATCGCCTTCGATCCCGCCATATCTTCCGCCTCGAACGCATTCACCAGCGGAGTCTCTGTCAACGGAGGCGCCAGTTCAAACACCTTTACTTTCGTATTCTTGAGCTGCGCCCTTAGCGATTGGGTATACGAATGAAGCCCTGCTTTTGTCGCGCAATATACGGGCGAGATTGGCAGCGGGACGAATGCCAAGCCTGAGGTGACATTCATGATCGCAGCCGAATCTTGCGTTTTCAGATGGCTCAAGAATTGTTTCACCATTCGGATTGGCCCGCTCAGATTCGTTTCGATCTCGCGGTTAAGATCTTCCAGATCAATCTCCTGATCATGCAGATTAATCCTGCGCATGAGTCCCGCATTATTGATCAGCACGTTGAGTTTAGGGAATTGCTTCACCACGGTTTCAAAGAGTGCTGCAATGGCTTGCGGATCCCCCGCATCACTTTGCAACGTATGTACGGTCGGCAGCTTTTTCTTCGCTTCATCCAGCCTTGCTTGATCCCGTCCCGTTATGATGACGGTATTCCCTAGCTCAAGCAGTTGAACTGCCAATTCGAAGCCTATTCCAGATGTGCCTCCTGTAATTAGAATCGTGTTCCCGCTCATTTTCATTCGGTTTCGCCTGTCCTTTCATAACTCTCTATTTTTGACACGATAGTACGACAAAACTTATCAAAATCTATAATGGGAAACAAATAGAACGCAATAATCACATCATAATCCCTAGCCAGCGTTCGGTCCGTTTTTCCCTATATGGTGAAGCGGTAGAGAATATATCTCTTCGCTTTTTTGCGAGGTATGCAATTCATATTTCCTCCCTCCAGCCATTCATTTTACGCGACTACCTTTCATATTTCCAGATGTGTCCGATTTTTGATAAAACAATGAACAAAGTATGAACAAAAGAAGCAAATTGTGTTATATTGGAGATAATTAATTTTTGGATCCATTCATTCTCTCCGAGGAAGTGAATACTACGATATGGCTAATATGGCAGTAAAGCAGCAGACTGAGCGGGACGGGAAATCGTTGTTTTTCGCAATGAAGATCGCTGCGTGGACGGCACTTTGTGTTGGTCTCTTTCTATGTCTGTACAATATCAATGACTTTAGCGACAGTAACGCCGCCTTGATGTCAGGTGTAGGCTTCATGGTAGGCAGCGTGTTTATCTACATTATTGGTACGGCGATGAGCCTAGTGCTCAAGCGCAGCTCCGAATCCGGATCGGAGTAAGACATAAAGATCAACATCTAGTTTGCTGGAATTATCGTTCAGCAACCCCAAATAAGAGGACTGTTTCCATTCAACTGGAAGCAGTCCTCTTCTTCTTTGTCCAATTAAGTCGAACCGTTGAACAGATTATTACAGAAATAAGTCGTTCTCTTGACGCCTTTGTTAACAGCACACACACGGCGCGCAGAACGTGATACTATTTTTTTGAAAAGGTAGTGAATGAAATCACAAACTATTCGCTTATGAGAATCTCGGTGAGCTTAAAGGTAAGTTAGGAGATGAGAGAAATGAAAATTGCAAAGATCATCCGAAGGTTTGCAGGACTCGCTACGATGGCGGGCATTGCAGTGATGACCTCGGGCTGTCAGTCGATCGCCGTTTTCGACCCTAAGGGCCCGATTGGAGCCCAGCAGCGTGACTTAATTTACTTCACCATGCTGCTTTGCCTAATCGTGATGGTGCCCGTGCTGCTGCTAGCGGCATGGATCGTATGGCGCTACCGCGACAAGAAGGATAACAAAGCGTCTTATCAGCCAAAGTGGGAACACAGCACGAAGCTGGAAACCATTTGGTGGGGCATTCCGATAGTAGTTATTGTAGTGCTGGCAATTGTAACGGCACGCTACACCTACAACTTGGATCCGGCTAAGCCGCTTGAATCCGATGTAAAGCCGATTACCATACAAGTAACTTCGCTCGACTGGAAATGGCTGTTCCAATATCCGGAGCAAGGCATTGCGACTGTCAATTATCTGGTCATACCGGAAGACACGCCGATCAAGTTCGAATTAACCTCTGACGGGCCGATGAACTCCTTCTGGGTCCCTCAGCTTGGCGGGATGATCTACACGATGTCCGGTATGTTGACGACGCTGCACCTGCAGGCTGACGAATTAGGTGAATTTATGGGAAGCGGCGCTAATTTCTCAGGACGCGAATTTGCCAAGATGTCCTTCACCGTCAAATCCGTTTCGCAGGATGATTTCGATAAATGGGAAAAACAAGCGGCAGCAAGCGGCAACGCGCTGACAGAGGAAGGTTATCAGAAGCTCGCGAAACCAGGTACATCCGGTCAAGTCACGTATGCCTCGATTCCCGAAGGGCTTTACCATCGGATCGTGCACGATTATTCCATGAATCGCGGCGCACCGGCAGGTATGGGTCAGAAAGCGAGAACGTTAAGCGATGAGCATGCACTGGGTACAGATGGGGAACCGTCAACCGAGGAAAAGCCGTCAACCGATTCGAAATCTCCAACCGATAAAGCTCCGCAAAATAACCATTCCGACCACGACATGTCTGGGATGGACATGAACGAATAATGAAAGGAGGCAGTACCATGTTTGATAAAATCAAATCATTCGTTTCGTGGTTCTTCGTTACCGGCGACCCGCTGATTTATGGAGCGGATATCGCGATCACGCTAACTGCGCTTTCGATTATATGCGTATTAACGTATTTCAAGAAATGGACCTGGCTTTGGCGCGAGTGGCTGACTACTGTCGATCATAAGAAAGTCGGTATTATGTATATCATCGCCTCATTGCTCATGCTGTTCCGCGGCGGTGTCGATGCCTTAATGATGCGGACCCAGCTTGCTTTTCCGGAAATGAAGTTTCTGACGCCGGAACATTATAACGAGGTGTTTACGACACACGGCGTAATTATGGTTCTCTTCATGGCGATGCCGCTCATGTTCGGTTTATTCAATATCGCCGTTCCGCTGCAATTGGGGGCGCGCGACGTCGCATTTCCATTCTTGAATTCCCTTAGCTTCTGGTTATTCTTCATGGGTGCTATGCTGTTCAACATGTCTTTTGTCATCGGCGGCTCTCCGAATGCGGGATGGCTGTCTTACCCTCCGCTTTCGGAGATGACCGGCAGTCCCGGAGTTGGGCAAGACTTCTACATCTGGGGCATTCAGATTTCCGGTATCGGTTCACTGATGACGGGGATCAACTTCATCGTAACGATTGTCAAGATGCGTGCTCCGGGCATGACCTGGTCGAAACTACCGATCTTCACCTGGTCCGTGCTTTCAAGCTGTATCACCATCATTCTTGCATTCCCAGTATTGACTGTGACGCTTGCTCTCCTGTTCTTGGACCGCTACTTAGGCGCACATTTCTTCACGATGGACGGCGGTGGCAACGCCATGATGTACATTAACTTAATTTGGATGTGGGGACATCCGGAGGTTTATATCGTTATCCTGCCTGCATTCGGGATATTCTCCGAAATTGTAGCGACGTTCTCGAAGAAACGGTTATTCGGTTACGCCTCGATGGTATTTGCCATGATGAGCATCAGCCTGATGTCGTTCTTCACTTGGCTCCATCACTTCTTCACGATGGGCTCGGGGGCGAACGTAAATATCTTCTTTGCCATAACAACGATGATTATCGCAATCCCAACAGGCGTGAAAATCTTCAACTGGCTGTTTACGATGTTCCGCGGCCGAATTCGATTCAGTACACCTATGCTGTGGACCATCGCGTTTATCCCCTGTTTCGTTGCAGGTGGAATGACCGGGGTCATGCTGTCGGTAGCCCCGGCAGATTTTCAGTTCCATAACAGCTACTTCCTGATCGCCCACTTCCACCAAGTCTTTATTGGCGGGGTTGCCTTCGGATACTTCGCCGGTCTTTACTACTGGTGGCCTAAAATGTTCGGCTTCAAGCTGAACGAGAAAATCGGAAAATGGGCGTTCTGGATTTGGAACATCGGATTCTATGTCTGCTTTATGCCGCAGTACTTCCTGGGACTTGACGGTATGACTCGCCGCGTCAACACCTACACGTGGGACAGCGGCTGGTGGCCGCTCAACTTCACGTCGACAATCGGCGGATTCTTGATGGGTCTGGGTTTCCTCTTCCAAGTGTGGCAAATCGCACACAGCATTAAGTTTATGGAGAAGGATACGACCGGCGATCCATGGAATGCTCGAACGCTGGAGTGGTCCATTCCTTCACCGGCGCCACTTTATAACTTTGCAATTACACCTACAGTTTCGGATAGAGACGAATGGTGGGAAGAGAAAGAGCGCATCGCTGCCGGTCAAGCACCAAAAGCAACACCGCCGCTCAAGCCGATTCATATGCCGCGGAACTCGGCAATCCCATTCATTCAATCGATCTTCTGGTTTATGATCGGCTTCGGTCTAGTCTTCCATTGGCTCTGGATCGCTATCCCAGGCTTCGTCGGAGTTGCTGCAACAATGTTCGCGCACTCGTTCAATTACAAAACGGATTATTATATCGAAGTGGATGAAATCAAACGCACGGAAGCTGCGGCAAGGGGGACTGTGTAATGTCGACGAATCACGCTAACCATCCGCATTCGCACGCTCTTGCCCACGAGGCAGGTCATGATGGGCATCATGATCTGGAAGAGCTTCGAAAATTCGGATTCTGGATTTTCCTTATAACGGATTGTATTCTGTTCTCGGTGTTATTCGCCACTTATCTTGTCCTGCACCATAGCACGGCTGGAGGACCAGACGCTAAAGAAATTTTTGAAATGCCTGGCGTTATCGTCGAAACCTTTATTCTATTAACGAGCAGTTTCACAAGCGGTCTGGCGGTTCTGGCTATGAATGCAGGCAACCGTAAAGCATTGATTGGCTGGCTGGTGGTTACTGTTCTACTCGGCGCCTGCTTTATCGGGCTAGAAGTGAGCGAATTTGTGAAGCTCGTTCATGAAGGTCATACCATTAGCACAAGCGCATTTTTGTCAGCATTCTTCACGCTCGTCGGAACACACGGGCTGCACGTAACCGTAGGTATCTTCTGGATTACGGGCATCATTATTCAACTTACAAGGCACGGTATAACACCGGTCACTAAGCGTAAAGTAACGATTACGAGCCTGTACTGGCATTTTCTAGATGTGGTTTGGATCTTCGTATTCACGATCGTCTACCTGATGGGGGTGATGTGACATGGCGCAGCACGGCAACAATTTGCAAGGTGAACACGGCGGTCATACAGGAGGCCACGGCTCGCTGAAGGAATATGTCACAGGTTTTGTCCTTTCCATTATTCTGACGATCATTCCGCTGCTTATTGTGTTAAACCACTGGATGCATGGAAAGGCGCTGGTCGCAGTCCTTCTTGGCACAGCGGTACTGCAATTTGTACTCCAGCTCCTATTCTTTATGCATCTGCGTGAAGAACATGGTCCTCGATATAATCTGATGACGCTCATTCTTGGCTTAGTTGTCGTCATTACGATTGTAATCGGCTCGATCTGGATCATGACAAACAACGGGATGTAGTACATTCTTGGTCATATAAAAAAAGTGCAGGGACTCCTCCCTGCACTTTTTTATTTTTATTAAGGAGACACCACTGTTACATTAACGCTCCTTGAACCGCCATCCCACCTTACAGGCAGGCCGAATGCGGCCGTTACCGCACGAATCGGCACGTAGGCTCTGCCATTGCGGATAATAGGCTGCAGGTCCTCGTCAGCCTTTACCCCATCGATCCACAGCTGCGGGCTCCCGCCGGAGGATCCGTTAACCGCCGCTTGCTTCGTGCGAATCAGAACACTTTTTGTTACAGCATCCCACACGACGTTCTCGTTCGACAATGAAGCAATGGCGCGTACGGGCACGAGCGCATGACCGCCTACGAGCAGAGGCATAAGCGACGGATCGGCTGAAGGCACACCGTTCACCGAGAGAAATACGTTCTTCGCCGCAAGCAGTTTAATCCCGGACGTTGAACCTCCGGTTGCTAATCCTACTCCTACTGAAACAATAACCGAAAGCGTACCGTCCCCTGGAAGCAGCGGCTTCAGCGAGCCATCGATTGCTTCACCATAGCCTGGCATCGTTATCTTTATGTCGTAGCGGCCAAACTCCGAAGTTCCTGAATAAATCAGCAATGACGATTTGTAAGGGAAATTAATACCTTTGGGTGATAAGGCCATGTTTCTGTTATTGAGTGATGTCGTCCAGAAGATATGAACGTCGAATGATTCCAGCCAACCGTTGTTTCCGCTGACATGCAGAGGTTCTCCGAAGTGTACCGATTTGGTTGGAGCAGGCGAATTATCAGGCAGAACCTCAAGGCCAATAAAGTCCTTATATGCCTGTGGGTCATGGATGACTAGACGCTGCTTCCCTTGATCAATAGCCAATTTCCCATTCCAAACTTCATATACAGTTATGTAACTGCCATCCGTAAATTGAATATCCATCTGATTCCGAAAATGATGTCCATCCTCAGGTGCCGGCACCGCTTCGGCCTTGCCCATAGTCGCGATTCGCTGCAAAATGCTGCAGACCACGGTTAGAGATTGTTGATCCTCTTTGCGGGCTCCAAACAACGGGATGTAGGTGTTGTCTCCTAAGCTCGAATAAACCTGCTTAATCAAATCCGGCTTGCAGTCAGTGGCCTTCCCGGCCAAGTTGTTACTTTCCAACACTTGCGCGCTAGTGTCTGCATGCACTACTCCGTCCCCAGCCACAAGCGCAGGAAGCGCTAATAATGCAAACAACGCAGTTCCAAGCATAGTGGCACGCCATCCGGCAAATAGCCTCCACGAGCTCCCCTTCCGCGTTTTATTCCGTGTCGCTCGCTCAAATCGTTTCATTTTCAACCTCCCAACATTCCCAGTACATTCATTTCTATCCTCCTATGACGAGTTCAACCGGGAAAAGTTGCGCAGCATTCCGCAACAGCCGCTCGCTTTCCACATACCGTGAAATTCTAACGAATCGTAGAGACGTTATTAGGCGGAATTTCTCGGCTCAGGGAATCTAACGAATTGTAGAGACCTTATTAGGGGATAATCTGCGCCGAACTCTCCCCAATTCGTTAAATAGGGCCGCTACGATTCGTTAGAATTTTCTTGGAGCTATTTTGGGGCAAATAAGCCTTCTACGATTCGTTAGCATTTTCCGCGCGCACAAAAAAGCTGACCCCTCAAGGTCAGCCTCCCATAATCTAGGCATGTTTTCTTCTCCCACGTAAAGACATTCCTCCCTACCTGGCCGACATTCATGCCATAAAGTGCTCGGTTTCCTCTTGCGGGATAATGCGAAGAGGATAATTGGCTTCGGTTTCAATCCGATAGTTTGAAGGTACTTCTGTAGTACCAGTGAGCCCGTTCGGTCCTGTCTTCCACTTGATGGCGATCGATTGACCGCCCGGCAACGGCAGAACAGCTTCAGCCGCATCTACTCCATCATAAGGGGACTTCAGATGAATGACTCCGCTCCCCAGATCGGATAAATCTGCGCCAAGCACAAGCTCATTGAGTAAGTACGCTGGCGAAGCCCCCCAGCCATGGCAAGCGCTGACCGGAATACCCTCTTGCAGATAAGTCGGTGTATGCCCTTGATAAGTGCTCGGAATGGTACAGGCAGGCATCTCCGCATCGAAGGTTTCCCACCAGGTCGTCGCTCCGCGGCTCAGCATCTCACCCCAATAGTTTCGGATGAGTGACAGCGCTTGTTCTCGGCGTCCGGCGTTGCGCAGTACCTCAAGCACGATATGTTGGAAGAAGGGCCCTCTAACCGGCGGGAGTTGTTTAGCAAAATAATAATCGTCTAGGAAACGGTTCGTCTCCTCTTCGGTCATGATGCCGCACCACGCTGCCATGAAGTTCGTTTGCAGCGAATAATTGCCCGACAGCGACTCACCGTCTAAGCAATCTGCGAACAGCCCTTTCTCTTCTACCCACAGATGTGTGCGAATGGCTTCGGCTAGGTTGATCGCCTCGGCTTCGAATTCTGCTTGCTCCGCTCTGCCGTCAGTTGGATCCAGGGCGCGCATGATGTCGCTGTAAGCCTTCAGCGCTTTGTAGCGTAGGAAAGAGATCGCGGCGACCTTATCTCGGCGGTCAATATCGTCCGTCCAATCGATAAAGCACCAATAACCGGGCCGATCTGCCCGCGCAAACAATCCCGTATCGTCGCTTTGTTGCCTGAACCAATCGATCAATCGTTCGGTAACAGGTTGAAGCTCTGCCAGCAGCGACAAATCGCCGGAATAACGCCAATAATCATGCAAGCCGATCAGCCAATAGGCGCAGAAATCTGGCAGCAGCATGCCGTTATGCTCCGGTCCCGTTCCTGGGATTGAACCGTCCGCCAGCTGAATGCGAGCGCCTTGCAGCAAACATTTGCGCAGCAGCGCAGTGTCCGTGAAGTTGGCGTAGATGATTTTGCCCATAACCATAGAATCCACTACCCATAGCGCCTTCTCGCGCCAAGGGCAGTCTTCTGTATGGTCGTGAGAGTTCATTCGCGTCGTATATAAGCTCACCTCATGGATGCGGTTCAGCAACTCATCCGAACTTCCGAACTGCGTCTGCCTGGTGAACGGATAGCCGACTTTCTCGCAGCTGAGCGAAGTAACGGTGACGGGAACAGGAGTCGCCATGAACGTTAGCTTCAAATAATGAAACACGCGTCTGCCAAATGGTCGAAGACGCTGAAAGCCCCGTTTCAATACAAAAGTGTCCACTTCCTGCAGCTCCAGTGATTCTCCATACGCGATTCGGATGACACCGCCTTCCGGAGCGACGACTTCGAGAATCGGCCTGCCGACAACAATTCGGCCGAAATCGAATACGACAGCAGGCATGGAGCCTGGCTTTGATGCATCTGCCTTAAGGGCGGGGGCAGGCTCGGTTCCAGCATGTGTATCCACTGAAGCTGCAAGAAGTGATTCCGGCTCCGTTACATTGCCGAGGTTTAATTCTGTACGTATTATGGCGGTAGCTTGGCAAGCTTCGCTTGCAAGGAATGGGATTTCACGTGCAATCAGGCGCGGCCATGCGCTGTTCGGGTCGCCCCCTTGTCCAAGCTCCTGCGAGTCCGCCCATGCGGAATCATCATAGTGTGGCTGCTGCCATTCGTCCTCTTGATGTGCCAGATAGATTTCTTTGTAGCCACCCCATAAACTGAGGCGTTCATTCGATGTGCGGAAGCGGGGAGTCAGCCTTGATTTCCATGAACTGTCGGTAGTCGAGATGATGGTTGCATCGTCCGCGGACATGAGCTGGGAGATGAAGCCCGCTTCGCCTTGCATTTGGTTCGTAATAATATTGGACTCGCCAAATTGGTAGCAGAGGACCGAAATGACATTATCCCCGACTTGCAAATAACGACCGACTTCATACGAATCGTAATACTGATACTCCGGCGTACATGGCGATGGCCCGCGGCCGACCCATTGACCATTGATCCAAAGATTATACTCTTGCCTTGCCGACAGATGGAGCACCGGTTGTTGCGCAAGTTCCGATGGTTCAAGGTGAATTTCTTTCCGGAAATCAACATATTGGTTTTTGCAATCACCGCGCTGCTCCAGCCATATCCAATTCGCATTCCATCTCACAGCCGATCTCCCCTTCGTAATTCTCATCCTGGCTCACTCCAATTCATGATTATGAATTATAAGTATACTTTAATCGAAATTACGTCAATTTAAAGTATATATAGGAAAATAAAAAAAAACCTCCGTTACCACTTCAAAAGTGGCCACAGAGGTTTCTCTCCAAACGATTCAAACGCCTATTACCTGCCCAGCTCCAGCTTCTGTCCACCTTTACTCCGGTGGTACAGAACGAATGCCAGCAATCCGATGAGACCGAACAATCCCGCCGTGTAGAGAAGCCCCGAAATCGGCAGTGTCTCCGACAACGAAGTACTCAGCAGCGGTCCGATACTGCCACGGATACCGAACAACATCAGATGAAGCCCGAACACAACAGCTTCACGGCCCGGAGCCAGCCGGAACACGTAAGCCAGAAAGCCGATATCCCATATCGCGTCCCCTAAGCCTTGAATGCCGCTGCCAATCATAACGGCCGGCAAATTGCCGAAGATCGCATACAAGATAGGTACGATCGCGAACGCAGCCAACCCATAGGCCACGGTTTGTTTAGCCGACAGCTTGTCGATCACACTGCCGACAACAAAATAGGAAACAAGCAAACAGGTAAAATAAGTCGCACGCGCATAGCCGATCTCCGTATTCGTAAGCTCCAGCCAATTTACTTGGATGATTTGATACAGCGGTTGAGCAATAATGTTACCGAAGCCCGTAAACGTACAGGCAAGGAAAAAGATCGCCAGCTCACGGTTCTGCTTGATGAGCTGCAGCTGTTCCTTAAGCGAAGCACGCTTCGCGGTATGCAGCCTGGACGGCGCTTCCTTACGCGCTTTGACCTTCGAGAAAACGAGAATGGAGATCACGCCTGTAATAGAAGCAAACAAGAGCGGACCGGACGGACCGGAAACATCTGTCCACTTGCCGATCATGAATGCGGTCGGAATCATAATGATTCCCATCGCTACTCTTGTATTACCCATTAGCTTCCCGCGATGCTCAGGCGGATACATCCGAACCACCATTGAAGCATAAGCAGGTGCCTGTACCCCCATCAGCATATGGAAAGCCAGTGCAACGACGACATAAATCAAGGGGACGCCGAAAAAGGCCGGTAAAATAATAAGAGCCCTTGCGATGAAGTTCGGAATGACAATAAACGGCTTCGGATCACCTGAGCGTTCAATCACGCTTGCCCATATCGGAGATAGCAGCAATCCAATTGCTGGAGCCGCTGACAGCAGTCCTACCTGAATATTGGATGCTCCTTGCTGAATCGCCATCGGGATGTAGAACTGGTTGAAAACAACATTAAAGAAACTAAATAACACCGAGGCTGTGGCATCAAAGCAGAAGTTATGCCAAGCTCTTGGACCGAGCTGCAGACGCAGCGTCGAGACTAGCGATCTAATGGCATTCATATTCTATCGTTACCCTTCATATTCAATCATTTTTCAGAGTATAGTATAACACTCATTGCGTCATTTGGCGTCTATTTTCCATTTTGACAAACCATCTGCCTGGGAGCATAATGAACTATTGAGAGATTACCAGATCAAGTTCGTGTTAGGAGGATTTCAACATGCCACTTTGGCGCCTCAAACGGCTGTTTCAGATGAGGCCGTTTATTTTTTTCACCCTTATATTAGTCATCAAAACAACATTAGCATGGCTCGTAATCTTTGACGGAGGTCCATCTTGGACGCTGCTCGTCACGGAGCTTCCATTCTTCTGGCTGCTATTCTGCTTGATTGAATGGTTTGCGACCAAACGTAAGCTGGCTCTGTATGTGACGGTCAATTTACTTGTAACCGCGATATTGTTTGCCGTTATCATGTATTACAAATATTTTGGGATCATCGTGACTTATCATGCGCTGGAGCAGGTCAATCAAGTGACGGCCGTGAAGAGCAGTGTATTTTCACTTCTGGATCCGTACTATTTATTTATTTTTCTGGATATTATTGTGTTTACTGTTCTGCTCATCAGACGTTCGAAATTACAAGGCTGGAAGACCTTCAGTCAAATACCGCTTAGCCGGTCTGTGATCTCGCTTGTCTTCATCATTTCGCTCGCGCTCTGCCTCTTCAATATACTGCCCAATCGAGCGAGCATGAATGAAATCGTGAAAGCAGAAGAAATGGGCATTCTCAATTATGAGATCTACACGATCTTCGCAGATGACAATACACCGAAAACGCCGATGAATGAGATTACCCGTCAGCTAATCGATGAAACGAAAGGCATTACAGAGCCCGCTGCGCCTAAGTACGCAAACATTGCAGCAGGCAAAAATCTCATCATTCTGCAAATGGAATCGTTACAGAACTTCTTGATCGGACTCAAAATAGACGGTCAAGAAATTACGCCGAATATGAACAAATTGGCTCGCGAGCATATGTATTTCCCGAATTTCTATCAGCAGGTTGGCCAAGGCAACACCTCCGATGCTGAATTCGTTGTGAATACATCGTTCTATATTCCGCCACGCGGCGCAGCAACAATGGCTTACAGCGACAAAGAACTGCCAAGCCTTCCTCGTATCTTGGATCAGAACGGCTATCAGAGCGCAACCTTCCATACGAATGTCGTGGAATTCTGGAACCGTATCGGACTTTATAAAGCACTTGGGTTTGACAAATACTATGATCAATCGTTCTTCGGCAAAGAAGACATGGTTTTCTTCGGCCCTTCCGACGAGGTGTTGTACAAGAAAACAGCAGAACAGTTTGATAAGATGCAGCAATCAGGCAAACCGTTCTACGCCCAAATTATTTCTATGTCAGCCCATCACCCCTTCACGATTCCCGAGGGGAAATACAAAATGAAGCTGCCGGAGCGTTATGAAGGTACATTCGTTGGTGATTATATTCGTGCTCAGAATTACGCCGACTATGCACTCGGGTTGTTCGTGGACGATCTGAAGGCTCGGGGAATATGGGATAACAGTGTATTCGTAACGTATGGTGACCACCTCGGTCTGCCGGTCTATTCGCTGGACAACGATGACAAGAAGCTGATGCGCGAAATCTATGGCCATGAATACGGATTTACCGACATGATCAATATTCCGTTAATTATCTCTTCTCCAGGCATTACTAAACCGGCAAAGCTCCCGCAAGTTGGGGGTCAATCGGATATTATGCCAACGATTGCGAATTTACTTGGCATTTCATTAGCTGACCACATTCATTTCGGTCAAGATCTGCTCAATCAAACGTCGAATATTTTGCCTGAGCGTTACTACTTGCCTACCGGATCGATGATTAACGATCAAGAATTGTTTATTCCGGGTACTGCCTACAATGACGGCACACACTATCCGCTGCATGGAAGTGTACAGAATGGATCGACCGTATCTGAGGATCAATACAATCGTGCGCTGAAGCTGCTTCATCTATCAGACAGTTATGTCAGCCAGCTGCCGCCAGTGAAGCCTTAATTACGAATACCACAAATAAAAAAAAGCACTCTTCTCGCCAGACGGCCATTATGCCGCTAATGAGGAGAGTGCTTTTATTATGGTTAGCGATGAATGATCTATCCATACAGCCCGTATTTGATTTCGCATACGGTGCCCTGACCCGACTTGCTTGTGAACAAGATTTGCCCGCCCATGACTTTGACGAGGCTGACAACGACCATCAAGCCCAGCCCAGTCCCTTTTTCCTTCGTCGTAAAGAACGGCATGCCGATTCGTTTCAATTGCAGTTTACTCATGCCTACACCGGTGTCGGAAATTTGAATGCATACCTGCCCATTCTCAATTCGGGTGGAGATCGATAACACGCCGCCTCCAGGCATCGCTTCAATCGCATTCTTCATCAGGTTCAATAGGCATTGCTGGAACTTCTTCGGTTCGCCCAAAATGTAGAAGGCTTGCTCTTGCTGATGCACAATTCGAATCTCGATGCTGGACATGACAGACAGTGGAGATATCCATGGTATGAGTCCCTCAATCTCCGAGATGACATGAATCGGTCTTGCCTCTTCAATCGTCGGTTTGGCATAATTCAAATAATCCGTTATGATGGCGTTCGCATGCTCCACGCCTTCCATCGCATGCAAACGATACCGTTCCATCGATTCACTGTTAATTCCCGGCTTCGCCATCATCTGAAGAAATCCCTGTGTCGTCGTGAGTGGATTTCGGATTTCATGCGATATGGAAGCAGCCAGTTCGCCGATCATATGGAACTTCTCGGCTTTGAAGAGCTCTTCCTGCAGATTCTCCTGACTCCTTACTTTGCTTGCGGTCAGAATGACAACAACAGCGGAAGTGAGCGTTCCAAGGAGTAGGACAGCCATTTGAGCCACCTTCAGCTTATCACTCTCTGGATACACCAGAAGGAACACTACAAAGTGAATCAAGATGAAGAACAGTGCACTACCCATCGTCCGTGAAAGCTTGCTCTTCCAGAGCATACGGTAATGAAACCATAGGCCTAGCAGCAAGAGAATAGCGTTGCTTGCAAGATTCGCTACGATATTCGTACCCACAAGGAATATCCCGCAAACCGTAACTGCCGCGCCTATTATGATTCCGGGCAGTGCCCCTTCAAATACCGATGCGACCATAATCCCAATCGGCATGAGATGAAGGGAATACACAAGCGGATCTATGGGCTCAATTAATTGATAGCATGTAGAAAGTACCGCCAAGATGACAACAATCATCTGCTTTCGCCGACGAGCCGACATCAACACCCTTGGACTTATAAACAGAAACGTGCAGGCTGCTAAAATATAGAGCAAACCATGTAATTCGTACACTAGGATGGCGGACATGGATGGAAAACACGACTCCCTTTAGTAGGTTCGACCATTTGATAGTAGAATATAACTTTTTTACTACCTACTATACCATATAGCTCCGTATTTCATCTCCATTTTTGGAAAAGATGTTCAGTTTGGCTCCATCCATTTTGTGTAAAATTCATTGAGTTGCTCCTGTACTTGCTCCCGTTCACGCCAGCGCAGCTCAAGCTCATCCATGCTGAGCTGCTCCGACTGCTCTGTAAGCTCCGCATCCATTTCAGCCAGTTGAGTTTCCAGCTGTGCGATTAGCTGCTCCAGCTTCGCAGTATTAGGCTTCTGCGCCGAGGATACAGCAGTATCCTCCTCTTGTTTTCGCTTAACCGGAACTGCTTCCTTCACTTTCACAGGCTGCGCGGTTTCTTCAGACCGAAGTTGCTTACGCTTCTCGGCATACTCATCATACGTTCCAAGGTATACCGTGAGCTTAGCCCGATCGAGCTCCCAGACTTTATTCGCCAGTCGATTAATAAAGTAACGGTCATGCGATATCGCAAGAATTGTGCCTGGGAAATCTTCCAGCGCTTCCTCAAGCGCTTCTCTGGATGCGATGTCCATATGATTGGTCGGTTCATCCAGCAGCAGTAAATTTGGTTTCTTCAGGATAAGTAGTGCGAGCCGCAGCCGCGTCCATTCGCCGCCTGAGAGCTGATTGACGTTCTTAAACACATCTCCTTGGGTAAAGAGATACCGCGCCAAATGCGAGCGAGCCTCGCCTTCTTCCATCTCCGCAGCCTCGCGGAAATAAGCGAGTACATTCTTCTTGTCATCCGCAGGATACTGCTGCTGCGCCAGATAACCGATATCCACGCGTGCTCCAATGTCGATCGTCCCGCTGTCCTGTACTTCCGTTCCGAGAATTAACTTGAACAAGGTCGTTTTGCCCGTTCCGTTAGGACCAAGCAGCATAATCTTCTCGCCATACAGCAGCATGCCGTCAACCTCATGCAGCAGCTTGCGGTCGCCGTAACTCTTGCTTAAGCCTTGAAACTCCACGACCCGTTTCCCAGATCGGTCTGCCAGCTGAAGCTGAAACTCCGCCCCTTTCGGATCAAGCACCGGACGCTTCAGCTTCTCCATCCGATCCAGCGCCTTCTGCATCGAAGCCGCCCTGCGGAAAAACTTCTCATTGCCGGCGACTCTCCCCCACTCCTGCAGCTGCTTGATCGTCTCTTTCATCTTCTTGATGACTTTCTGCTGCTCCTGGTACTCGGCAAACTGCTGAAGCAGCTGCGCTTCTTTCTCTATGACGTAGCCACTGTAATTGCTGTGATAAGTGATCGCTTCGCCGTCTTCTATATCTACAATTTTCGAAACAACATGGTCTAGGAACATCCGATCATGGGATACGATCAAGCACGCACCTTCGTAGCCGCTCAGATATGATTCCAGCCACTGAACACCTTGTAAATCCAAGTGATTCGTAGGTTCATCTAGCAGCAGAAGCTCAGGTTTGCTGATTAACTGCGCGGCAAGGCCGATCTTCGTCTTCTCCCCGCCGGATAAAGTACCGTACCTTCTTTCATACATCGCTCGCGGAATTCGCAGCCCCGTTGTAACGGTATCGATCTTCGCATCGAGCTCGTAGCCGCCTTCATTCTGAAACCGCTCCTGCAGGCCTGAGTATTCACGAAGCAGCTGCTCCAGCCGCTTCTCTCCCATCCCCGCCTGATCGGACATTTCCAGCTCCAGCTTCGTCATTTGCGCTTTGCACGCAAGGAGCTCCGCATATCCTGATGCCAGCACATCGTAAACCGTACCCTCATCCCAAGCAACCGGAATTTGGGCCAAATATCCAATCTTCGTATCCTTGCGAATCATGAGCTGCCCTTCGTCTGGTTTAGATAACTTTGCAATGAGCGAGATCAGCGTAGATTTGCCGCTCCCGTTGCGACCGACCAGCCCTACCCGCTCCCCTTCGTGAATTTCAAATGTAACATCTTCAAGTACTAGCTTTGCACCGTAATATTTCTTTATATGTTGACCATTTACAATAATCATCATGGAATCCTCCTAGTTGTTTTGGAAGATCGCCCTATTTCAAAAACCATGAAAAAAAGAGCCGCAGGAAAATGCCCTGCGACTCTTCGGTCTTTACCGATCGAGGTCTAAGGTAGGCGTCTTCGCTTGAGTGATGGTGCCGTATTGGCAAATTTGGACAGACTTCTCCCGTTAGCTCCAAATGCATGCACGATGCCAGCCATTGCAATCGGCAGCTGGCTAATACGGTTGTTCACCATTTCTGAATTCATCCTACCTCACACCTCCTTCCTCATATTTATCTAACCATAACATATGTAACCGTGAAGCCGCAAGGTGACAAAAAAAAGGCTCATATCACTCTCCGCCGTCCCATACATATAGCTATGAAGCACACTCGCATTACAAGGGGGAAGCGAAATTGCACCAGGATGAGATCAAAGCGTTAGAGCGAGCTATTGACGAGATCACTGAGATTGCACAAGGATTTGGCCTCGATTTCTACCCCATGCGGTATGAAATATGCCCAGCCGATATTATTTATACATTCGGCGCTTACGGCATGCCTACCCGGTTCAGCCATTGGAGCTTTGGCAAAACATTCAATAAGATGAAAATGCAGTATGATTTTGGCTTAAGCAAAATCTACGAGCTTGTTATTAACTCCAATCCTTGCTATGCCTTTCTGCTGGATGGCAACTCACTCATACAGAATAAGCTGATCGTCGCGCATGTATTGGCACACTGCGACTTCTTCAAGAACAATGCGCGATTCAGCGCCACGAACCGCAATATGGTGGAAAGCATGTCCGCCACGGCCGAACGTGTGAGTCAGTACGAGATGGAGTATGGCACCGATGCCGTCGAGAAATTTATCGACGCCGTCTTGGCCATCCAGGAACATGTCGACTCTACCATTATCCGGCCGTATAAGCTGGATAAAGCCCATTACATCGAGCTGCTGAGCAAAGCCAATCAAGTCGACAAAGTACCACGCCAATCGCAATATGACGATTTGTGGACGCTTGATGCAGAAGTACAGGCTGAACAAGCCAGCCTCAAAGCAGCCAATAATGAACCGAAGCGTTTCCCGCCTCAACCGGAGAAGGATCTGATTTGGTTCATTGAAGAATATTCTCCGAACTTGCAAGATTGGCAGCGCGACATCATGTCCATGCTGCGCGATGAGATGCTCTACTTCTGGCCGCAGATCGAAACGAAGATTATGAACGAAGGCTGGGCTTCTTATTGGCATCAGCGGATTCTCCGTGAGATGGACTTAACGAGTGCGGAAACGATCGAATTTGCCTCGCTAAACTCTTCCGTTGTGCAGCCTTCACGCCACTCGCTTAATCCATATTATTTGGGGCTGAAAATCTTCGAGGATATTGAACGCCGCTGGGATAACCCGACCAAGGAAGAGCAGGATCGCTTCGGACGCAAGCCAGGTCTCGGGCGGGATAAAATCTTCGAAGTTCGAGAGTTCGACTCCGACATTTCGTTTCTGCGTAATTATTTGACGAAGAAACTGGTAGGCGATCTAGATCTCTACGTCTTCGAGAAGAAAGGCGCAGAATGGAAAATCACCGACAAAGCATGGGAGTCTGTCCGCGACCAGCTCGTGACCTCAAGGGTCAACGGCGGATTCCCGAGCCTCGTCGTATCCGACGGTGACTTTAACCGCGTCGGCGAGCTGTTCCTCTTCCACCAGTACGAAGGGGTCGAGCTGGATTTGAAATACGTAGAGCGTACGCTTCCTCACGTCGTTCAACTGTGGGGCAAATCCGTTCATCTGGAGACGATCGTCGAGGATAAACGAATTGTGTTCAGCTGTGACGGTAAGAAAACAAGCCGGAAATTCATTTGAGCCGTCCCAGCAAAAAAGATCGCATCCCCGAGCAGCCACCAAGGTGACTGCGGGAATAGCGATCTTTTTGTTGATCTATGAGTTTGCCAGACTGAACAGCTTGTTCAAGGGAACATTCAGGTCGGTAAACACGGTGGATTGTATGTTTTCTAGTTCAGTATATAAATTTCTCACCTGATACGCGCCATCTTGAAGCGCATACACATGAACCGTTCGATTGCCGGGATCAACAATCCAGTATTCCTGAACTCCATATTTCTGATATAAATTAAATTTTTCGTTGAAATCCTTTAACGCAGTGGAAGGTGACAGCACCTCAACGATTAGGGTCGGCGCACCGTTACAGCCATTCTTGGAAATCTGATCCTTCGTGCAAACAAGCGATAAATCGGGCTGCGTGACATGATCAGGTGACTCATAATTTTCACTTTCGCTGAAGAACACATCAAACGGAGCTACGAACACAAAGCAATTCCGATTCTGAAAGTAGGTTCGCAGAGCGAAATGAAGTTCTCCGACAATGAATTGATGCACTGATGTAGGGGCTGGCGACATATTATAAGCTTTGCCGTTTATTAGTTCCCATGTTCCATCCCAGGTCAACCAATCTTGATAACTATGAATGTTCTTCTCATCCGGATTTGACATGATGTTCGACCTCCTTCTGATTTTGCCTATCAGTCTTTTTATTAATTGTACCATGATCACACAAAATGTTGTAATCTACCACCTCTGTCACAACACAAAAAAATCGCATCCCTGAGCAGCTTCGGGGATACGATCTTTAATCTATGTACCAGTTGGTAAGCCTGTCCACCGGATCGGATATATCCACGTCAGCACATCCGCCTTCGCACTATATTCCTGCTCGGCCCGAATGTCTGACGGGACATCCTCCGCTGCGCAGTGCCCCGAAAGCCACTACTAAGCCTCGACCTTCCTCACATCCACTTTCACTTCCAAATTCGCTTCGCTTGTCCCTCGATAGACGCCTTTAACAGGTACGATGTCTTTATAATCACGGCCATGGCCCAACTTCACGTAACGTTCGCCGACCAGCGCATCGTTCGTAGGATCGAACCCGCACCAGCCAAGACCCGGCGCATACGCCTCTACCCATGCATGTGAAGCCTGCTCGAAATCCGCATTGCCGCCCCGCAAATCACCAACAAAGTGATAACCGCTCACATAACGGGATGGAACCCCTTTCGAGCGACAAGCCGCGATCATCAGATGTGCAAAATCTTGACAGACACCGCGACGTCTACGCATCATATCGCCTGCAATGGTGTGTACATTGGTCGCTTCCGGATCGTATACAAACTCGTTGCGGATCCGATTGGATACATATGACAACCAGCTGTACACGCCCTGCTCTTTCTCATTCGGATCACTTTGCAGCGGCATTTCCGCAAATGCCGCAACCTCAGGCGTAATGCCTGTATACTCCGTAGGCAGCAAATATTCAGCAAACCGGTTCATCGCTCCATCCGTCGCCAGCCAATCCCATGCTTGCTTAGGAGTCATGCCTTCCTGACCTTCAACCGGCTTAACGGCTTCCTTCGTAACGACCGTCATCTGCGAGCGAATGATCAACTTGCGATGCTGATCATTGACAGAGAAGGCGTGAACGCGATTGCCGAAATAATCGTCATAGCTGAAGAGCGAAGCGTTCGGCTCCACCGAAATGGAATGCTGATAGCACGACTGCTGCTCATTCGTAAATGGCGTCAGCCGGATTTCATTGACACTGTCCATAACCGGATTCATGTACGAATATTGGGTTGTGTGCGAGATGCAAAGCTTCATGCACTGACCTCCCCCATACGAAAAAAGGTATGCGCAAACGACACCCCGAGCTGTCCCGCAACTTGGAGTAAATGTCCCGTGACCCGCCCTTCTTCATCCCGTTGCAAATCCTCCCGCTCCAAGCAAGCAAGCTCCGCCTTCAGCTTCACCACTTGCCGGATGATCCGGTCATGTGCCGTACGAAGCTGCTTCTCCTGCAGCTGAATGCCGCGCAAATGCTCATCGAGCGCATGCAGAGAATAATGGACCGAACGCGGGAACACTTCATTCAAAATCAGAAACTCCATAATCGCTTCCTGCGAGAAGCCATCCGCGTAATACCGCCTGAACGTTTGGTATCCACTGACGGAACGCAGTACCGCTTGTAGGAATGGATACACGTCATTATTGCCGTCCGTATCCGAAGGAAGCATCGTTCTGGACGTCATCGCGGACTGCATAATCCGAAGCGTATTCTCCGTTCGTTCCAAATAGCGGCCGCATTCGATGAAATGAAATTCGTTCTCGCGCGGCATCACCGACTGCGTAATGCCTTGAAAGAGCGCCGTCCATTCTTTAATTTTGCCAAAAAACTGATGAGGAGACTCACGGGTCCAATCCCCTGCCTGTTTTTCGCGCAGCCACAGGTAGAAGCCATTCGTCACATCCCACAGCTCGCTTGGCAGCTTCTCCCGAAGCGTCCGCACGTTATCCCGAGCATGATTGACGCACGTCACGAGGGAGTTCGCATTGTCACGATCCAAGGTGATATAGAGCACAACGTCTTGCTCCGTATACGTGCCGTACTGCGACTCATAAGCATCCCTGCTGCCGAGTGCATCGACGATCCGCCCCCATTTGCAAAGTGATTGGGCTTTCTCGCCTGGTTCTCCTTTAGGTATCGTATGCGAGTCATCTGACTGAAGGTGATAGTGAACATCGATTAGCCGAGCATGGTTCTCCGCCCGTTCCATGTACCGCCCGATCCAAAACAAAGCCTCCGCATTGCGGTTGAGCATCGTCCATCCCTCCGCTTCCTATAATCGTTACCGACTAAGCACCCACGTATCTTTAACGCCGCCGCCCTGCGAAGAGTTCACGACTAGAGATCCTTCCTGAAGCGCAACACGAGTCAATCCGCCTGGAATAACATGTGTTTGCGCACCCATGAGCACAAATACGCGCAAATCAATATGACGCGGCTGCATAGCCCCTCCGAGCATCACCGGCGCCCTTGACAGCTTCATCGTGGTTTGGGCGATGTAGCGCCCCGGATCGCGGCGAATGGCATCCGCGAAGGCATTGATCTCCTTTGTGGAAGCAGCCGGCCCGATCAACATCCCATAACCTCCGGAGAGTGAGGTCTCCTTAACTACAAGCTGATCTAAATGATCAAGCACATACTCACGTTCTTCCTTGCGCGACAAAATGTACGTCGGTACGTTATGCAGAATCGGTTCCTCACCTAAGTAGTAGCGGACCATATCCGGCACATACGCATAGACCGCCTTGTCGTCCGCTACTCCTGTTCCCGGGGCGTTGGCGATGGCTACGTTGCCTGCACGATAAGCATTCATAAGACCCGGCACACCTAGCAGCGAATCCGCTTGGAATGCTAATGGATCCAAGTACTCGTCATCGAGTCTTCTGTAAATGACATCGACTTGGCGCAAGCCGCGCAGATCACGCAAATAGATTTTGTGATCCTTGTATACCAAGTCTCGGCCTTCCACCAGATGGATACCCATTTGCTGAGCCAGAAATGCGTGCTCGAAGTAGGCGGAATTGTAAGCGCCTGGTGTCAGCAGTACAATAAGCGGATTTTGCTTCCCTGATGGCGCCAAGCTGCGAAGTGAGCTTAAGAAGACATTCAAGCTGCGCTCGATATCCGCCACTGCACTATTCAAGTACAAATCGGAGAACAGCTCACTCATTAAGCTTCTCCCTTTATACAAGTAGGAAAACCCTGATGGTGTACGAAGATTATCCTCCAGTACATAATAGCGGCCCTTCTCGTCCTTAATTAAATCTATGCCGGATGCGGTCATATAGACATTCTGCGGCACTTGCAGCCCTGCCATCTCCGGACGGAAATATTTATTACTTATGATCATCTGTCTTGGAATGATTCCGTCATTGACGATTCGCTGTTCATGATAGACGTCGTGGATAAAGGCATTCAACGCCTTAACCCGCTGCTTCATGCCGCGTTCAATACTCTCCCATTCATGCTTAGGAATAATGCGCGGAATATAGTCAAACGGGATGGTACGCTCAAGCGGCTCGTTCTGATTCTGGGTGTAGAGCGTAAACGTAATTCCTTCCTCCAGCATTCGCTGCTGAATGGTCGTGTGACGTGCTGTCAGCTCCGGCGGCTTCATACGGGCGAACGTTCGATGAACACTTTCATAATGCGGACGTACATTAAGATCTTTATCGAACATTTCGTCGTAGAAAGATTGTGAATCGTAAGGATCGAATTGAGATTTCATCGCCATCGACATGTCAACCGCCTCCAAAGCCATCAGTGTCACTATCATGTCAGTTTTTGTGCTTTTTTGTCTACATCATCTAGCTGAAACTTGGATTATATTACCTAGATCATACTCAAAGACGATATCAGTGTCAACTTATATAACACATAAAGGCCCGAAATAAGCGGCCTTTACCGTTTTTTAATGAATATTATTTTCGGTTGCGCTTACATGTTCCTACCATGCTCCTTTACCACATTACGCAGCGGAAGTGCTGTAGGTTACCCCTTCATTTTCTCGAATGATAAGGTGCTTTACTTTGTCGACGTTCGCTCCTGACACAGTGGCATATAAGCCGCTCCCGCATCCGGCGGAATCGTCGAAATAAACATTGCGGTCGACCGGACTGTAGCACACAGCTGCGGCCATATTAACAACAACGTTGCGATCAAGCCGCTCATAGCCGAATGGTCCGAATACGAGTGCCACCTGCTCCATCGTTTGCGGGTACTGATAGCTTGCTCCACTCTTCGTCACGAATTGTGCCCCTTTCGGAGTGTGCGACACGAAGCATATCTGATCCATCGAAACCCACTCACTTTCCCCGTTCTTGTTAAGCAGCAACAACTGCATGTCCAACACTCCTTCAATCCCAAAATAAGAACTTATGTTCCCATTTTAACAGATGATTGGTTTGCATGTACACAACGGACATGAAGTATTCATCACCATCAGCATGCTTGTACCCCCATAATCAAATGAAGGCCGCAATACGCAACTATCGCGTACTGCGGCTCCATTACTACGTTATCGGTTAAGCAGACTTCCTACGTAACGCAGCAGTTCGTTGGAACAGACCGGGCAGTAACCATGCTCATCCATCAACCGCTTTGTTACTTCGTTAATACGCTTGAGTTGTTTCTCGTCCGGTGTTTTGGTCGAGGTCGTAATTTTGACGATGTCCTTCAAATCCGTAAACAACTTCTTCTCGATCGCTTCGCGAAGCCGTTCATGGCTGTAGTAATCGAATTTCTTGCCTTTGCGAGAGTACGACGAGATCCGAATCAATATTTCTTCACGGAATGCTTTCTTCGCATTCTCGGATACGCCGATTTGCTCCTCGATCGAACGCATCAGCCGCTCATCCGGATCCATCTCTTCGCCTGTAAGCGGGTCTTTAATCTTCGCCCAGTTGCAGTACGATTCGATATTATCGAGGTAATTCTCGAACAGCGTTCTTGCGGACTCTTCGAAGGAGTAAACAAACGCTTTCTGAATTTCTTTCTTGGCGAGTCCGTCATATTCTTTCCTGGCTGTGGAAATAAAATTTAAGTATCGCTCCCGCTCTTCCTTCGTAATCGAAGGGTGCTGATCAAGTCCATCTTTCAATGCGCGCAGCACATCAAGGGCATTGATACATTGCAGGTCCTGCTTTATGAGCGCACTCGAAATCCGATTGATGACATACCGCGGGTCAATACCCGACATGCCCTCTTCGATGAATTCCGACTGCATTTCCTTCAGATCTGCTTCCTTGTAGCCTTCGATCTCCTCGCCGTCATACATGCGCATTTTCTTAACGAGGTCCATCCCTTGCTTCTTCGTCTCTTTCAGACGAGTCAAGATGGAGAAGATTGCTGCTGAGCGCAGCGAGTGCGGTGCGATATGAATGTGCTTCATGTCGCTTTGGCCAATAAGCTTCTTGTAAATCTTCTCTTCCTCTGACACCTTCAGGTTATAAGGGATTGGCATGACGATCATCCGAGATTGCAGGGCTTCATTTTTCTTATTGGCGATAAAAGATTTATACTCCGTTTCGTTCGTATGCGCGATAATGAGTTCATCCGCCGAAATCAATGCAAATCGGCCGGCCTTGAAATTGCCCTCTTGGGTAAGAGAAAGCAAATTCCAGAGAAACTTCTCATCGCATTTGAGCATCTCTTGGAACTCCATTAGTCCACGGTTCGCCTTATTCAGCTCCCCATCGAACCGGTACGCACGCGGATCCGACTCAGAACCGAACTCCGTAATGGTTGAGAAATCGATGCTACCCGTCAAATCAGCAATATCCTGCGACTTTGGATCAGATGGACTGAACGTTCCGATACCGATACGGCTCTCTTCGGAAATCAACACGCGTTCGACCTGAACATTCTCAATATCGCCGCCGTATTCCGTTCTTACTCTCATTTGGCAGGATGGGCACAGGTTGCCTTCGATACGGACACCAAGCTCTCGCTCCGCTTCAGGTCGAAGCTCATTTGGAACGAGATGCAGCGGATCTTCATGCATCGGGCAGCCTTTAATGGCGTAGACAGCGCCTCTCTCTGTACGGGAGAACTGTTCTAGACCTCGCTTAAGCATCGTAACAATAGTGGATTTACCGCCGCTGACAGGTCCCATGAGCAGTAAAATCCGTTTCCTCACATCAAGCCGCCGGGCCGATGAATGGAAATATTCCTCTACAAGCTTCTCAACAGCACGATCCAAGCCGAAAATTTCTTGTTCGAAAAACTTGTATTTCTTCGTTGTGCCGCCATCATCCACAACCCCAAACGACTCAATCATTTCATAGACACGAGCATGCGCAGTCATGGCTGGTGTAGGATCTCGCTTCAGCAGGTCGATGTAGTCCTTGAAAGATCCGCTCCAAGCAAGTTTTTCACTTTCCGCCTTATACGCCGATATCCGTTTCAAAATGTCCATGCCGTAACCTCCTATAAGTTTTGCGACTGCAAAACTCACTTCGTAAGCAGATTCACCATCTAACTGATACCACTTTCTAGAACGCCTCATGCATGCGGGTAATAGTTATCCAGCCATCTTAAGCTGCCCGGCATTTTTTATTGAAGTATTACATTTCTATGCACTTTCGCAAGGGAAGTTGCCCTATTTTTTAAACAAGATTCCGCCAAAATCCGCACTCCGCAGACACTTATTTTACAAAATGTTAATTCCCTCAATACGAGCCTCTGCCCGTCTCAATTTAGCAAAAAGCTATACGTATGAAGACTTGGCTTCATCCTCTGAGATCTCTTGAACCACTGTCGAAAAAAGGCGATTGCGACAAAATTCTAGCGTGACCGACACGAATAAAGTTGTGACACCAGATGTAACCTCTAATTAATGGCTTAAGGGGATGTCCAGAATGTGCTATAATCGTGAACAGACTACCCTCCTACGGAATCGAGGCGATGATGTGGCTGTCAAACACGAAACCGAGCTGTATCCGCCAATCAAGTCTTATTTCGAGAAACAAGGCTTTGAGGTAAAGAGCGAAATCATGCATTGCGATCTCGTCGCCATTCATCCGGATACGAATGAAACCATATTGGTGGAAATGAAGAAGACATTCAATCTCGCCCTGCTGCTCCAGGGCATCGAGAGACTGCGCCTGAACGGCCATGTCATTCTTGCCGTTGAGCGCAACCGCAAGAAGGTCGGTGCGCACAATCAGCGCTTCGGCGATCTAACCGAGCTGTGCCGAATGCTCGGCCTTGGCCTGATGACTGTAACCTTCTTCAAGACCAAATCACCGGTGCTGGAGATGCTTTGTGAGCCGGGCGATCCGCCGGTGCGCGGACAACGACGTGTCCGTCAAGCGAGACTGCTCACCGAATTTCGCGAACGCAGCGGCGACTACAACACCGGCGGCAGCAACAACCGTAAGCTCGTCACCGCCTATCGAGAGAAGGCACTTCGTGTAGCTTGGGCACTTAACCAGCACGGCGAGCTTTCCCCTCGCGCAGCCGCGGAGCTGACCGGAATACCGCGAGCCAACCATTTTCTCCAGAAGGATTACTATGGTTGGTTTGAACGCATACGGCGAGGGCATTATAGCCTGAAACCGGACGGAGCTGCCGCGCTAAAACAGTACAACCATATTATTGAAGCTTGGCTGCAGCAGAAGTCTGCACAAGAGTTAAACAACGCAATTATTCCTACAAACAATTGAATAAAGGAGACAGGTTACAGATGAGCGAAACGAACAACTTTAAGGTCATTGGCAATGTAGAGGATTTCCCGGAATTTCCGGCACATGTTAAATTGAACAACCAGCCCTATTATATTGTTGAAGCACCACGCAAGGCGGAAGAAGAACAGCGCTATAATCTGATCTCGGCTATCTGCCCGCACGCTGGAGGCATTGTCAGACCGCATCTAAATGAGCTTATTTGCCCGCTCCACTACTGGTGCTTCGATAAAGCAACAGGCGAATCCACGAACATTCCGGGAGAGCAGCTGGATTGCTCGCCACTCGAAGTTCGGGACGGTCAGTTTTTGCTTCAAGCCTAATAAATACGCAGCAACAAAAAGAAGCCCAGAATCCTCGAAGTGAGGACGCTGGGCTTCTTCTCATGGACGTCGCATCTCATGGATTAGCGGCGAGCCAGAAATTCATTCAGCGCTTCTGCGAAGCGCGAAATACCGGTTGCCATCCGCTCGCCTTGCGTGTACGTAAAGTTCAGACGAGCCGTGTTGCGTGCAGGTTCTGCCGCATAGAAGGATGAGCCTGGAACAAAGGCAACATTCTTCTTCACAGCTGCGCGAAGCAGTGCCTCGGCATCCAGCCCTTCAGGCAGCTCCAGCCAGAGGAACATGCCTCCTTTAGGCTCGATCCATTTCACATCGCTCCAGCCCTGCTGCGTAAGGAGCTTCTGCATTTGTTTCATACGGTCACCGTATGCCTGCCTGATCACCTGAATATGATCATCCAGCGAGAAGTGCCGAAGCAGCTGGTCCAATGTCTGTTGATCGAGTGAACTGGAATGAAGATCGGCAGCTTGTTTCGCTTTCGCCATCATAGAAATCACGTTGCGATTGCCGATTGCCCAGCCCGTGCGAAGAGCAGGCGCTACTGTTTTGGAGAAGGTACTTGTATAAAGGACATTGCCGCCATCCGCTTTGCCATCAAGCGAGAACAAGGTAGGATAATCGGCATTGACATCGAATTTGATATCGCCGTATGGATCATCCTCTAGGATGGGAACACCATAACGGTGACTGAGTTCAAGCAGCCCTTTGCGGCGTTCCATGCTCCAAACTCGACCTGTGGGATTACCGAATGTAGGCACCACATAGATCAATCTAGGTTTATGCTGCTTGATGAGACGCTCCGCTTCCGCAATAATCATCCCGTCCTTATCACTGGCAACCGGAACAACATCCAAACCGCTCAGATTAAATACCTGCAAGCTTGCCAAATAGGTCGGGTTCTCCACCAAGACGATATCGCCCGGCTCCATCAGAACACGAGTAATCAGATCAATAGCTTGCTGTGAGCCGGTTGTCATAATCATTTCATCTGGCTCTACGTGCATGCCCTTCTGTGCCATACGAACACAAAGCTGCTCACGAAGGGGCATAAATCCTTCCGTAAGCGCGTATTGCAGCGTATTCTTTCCGGAACGGAATACCCGCTCTGATGCCTCTCTTACAGCATCGATCGGAAATAACTCTTCTGCCGGCAGACCGCCTGCAAAAGAAATAATTTCTTTTCCTTGCGTTAGCTTCAATATATCGCGAACAGCAGATGATTGCAGCCGCTCGACATGATTCGAGAATCGGTATTCCATTTCCATTCCCCTCCCCATTTCCTTATCACACATTTTACGCGCAAATGGTGATGGGAGCAACTAGAAGAACGCTCTAAAACGTACGGTTTTGCACACTTTCCTACATTAAGTTACAGCGTTCACCAATGAGTTGCATTTTATGTCTGGGGCTCATTTGCTGTAACAACATGTTCACAACTTTGTTCGTTTTCTTTTTGTATCTCGTTGGGTATAATGAAATGTATGTACTGGCAGCATAGGAGGGAATACGAATGACCATTAATTTTCTTATCGTCCTCACTGTCTCGGCCTTGTTCCTGATCGCCATGTGTACGGCGTCTTACAATGACGACAAGACTAAAGGCTTGTAATGCAATAGGACCTCAAAAAAAAGAAGCTTTCAGCGATTGTTAACAATCGTCGGAAGCTTCTTTTTTTGATGCAAAAATGAGGTTCTACACCGAGTTAACCTCGGCGCAGTCCCGCCATCTCTGTCATACATCCCCCACACAGGTAACGCTCCTTAAACTCGCGTACACCATCAAGTGTGCCACAAAAAACACAACGAGGACGATAACGTTCCAAAATGATATGGTCACCCTGGACAAGAATCTCCACGGGGTCGCCTTCATTCATTTGGTATCTTTTACGTAGCGATTTTGGCAATACGATACGCCCTAATTGATCCACTTTACGCACAACACCAGCCGGTTTCACAAATTCACATCTCCTGTAGTCGCATTTTGCAAGTTAACGTCATATGACAGTTTACTCTCTACTAGGTTCGATAATGGCTGGTCAATTCCTGCAATTATTTCGATTTTCTTAGTATTCTGCAATAATATAAGCCTTTAAAGTAAAGGAAGTCAGCTTAATCCAATAAACCCGTTTTGTCGAAACGCCTCGAAGACCACAATTGCAGCAGAATTCGATAAATTCAGCGATCTCACTTTGTCGGTCATCGGAACGCGAATGCAGGTATCGGGATGCGCATCAAGCACATCCTGCGGCAGCCCTTTGGTCTCTTTCCCAAACACGAAGAAATCACCGTCTTGATACTGATGCTCCGAATACACTTTAGAACTTCTTGTGCTTGCGCAGAAGAAACGACCCTCTGGATACAGTTCCTTCAGCTCCTGGAACGAATCATGATAATGAACCTCCACGGCGTACCAGTAATCCAAACCAGCCCGTTTGAGTGTTTTGTCATCTGTGTTAAAACCGAGTGGTCGAACTAAATGAAGAATAGTGCCTGTCGCTGCACATGTACGTGCAATATTGCCGGTATTTGCCGGAATTTCCGGCTCTACGAGTACGATATGAAATGCCATTTGTTATCAAACACCTTTCACTTTTTACATAGCTTTTACGCTTACTTAATCTATTGAGAAAACTTGCCTGTCATAATACAACTATAATGTTGTATGAAAGGGGAACATAAGCGCTTGAAAAAGAAAATATTAATCGTCGATGACGAGCCATCTATCTCCACGTTGCTTGAGTTTAACTTAAAACTTGCCGGATATGAGGTGCGCTGCGCTTCAGACGGAGAAGCTGTATTCGACTTCTTAAAGCCATTTCGTCCTGATCTCATCGTGCTTGATCTTATGCTCCCCAAGATGGACGGACTACAAGTATGCCGCGAGCTTCGTAAGCAAAATAATGTCGTTCCCATTATTATGTTAACTGCACTCCACGATGTAAGCGACAAGATCGCAGGACTCGATCATGGCGCTGACGACTATATGACTAAGCCATTCTCGCCGCAAGAACTGCTCTCCCGCATTCAAGCAATTCTACGCAGAACGCAAGCGCTGCCAGGATCAGGAGAATCAACTACCCATACAATCGGACCACTAACTGTTCTTTCTGAGCAGCGTGAAGTTCAGCTCGAAGGAAAGGCAGTGGAATTGACACCTAAAGAATTTGAGCTCCTTCTTTACTTGTGCCGTCACCGTGGGAAAGTGCTAAGCCGTCAGCAGCTGCTGCACGGTGTATGGGATTATCATTTCCTAGGCGACACCCGAATCGTCGATGTGCATATCAGTCATCTGCGTGACAAAATCGAGAAAAATGCACGTACGCCTGAATATATCATGACTGTGCGGAACGTTGGCTATAAACTTTCCGGACCTGGAGGCAGCACGGCTAGTGCAGACTCTTCATTAGCTTAAGCTTAACGGATCGTACCTGACCATATCCTATATGCACTCAAGAAGACCGCCGACCTTCCACGAATGGAAGAGCCGACGGTCTTCTTGCTTTGCCCTATAGAGCAGTCAGTAACTTCTATGCTGTTAGCCGTTGCGCTTCTGGAAGTCGCCCATGAAATCTGCAAGTGCCTTGCAGCTCTCAAGCGGCACAGCATTGTATGTCGATGCCCGCAAACCGCCAACGCTGCGATGACCTTTCAAGCCAACAAAACCTTGCTGTTCGGATTCCTTCACGAACTGCTTCTCCAGCTCTTCCGAACCGAGACGGAACGTGAGGTTCATGAGCGAACGGCTATTCACGTCTGCAAAGCCGCGGTAGAAGCCGCCGCTGTTATCGATGGTATCGTAGATCAGCTTTGTTTTGTCGCGATTGAATTGCTCCATCGCCGCAACGCCGCCTCTCTCCTTCACCCATTTCAACATGAGGCCAACCAGATATACCGAGAAAGACGGCGGTGTATTGTAAAGGGAATTGTTCTTCACATGTGTATCGTAGCGAAGCATCGTCGGGATCGTTTTCGGGCTCTCCGAAACCAAATCCTCGCGTACGATAACAATCGTTACCCCGGATGGTCCCAAATTCTTCTGTGCACCGGCATAAATCATACCGAATTTGCTGACATCGACCGGACGGCTGAGAATATCACTCGACATATCGCCTATCAGTGTCACATTGCCGGTTTCCGGATAAGCCGCAAATTGCGTGCCTTCAATCGTTTCATTCGACGTAATATGCAGATATGCCGAATTTGTCGGGAGTTGCAGACTGCTTAGGTCTGGAATGCGATTGAACTTATCCGATTCCGATGAAGCTACGATCGCGGTTTCGCCAAACAGCTTCGCTTCCTTGATCGCTTTGTCTGCCCAGCTACCTGTGTTAACGAAGGCTGCTGTTTGGCCTGCATGCAACAAATTCATTGGAATCATAGCAAATTGCGTACTTGCTCCACCTTGCAGGAATAGTACCTTATAATTGCTTGGAATTCCGAACAATTCGCGAAGGAGCGACTGCGCACCGTCATTAACCTCTTCAAAAATGCTGCTGCGATGGGACATTTCCATAATGGACATGCCTGCACCTGCATAATCAATAAATTCCTGTTGCGCCTGCTGCAATACTTCCAGCGGCAACGCTGCTGGTCCGGCATTAAAATTATACGCACGATTCGTCACTGTAGCTCACTCCACTCTTCAATTTGCTTATCCGTATGATAGCAAGTTTCACGCTTTGCATCAAGTGTAAAAAGTCGAACAAAAACCAACAGTTTTATTACGAACATTCGGATTTAGCGTTTTTTATGAATAATGAAAAGCGAGCTCTCCGTGAGAGAGCTCGCTGAAAGTAATTTGTAGAATAAGTTCGGATTAGCAGTCGAAGTATAGGCTGTACTCGTGCGGATGAACACGGATTGCAACAGCTTTCGCTTCAGCACGCTTCAGTTGTACGAAGTTGTCGATGAAGTCTTTGGAGAATACGCCGCCTTCAGTCAAGAACTCGCTGTCAGCTTCCAAAGCGTCAAGCGCTTCATCAAGCGTTCCTGGAACCGAGCGAATTTCTTTCTTCTCTTCTTCAGGAAGATCATAGATGTTTTTATCGAATGGACCATAACCAAGAGCAACCGGGTCCAGCTTGCGTTTGATACCGTCAAGACCTGCAAGCAGCATCGCTGCGAATGCGAGGTATGGGTTAGCTGTGGAGTCCGGTGTACGGAACTCGATACGGCAGCCTTTCGGCGTAACTGCAGCAACCGGGATACGGATTGCAGCAGAACGGTTACCCTTCGAGAATACAAGGTTAACTGGCGCTTCGTAGCCTGGAACAAGACGCTTGAAGGAGTTCGTCGACGGGTTTGTAATTGCGATCAACGCCGGAGCGTGGTGCAAAATACCGCCGATGTAGTGCATAGCCAGTGGGCTCAGGTTTGCATAAGCACCTTTGTCATAGAACAGTGGGGAATCACCGTCAAAGATGGAGGAGTGAACATGCATTCCGCTGCCGTTGTCGCCGAAAAGCGGCTTAGGCATAAATGTTGCAACTTTGCCCCATTGGCGAGCAACGTTGTTGATGATGTATTTGTATTTCATAAGGTTGTCAGCTGTTTTAGTCAGCGTATCGAAACGGAAGTTGATTTCAGCTTGACCAGCTGTTGCAACTTCGTGGTGATGACGCTCAACGCGAAGGCCGGATTCTTGCATGATGCGAACCATTTCGCTGCGGATATCTTGTTGGGAGTCAACAGGAGCAACCGGAACGTAGCCGCCTTTTACAGGAATTTTGTAACCAAGGTTACCGCCTTCTTCTTTACGAGCTGTATTCCAGCCAGCTTCAGCGGAATCCACTTCGTAGTAGGAAGTGTTCATTTTGCTTTCGTAACGAACTTCGTCGAAAATGAAGAACTCGGACTCAGGTGCGAAGTATGCTGCTGTTCCCACGCCGGACTTCTGTAGGAATTCTTCTGCTTTCTGAGCGATGCCGCGCGGATCGCGCTCATAGCGCTCGCCATCTGGCGTATGAATGTTACACATAATATTCAATGTTGGGTGATCTGTGAACGGATCGATGAAGCTGGACTCTGTGTCCGGAATCATAACCATATCAGACTCTTCAATACCGCGGAAACCCGGGATCGAGGAACCGTCAAAAGCTACGCCGTTAACAAAAGTGTCGGCATCTACTTCCGTGGAAGGAAGTGTGATGTGGTGCGCGTGGCCGGAAAGATCCACGAAACGGAAATCTACAAACATGATGCTGTTCTCTTTAATAGTGCTCAATACGTTTTGAACTGACATTAGGTATTTCCTCCATTTCCGAACATTTGCGATGTGTAGGACATTAATTGTTCAACTTCTGATCTGAAACTATGATTGTTATTATAGGGTTTCAAGTTTAATACCGTCAATAGTCATGTAAGGTATTTTTTAAAGCACTTGTTAGATAACTTCACATAATTGTCAGATTGTTGAAATTCCCTGTATTGACGCCAAAAACAAGAAGCTGCAGCCCCCTTAAATGAGAGGTCGCAGCTTCTTATATTCCGATAATTATACAATGGCATGAATTATTATTTGATCCACGTATTGAAATATTCAGCTGGCTCTTTAGGTGTGTCGAAGCGTCTGCCTACTAATTTTCCCAGCTGTTCCAATTCTTTTAGAAGGTTCGCGAATTGGTCAGGGAACAACGATTGAACGCCATCGCCCGTCATGGAATTATCAGGATCTGTATGCATTTCAATGATCAGACCGTTTGCACCCGCAGCAACGGAAGCTTTCGACATCGGCTCAACCAGCTCACGACGACCTGTTCCATGGCTCGGATCCGAAATAACCGGCAGATGGCTGAGTGATTGCAGCACCGGAATTGCGGCCAAGTCGAGTGTATTTCGAGTATAAGTCTCGAACGTGCGTATTCCGCGCTCGCAGAGCATAACGTTCGGATTCCCGCCCGCAAGAATATATTCGGCAGCGTTCAAGAATTCATCATAGGTTGCGCTGAAGCCCCGTTTTAGCAGAACCGGCGTCTTCACAGTGCCCAGCTTCCGCAGCAAATCAAAGTTCTGCATGTTCCGCGTCCCGACTTGCAGAATATCAGCATACTCACAGCAAACATCTACGTATTCCGGCGTCATTACTTCCGTGATCGTGAGCAGCCCATGCTTGCGGCCCGCTTCAGCCATCATCGCCAGTCCTTCCACGCCAATGCCTTGGAAGCTGTAAGGCCCTGTACGTGGTTTAAATGCGCCGCCGCGCAGCACTTGGCCGCCGGCCGCTTTCACCAGTCTAGCGATCTCGTCGATTTGCTCTGGCGTCTCTACCGCACAAGGGCCGCCCATAATGGCAAGATGCTCCCCGCCGATCTTAACGCCTTTAATTTCAATAACCGTATCGTCAGGATGGAAGTCGCGGCTTGCGAGCTTGTAGGACTTCGAGATCTTGATGACATTCTCGACGCCTTTCATTTGACGAAGATGTTCCGCTAGGGTCGGCTCCGCTTTCCCGATGATACCAATAACCGTCCGGTCCGTTCCGCGGGAAACATGCGCCTGCACCCCCGCTCTCTCGATATGTTGTACGATCTCTCCAATCCGTTCTTCCGTTACATTATTTTGAGTAATAACGATCATAAGTTCGACTCCCTCTCTATCACGCTTAGACGCGTGTTCGCTTCGACGCTTTTATGCTGTTAGGCTTTTATGCTTTTAATCGCTAAAGCAAATATACATGAAAAAACCGGCCTCGTCAAGAGACCGGCTTGCTGTCATTCGCATTTATTCCGTGACTGGTTTCACTTCGACGACTGAGAGGCGGCGAAGCTTTCTTTTCTCCTTGCGTTTGTTGGCCACGTACTGCAGCGTCATCTTAACAGGGAAATAGAATAGCGCGCCAAGCACCATACCATCAATAATTCCGCCCACAATCAGCTTTAAATTAACAAGCAGCATATGGTCGAGCCATTCCGGTGCGAAGGGCACCGAAATTTTGATATGGTTCGGAAGCACCCAGCCGCCTACCATACTATTGATAAACGCGACTGGAATAAAGATTATTTTACCAAAAACAAACCCGATCAACGCACCTGCTAAACTGGCATTCATCATATAGATGAGCGGAAATATCAGGAAAAAAGCTAACCCATAGGTCGGTAATGTAAACATCTCGACAAAAATACCGATTGCAAATCCGAGTGCTACAAACGATGGGCCGCCTGGTGCCCGCATAAGCTGCGTATATTTCAATTTAAGCCAACGTTTAATCGAGCGCGGTTTGCTTGAAGTCGTCATTAGAGTAGCGCCCCTTTCACTCACAGCGACGATTTCACTCGCACAGTAGGCAACAGTTTGTTCATGTTGACTGTACGCCGTGCTTCCCAGGTAGAGGAATCCTCGTCGTTAAACTGCTCCAGGTAAGCGATGACTTCCTTCGTTAACGGTGTTGGTGTCGATGCCCCTGAAGTTACAGCTACCCGCTTCTTGCCTTTCAGCCACTCTAGATCAATCTCGCTTACATCCGAGACGCGGTAAGCCGGCACGCCGGCAATCTCTTCCGAAACCTGCGCAAGCCGATTGGAATTGTTGCTTCTAGGGTCGCCTACCACGATACACAATTCGGCTTCACCGGCTTGTGCCGCAACGGCTTCCTGCCGCACCTGTGTCGCCAAACAAATTTCATTGTGAATTTCGGCTGTCGGGAATGTCTTCAGCAGCCTGCTGATCAAATGCCTGATGTCCCACTGCGACATCGTCGTCTGATTCGTAATAATGATTTGGCCGCTGGCTAGCTGCAGCAAATCAATATCGTCTTCGCGTTCTATTAAATGTACATGCTCAGGTGCAATTCCGATGGCGCCTTCCGGCTCCGGATGCCCTTTCTTGCCGATGTAGATCACTTCATAGCCCTCAGAAACCTTCTCCCGGATCAAATCATGGGTTTTGGTTACATCCGGACAGGTTGCATCCACTACCGTCAAGCCTCTCTCCTTCGCGCGTCTGCGTACTTCCGGAGAAACACCGTGCGCGGTGAAAATGACAGTTCCGCTCGAAATTTGTTCCAATATTTCCAAACGGTTCTCGCCGTCAAGCGTAATAATGCCTTCTTGCTTGAATGCCTCCGTCACATGACTATTATGAACGATCATGCCCAAAATATAGATCGGCCTCGGCAAGTCTAAATTTTTAGCTGTTTGCAATGCCAGAACCATAGCATCGACAACGCCGTAGCAATAGCCACGCGGTGAAATTTTCACAATTTCCATACTGCTTGCACCTGCTTTCCTGCTAAACCAGTCTTCACGGACAGGCCTCTTTAAGACCCAGTTCTATTTATTATACTTCATTCGACTTCTCGTGGAAAGCAATTGGAAGCCACACGATAAATGTCGTTCCTGCACCTTCACGTGTCGAAACCTCGACCGAACCGCCATGCTCATCAATAATCCACTTGGCAATCGACAACCCCAGGCCGGTTCCGCTCGTTTCACCACGCGATTCATCTGCACGATAGAAACGTTCGAAGATATATGGAACTTGGTCATGGTCCATGCCGATCCCCGTATCTTTGATGACAATACCGGCTTGATCGCCGGAAAGTATGGCGCGCAGCTCAACGTGTCCGCTAGGTGTGTACTTGAATGCATTTTCGACGAAAATAAAAAACAGCTGACGAAGAAAATCGGCATGCGCATATACTTCTACGTTTGCAATGGCTTCTAAGTTCCCGATTTTCCATTCTGCTTTTCTTGGAAGCAGCTGCGCCTTACGCGCTACGTCCTCGACCAGCGGAAGCAGCGGCTGAATGGACTTCTCCATTTGGTAGCCGGCATCTGCACGCGCAAGCGACAACAGATCATTCACTAAGCTGGACATTCGCTTAGCTTCACCTGCAATATCCAGCATCGATTCGCGGGTCAGCATCATCCGGCTGAGCTCTTGCTCACTTAATTGCGGCTTCCCATCATCGTCCGAGTCAGTCCCCGGCGTTAATGTCGGCAGCCACATCCTCTCCAGCAGCTCAATGTTCCCGCGAATTGTCGTAAGCGGCGTGCGAAGCTCATGCGATGCATCGGAAACAAACCGCCTTTGCGCTTTGTAAGCCTCATTCAACCCATTGTAGGTCGTTTCAATCCGCCCCAGCATGCCGTTTAACGTATCGACCAGCCGCCCAAGCTCATCGTTAGGACCTTCCCTAGGAATGCGAACGCTTAGATCAGAACCATTCTGGATTCGATCGCTCGCACGAATAACATTCTCTATTGGCCGCAGCGCCTGACGCGCAAGAAATAGCCCAATCGTGAAGGCGATTAGCACTACAATAATCAATGATGATATCAACGTCGTCTTCAGTTCAGTCAGGAACTTATCTTCCCTGCCGGAATAAGCCGCAACCTGCAGCAAGCCAAATACCTCATTCTTTTGCTTCAATATATGCCGGTATACGAGAAACGGATAAGGACCTGCCTTTACATGCTCAAACCCTTCGTAGCTGTCGTTGATTTCCTTAACGTCCGGCTTTGGAAGAAGTTGGTCAATTCTGCGCAGATTCGGCGTTGTCTTGACGACACCATTCTTATAATTATCAACTTGGATAAACATCTCGTCATCTCCGATAACGAAATTAGGCGTTTGATAATTACCGAACATATCCAGCGTGGACGTAATATTGATCGCATTGACCTGCTGCTCGATTTTGGCTTTCATTTCTTTGTACGTATTGTAGTTAACAAAGAAATAGATCGCGACCCCAAATGCAATAAGCGTGACGGCCAAAATGACCGAGTACCATATTGTGAGCCTCAAGCGAATCGACATGGAATCAGCCTCCTTCGCCTCTAAGCACGTATCCGGTGCCCCGTACCGTTTGAATCAGTCGCGGGCTCTTGCCGTCTTCCGTCTTCTGGCGCAGCATGGCAATATAAACCTCCAGCACATTCGATTCACCGCTGTAATCAAAGCCCCATATTTTGTCCATAATCGCGTCGCGTGTCAGTACTCGCCGCGGGTTCTGCATAAGCAGCTGAAGCAGATCGAATTCCTTCGCTGTGAGATCAATTCTGCGTCCGGACCGAATCGCTTCGCGTGAATCCAGATCCAGTGTTAAGTCTTCAAACTGCAAGCTGCTCGTATTCTCCTCGATCTTATCAGATTTACGCCTTAGCAGCGCTCGCACACGAGCGAGCAGTTCCTCAAGCGCAAACGGCTTAACCAAATAATCATCTGCGCCTAGATCCAGTCCACGCACACGATCTGTAATATCATCCTTAGCCGTCAGCATCAGAATCGGCACAGAGCTTCCGCCTTCACGAACCCGGCGGCATACTTCCCAGCCATCCACCTGCGGCATCATGACGTCCAGAATGAGCAAATCCGGATCGCTTACGAGCATTTGCTTCAAGCCCTCTTGCCCATTGTTCGCCGTAGCGACCTCGTAGCCCTCAAACGCCAGGCTTCGGCGAAGCAGAGAAGTGATTTTCTCATCGTCATCCACTACTAATATATGCGCTCTCATCGTATTCCCCCATCATCAAACAACTAGTTTTTCTGCCAAAAGCTGCCTTCATATTATAGCGCAACATGTGTTTCCCACGAAACAGCTTGTCCGTATTCTTCCATAAAAGAGGCGCAGACAGTCTTTACGACTGTTTGCGCCCGAGTAACACTGTTCTGTTGCTATTGCTGGCTTGCAAACTCATTCTTGTTGCCTACGGTTACTTTCAGATCCATCTTCTCACCATTGCGAATAATGTTGAGCGTAGCCGTGTCTCCAACCGTTTTTTTCTGGATTTGAGCGATCAAATCTTCACGATTGTTATATTTGGTGCCGTCCAAGCCAGTGATAACGTCATATTGTCTCAGATCAGCCATGTATGCAGGCGATTTGTAAAGAACGCTCGATACGATCGATCCTTCTTTGCTGGAAAGACCCAGTTCTTTGGCGATCTCATCTGTAATCTCAGCCAAGTTAGCGCCGATAAACGGTACAGGCTTCTTCGGAATTTCTTTATTGGCTTTCAGGTTCTCCAGCACTTCTTGAATCGTACTGGTTGGAATCGCGAATCCAATCCCTTGTGCCTGCGAGCTTACTGCCGTATTAATCCCAATTACTTCGCCTTGAAGGTTCAGCAGCGGACCGCCCGAGTTACCTGGGTTAATGGAAGCGTCTGTTTGCAGCAAATGCTCGTATTGACGTGTGCCCTGGGAGTCCGGAATACTGATTGGACGTTCCTTGGAACTAAGTACACCGACTGTTACCGTGTGGTCAAAGCCGTATGGATTTCCGATTGCAACTACCCAATCCCCAATGTTGATCTTGTCGGAGCTGCCAATTGGAAGTGTAGGGAAGTCTGTTCCTTCTACTTTCAATACCGCTAGATCCAAGTTGTAATCAGATCCGAGTTTCTTAGCAACGAGCGGTTTATTGTGACCTTGTACGGTTACTTGAATTTCATCCGCATCGCCGATCACATGTTGGTTCGTTAAGATATAGCCGGTGGAATCAAAGAAGAACCCTGTGCCAATTCCTTCCGGTGTTAATTCGCCGCTGCCTTGATCGGTGTTTCCTTGTCCGGAGCCATCGTCTTGTCCTTGGCCGCCTTGATTGCCTTGGTCACCGAAGAATTGGCTGAAGAAATCATCCATCGAATTCCCCTGCGTGCCGCCGCCGCTGCGCTGCTTCGTGAAGGTTTCGATTTTGACAACGGCCGGACTTGCCTTCTCGAACAGCTGCGCAATATTATTTGGTCTTACTATATCCGCTGCTGCTGACACCTTGCCGTCATCGCCCGCTTTACCAACAGCGGAGCTCGCTTGCTCCGAAGATTGAGAGAGCGTTTGATCGGCAGTGAACCAGTTCTGCTTATCTGACACGAACATCAGTGAACCAACGACGACAACACCTGCGAGGAACGAAGCGAACATCGCCTTAAATGAGCTGCGTTTGGATTCTTTCACTTGCCATCCGCTGCGTGAAGCGGATTGGGATGGTGCGAAAGCGCGAAGCTGTGTAGGCGGGGTTACTTCAACCGAGTTATGCATGCCATCCGCGCTGCCGCCTACTCCGCCTTGTGCAGCAGCTGTGTCGCCGCTAACCGGTCTTTGTGGTTCAGAATCAGATGCACCGGATTTGAAGGGTCCATATGAATAGTAATAAGAGCTCTTGTCGGTACTTTCTTGCGGCTTACCTTCGTTAGCGTTGTAAGGCTGTTCGTTGTTCCGATTATCCTCGTTTTGGTTATTGTGATGTTCATCGTTGAAGAAATCGTCATAACCGTTATTTTTTTTGTTTTGATCGTCCATACTTTATTCCTCCTCAAATATGTTCCCATGTTTGTTAAGTTTTCAATAAGTGCTTTATGCTGTTGCTTGTGATTGTCTTCGCGAATCATTCATCTTTCATAGTTCTATCATGCACAATCTACCTTAAATCAAACTTAAAATTGTTATAAAGTAACATAAAAAAACCGGGCTTGGCTGAATAATCAGCCAAGCCCGGTTTTCGTGTAATCTGCGACTCTCTCATTGCAGCAATCGTTGTTCTACTTCGCCCAGCACTTCCTTCGCTTTAGTCACCCATTTGGACTCGACTTCGGCATCAGGATCAATCGGTTCCTGAAACTGATCAATTAAACTGCCAAGCGCCCTCGGCTGAGCGTGCTTATCCAGACCCTCATTGTACAAATGCTTAAGTACGAACGGCTGCCCCATTTTGATTTTGGCATCAAGGTCCTGTGTGTCACTGTCGATATTGCCGTTAATCACATCAAAAGGCATGCGCAACCACACTTTATGTTCTTCATCCAAGTAGCGGTCAAAATAACCATGCTCATAATCCCAATTCCCGCCAAGCGAGAATTCGTGCTCCTCCAGCATGCTTTTGACTTCCGTAAATTCCTTCTCATTTGATTCCAGCTTGGATTCAAGGGGGATCATCGCTCTATATTCTCCTCCTGGCCTAATGTTTACCGTTAGCTTGCCCGGAGTGAATGCCTGTTATCCCGTCTTTACCCAACCTTTACGATGCGCGAATACGGCAAGCTGTGTTCTATCTTCCAGTTCGCATTTCATTAGCAGGTTGCTGACATGGGTTTTGACCGTCTTGATGCTAATATGAAGCTCTTCCGCAATTTCCTTGTTGGACATCCCCTCAGCGATGAGAAGAAGCACTTCCTTCTCACGATCCGTCAAACCTTCATCAGCCCCTTGCGCGCTTCGCTGACGCAGTCCTCTCGTAAGTGCTTGCGAGACATCATGCGTCATGACTGGCATGCCTTTAGCGGCCCCGTTCAGCGCATATATGAGCTCCTCTGCCGAAACAGTCTTCAGCACATAACTTACCGCTCCGGCTTCAACAGCTGCTACAACCTTCTCATCTTCAAGGAAGCTTGTAAGCATGACGATCTTCAGCTCAGGAAATTCCTTCATTATATGGCGAGTCGCTTCAACACCGTCCATTACGGGCATCATCAAATCCATAAGGACTAGCTGCGGCGGTCCTTCAGCAATGCCTGCTCTTAACATATCGAGCGCTTCTTTACCGTTAGCCGCTTCAGCGATGACCTCAAACTTCGGATCTAACATCAAATACGTTCGCAATCCCGCTCGAACCATATCATGATCGTCGACAATCATTATTTTCCAACTGTTATTTGAACTCATCGCTAAGGTTCTCTCCCTTATTCAAATAATTGGGCAGTGTCACTCTCACTCTCGTTCCGCTTCCCGGCTTGCTAATAATGGAGGCATCTCCGCCGAGCTTGTTGGCCCGCTCCCGCATGGTCGATAAACCATAGGAGCCCCGCTTCACTTGATCCGCCCGGAATCCGGCACCGTCATCCTGCAGCGTCATCACGATTTGCCTCTCGGTCTCTGCTACCGTTAACAGCGCTGTTTGAGCCCCTGCATGCTTCACGATATTCGCCATCGCTTCTTGGACAATCAGGAACAACTGATGCTCCTTCGCTTCAGACAGTTTCTCCCGCACACGCCATTCAAGTACGCCTTGCAGCCCATTCTGCCGGCAGTAGTCCGGGAACCATTTGTCGAGCGCTTCTTGAAGCGACCTGCCCTCAAGCTCCATCGGTCTAAGCTGAGCAATAAACCCGCGCATCTGCTTCTGCGCCATCGACGACATGGAGATCAACTGCTCCATGACATCACTGGCCCGGCTCGGGTTCAGCTCAAGCAGCTTCGGAAGCGAAGATGCCGACATATGTATAGCGAACAGCTGCTGCGAAACCGTATCATGCAGATCACGTGCAAGCCGTCTGCGCTCTTCCAGCACCGCCGCTTCATTCGAAGCCGTTTCCCTCATGACCTGCTCTTCTCCGGAGCGCTGAATCCAGTGCATCCGCTCATCAAGCGATTCCATCATGTCGTTAAACTCGCGAAACGCCGGCGTGAACGCGCCTTCCTCTGGCAGCCTCGAACTGTAATTTCCGTGCGCGGCCTGCTTCAGTCCAAGTACGAGCAGATCCATCTGACGCTGTATCCGCTGCGCTGCCCAGTAGCCGAATACGGCACTGATCAATAAGAAGAGCACAGCAACGCCGATCCACAGCGCCCTGCTGTACCCTTTTGCCGTCAATTCGGTCCCGAACTGCCAGAGGAACACCGAAATCGTCGATGAAGCCAGGAAAAGCAAAATCATATCCCACTTGCTATTGCGAAACAATCGGACCATCATGTGCGCATCAACCTACTTTCGTAACGCGCACATCACCGATAAACGTACTGACGTGGAGCCTGATTTTTTTGTCATTCTCTTGAAAGTGCGGGGTTTCGATATCCATGTTCTTGAAAATCCCGCCCTCTTTATGTTCCAGTACCGCGACATCGCCGATAAAGGCGCTGGAAACGACGTGCACACCGATTTCGTAATCGTCAGGCAGATATACTTTAACGTCGCCTATAAAGGAAGAGATATTTATAGTAGTCTCACCTGGTAATATTTGTGCCTTTGTCAAATCAAGCACCGTATCACCGATAAAATGCGAGATATTCATCGGCTTGAGCTCCCAATAATCTTGGCCCATATAGATATCACCGATAAAGCCGGATCGTGTCTGTACGTTCGGATCATGATTCCACCACTCTACACGGTCATTCCGGTGATGCTGCCTGGCATTTCGTAAATGCTTCTCTCGATGGTCGTTGACCTGACGTGCGTGCTTCTCTCGATGGTCCTTGACATGACTTGCATGCTTCTCGAAGTGTTCTCTCGCTCTGGCTGCTTGCTCTTCCCACTTCTGTTGTTTCGAATACGCGTCATTTGGTTGAACAGGCGGTATAACCTGCTTTCCTCCCACCTTCATCTCCGAACTCGCTTCACTTACGTCCTCCTGAATAGGCACATCCGAAGGCCTCGTCGGATCCGGATGGAGCGGCGGAGCCGGAGGAATGTCTACATTAACTTGACCGTAATTGTAGGCTTTCCAATCATTACCCGGAACCTCTATCTCTTCTTTCTTCTTCGACTTCGGTTTAAGAATCATCCGCAGACCAAATATTATAAGAATTAACGGGCCAACGAATTGCATCACATCGCCGACAGACCAAGCGAACCAATCTAAATTACGCCCCAGAAACACAAAGCCGATAATGAGCATGATCGATGAACCGAAGAATGATCCGCTGCCATAAACCGCTCGCTGGAGCATACCTTGTATGCCAAGGAAGAGCAGCATTAAAGGCCAGTAGGTGGAAACCACCATTCCGATATCAAAATCGACTACGCCGCTTTGTCTTAACATTAAGCCTACGCCCATTACTATAATGAAGAGGCCCCACATAAACCGACTAATAAAATTCCCGTTCATTGCCGCCACCAGCTCCCAATCGCATCTGCAAAGGTTTGTACTCCAAGTATAACAGGTGCCGCAAGCGACATAAAAGGGTCTCTCGGTTGACCCTTACCTACGTCTAGAGACGGAGCAGATGAGAGCCCTATTCGATTTGAAATCATCCATGTGAGGTCTTGTCACTTCACTCGTTGACATCATTAACACGGCACTTATATAATGGGGTTCGGATTGGATTGAGAGATAAAACCTAACATGACATACTAGAGGAGATGAGAGCATGGATTTAGCCACTCTGTCCACCGGGCTGGATACGATTTGGGTCGTGCTTACGGCTGCAATGATTCTACTCATGGAAGGCGGCTTTGCGCTTCTCGAAGCAGGCTTTGTGAGGCAGAAAAATGCAGTCAGCATTATTATGAAGGTTTTCGTGGACATCGCCTTCGGCGCACTAATCTTTTACTTTATCGGATTTGGCCTGATGTACGGGAAAGATTCAGGCGGTTTGATTGGAACAACCGGCTTCTTGCTCAATGGAGACCTTTCTCACATTGCGATTAATATCTCCCATGAGACTTATTGGCTGTTTCAATGCGCGTTCGTCATCGCCGTTATTTCAATTGTTTCCGGCGCCGTTGCAGAACGCATTCATTTTAGAGCTTATATTTTGTATGCGATCGCGATGACAGGTTTGATCTACCCGGTTGCCGGACACTGGGTCTGGGCGGTAGGCGGCTGGCTTGGCAAGCTCGGCATGATCGATTTCGCCGGCTCCGCAGTTATCCACGCATTAGGCGGTTTCGCAGCACTCGCTGCAGCGATCTTCATCGGACCGCGTATCGGAAAATTCACACCTGAAGGCAAAAGCAACATCGTTCCTCCTTCCAACCTGCCGCTCGCATCGGTTGGCGCATTCATCCTTTGGTTTGGCTGGTTCGGTTTCAACTCCGGGAGCACACTGAGCGCTACGAATGGTTCAATTGGCCATATCGCGGTTACAACTATGCTTTCTGCAGCAGCAGGTGGAGCGATATGTATTCTCTTCACCATGATGCGTTATAAGAAAGCGGATCCACCAATGGTCATCAACGGATCGCTGGCCGGTCTAGTCGGAATTACCGCAGGCTGTTCCTTTGTTTCCGATGGCGTGGCCATCTTGATCGGTTCGGTTTGCGGTGTTGCGATGGTCCTTGCAACCGAGTTTCTTGAAAGCAAAGGCGTTGACGATCCCGTTGGCGCATTCGCCGTACACGGCGTCAGCGGCAGTCTCGGCACGCTGGCCGTTGGACTGTTTGCACTGCCTGAGATGACGAAAGGAATCGGACAAGAGTACTATGGTTTGTTCTACGGCGGAGGCTGGAACTTACTTGGCGTACAAGCACTTGGCCTTGTCATCGTTAGCATCTGGGGTTTCGCATTAACATGGGTTGTACTTCTTCTAATTAAACGATTCATGCCTGTTCGTGTCTCGAAAGATGAAGAGCTTATCGGACTTGACGTCGGCATCCACGGCGTACCGGCTTATAACCAAGACCATGATTTCCTTGATCTGGAGCAGCTAAAGGCTCGCAAATAATTAGATTCAACGAAAGACGCCGCCCTCTCTTGGAGTTCATTCTCCGGAGAAGGCGGCGTCTTCCTTATCTAAACAAAAAAACCGCCCACACTTGGACGGTTAACGGTTAATTCATCTCATCATCCATCTCACTGGAGACTTCGATGATATCAGAAGCATGATTGTTATTATGTAGAATAGCACGTGCTTGCTCCACCTCAAGGCGGAGTGTACGTACTTTCTCCATAGGGCGTTTCACATAATGGATGTATTCAACGGCAAGATGATGATCCGGCTTCTTGCCCGTAAGCATCCGGCGAAGTGTCGACATCGACTGATAGGAGCGCTCTTCATGCAGACGACGCTTCTCATATCGTTCTACCATCTGGACAATTTCCGCTATCTCTTGCTCTCTCTTAGCAATATATGTGTTTAGGAAAGGAATAACTTCTGCTGCTTTACGATGCCTCAAACGAGAAGGTGGCGTGTAAGTAATTGGTTCTGTCATGACAACTCCCCTGCCTTCGCATGTTATCATTCATTACACTACTTATCTTACACGATCATTTCCCGTTTGGAAACACCTTTTTCATCAAAATAAATGGCAATTATTTGACGCGTATGTCAGCTCCTACGACACCAATCAAGCGACCTTCGACAGAACGAATTGGAATTGAGATCGTCAAGCAAGGTTTCTTCGTGATCGCGGAGATATACACAGGCGAAGTGAACGCCTTCCCTTCCATAGCCCGCTTCCACCACTCACGACCTTTGGCATTCAGCAAGCCCGCCTCAGGTAGAGAGAAAATAAACGAGCCATCATCTCGATTCGACCATATCGCCTCGATCTCCGGCATCTGCCCAAGCAGTCGTGAAAGCTGCTCTTGATGCGAGGACTCATCAAGCGAGAAGAGTCTTGAATCTGCCGCCAGCTTGCTCAGCTTCTCTAGTGTCCCGCTTACGTTAATCTCGTTTTCTTTCACTTCGTGCTTGATGCCAACCTGCCCAATTGCTTTGGTTAACTCCGAGGATGATTTATGTAAATTAGTGCTGATCCGGTCCAGCTTCTTAATTTGTCTGCGCTGTTTATGTGTAAGCTCAAGTGTCTCGTCTACGCTTCCAAGTGTCTGGTTCACCGCATCTACAACATCCTTTAGCATGCCTGTCGTAGCGTTCATGCTCTGCGTCTGCTGCTTGCTTGCCGTACTGCTCTTGCTGACCAAACGGTCTACTTCATGAATACGCGTGAAAATTAAATCCATGCGGTTCTTTGTTTGCGCCATTTCCCGAATGCCTTGCTCTACTGCTGTTTTCTCCAAATCAACGGAGGCAACGACTTGCTTGACTCCGTTCTCGATCTCTTCAACCAACCCGCTTGAGCGTCTGACTGCTTCATGACTCTGCTCCGCAAGCTTCTTAATTTGCTGAGCGACAATCGAGAAGCCTCGCCCAAACTCCCCTGCATGCGCAGCCTCGATCGAAGCATTCAGTGCAAGCAGCGATGTTTGCGACACAATTTCTTGGATGAAGCTGTTGATCTCATTGATCCGCGAAGTCTGCTCAATCAGCTCACGGATATGACGGTCCATCGTTCCGTTATGCTGCTGCAAATCATTCATCACTTTATCCGTGTTTGTTAACGAACGGCAAACCTCAAGCACGACTTCTTTCGTTTCTTTACTTTCTGTATCAAGCAGCTGCGCCGTATCGCTGATTTGCTCAGCGGATGCGGCTACTTCTTGCAGCGTCGAGAATGTCTCGCCAATGCGGTCCATTGCACGTTCACTGCATAACCGAAGCTCTCCCTCGGTGACTGCAGATTGATCGGCGATATCCGTCAACTGGCCTATTGACTGATTGACTTCTTCTACCGCAGCGGTCAATTGATCCGAAATAACGAATGACTCATTAATCAATTGCGTGAGCACAGCATTCTGTTCTGCTTCTTTTTGCTTATTCGGCGTATCTTGTGTTCGGAAACGCTGCAATAGCGGCATGAAATGATCCCCCTTTTTTCGACAATTGGTCAGAATTAACTAATAGTATAGTTCACTGCCACACAAATGAAAAGAGGGACCCCAAAGGGTCCCTCTCCGTTTGCTGCTTCGCAAAACATGGAAGCTATGTTTATTTTTCCGCTTTCTGTGATGCGGCTTTCGTCGTTGCATTAGCTGTGTTTGCTGCGTTTTCTGAAGCAAATTCTGCGTTGTATTTACTTTGGGCTGCATTAAATTTATTGTTTTTATTTTTCGCCATCCCTGCTCACCTCCCCGTACAACCAATAGTATGGCAAGGCCGGGAACAGTTTATGTAAGCTGGAAATGAATATTTACTAAATCATTTTGTCGCGTAAATACCGCTTCGTTCGGTGGATTCGGGCTTTAATCGTTCCGATCGGAACCTGCATCACTGCTGCAATTTCTGCATCCTTGAAGCCGTAATAAAATTTATAAAGCAGCATAACCCGAGAAGCCGAATCCAACGTATCGAGCAGCTCGTTTATTTCAAGCATTACCGTCGCTTCATCTCGATAACTGGCTTCTTGAGACCTATACATGTACTCCAATTCGCTTGTGGGGCGATTCCGAGCCGCTTTCTTATTCAAGTTCGATGCGATATTGGTTGTGATCACTTTCGCCCATGAATAGAGCTTGCTGCGCTCCCTAAGCGAGTCTTGCTTCGTGAGCATACGCACCCACGCTTCCTGAACCGCATCCTGGGCATCTGACTTATTATGCACTTTCGCATAGGCTACACGAATCATCTCGTTATAGAGCTCAAGCAGCTTGTCCTCATATACTTCTAATTGGGATAATACATAAGGCTCTGTACGGGATGGTTCATCGTTCATGGATATCCGCCCTTATTATGGATGATAGCGCTTTCAACGTGTATTTTAACATACCTTTTCTGCAAAAAAAAGAGAATATTCAACAAATCGCTGAACATTCTCTCTATGTCGATTAGGACTCAAGCAGCTCTCTTGGAATCGTCTTCTCCGCCGTGACTGCTTCATTCAGCTCATTCAGCCAAGCTTCCGTCAGCTTGCCATTACCTCGCCTCAGCACCCGAACAGTAACCTTCCGCTTCCCCCACTGCTTAAATACTTGCTTCCTGGTCTCAAAATACAGATCGATCTTTTTCCCTTTAATCGCAGAGCCGGTGTCGGCAACGATCCCATATCCGTATCCGGGTACATATAAGAGAGTCCCGATTGGGAACACCTTGGGATCTGCGGCAATTGTCGATACAATGCCTCTTCGTACTCGAACTCCTGAGTACGTAATGCCGTATTGCGGATGCCCCGGCCGTTTACCGGTTGATTCTACACCTGCGGTATAGCCTGTGGCTATCACCTGAATAGGCTTGAATGACTTTGTTGCCGGCTTCCGCTTGCTTTCAGGTTGCTGCGAGAAATGTCGTTCAATCTCAGCCCCTACGCTGCACGCTGCCGTACAGTCGGCGAATAAAAGACCGACTATCATCATCATTCCAGCTATACTGATCGTTATTACACGTTGAAACGACAAAAAGCTTGTCATCATCTGGGTTGTTATCCTCCTTAGTTCGAAGGATACCCAAGTGCGACAAGCTTTATGCGCCAGCTGGCAGCATGTGCCAGCTACATTATATTAGATTTGCTTTTGCGCAATTTGTGCTTTAAGCTGTGCGATTAGCTCGGATACAGGCATGGATCCCAGATCGCCTTCACCGCGTTTACGCACGGAGACGGATTCGGAATTCGCTTCATTCTCACCGATTACGAGCATGTACGGCGCTTTCTCCAGCTGTGCTTCGCGAATTTTGTACCCTAACTTCTCATTGCGAAGATCGGATTCAACCCGAATGCCTGCAAGCTGCAGTTTCGCTTCAAGCTCACGCGCATAAGCTTCGTAGGCAACCGAAACCGGGATGATTTTGGCTTGTATAGGCGACAGCCACAGTGGCAGCGCACCAGCGAAATTCTCCAGCAAGAATGCTGTCATACGCTCCATTGTGCTGATAATGCCGCGGTGGATAACGACCGGACGGTGCTTCTTGCCGTCATCGCCGACATACTCCAGCTCGAAGCGCTCCGGAAGCAAGAAATCCAGCTGTGCAGTCGACAGTGTCTCCTCTTTGCCAAGCGCCGTCTTGATTTGAACGTCGAGCTTCGGTCCGTAGAACGCCGCTTCGCCTTCAGCTTCGAAGAATGGCAGGCCTAGCTCTTCAACAACCTCGCGGAGCATACGCTGCGACATTTCCCACATTTCATCATTTTGGAAGTATTTCTCTGTATCCTGCGGATCACGGTAGGATAGACGGAAACGGTAATCCTTGATGCCGAAATCCTCATAAACTTGACGAATTAGCGTAACAACGCGCGCGAATTCTTCTTTGATTTGATCCGGACGACAGAAAATATGAGCGTCATTCAGTGTCATCGCACGCACGCGGTGCAAGCCTGTCAATGCTCCGGACATTTCGTAGCGGTGCATGGTGCCAAGCTCAGCAATCCGAACCGGAAGATCGCGATACGAACGCATATCGCTCTTGAACACCATCATATGATGCGGGCAGTTCATCGGACGAAGAACGAGTTCCTCGTTGTCCATGATCATTTTCGGGAACATATCCTCGCTGTAATGCTCCCAGTGTCCGCTTGTTTTGTACAATTCAACGTTAGCAAGTACTGGTGTGTAGACATGTTGGTAGCCTAGGCTTTCTTCCAAGTCCACAATATAGCGCTCCATTGTTCTGCGCAGACGTGCACCGTTTGGCAGCCATAGCGGAAGCCCTTGACCGACTTCCCGGGAGAAAGTGAACATCTTCAGCTCGCGGCCGAGTTTACGGTGATCGCGTTTCTTCGCTTCCTCCAGGAAATGAAGATGCTCATCCAGCTGCGCTTTCTTAGGGAATGCTGTGCCGTAAATCCGCTGCAGCATCTTATTCTTCGAATCGCCGCGCCAGTAAGCGCCGGCAACGCTAAGCAGCTTGAATGCTTTAATCTTGCCAGTGGAAGGCAAATGCGGTCCGCGGCATAGATCAAAGAACTCGCCTTGATCATAAATTGTAATTTGCGATTCTGCAGGCAGGTCGCGAATAAGCTCTAATTTGAGTGGATCGGCAATTTCAGTGAAGATGGCGATCGCTTCTTCGCGGCTTACGACACGGCGACGGATCGGCAGATCCTCCTGCACGATACGCTCCATTTCTTTCTCGATTTTGACTAGATCCTCAGGTGTAAGAGACTGCTCCATATCGATGTCATAATAGAAGCCGTCTTCGATAACAGGTCCGATCCCCAGCTTCACATCATTGTTGCCAAACAGTCGTTTAATCGCCTGTGCCATCAGATGTGCAGTACTATGACGATACACTTCAAGACCGTCAGCAGATTCAACCGTTACGATTTCGAGAGCAACATGACCCTCAAGCGGTGTATACACATCCACTACTTTACCATCCACTTTACCGGCAATTGCGTTCTTGCGCAGGCCATTGCTAATCGAACCTGCAACTTCTTCAATTGTTGTACCTTGCTCGTATTCCCGAACTGCGCCGTCGGGAAGCTTGACTTGAATCGCCATATCCTTCGTTCCTCCTGGAAGTGGTTCTTGCAGCTGCATCAGAGTGCACTCGCAATACCGAAATTTGCTATCTATGCGGCATGCAGCCAACAAAAAAAGCACGCATCCCGCAAAGGGACGAGTGCTCTAATAGACCCGTGGTTCCACCCTAGTTCAATCAGCACCTAACGATATGGCAACTGATCCTTGTAGACGTCCTATAACGGGAACGGCCCGGTTTAGCTTACTACCAAGCTTCATAATGGAAGCGCGGGTTCAACTACACAGCTACAAAGGGGTATATCGCCGCTGCATCGCGAGGAAATTTCAGCCTAGGTTCCTCTCTCTGAATCGAGCATTGCTGGTGATACATGTCTTTGTCATTGCTTTTACATGTGAATCATTATAAGCTGACACCGACTGACAGGTCAAGCCCATTTTTGCAGTATACATGTCTTCTCATGGAATGACATTGCGTACCCGCTTCTCCGAAACCACATCTGTTGTCTGCACGATTGGCAGCCCTTGGTCATCGAAGAAGTAACTGCAATGGCCGCATGTGCAGCACAGCCGTACCCGATGCTCAAATATCGTTTCTAATGTGCGCATCACAGGCAGCTCAGGCTGCCGAGTATGAATAACGATTTGCTGCGGCGACACCGTAATCAGCGTACTGACAATCATGTCCTCCATGTTCATTTCAGACTCCAGCATTTCCGCTACGATGCGGTCGGCCGGCACCGTTTCCAGCATTTGAAACTCTTGATCGTAGAGCACGAAATCACTGCCTCCCTTGTGCAGCACATGCACGATCGGGAGCTTAACTTCCTGCATCCGAACAAAATATTTCAGCAGCGAGATAAATTCCTGGTATTGCTTATCCATGACATATTCATCAACCGCATAAGCAACGACTTCCTTCAGTTCTTGCCAGTATGCGGCGAGTCTAAACGTTACAAAGCCATCGAGATGCAGACGGGTATTGCTGCTCAGAAATTGCTCAATCTCATCTGCCACTTTCCCCAATCGACGTTCTCTGTCCGAACGCAGCATAGCTGTATCGGTGGCGTCCTCCTGAACGGCTGGGACAGCGGCGCCGTAAAGTATATTTTGGCAATAACGTTCGAGCACTTCGATCTCTTTGACCACTTCATAATGAAACTGCTTGCGTATGATCGCCTTCAGAAGCATAGGCTCAAGCTCAGACATAATGTAGCGGGCAAACGCTGTAGCAGATCTCCGGTACATCCGCGGGCCGTCCGTAGCGAGTTTGAAATCTGCAAGGTCAACAAGACATGAAATTTCCATCGTTTCGTACTCAGGTCTTGTGAAGCTCACGAACGGAACAACGGTATCCTTATCGCTATGTAAATCGACAAATTCCTCGCTCAAACAATGGTGCAGTCGATCAATCGCTTCACGGGAAGCCGAAAGCAAAGAAACAGTGAACAGTTCCATAGGCTCACTCCTAAAAGTTTTTGCGAATAGTGGCCAGCGGTTAAGCGGGCTGAATATAGTGGCCGGCACTCCGGCAGATTGGGCATTAAACGAACAGACGGGAAGGTCATTCAGGGTTATTTTCACATGTAATCCAGAGGTCAAATCGGGCTTCCTTAACAGTATATGGTTCTATAAAAGCATATATACGATGTAGCCATTGGCACAGCTGGTTGGGGATTGGAATGGAAGGGGATTCATGGTATATTTAGTACCAAATGAAGCTGCATACTCGGAGTGAATCCCATGGATTATGAATCGATAAATTACAACAGATCTCGTTGGAATCGCATGCTCCTAAATGGCTTCTGGGCCATCTTGATCATTACGATCGGATTAGAATGTCTATATTTAACCATTACTGAAGTTCCCACTACTCAGTTCATTATCGAATATATGGTTAGACCCTCGCTGCTTCTGCTCGGACTCCTCTTCCTCGCCGAGACAGGGCTTCGCTTATTTAAAGGGAAATATCAAGACTACATACTCATTCTCACATCCACTGTGCTCGCCTTCATCGTTGTTTATGTCCACAACTCCATCAACTACTTACTGATCGCCCTTTTCTTACCCGTCATGGTATCGATATTTTATTTCCAGACCCCAAAGCTCCTATTTGCATTAGCCAATACGCTGACATCGCTATACATGATGTACTGGACGAATGATCTCATGCATACGGACATTTCGCTCGTAGGACTTACGACCATCACCGTCATGTTCAGTGTATTTACACTTGTGGCTTGGGGAATTCTGAGCCGCGGCCGCGAGCTGCTCGATCATTTGAAATCGTATTTCGAATCCAATCAACAGCTCCTCGTAAAGACGATATGGATGGACAAGCTTGCGAAGACGGACGCCTTAACCGACCTGTACAATCACATTACATTCCACGAATACATGGAAAGACTCATTGACCAGCATGAGCGCAATGGACTGCCACTGCAGCTTGCGATCATCGATATCGATAATTTCAAACTCGTCAACGATACGTTCGGCCACCGTGCCGGTGATGCGGTACTCAAATCCGTCTCAGAGCTCATTCGCAGCAAAGCTTGCGCCAATGATTTCGTCGCTCGTTACGGCGGCGAGGAATTCGCAATTCTCTATACGGACAAATCCAGTACCGAATCCTATATCATAACCGAGCTAATTCGAGAAGAAATCGCCAAACTGACTCATGAGACGCTGGGAGCTAACCCTGTCACCGTCAGCGCCGGATTCGCTGAATATTGTTCAGGCGAAGGGAAAGAGCATTTCTTCAATCGTGTCGATTCGGCGCTTTATAAAGCGAAAACCACCGGCAAGAACCGTATTATGGTTTCCAATTTGGAACAGTATCAGCAAAGTCAGCTCGCTTAAGGTGAAACTTAACTTTCTTATATTTCAAACAAACAAAAGCTTCCCGCCAGGAACAATAATTCCTGAAGGGAAGCTTTTTTATTTGGACTGTCTGTTAGTTTTGCATGATAAAGTCGTTCTGCGCCATTTCGGATTCATCGTTATACATCTTCAGAATCTCATAACGAGTGTTACGCTGTGCAGGGATTTTGCCTGTTTCGCGAATCAAACGAAGAATGGAATCGATATTCACCTTATGCGTTGTACCTGCAGCCGAGACGACGTTCTCTTCAATCATCGTGCTGCCGAAGTCATTACAGCCGTAGGAAAGGGAAAGCTTGCCTACATCCGGCCCCATGGTTACCCATGAAGATTGGAAATTATCGATATTGTCGAGTGTAATGCGGCTGATCGCCAATGTCTTCAAGTACTCTTCAGGCGTCGCCTTCTCCCGCTTCATGTTCGTGTTCTCCGGCTGGAATGTCCACGGAATGAACGCCAGGAAACCTTTGGAGTTATAGCCGTTCGAAATGCACTCATCCTGCGCATCACGGACACGAAGCAAATGAAGCGCACGCTCCTCCATCTCTTCGCCGAACCCGATAACCATCGTAGCCGTCGTGTTCATGCCGATGCGGTGAGCGGTCTTCATGACGTCCATCCAGTCCGTCCAAGAGCCTTTCAATCGGCTGATCTTACGTCTTGTCCGGTCATCGAGAATTTCGCCGCCGCCGCCCGGCAGCGAATCAAGTCCTGCGCGATTCAGCTCACGCAGCACTTCTTCAAGCGAAAGCCCGCCTGAGAGGAGCACCATTTTATGAATCTCCGCTGGGGAGAAGGAATGCATCGTAATGCCTGGATAATGCTTTTTGATCTTACGTAATAAGTCCAAGTAATACGTGAATGGCAGCTCTGGATTTACGCCGCCCTGCATCAGAATTTCGGTTCCGCCGACATCCATCGTCTCTTTAATCTTCTGCAGAATGAGTTCATCCGGAAGCACATACCCTTCCTTCGAGCCTGGTGCGCGATAAAACGCGCAGAAACGGCAGTACACATCGCATACATTCGTGTAGTTGATGTTACGTCCGACAACGAAGGTCGTTATTGGATCAGGATGATGCCGAAGCATAATCTGATTGGCCACATGGCCCATTTTCTCAATTTCATCGGATTCAAATAGTGTCACGCACTCCTCAAGTCCAATCCGTTCTCCTTGCAGTGCTTTATCTAAAATGCGATCTACCTGCTGCATAGTGGAGACCTCCTTCTCTATAAACATATCCGTCACTTGCTTAACGTTCAACTAATACTACCACAAACACTAACCAGCGTCATGCACCGTCAACGGCCGAAAAAGCCAGTCTAAACGGCGAAAAACGCGGCTAGTCCGCCGGGACTGCCGCGTATCGCATTATTTGCGCCTTTAGGCGGATTGGTTTCCGTTCGAAGCCAGAGCTTCGAATGGAGCATTCCGCTTTAGGCGGATTGGTTTCCGTTCGAAGCCAGAGCTTCGAATGGAGCATTCCGCTTTAGGCGGATTGGTTTCCGTTCGAAGCCAGAGCTTCGAATGGAGCATTCTGCTTTAGGCGGATTGGTTTCCGTTCGAAGCCAGAGCTTCGAATGGAGCATTCCGCTTTAGGCGGATTGGTTTCCGTTCGAAGCCAGAGCTTCGAATGGAGCATTCTGCCTAATTACCCCTTAAGCGCCTGATCCAGATCTGCAATCAGGTCATCAATATCCTCAAGTCCAACCGAATAACGAAGCAAACCGTCCGTAATCCCACGTTCATGACGAACCTCACGCGGCATCGCCGCATGCGACATCATAGCCGGATATGACAAAATACTTTCAACAGCACCAAGACTTACCGCTACAAGCGGAAGCTTCACGCGGCTGAGAACGGCTTTGGCGCGTTCGCCGTCGCCCACATCGAAGGACACGACTGCACCGTATCCTTTGGATTGTTTCTCGTGCACCTCGCGGCGAGGGTGGTTCGCAAGCCCCGGATAATAAACACGTGTGACATCCGGATTGCTGTCGAGCCATTCTGCCAGCTTGCGAGCGCTGCGTTCGCTATGTTCCATGCGCGCTTGCAGCGTCTTCATACCGCGAATCAGCAGCCATGATTCTTGCGTGCCAAGAACAGTGCCAAGACCGTTCTGCAGCTGCTTCAGCCTGCGGCCGAGGCTTTCTGTTGCCACAACGGCAAGCCCTGCAAGCACGTCACTGTGGCCGCCCAGAAACTTCGTCGCGCTGTGCAGGACGATATCCACACCAAGCTCGATCGGGCGCTGATGGTATGGTGTCATAAATGTGTTGTCCAGCAGTGTAATCAGCTCATGGTCCTTTGCCCAAGTCGCGATTTCACCGATATCGGTTATTTTCAGCGTCGGGTTAGAAGGTGTCTCCATGAATACGGCTTTCGTATTCGGCTGAAGCGCTGCTTTCACGGCTTCGAAGTCCGTCATATCCACGAAGGTGGACTCAATGCCAAGACGGTTCAGCACCGTCGTCAGCAAACGGTAGGTACCACCGTAAACGTCCTCCGTTACAATGATGTGATCGCCCGTCGAGAACAGCAGGAACGCTGTCGAGATGGCTGCCATACCGGATGCAAACGCAAACCCGCGAACGCCGCCTTCAAGCAGCGTAATGTAATCTTCCAAAGCCTGACGCGTCGGATTGCCAGAACGGCTGTAATCGTAAGTCGGCGGATTAAAGATATCATGATGATGGAAGGTGGAAGCTTGATAAATCGGCACGCTCGATGCGCCGGTATGGCTATCGATTTCGGCACCGAAATGAATCAATTTCGTCGCAAATTGCTTGTCGTTCTTGTCCTTGCCCTTGTCTGGATTCTGCTCTGCCATGATGGTTTATGCCTCCCCAAGCTCACGTTTTGCTGCTTCAAAGGCTTGCGCCAAATCCGCGATCAAATCATTCACATGCTCAATGCCGACCGAGAAACGAAGCAGACGGTCATCTACGCCGATTCGCTGACGAATTTCGAGCGGAATATCCGCATGCGTTTGAACAGCCGGATATGTCATCAACGATTCCACGCCGCCGAGACTTTCTGCGAAAGCAATCAGCTTAATATGACGAAGGATCGGCTCTACATAAGCGGCATTCTTCAAGCGGAAAGAGAAGATGCCCGTGTTGCCGGAGGACTGGCGGTTCTGCACCTCATGTCCCGGGTGATGAGGCAGCGCCGGATAGTACACATCCTCTATTGCTTCATGCGTCAGCAACCAATTCGCGATTGCGGTCGCATTCGCTTGATGGCGTTCCATCCGCAGTGCCAGCGTCTTCATGCCGCGCATCAGAAGCCACGAATCCTGTGGTCCAAGAACAGCGCCCAGCGAGTTGTGGAGGAAGCCCATTTCAGTGGACAATTCCTTGCCCTTCGTTACGATCAAGCCTGCCAGCACGTCATTGTGACCGCCAAGGTACTTCGTCGCGCTATGCACGATGATGTCTGCGCCGAGTTCAATCGGACGCTGGAAGAACGGAGTGAGCAGCGTATTATCTACAATGGACAGCAAGCCTTTGGACTTCGCCCATGAACAAACCCGCTCCAAATCCGTAATCATCATCAGAGGATTCGTAGGTGTCTCAATCAAGATCGCCTTCGTAGCTGGGGTAACCAGCTGATTCAACGCATCAATGTCATTCGTATCTACGTAAGAAGCCGATACGCCGAAGCGAGTCATAATACGCTCCAGCAAACGGTATGTACCACCGTATAGATCCAAGGAAACGAGCAAATGATCGCCTTGACCAAACAGCGAGAAAACAGTCGTCAGTGCAGCCATGCCGCTGCTGCAAGCAAACGCAGCGTCACCGGACTCCAGCTCTGCAGCTGCTTCTTCCAGCACGCTGCGAGTTGGACTCTTGGTGCGGGCATAGTCAAAGCCGGTGCTTTCGCCAAGCTTCGGGTGGCGGAAAGCTGTTGCTTGGTACACAGGGAAGCTCACAGCTCCGGTAACAGGCTCTTTAATGGATCCAATTTGTGCTAAACGGCTTTCTATTTTCATCTGAAGGGACTCCCTCTCGTCGATTAATGAATTTCTTATTTAAATGCCTGCACCCAAATCATAAGGGGTTTGCTGATAAACATAGTAATTCAGCCAGTTTGAGAACAACAGATTGGCATGTGCTCTCCAGCTCGACAGCGGAATCTTCGATGGATCGTTGTTTGGATAGTAATTCTTCGGTAAAGCAATATCCATTCCTTTGGCTACATCGCGATCGTATTCGGCCTTGAGCGACAGCGGATCATACTCCGAATGCCCGGTTACGAATACTTGTCTGCCGTCCTTGGAAGCGACCAGATAAACACCAGCCTCCGGCGATTCAGACAGAATATCGAGATCCGATATATCGGCGATATCATCGCGGCGCACTTCCGTATGGCGCGACTGCGGAACAAGGAATAACTCGTCAAAACCGCGTACAAGCGGAACATTGCGCTTCTCAACTGTATGCGGGAATACGCCGAACACCTTTTCCTCCAGCTCGTACTTGGGAATGCCGTAATGGTGATACAGTCCGGCTTGTGCGCCCCAACAGATATGGAAGGTTGACGTTACACGACGAGCCGACCAATCCATAATATCCTTCAGCTCTTCCCAATAGTTGACCTCTTCGAATGGAAGCGTCTCTACAGGTGCGCCGGTGATAACTAAGCCGTCATAATATTCGTGCTTAATATCCTCGAACGTTTTATAAAACGACTCCAAATGCTCGGACGATGTATTCTTCGACGTATGGGTACGTGGATGAAGCAGCACAACTTCCACCTGCAGCGGCGTGTTCCCGATCAAGCGCAGCAGCTGCGTTTCGGTCGTTTCTTTAGTTGGCATTAGATTGAGAATGGCTATCCGCAGCGGCCGAATATCCTGATGATAGGCTACGCTCTCATCCATGAGAAAGATATTCTCATCAGTCAGAACATCTTTGGCAGGCAATTGGTCTGGTACTTTAATCGGCATGTCAATCTCTCCAGTCTGCTTGAATTGTCACTGATGTCACTGAGGAGCGCAATGAAAATAGCCCCTCTCAAAGAGAGGGGCACAAATGTATCGTTCATGCGCCTCTCATCTCTCAGAAACATACGTTTCCGCAAGAATTAGCACCGTACGTTTACACGCCGGTTGCCGGGCTTCATCGGGCTAGTCCCTCCGCCTGCTCTTGATAAGAAAGCTTGCTTATTTAATTAAGGAAATACCTTAGTTCCTACTTTAAATCATTCCGTTATTCCCGTCAAGAAGACCCCCTGCACCATCGGCAAAAAACGCGTAACCATGGGCTTTTCCCTGCATATGCTGATACAGAACCATAGACGCTACTTTCTTCTTGAATGGAAAGACATTGTCGGAGTATACTAGACAAGAATTACGCTTTAAGTAGTGAATAATTGACCACTAAAGGGGTGTTTACGACTATGGAAGGCGACCCGAGGCCTGCGGGCAACCGCACTGATAACCGGTTAACACGGAAGATAACAGGAAGGCTCACGTCATCCAACCCTATTCGCAAACGCGCCGCTTCTAGATAAATGGACTAGGGCAAGCAGCATGGCACAGCGCGCGATATGGCTTGCTTGATGTTTTCGATTCTGTTCTCCTCCTCTTAACCGGCATCCGGGAATTACTGCAACAACGAGAGGAGGAACGCGGATGAAAATCCGTCACGTGAACCAAGGTGTTTTTGCACCGGTTGATGATATTCATGCAGCCGTCGTGCCGCCTGCCGAGGGCTTCTACTGGATTGATGCCGATGTAGATGATCTCGCTGTGCTCCAGCCGATATTCGCGCTGCACGAGCTGGCAGTCGAAGACTGTTTAAGTGAAGAAGAGCAGCGGCCTAAGATTGAAATTCATGAAGGCCATTATTTTATTGTAATTAACAGCATCCGATTTGATGATGAAGAAATTTTTCTACGTGCCTTGAACATTTTTCTCGGCCGCCATTATATTATTACCGTTACGAAACAGAAAATTAACGAGCTTCGCACGTTGAAACCGGTCCTGCTTGAAGAGCAAGTCAGCCGACCCGACCGTTTCCTCTATCATTTGGTCGATATCGTCGTTGATAATTACTTCCTCGTCGGCGATCGGATTGAAGCGCGGATCGAAAGCTTGGAAGAAGATATTTTGGTCCACACCAAGAAGTCGCATCTGAATGAAATCATTGGACTTCGAAGCGAGATTCTCTGGCTCAAGAAAGTACTTGGACCACAGAAAGAGCTTATTGCGACGCTTAATAAGAAAGACCTGAAGCTGATCGACGATCAATTGCAGAAGTACTTCAGCGATATCTATGAGAATGCCGTCAAAATCGCCGAGACCTTCGAGACCTACCGCGATCTGATGGGCAACTTACGAGAGGCTTACCAGTCTTCGCTTGCGAACCGCGCGAATGAAATCATGCGCGTCTTTACCGCGCTAACCACGATTTTCATGCCACTTACCTTCATTACCGGTATTTACGGAATGAATTTCGACTTTATTCCCGGTCTCCATCTGCATGGCGGCTCATACTTGCTGCTCACGTTTATGCTCTTGCTCGGGTTCGGTATGTTTTTCATTTTCCGCAAGAAAGAATGGCTATAATTAGCTAAAATAAAAGCTCTCCCGGGACGCTCGCGGCCTCAGGAGAGCTTTTATTATGTTAGCCGAACGGAAGCTTAAAGGTCTTCTTGGTCAGCGGATACAGCCATTTGACACCGCTTGGCGTTAACGTATCCGCAACAAGATGAGACAGATAGCCGCTTATTGCGGTATAGGCGATTCCTTCGATCTCAAGCTGCTGCTCCAGCCCCCATCCGATCGCCCCCCATGCAACTACCGCCCAAATGGTATGCGTTAACCCCCTGTGGTTCAGCCAAGGCACCCATGCAACGTACACGCCAAGACCGATCAACCAATGATGACCGATCGTATATCCTGCATACACAAGTCCTAAGCCGATACTACTCACAAGCGCATCTCGGATCATACCATTGCGAGAGATGAGACCCAGAAGGAACACTACCGCTGCGGCAATCGTGAGATATGGATAAAACATAGCTTCAAACCAATACAAGTATGCAGCTGCTGCTCCTGCTGCGACTCCGCCCCACAGCATGAGTGCACGGATTACCCTGGCCGGCTTGCTAAGCTTGCTGCTCAGAAGATTCGTACCATCCAAATCCGCGCTTAAAGCGGAAAATGCCGCAACGATGATGAATGCCGCAGCATTTGTCATCGTAATGGGATGTGTTGCAGCAGCTACCACCCCGATTGCGACGCCAATTGCTAAATGTGTCGTACCTTTCATGCCATACCTCCTCTTTCTGACTGACACTGTAGAAGTTGCAGAACGGATCGAACGTCAGTTCGCTTTTCGGTTGATTATACCCTCTTTTGCATACTCATTCAATAGGAACTCCGACATGGAAAAAGGCATCGCTTGAAGTACTTCCAAACGATGCCTTCGTATGATGTCTCCAATGAAAAGGCAGGCAAGAAGTTACACAGTGCCCTCTCCTGCCAGCGCTTCCTTGCGACCCTTGTCAAAATTAACATAAAACAGCAGGATGATGCCTATGATGAAGAACGCGAGCAGCGCCAATATGCCTAAACGACTGGAGCCGGTTATAGTGCCGACAACCGCGAAAACGGCTGGTCCGGCAACCGCTGCAAATTTGCTGGATAAGCTCAGAAAACCGAAAAATTCGGCCGTTCGCGAAGGCGGTACCAAGGTTGCGTATAGTGACCTTGCCGTAGCTTGGCTCCCTCCTTGAACGAAGCCAACCAATATGGCTAGCGCATAGAAATGAAGCGCACTCGTCATGAAGAAGCCAAGCATGACGATCAGAACATACACAAGCAGCGAGCAATACAGCGAATTCTTCATGCCGATACGCGAAGCGAATCGGATGAAGAGCAGTGTGCTCGGATAGCCGACAAATTGGGTGATAAGCAGCGCGGCAATCAAATCACTCGTTTCAATCCCGATGCCGCTGCCATATATGGTTGCCATAACGATAACCGTACTAATTCCGTCGTTGAAGAACCAGAAGGAAGCCATATATTTGAGCAGCTCCGGGTAATGCTTCAGCGTTTTCAACGTATTATTGATGCGCTGCATCCCGAGCCGCATCATATCGCCGAAACCTTCGGAAGTCCCTTTAGCCGTCTCCTTCACATTGCGCATAATAGGAAGAGAGAATAAGATCCACCAAAGCCCAACCGTAACGAAGACGGTCTGCGTTGCAGCTGTTTTATTGGGAAAGCCCACTAATGACCATTTCTCGATCATGACTAAATTGACCAGCAGCAGTAAACCACCGCCTAAGTAGCCCATTGCATACCCTTTATTGCTCACGGCATTGAGTGTCTCCGGTGTCGAAACCTCCGTAATTAATCCATCATAGAACGTGTTGGACGCGGCGTAGCCGATCGTCCCGATGACAACCAGGATTGAGGCAAGCATCCAGTCATTCGTCCCAACCAACGCCATACAGATCGTAGCGATGGACCCAATGAACATGAATACCGATAAGAAACGCACCTTTGAACCAGAGTAGTCTGCAATCGCTCCCATAATCGGACATAGAATGGCTACGAAAATCATCGCGATGGTTTGCGTATACCCCCAGTAATTCTCAGCTGTATTGCCGCTTAAATCTGCGCCTGCCACCGTCTTGTAGTAAATCGGCATCACCGCGGCCATAATGGTCGTGACAAAAGCAGAATTGGCCCAATCGTACATCATCCAGCTGCGCACTGCCTTCGGATTCATCCTTTTCGCTCCTTTATAGCGCGTGAATTGTCACCTTCAACCAACATTCGACAGCCCATCAATTGAATCCTGCTCCAACTCACGAAGGCTTGCCGGCTGTTCGGTACCTTTTGCCGTCGAGCTGATTTTACATTATAATGATATATAGCTGTGATAAAAATCTTTAATCGCTAAAGGAGGGATTCCGTGAATATTAACCAACTTGAAACGTTGTTAACCATCTCACGCACCATGAGCTTTCGCAAAGCAGGAGAGCTGCTTAATCTAACGCAGCCGGCTGTTTCTGCTCAAATCAAAAGCTTAGAGGATGAGTTTAAAACGGTTCTAATTGATCGGAATCAACCCGTCACGTTAACGGACCGCGGACAAGTGTTTCTTGATCACGCCGAGCGCATATTAGCCATCGTAGAAGAATTGAAGCAGAAGCTCTCAGACCTAAGCCAAACGCCGCAAGGTCATATCGTGCTGGGAACAACCTCTTCCATCGCGATTCAAATTTTGCCTCGGGTGCTGTCTTATTTTCAAAACCAATTTCCGCTTATCAAAACAACGATTCACTCCATGCCCTCTTCCGGGGTTATGGCCAGTGTCGAGAATGGCTCCGTCGATATCGGGATCACCTATCTGTCGGAACGCAATCCGAATGTGGAAACGTCCATCCTGTATTATGACACCTATGAACTTGTCGTCGCTCCCGAGCATCCCATGAGCCATTTGAAGCATACTACCGTAGAATCGCTCAAGGACATACCCATGATTATGCTCTCGCCGGACACATTAGGACGACGTTTTCTGGATCAGATTTTCCGCAAATATAACCTGCACCCTAACATCGTGATGGAGCTTTCGAGCAGTGAGGAAGTGAAACGGATGGTCGAGATCAATTTAGGTGCCGCAGTGGTCTCTAAGCTTTCCATTGCCAAAGAGGTACAGCTCGGAACACTGAAGCGGATTAAAGTAAATGAGCTCGATATGAGCCATCCGGTCGGATTAGTTTATAAGTCAGGACGGTATATCAACTCAGCGATGCAGCAGTTTTTGAGCGATTTGAAGGGTATGCCCGAAGATCATTTCATTAGCAGCGAGTAGGAGGAGATTCAGTTTGAAATTCGACTTACATACGCACCACTTCCGGTGTGGACATGCAGACGACAATATCGAGGACTATATCAAAGCTGGAATTAAGGAAGGTCTGTCCGTCATCGGAATTTCGGATCATTCCCCTTATTTCGCAAGCGAAGAGGAACAACCTAGCCCAGGCATAGCAATGGGAAAAAGCGAATTTGCTCGTTATGTCGAGGAAGTGCTGAGGCTTAAAGCCAAATATGAAGGCAAGATCGATGTTCTGCTCGGCGTCGAGTCCGACTTCTTCCCCCAGCATGCGCAGGTCTATCGCGATGTATATGCCGGTTATCCTTTTGACTATATTATCGGATCTGTCCACCAATCGCGAGGTGTCAGCATCTTCAATCGCAACCGTTGGAAAAAACTCTCCGAGGAACAGCAAATCGATGAAAAACGTCATTATTACGATCTTATCGGCCAATCCGCACGCAGCGGCATGTTTCAAATTCTCGGTCATATCGATGCGATGAAAGGGTACTATCCCGCTTTCTCTGCGCTTGCCGCCGATGATGCAATTGATGATTGCCTGAAACACATTGGGGAGAGCAGCGTTTCCATCGAAATCAACACCTCCGGCAAAACAAAAGATGCAGGCGGCTGGTATCCTTCTGATGCGATATTGGAGCGTGCACTTCACTTTGGCGTGACCGTATCGTTCGGGTCTGATGCGCATAAGCCGAGCCGAGTCGGCGAAGATTGGGAGCTTGTTGCGAAGCGTCTCAAAGAAATCGGGTTTACGGAATGGTTTTATTACAAGAACAAGAAGCCGGTTCGTGTGGCTCTATAGATAAAAAAGTGGACCTGCACGCGGCAGGTCCAAAGTCATATATAATCAAAAGGGGGTCTTGGTTACTATAATACCCCTCCAATATGAAGGAACTATAACAGAACCATTTCATTTGTGTAACATTTATTAAAGGTGGAATTGACATGTGGTTTGCAGCAGCCGTCAGCAGTGCAGTACTGTTCGGGCTCGCTGGCTGGTGGATGAAGGTGTCCCAGATGCAGAGCGGTTCCTCCGCTTACCTGCTTCTGGGTCTTTATATTTCCGGGACCTGCGGATTTGGCATTCACGCCGCTCTGGAGCACACGTTGCTGCCATCGCTGGCTGATCCTCGAATTTGGCTCGCAGGCTTGCTCATCGGTGCAGGCTCCGCTCTCGGGAACGCGCTCTTCATGAAAGCGCTGGAATGGGGACCTGCCAGCCTTACATCACCGCTTACAAATATGAATATCATTCTTGTTATTGCGCTTGGCACCTTCGTCTACAACGAGCAACTCTCGAAGACTGAGCTTGGAGGCGTCCTGCTGCTACTGTCAGCAGTAGTGCTTGTCTCCATGCGTGGCAAGGAAAAGGCATTTCGGATAGCGCCGCGATGGTATTTCTACGTGGGCATCAGCATCCTGCTCTTCGCGATTCGCAACGGAGGTCTGAAAGTCACAGGAGACCTTGGACTGGACAGCGCTCCGATCTTATTCGTCGCTTACAGCTTATCTATAGTATGGTTTGCCGGCGTTGCCCGCCAAGAACGAACACGCAGGACATCACTCGGCAGTTTCCGTGCAGGCCAAGAACAAGTTACAACTCTCATGCAGAAGTCGATTCGCGCTTCTTCGATCGGGATGAAGTGGGGGCTTATCGCCGGTCTATTCTCCTACGGCGGACTCCAGCTCTACGCAATCGCGCTCGAGACGGGGCGTGCCAACATAGCTGGTCCCATCTTTGCTGCCAACAGTTTAGTTGTAGCCGCAGGAGCCATCATCTTATACCGTGAACGATTGAATCCTTATCAGTGGACGGCTTTCCTACTTACCATTGCCGGCCTTGTTCTTATCCGTCTATGATTTGGGATTATTCCGAGTTGCGTCTCAGAAACACTTTGCGCACTGCGGATTCAAACACACTCAGGTTCCGGCGTATATAGCGGCGGAACCGCCCCGCAGCGGACAGCTTCATTACTGAGCCCCATCCATCGTAACGCCCGCCACTTCCTGCGAGCAGGGAATGCAGCTCACGTACGCGCTCATTTACGGTATCGAGCCGAACGTCCTCGAAACGGCTAATTACAAGCGGATAAGGGTAGCCCTGATCCGGGTTCCCTTCCTTCTCCTTCTCAATTACATATCCGAGTCCCTTTAGCATCGACTCAATTTCCCTTCGGTCATCGTCCTGACGAAACATCAGCCAGTGATAGACGTTTCTGGGCTCGCCGATATTATCCCCTTTATGAATAAGCGCATAGATCATCTGTGCATTGTGCACAAACAGTTCCTCAAGCGCATCCGGGAGCATGAACGTATAAAATTCCCACTCCGGATCTGCTTTGCGATATACTTGCGCTCTGAAAGTCCAGTTATGATCCAGCCAAGCATGAATGGCGGGAAGATCAGGCATCTCTTCTTTAGTGTAATAATAAAACTCAAGCCGGGTTGCTGCATTGATGCGTCCAATATAAATGGCACCTACAGTACTGTTCAGCCAATGTTCAAGCTTGGATTCCAACTGCTCCAATTGTTTGACAAAATCCCGATTCGAGCGATTATGCGCACGAACCGGATATAAGTTAATCGTAATCGAAAGCAAATTCGTATACGCTGCGAGTGGTGCGGAGTTTCGATATCCGACATTAATTAACACACGCAGCTGCTCCGATTCCGTCCGGCGTTCATAAAATCCCCAGTTGTCCGACATCCGGCACCTCAATATCGTTGTAAGATAATAGCATTTCTACAGCGTCTTAGAATTATTTCGGCAGTGTTTGCAAAGTTATTAAGTCTTTTGGAAAAATACCCCATGTATATCCAACTAACTTAAGTATAGTATATAATGAATCAAAAGCATTTGTCTTCTCTTGGCGAATAGCCCTCCCTTTTGAAAACGTCATGTGCTACAATAGAATCATTGAAAGTGGGGTGATAACGTGGATTATTCCAAGATGTGCCCAAAGTATGAGTGCGCAACTGAGTTACTAGGGAAAAAATGGACTGGCATGATCGTTCGCGTTCTGCTCGGGGGGCCGAAGCGGTTTAAAGAAATGAAAGAGCAAATCCCGGAGATGAGCGACAAGATGCTGACCGACCGGATGAAAGAGCTCGAACAATTCGGTATCATTAAACGTAACGTCTATCCGGAAATGCCGGTTCGAATTGAATATGATTTAACTGAAAAGGGACGGGGATTAGAACCCGTTATCCAATCGATTCAAGATTGGGGAGAGAATTGGTGTTAGAAGCTGCCGTGGCTTACGGCAGCTTTTTCACTTTTTATTAGGTAGTTCCGGTTGGTTTCGGAAGAGGCGGATATGATAACGGTACACTCTTGTTTCTAGAGGGAGGGAGACCGTAAGCAATATGGCCATCGAATCGATTCCCATCGCCGGAACAGTCAAGAAAGAACGGCTGCAACAAATTGAGATGCTTCGTGGAATCGCCATCCTAGGCGTACTTATGGTGCACACTACTTCGAATGCTGTCTTAACGGTTCAAAACTCCATGATTCGCATGGTATATATTTCCCTCAATACCTTCTCGCTTTTTTGCGTGCCTGCTTTTATATTTCTGTCAGGCTTTGTATTGTTCTATAATCACTTTGATACGCCTTTCACTAATGCCCGATTGCGAACGTTTTACCGGAAACGGCTGAAGGATCTCATCATTCCGTATGTGTTCATTTCGATGTTCTATGAGTTGGCGGATTATATCATGAAGCGCAGCGGGACATGGAATACAGGCGAGATGATTATGCTCATTGCTCAGCATGTGCTTACCGGAAAATCATACACGCATCTGTATTATATCTTGCTTGCGATTCAATTGTACGTGCTGTTTCCGTTTCTGCTCCTGCTGTTCCAGAAGGTTCGGATTTCGGTCAGGCTGGCCGTTGTTCTTGGATTTGCTGTTCAATGGACCTTTTATTTATTGAACCGGAACTATTGGCATCTCGCTGCAAAAGGCAGCTGGTCGTTTACGTATTTCGCCGCTTTCTTGCTTGGAGCTTATCTGGGTATGCAAAGCGATACATTCAACAAATGGTTCTCTGTGGGAAAATCGGATAAGAAAACGGTGTCTCCTACACATACGCTGCTCCTTGTTCTTCTATGGCTGGCGTTAACAGCTGGTTTTATCAGCATGCATTACGCCTATCGCACCGGGGGCGTTGTCCCCAAAGGCTACTGGTTTGAAATGGGCTACAACCTGTTCACGTTGCTGACTGTCATTGTTCTGCTTCGCTTCTGTGTGTGGCTGATGCAGCAGCGCGCTGCACGCCTTCTGGTGGCCATCCTTTCGGATATGGGCCTGCTCTCGTTCGGTATCTACCTCATTCACCCCTTCTTCCTGCTGCTGTATCATCGATATCCTCCCGCGTCAGCGGAGCCGCTCATCTTCCATCTGTGGACAGCGGGCAGCTTCCTGTTCACGCTAAGCACATCCGTAATCGTCATTCTACTGGCACACCGCTTTACAAAGCGATCCTGGCTGTTTCTAGGCCCGGTGCCAGCTAAATTCCAAGCCCCAGCCACAGCTACAGCTAACGCTGAAGTACTAATCCCAAGGATAAACGAATAAAGGCGTATCATGGGAAGCCATGACACGCCTTTTTCGTTATTCTCTTGCGCGACCTCGGAGCGCAAGTCTTTGGTCTGCGCGAATTCGGAGCGGTGGTCTTTGGTTTCACGCGACCTCGGAGCGCAAGTCTTTGGTCTACGCGACTTAGGAGCGGTGGGAGCGGCAGCCGCAGGCTGTACGATTAGGAGCGACTTTGGTGCGAAGCACCACGGGAGCGCTGAATCGTACGGCCTGCACGCAGTGCCCCAGCTCGGAAGAGCGTTTCCCCCTGCGAAGCAGCAGGGATAAATAGGGCGACTTTGGTGCGGGAAACGCAGCAACAGCTATTCCGAATTTGAGCGATTTTGGTACGGAGTACCACGGGAGCGCAAATCGGAATAGCTGTGCGAAGTGCCCCACCACGGGAGCCGTATTTACTCTACATCCCCAACCATTTTTTGAACAAATGCTTAGTCGTATCTTTATTAATCGCTGCAATCGAAGTCGTCAGCGGAATACCTTTCGGACAAGAGCGTACGCAGTTCTGCGAGTTACCGCAGCCTTCGATACCGCCGTCTTCCATCAGCGTTTCCAGACGTTCTTCTTGGTTCATCTCGCCCGTAGGGTGAGCGTTGAACAGTCGAACTTGCGAGATTGCCGCAGGTCCGATGAAGCTGTTGCGGTCGTTGACGTTCGGGCAAGATTCCAAGCAGACCCCACAGGTCATACATTTGGACAATTCATACGCCCATTGACGTTTCGTTTCCGCCATACGCGGTCCGGGACCAAGATCGTACGTACCATCGATCGGAATCCAAGCTTTAACGCGTTTAAGCGCGTTGAACATCCGCTCACGGTTGATAACCAAGTCACGCACTACCGGGAACGTGCTCATCGGCTGCAGACGAATCGGCTGTTCCAGTTTATCGATCAATGCGCTGCACGCCTGACGCGGCTTACCATTGATGACCATGGAGCAAGCACCGCATACTTCCTCGAGGCAGTTGGACTCCCAACATACCGGAGCCGTACCTTGACCGTCTTGTTTCTTAGGATTACGCTGGATTTCCATCAATGCGCCGATTACGTTCATATTCGGGCGATAAGGAATTTCAAACTCTTCGGTATACGATCCAGAGTTCGGAGCGTCTTGACGCGTAATGACCAGCTTTACTGTTTTTGTTTTCACTGTCGTCGCTTCCGCCATCGTTATTCTCCTTTCTATTTTTCCTTGGAGTAGTCACGTTTACGTGGTTTGATTAGAGAAACATCGACTTCTTCGTACGAAATTTGCGGGCCTTCCGGCGTCCATGTCGCTTTCGTCGTTTTCAAGAAGTCATCATCGTTACGATCCGGGAACTCCGGTTTGTAATGCGCGCCGCGGCTTTCGTCTCGCATAAGTGCGCCAAGCGTCATCGCTTCGGATAGTTCCATCATGTTCCACAGCTGACGCGTGAAGGCTACGCTTGCGTTGTTCCAACGCGCGGAATCGTTGATATTGATATTTTGATAACGCTGCTTCAGTTCTTTAATCTTCGCGATCGTCTCTTCGAGCTTCTTGTTGAAACGTACAACGGTCATGTTGTTCGTCATCCACTCGCCGAGTTCTTTGTGCAGGACATATGCGTTCTCTGTACCGTTCATGTTCAAGATGCTTTCATACTTGTCGGTTTGCTGTTTCTTCGCACGATCATAGACAGAGGAAGAGATATCTTCTGCCGATTTCTTAAGGCCTTTGATGTACTCGACCGCTTTAGGTCCAGTAATCATGCCGCCATAAATTGCGGAGAGCAGGGAGTTCGCGCCAAGACGGTTGGCACCATGATATTGATATTCACATTCGCCGCAAGCGAACAAGCCGGGAATGTTCGTCATTTGATTGTAGTCAACCCATATGCCGCCCATGGAATAATGAACCGCAGGGAAGATTTTCATCGGAATTTTACGAGGGTCATCACCCATGAACTTCTCATAGATCTCAATGATACCGCCAAGCTTCACGTCCAGTACCTTCGGATCTTTGTGGGATAGGTCAAGGTAAACCATGTTCTCGCCGTTAATACCGAGCTTCTGCTCTACGCAAACATCGAAAATTTCACGAGTTGCGATATCACGCGGAACCAGGTTTCCGTAAGCAGGATATTTCTCCTCTAGGAAGTACCAAGGCTTGCCGTCTTTATACGTCCAGATCCGTCCGCCTTCACCGCGCGCCGATTCCGACATCAGACGAAGTTTGTCGTCGCCCGGAATTGCCGTCGGGTGAATTTGAATGAATTCGCCGTTTGCATAATGAACGCCTTGTTGATATACCGCGCTCGCAGCTGTGCCTGTGTTAATAACGGAGTTCGTTGTTTTGCCGAAAATAATACCAGGGCCGCCTGTCGCCAAAATAACAGCATCCGCAGCAAAGGTATGTACTTCCATGGAGCGAAGATCTTGAGCGGTTACACCGCGGCAAGCACCCTCGTCATCCAGAATGGAACCGAGGAATTCCCAGTGCTCGTACTTCGTTACAAGACCCGCTGTTTCCCAGCGGCGAACTTGCTCATCCAGCGCATACAGCAATTGTTGGCCTGTTGTAGCGCCTGCAAAAGCAGTTCGGTGATATTGCGTACCGCCGAAACGACGGAAGTCAAGCAATCCTTCCGGAGTACGGTTGAACATAACGCCCATCCGGTCCATCAAGTGAATGATGCCTGGTGCGGCATCACACATTGCTTTTACAGGTGGTTGGTTCGCCAAGAAGTCCCCGCCGTAAACGGTGTCATCAAAATGCTCCCAGGTGGAGTCGCCCTCACCTTTCGTATTAACCGCACCGTTAATGCCGCCCTGTGCACATACGGAGTGCGAGCGTTTAACAGGCACAACGGAGAACAGATCGACATGAACGCCTGCTTCTGCCGCTTTTATAGTAGCCATTAGGCCGGCCAGACCGCCGCCAACGACAATAATTTTGTTTTTAGCCATTACATTATCGCTCCTTGTCTCAAACTTAAACGAGATTCGTCAATTGCAGAGCAGCAGAGGCCGCCTCTTTAAATTCATCGCCGCGGAATGCGCCAAGCGACAACAGGAACATCACCGCTACAATGACGAATACACCCATCCAAAGGAACGAGGAGATGCGTTGTGCACGCGGTCCGACTGTAATGCCCCAGCTAACGAGGAATGCCCACATGCCGTTGCTGAAGTGGAACGTTGCTGCAAGAACACCGATGATATAGAGCACGAAGTATAAACCGTTGCTTGTGATGTCATGCATCAGTCCGCCGAGTTCCTCATGCTTTACTTCACCGAGCATCACTTGCAAACGGGTTTGGTAAAGATGCCAGAAGATAAAAATAAACGTAATTACACCGGTTATACGCTGAACAGCAAATGCCCAGTTACGTCCATATTTGAACTGACCGGTATTCAGGTTCGACTGATAAGCAACATATAATCCATACACGCCGTGGAACAACAGCGGCAACCAAATGCCGAACAATTCCAGGAAGAAAACGAGCGGAAGATCATTTAAGAACTTGATGCTATCCGAAAACCCCTGTGATCCACCCTCATAGGCCGAATAGTTTGTAATCATGTGCTCGATGAGGAACAAACCGAGTGGAATTACTCCGAGTAAAGAGTGGATCTTACGCGATAAATACGAATTTCCTTTCATAACTTGTACGTTCTCCTTTCCAAACTGTGGGGTAGCATTCGCCATAATTCGCCAAAACCATTCTCCATTGTAACTCTAGGCCCAGAAGGCGTCAATAAATAATAGATTTACACTTTATGGTGGCACAGTACACATGATACTCCTTTTTCGCTTATAATGGAATTGCTTATTATTCATTAATTGTTATAACTTTTTTGCATATAGACTCAGAGGTACGAGGTGAATTGCTGATGTTAGATGAGTTACACGTTTTTGCCGTTGTTGTGGAGCAGTCCAGTATGAACAAGGCTTCCGCCGCACTAAATCTATCCCAACCGGCTCTCTCCCGCAAAATCGCCAAGCTGGAACAGGATCTTGGCGCCTTGCTCTTCCGCCGAATCGGCAAACGGCTTGAACTGACCCGAATCGGACAGCTAACGTACGAATACGCCATTGAAGCGAGGCAGCAGCATTTGCGCTATCTCAGCCTAGTCGCAGATTATAAGAGCGCGGGCCGTTCCACGTTAACGATTGGCGCAAGTCTTACGACACTGCAGACGACTTTGCCTGATCTCATTCAAGCATTGACCATTCGCAGTCCCGAGCTCGACATCAAGGCCATCACCGGTAAGACCCATGAAATCGTAACCCTCGTCCGTGAACGCAAAGCCGATCTAGGCATTGTCGCTTCGCGCATCGATGACCCACAATTGAGATGCGTGCCGCTGTTTGACGATCACCTTGTGCTGGTGCTGCCCCGCAATCACTTCGTCATGGATAAAGGCTTGCCTGTTATTAGCGATTTAAACGCGCTGCCGATGATATTGTTCTCCAAAGGCACATGGTACCGAATTCTAACCGATGAATTGTTCGAAAAATACCGCCTGCTCCCCGATGTGCGTATGGAGATCGACTCCTTCGAGGCCATTCTTCGGTTGCTGCATACTTGCCGGGCCGCCACGCTGCTGCCCAAATCCTATTTGCGGCCAGAGATGCTGCAGGATAACGATCTCTTAGTTATCCCGATCCGCGAATTAGTGGAGTCCAAGCGAACAACTTCGCTTATTCATGCGCAGTCGGAGAGCTTGAGTCCGGCGGTGCGGCTGTGGATCGACGAAATCGCTACGCATTATAAGCGAGTTTAGCTTGGTGGGGGAGAAGATGCTCCGCGGTTGGTGGTTGGGATGAAGAAGTGGATTGGACTACGTTTAGGGGATCCGTTTCCGTCGCTGTTGAACCCGGGAATATTGAACTTTACACCTCGCGGTGTATTCCCGGTTTCAAAGGCGATCGCTGGCGCTCTCCAACGGATTCCCCTTTCACTTGTCCAACCATCTTCATCCCTTCCCTCCTTCCCGCTGCGCTTCCTTCTTCCACCAGCGTTCAGCTCCGCATATCCTGCTCCGCTGGGCAGCAGGGTTGAGACGCAATCGCTGCCCCCGCAGCTCTGCGGCACATTCTTTTAGAGATCAACCCGAGCCACGCTTAGTACGCGGCGCGATCCTTTAAAGCCCAATTCGGACCACGCACGGTATGTGGCTCCATCTTAAGACAAATTCGGACCACGCCGGGTATGCGGCTCCATCTTAAGGCCAAAATCGGACCGCGCCGGGTATGCGGCGAGGTGAATCTGTTCCCTCCCGCAACAATAAAGGACAGAGCACCGCTTCGGGTGCCGTCCTTTATTGTGGGTTCGGGGGAAGAGGCGACTGGAGAGGAGCGTGACAGCCTGGAGAGTTTACGTCCTGCCTTTAAAACCGTGATCAAACCTCTACCTAACAAGTTCAATGGTGATCACGGGTTTAACAGCAGGCGGAAGGCTGTCACAGCTCAGCAAAAGGAGTCCTCCTCTTCCCGAACTTCCGAACAACAATAAAGGACAGAAGCCGAAACCGGCTCTGTCCTTTATTGTTTGCCATTTTCCGTATCCAATACCATGCCGAGCTTTCTTGCCATCCATGCGGTCGAACTCGCCTGAAGCAGGATCGTGAGCATAATGGCCATAAACGTGATCGAAGCGATAATATCGGCATGTTTGATCCCCATGCCCGAGAGCATACCGGATAACGCCGCAGGGATGACACCTGTTTCGCGAACCCACATCATAAAGGTCATCTCTCGCATAGACCATCGGGAAGTACGATCGGGCCACGCTGATGCAAGAACGGTAGCCGGTCTTGCGATAACCATCAGTACCAGTACAGCTAGTAAGCTTTGCCACCAATACTCGCGAAGCAGCACGAAGCTGACTTGACTGCCTAATAGCACGAAAATAAGCATACGCAGCATGACGGTCATATTTTCCGAGAAGTGATGCATTTCTTCTTGCTTGCCAGTCATATGTAGACCGAAACTGCCCGCATTTCCCCAAATCAAACCAGCAACGAAGGTCGCCATAAAGCCGCTTACATGAAGCAGTTCCCCCGTTAAGTAAGAACCGATAGCCGTACAAAGCATTGCAATCGTCGTATAATTTCGCAGCACGCCAAGCTTCACATGGGATACTAAGAATACAATAACAATGCCAATTACCAAACCAACAGCAATTCCACCGAACGCTGTCTGTAAGAAATCCATTAGAATAATACCCGGTTTAAGCACCGATTGTCCGGTAGCCGCGCCAAGCAATGCAAACATAATGATCGATCCTGTCGCATCGTTGAAGGCTGATTCACTTTCAACGGTTTCGCGAACCCGCTCACGGATTCGCACTTGGCGAAATACCGGAATAATGGAGGCGGGGTCCGTCGAAGCAATGACCGAAGCCGCAAGCAGAGCGTAAAGCCATTCGATACCGAACAGCCAATGAATCGCGGCACCCACGATCGCTACAGTAATGAGTACCCCGGGAACGCTCAGCAGCCCTACGGTCCAGCCAACTTTACGAAGCCCGCGCAACGAAATATTGCGGCCGCCGTCAAACAAAATAATCGACGAGCCTCCAACTAAGATCAATTGATTCGTAAGCGAACTGCTCGGCTCATTAATCCAGTGCAGGCCCGTCCCAATAACCATTCCCGCAATAATAAAGAGCGCGACATCCGGAAGTCTGAGCTTGATCGCAATCGTGCCTGCCACCATACCTGCAATTACGATAACCAACATAAGTATGAAGAAATGATGAATCCATTCGGACGTGTTCTCCATGTGCCAGTAACGCCCCTTCTGTTCAGATCCAGAATTTCTGCTAGCGAATGACTGTATGTTCAAATTCCTCGATCTGTTGATTCGTACCGATGATGACCATAACATCCTTCTCCGCCAGCACATCGTTTCCGGTCGGCGCAATGATGATGCCCTTCGGCTTATTGATCGCTACGATACTGCAGCCGAAGCGAGCCCGCGGATTCAATTCATGCAGCGATACACCGCTCAAACATTTCGGCACGGCTAATTCAGCAATCGTATAGTCCTTCGACAGCTCGATGTAGTCAAGCAGATTCGGAGAAACCAGTTGATGCGCTACACGGATACCCATATCGCGCTCCGGATAGACGACGCGGTCAACGCCGATTTTCTCCAGTACGCGCCCATGAAGCTCAGTCATCGCTTTCGCCACAACTTTTTTCACCCCAAGATCCTTCAGCAGTATGGCTGTAAGTATGCTCGCTTGAATATCGTCTCCTATTGCCACGACGCCGCAGTCGAAGTTTCGAACGCCAAGCGAACGAAGCACTTCCTCGTCTGTTGACTCTGCTGCGACCGTATGCGTAAGCACTTGGCTCATATCCTGCACGACTTCTTCATCTTTATCGATTCCCAGTACATCGTAGCCCAGCTTAATTAACTCGTGAGCCAAGCTCGAGCCAAACCGCCCCAGCCCGATAATTACAAATTGATTGCTTTTCATGGTTGTATGAATCCCCTATCCAATTGTGATTTTGCCTTCCGGATGCCTGTACAGCACTTTTTCTGTCCGCGGCCCTAATGCATATGCCAATGTAAGCGGCCCAAGCCTGCCTGCAAACATCGTGAAACATATGATGATTTTTCCGACTAACGATAGCTCCGGCGTAATGCCAACTGTAAGACCGACTGTGCCAAATGCAGAGGTCGTCTCGAAAAGAATTTTCAAAAAGGCTTTGTCCTCCGTTGTGGAAAGCACCATCGTCACGAAGATCACCAGCGATAGAGAGAGCATGGTAATCGTCAATGCTTTGAATATCCGTTCCCGAGCAAGACGGTAGTTAAATAGGACGATGTCTTCTCTACCTCTAATCATGGCAATAACAGCACCAATCAGTGTCATGAAGGTCGTCGTTTTGATCCCCCCGCCTGTAGAACCCGGTGAAGCTCCGATGAACATTAGGATGATTATAAAGAACTGCGTGGCTTGCCTTAGAGAAGCTAAATCCAACGTATTGGCACCGGCCGTACGCGGCGTGACGGATTGAAAGAACGAAGACAATATTTTGGTCCCCCAATCAAGCGAGCCAAGCGTCTTAGAATTGGAAAACTCGAATATGAATATGACTATCGTACCGATTGCGATCAGAGATCCGCTCATGCTGAGGACTACCTTCGAATGCAGCGACAATCGCTTTTTCTTGCGGTATTCGAGTAAATCGGACATGACGATAAACCCAATGCCGCCAGTAATGATGAGCAGCATCGAAACGATATTCACTAGTGGATCGCTTACATAAGCCGTTAAGCTCGTATAAGGCACCCCAAATTGGCCGAACAAGTCGATCCCGGCATTATTGAAGAACGAAACCGCATGAAAAATGCCAAAATAGATCGCTTTGCCTACCGGCATGTCAAAGGACCAGCGGATGGCAAATAAGAATGCGGCAATCGATTCTATCGTTAAGGAATAAATGATGACTTTGCGAATTAAACGAACAATCCCCTCCATGTTGCTTTGATTGAACGCTTCCTGGAGAATCAGCCTTTCCTTAAGCGAAATGCGTTTGCGTAAAGCAAGCGCGAATAAAGTAGCCATCGTCATGAATCCAAGTCCGCCGATTTGAATCAGCGTCATAATAATAAGCTGACCCGGCACGGAATAGTGACTTCCGGTATCGACTGTCACAAGACCTGTCACGCAGGTTGCCGTCGTCGCCGTAAACACCGCATCGATGAAAGGAGTAGCTTGGCCATCGCTTGAGGCGAATGGCATGGAAAGAAGTATGCCGCCGCACAAAATAATCAGTGCAAATCCTGTTACAAGAATTCTTGGCGGTGACCATTTGGAAATGCGAAACCAGTGTTTCAATGCTTTCATTCCTTTCCTTCCATTGACTACCAATGAATCACATTATAAACCGTACCTTACCTTAATTCCTAGTAGGACAGCACCCGCGCCATGGATAATATTGTCTCATTTATGTTAAGGTAATGAATAATCGCATATTAGATATTCTACTATCCAAGATAGAGGTGTTCAAATGAATACGACGCAGCTCCAGCCCAACTGGAAATTGTTCTCCTGGCTTGCAGGTATAGGCCTTCTTATTTATTTACTCATTCAAATCGTGCCTTCCACTGCGGAATCGTTCTTCGATTCGAACAGCGAAGCCGTCATCACGAAGAGTAAAGCAGAGGCTGCTGCCGCTTCTTTTATACAGAAGCAGTTCCACGCGCACCCCAAGAATGTACATGCCGTGCATCAATCCGACAGCCTCCTCTACGGTTACTTGGAGAAGAATAAGCTAACCAAGAACTACAATAAGAACTATGATACGGATTACCCTACGGACACGTTTCAAGTAACGGCTGAAATGCCGGATAAGAGCGAAATTTTCGTCTATGTGCATATGCAAAAAGGGACTGTAGTCGCGTGGAATCGGTTGAACGAAACGGATGCCACACCTGCCAAAGGCAAAGAGCTTACAGATGCCGCCCTTGCTTTTGCAGCCTCCAAAGGTTTTGCAAAATCATCGCTTTCCCTTTATAAAATGGATGAGGCAAAAGGCCAAATCGTATACAAAGCAGCCGGTACCTCCATTGGCGAAGCCCCCCTCCTTCTTGGCATACGAGGAGAGAAGCTTACGAATGGCAGCTTCCTTATTGCATCCTATAAACCGCAATTCAAAGTCCCTACAGCGTACTCCAGCTATGTGAACAATCAGAAACGCATCGCTAATTATTTGTCGACAATCGGGAGCTTGTTCCTATCGTTTGTCTTGTTTATTCTAGCTATCATTTATGCGTCTCTTTATCGGAAACATACTTCGTTCCTGCGCGGTATCGTATTAACCGTCATCTTCTTGGCTATGTATTTGGCAAATGATTTCAACATGACAGATGGCATTGTGGCCGGCTACGGCGAAATACTGAATGCGGATACGATCGCCTATGTTGCGGTTATCGTTACGTGTTTGATCACCGTTATTATGGCGCTTGCCGTTTACTTCTCCCTCGTTGGCGGAGATGGCTTATGGAAGGGGATGGGCCGGAATTTATGGCCGAGATTCGGTCAACCCGGCTATGGGGAGCATGTTTGGCGAAGCATGTGGCTTGGCTATTTGTGCGCCTTTATGCTGCTTGGTTTACAAACCATCATTTTTATCGTGCTGATGCAAGTGAACGGCTCTTGGTCCACGACTGACGTCACTCAGTCACCTTATAATCTGGCGGCACCCTTGATCTTCCCCGTTCTCGCTTGGTGTGCGGCAATCTCGGAGGAAGCGGTTTTCCGGCTGTTCGGTATCGGTCTCATGAAGCGTTGGTTCAAAAATTCGTTCGTCGCTTCCCTCATCCCCACCGTCATATGGGCGCTCGGTCACGTCACCTATCCGATCTTCCCTTCGACAACGAGGCTGCTGGAGCTAACCATTATCGGACTTATCTTCAGCTTCTTGTTCCTGCGATACGGCTTTATTACGGTATTATTCGCGCATGCGATCTTCGACAGCGTGATGATGGCGATCTCGTTAATGTTCATGGGCTCTGCCAGCAATATTCTGATAGGCATCGTCTACATTGTACTTCCTATTCCAATTGCTTGGCTCATGCGGTATGTGGACAGAAACAGAAGGCCGAAACCGTATGTAGCTTAGCTTCCGCGTTCATATCGTACAATTCTCATCTTGTACTCCATGAAATCTAACGAACCGTAGGGACGTTATTGAGCCGATTTTCGGGGCTTCGAGAATCTAACGAACCGTAGAGGCGTTATTCGGGGATAATTGGCTCCTAACTCCTCCAAAACCTTCAAATAGACCCCCTACGGTTCGTTAGCATGTTTTCAGTGCCAATAATGGGCAAATAAGCGCCGTACGGTTCGTTAGCGTATTCTGGTTGACGAAGACATCAGACTCCCTAGAGTAACACCGAGAACCAACCAAGATTTGGTGCCGAATAACAATCGTTAAATAAAAGGCTCTCCCGGCAAGATTACGATCCGGGAGAGCCTTTTTTATTTGTATCCTACTGTTCTTCTTTCAGCGCCTCGATAATTTGTGATGCGAGCTTCTCGCCGATCGACAGAGGACGGAAATCTTCAATTGCGGCTTCTCTTATTTTCTTAATGGAGCCAAAATGCTTCAGCAGCGCCTTACGCCGTTTCTCCCCAATGCCCGGTATGGAGTCAAGCTTCGAAGCTACCATGGATTTGCCCCGCTGCTCGCGGTGGAACGTAATTGCAAAACGGTGAACCTCGTCTTGAATCCGCTGCAGCAAGTAGAATTCCTGGCTGTCACGCGGCAGCGGCACCACTTCAGGCGGGTCGCCTGTCATGAGCTGCGCTGTTTTGTGCTTGGTGTCCTTCACAAGCCCGCACACAGGTACCATCAAGCCAAGCTCATTCTCAAGAATATCGAGCGCCGCGGAGATTTGGCCCCGCCCGCCATCGACTATAATTAGATCCGGCAGCTGAAGCTCTTCCTTCAGCACACGCTCATAACGGCGACGTATAACTTCCCGCATCGTCCCATAATCATCTGGACCCACGACCGTCTTCACCTTGTACTTGCGATATTCCTTCTTATCCGGCTTCCCATCCATGAAAACCACCATCGCCGAGACGGGATCCGTCCCTTGAATGTTTGAATTATCGAATGCTTCAATACGCCGGACCTGCGGCAGGCCTAATGCTTCCGCCAGCCCTTCCGATGCTTTGAAGGTGCGCTCCTCGTCCCGCTCAATCAGCTTGAATTTCTCATCCAGCGTAACCTTCGCATTATTCACTGCCATCGTGACCACGTCGCGTTTACGTCCGCGCAGCGGCATAAATACCTTCACCTTCAACCACTTCTGGAGTGAATTTCGCAGCTCGGCTTCCACGGTACCTGCTTCCGGCTCGCCCAGCTCATCGCCTTCGGCATGCTGCTCTGCCGGCGCGGCTTCCACCACGTACTCTGCGCCTGTCTCCTGCACGCTCGCAGCCGTCTCCAGCTCCGCTTCCTGCGGTGGTGAAGGCAAGAAGATTTCCTTTGGCAGCGCCGGATTTTCCGAATAATACTGGGTCACGAATGTCATGAAATCATCGTATGCCGCGCCGTAATACGGAAAGGTCGTGGCTCTTCGTTCGATAAGCTTCCCTTGCCGCATGTACATAATTTGTACGCACATCCAGCCTTTCTCGATCGCATAACCAAACACATCGCGGTCCATGGCATCGTTGAGCGTAATTTTCTGCTTCTCCATAACGGCATCAATGGCAATGAGCTGGTCCCTGTATTCTTTCGCACGTTCGAATTCCATCAGTTCCGCCGCCGATTCCATTTTGGCCTGAAGCGTCTTTTTCACTTCGTCATGACCGCCATTTAGGAAACGGGTGATCTCCTGAACCATGTTCTCGTACGTCCCTGGCTCAATGTCGAACTCGCAAGGAGCTATACACTGACCGATATGGTAGTACAAACACACCTTCTCCGGCAGCGTACCGCACTTGCGCAGCGGATACAACCGATCAAGTAGTTTCTTCGTTTGCGCAGCCGCAAATGCATTCGGATACGGTCCGAAATATTTGCCTTTATCTTTCACGATCCGGCGCGTAACCTCGAGCTTCGGATGCGCTTCATTCGTAATTTTAATATACGGGAAGGTCTTGTCGTCCTTTAAAAGGACGTTATAACGGGGATGATACTGTTTAATCAGATTACACTCCAGTATCAATGCTTCCATGTTGCTCGATGTTACAATGTATTCGAAATCGCGGATCAAAGAAACAAGCCGCAATGTCTTTCCGTTATGACTGCCGTTAAAGTACGAACGTACCCGGTTCTTCAGCACCTTCGCTTTGCCGACATAAATGATGGTGCCTTCGGCGTCTTTCATCAAATAACAGCCTGACTGATCTGGCAGCAAAGCCAGCTTGTTGCGGATTCGCTCTTCGGCAAGACGCTTGTCTGCAGGCGATTCCGTTCTCGGTTGATCCTCCATTGTCGTCCTCCTCCCGGCACATGGCTACCGCTTATTGTACCACAACGAGCCTGATTTTGCGGCAGATCAAAGCTCCCGTACGAGTGGCTTTCGGCACAAATTTGCCTCACAATTGTCACGACCTCCGACTTTACAATTATTCTGGAAGTTGGGTATACTAGGGGGAGCAATCGTTGTTGTCTAAGGAGGAAGTTAAAACGATGGAAAATGTAAGAGACCCACGTGAGCATTTGAACGAGGAACCGCGCGACGATCTATTCGACGTTGCACTTGGCTTTGGCGGATTCTTTGGACTGCTGTTCGTCATTTTCGCCGCTGCGGTGATTATCAAATTCATCATTTCGTAATAATGTGGCCTTGCCTCGGATATCCGGGTGCAAGGCCATTTTAATGGAATGAGTTGACAAGGCGCTGCAATACGCATAGAATGACAACTAACGATAACTAAGGAGGCTGATGTCAAATGGTAGCTAATGTCATGAACGTTCAGGAAGTGTCAATAGTCGCATATGCATCGGTCTCAGACGGAGCAAGTACGGGAGTTTACGCAGGAAGCTAAGGATACAGCCCTAGCTTATTTGCGATCATCCTTTCGCCGCCGCAAGAGACCGTAATACGGTTTCTTGCGGTTTTTTTGTATCCGTTTCGGTACGTACAAACGTATCAAAGCGAAGACCGCAGGAGTTTATTTCCTGCGGTCTTTTTTGTTATCCAAAACCAATCCAACTAATAAAGGGGTCCACCAACTTTGAACATGAACCATCCAATGCAAGTAAGCTCCAACACGAACCATCTGCAAGACTTCGGCTGGAACGAACACTGGGAGAACTGTTTTTCCGGTATCGCCGGGAATAGCGCCACAGGAGTAACCCTAGAGCCCGCACGTGTCGTTGCCCAGTTTACGAATCGTTACCGCATTATGACCGCCGGCGGCGAAATCGCAGCCGAGGTCAGCGGCAAGTTCCAATTCCAAGCTGCGTCACGCAGCGAGTTCCCTGCCGTCGGAGACTGGGTCGCTGTGCAATCATTGCCGGGTGAGCAGCGTGCAATCATTCACAGCATCCTCCCAAGGCGCTCGGCGATGATCCGCAGAGCAGCAGGCAGCGTGCCGGAAGAACAAGTCATTGGCACGAACATCGATACGCTCTTCATCGTTAATGCGCTCAATGGCGATTACAACGTCCGCAAGATCGAACGTTACCTCATCGCAGCCTGGGAAAGTGGCGCAACGCCTGTCGTCCTGCTGACGAAAGCCGATCTATGCACCGACACCGAGCGCCGAGTCGCTGAAGTCGAAGCTGCAGCGCCGGGTGTCCCTGTCCATGCGGTCAGCGCACTGGAGAACGAGGGGCGCGAATCCCTCTCACCTTATTTGGTTCAAGGCCGCACCATTGCCGTAACCGGCTCCTCCGGCGTCGGCAAATCGACGCTGCTGAACTGGCTGGCCGGCGGCGACCTGCAGCGTGTGCAGGGCATCCGCGAGGATGACGCACGCGGCCGTCACACGACTACGCATCGCGAGCTCTTCCCGCTTCCGGGCGGCGTCATCATGATGGATACGCCGGGGATGCGCGAGCTGCAGCTATGGGAGGCCGATGATGGTCGGCAGGAAGCCTTCTCCGATATCGAAGCAATCGCAGAGACATGCCGATTCCGCGATTGCCGTCATCAAGCGGAGCAGGGCTGCGCCGTGAAGGAAGCATTGCGCAGCGGCACCCTCGATGAGCGCCGCTACGAGAGCTATAAGAAAACAGGTCGTGAGCTGGCACATCAAACGCGCAAAGAGCAGTCCGTCAGCAAGCGGCAGAAGAAAAGCGCAGATAAACGGATCGAAGCACGAACAAGCTACGCGAAACACAAACTTGAAATCGACTGATTGACTAACGTCATGCTGCGCTGTAAGATCTTAGCAAGTGACTTATCAACTGATAAGCTGATTTAGCAGGAAAGGAATCTTCTTCGCAATGGCAGCCAACAAATCGAATCAATCGCAAGAGACACGCGCCATGATTATTAGAACGGCGAAGGAACTGTTTATGGAGCTCGGTTACCGCGCCGTATCGACAAGGCAAATCGCCGATGCTTGCAGCTTAACCCAACCTGCGTTATATCACCACTTCAAGGATAAACAGGCTTTATATGTGGACGTTATGCGTTCGGTATGCGACGGAACCCGAAATGCACTCGACCGCATAATTAGAAGAGAAGCCGATGTTCGGCACCGTCTGTATCATGTCACCGCCTATATGCTTGCGAATCACCCCGAGGATCTCAGCCGGATGTTTCACGATATCCGGCATGAGCTTGCTCCGGAGTCGCAGCGAATCATCTACGAGCTGTGGCGCAGCGCGTACCTTGCTCCCCTTCTCACCGTCTTCGAAGAAGGGCAGCTTAGCGGGCAATTGCGCAGCTCTGCTCAGTTTGGAATGGATGCCGAGCGATCAGCCCGGCTGTTGATGGGACTGATTAACCAGACATTGGCCTCTGCCTCTACTTTCTCTGCCGTAGACACTGCCACAGAGAAAGATTGGGATGAACAAGCCCAAATGCTCGTCAACGTATTGTTATTCGGACTATCAGCTGCCCCACCGCCAGCGGTGTAAGGCAGCCTAATAGCCCTTTTTTTCTACTCTTCACTTATCACTTGATAAGTAAAATCGAAGGAGATGAACATGTCCACATGATAGGCAGATGGCTCGAAACATTCACACAAGCAGTCGGGGGCAAACGCGGCAGATGGTTAACGCTTGCCGCCTGGATCTTTATTGTCGCACTGCTTAATATGACGCTGCCGAAAGCATCAGAGCTAAAGGACGATACACTGGCCAACTTTGATGCAAGTAAGCCGTCCGTTCAAGCAGAGAACCTGATCACCGAGCAGTTTCCATCCGAAACCGGCATCCCGGCACTCTTGACTTGGTACCGCACAACCGGACTTACGGATGAGGATTTGGCAGGCATTCAGCAACTGGCAAAACAGCTCGCTGCCAGTCCTGTCCCTCACCAAGAAAGTGTTGTCCCACTCGACAAGCTGCCCCTTCCTGCACTGAAACAGCAAATTTCTGAAGATGGTACGACACTGGTTCAGCCCCTACTGTTCAATAAGACAGCGGGCAGTGATGGACTCAAAGAAGGTCTGACCCAATTAGAGAAAGAAACCGCACTGATCTTCAAGGATGCGAATCCGTTCCAAACCAAGCTTAACGGCGATTCCGCCAGCAACAGCAACAGCAACAGCAGCCTTGCCGTTCGAGCATCAGGACCTGTCGGAATCGCAGTAGATGCAACCGGCTTGTTCAAGAGCGCCGATGTTTCCCTGCTGCTGGCTACTGTAGTTCTCGTTTTACTCTTCCTGCTGCTCATCTACCGCTCGCCTGTACTCGCGCTCATTCCGCTAATCGCAGTCGGATTCGCATACGGTGCGATCACACCGCTGTTAGGGTGGATGGCTGACCAGGGCTGGATTGCCTACGATTCGCAGAGCTTATCCATCATGACCGTGCTGCTGTTTGGAGCGGGAACCGACTACTGTCTCTTCCTCATTGCCAGATTCCGCAGTGAATTAAAAGAAGAAAGCCATACGTTCACCGCTTTGAAACGAGCATTCAGCGGATCGTCAGGTGCAATTGCAATGAGCGGTCTAACCGTTGTCTTCTCTCTTCTCGTGCTGCTGTTAGCTGAATTCGGCAGCATCCAGCGCTTCGCAGTTCCGTTCAGCTTAGCCATTCTAATTATGATGATTGCAAGTTTGACTCTGGTACCGGCATTCCTCGGTCTGCTGGGCAGATCCTCTTTCTTCCCGTTCATTCCTAGAACGCTAGAAATGGCTGCTATTAGGGCGAAGAAGAAAGGAAAACCGGCGCCTGTCCCGCAATCGCGCGCAACTCTTGGCGATCGTCTCGGAGAAATCGTTGTACGCAAGCCGAAGCGGATTGCGGTTATCACGACCATTATTCTGGTCATCTGCGTTATTTTCGCCTCTCAAATCAAATACACGTTCGATACGCTCTCTTCGTTCCCGGCTGATTCTCCTTCGCGGGAAGGCTTCACCCTTATTGCGGATCATTTCAATGCAGGTGAGCTCGCTCCCGTACAAGTGTTAGCAATCGCCAAATCAGCGGAGCAGAGCGAAGCGGTGAAAGCGGCTTTGACTTCACTTCCTTTCGTAAAGAAAGTAACCGAACCGGTCAAGGGAACGACGAATACCGATCTGCTCCGCTTTGAAGTTGAGCTCGGCGTAAATCCTTATTCAATCGAAGCGATCGCTCACATCCCACAGCTTCGCCAGGCGGCAGAGGATGCGCTCGCAGAATCCGGCGCTGCCGATGTCGAGCAGCAGGTTTGGATCGGCGGCCAAACCGCAGAGCAGTACGATACCAAGCAAACAACCCGCGATGACGCGAAACTCATCATTCCGGTCATCCTGATCCTCATCGCGATTCTATTGCTTGCCTACTTGCGTTCCTTCGTCGCCATGCTCTATTTGATTGCAACGGTCTTGTTATCCTATTACAGCGCCTTAGGGCTCGGCTGGGTTGTGCTTCACTACTTGTTTGGTACAGAAGCGATTCAAGGACTCATACCGCTCTATTCCTTTGTCTTTATCGTTGCGCTTGGCGAGGATTACAACATCTTCATGATTTCGAGCATTTGGAAGAAAGCACGTCACATGCCGCTGCGCCAAGCGGTGAAAGAAGGCGTCTCGCAGACAGGATCCGTCATCACCTCGGCAGGACTGATTCTGGCTGGTACCTTCGCCGTTCTGGCGACATTGCCGATCCAAGTGCTTGTGCAATTCGGCACGATAACGGCAATAGGCGTACTGCTCGATACATTTATCGTGAGGCCGTTCCTTGTACCGGCGATTACGGTACTATGCGGCCGCGCTGCCTTCTGGCCTGGTGCCGCTTCGAGATCCAAACAGTCCTTATCGGACATCTAAGGCTGCAACCTCCACTAAACAAGCAAAAGCGCCGTGTCACTCGTTATCTACGAGTAACACGGCGCTTCTTTTGTTCACCTATCCTGTTCTATCCGTTAACAGCCTTCAATTTATCGGTGCTGCTTGGTTCCTGTCGTTGCCCAGTTTGCCCGGTTTTGGCAGTCGCCGCATCGAACCGTTTACGTTCTGTACGGTCGATTTGAACCACTCTTCCGTCATGAACCGTAATGAGAACCGAACCATATTCAAGCCCATTTACCTGTGTTGCTATGCGCTCTAACCATTCTTGATCCAGCACGATTGGCTTTGCCATCATAAATCCCTCCCGGACTAATTAAATATGAACTGGCAGCGGATCGATCTTCAGTGGATTCTCCACGATCGTCGCCGTCTTGTCAGTAATAACGTATAAACGGTGAATAAGGACGGATACTTCATCACCCGGCTGAAGCGGCTCTTGATCCAAAGAACGGTGTGCCGACAATCGGTTGCTGCCCACTTCCACATCAAGCTCCAAATGAGCGCCGCGGAAGAAAATATGACGAACCTTGCCTTTCTCAGCAGCAGAAGGGAAAGGAATTTCCCGCTCGCGTCCTACCTCAACAAACTCCGGACGGATGAGTGCTTTAGCGCCTTCAATCAACGAGGAACCGCCGAAGCCGCGCAGGTCGCTTGGCTGCTCCACCACACTGGAATGACCGATGAACCCAGCCACAAATGCGGATTGCGGATCTGTGTAAATATGAACGGGCGATCCTTGCTGCTCCAGCTTTCCTTGCTGCACGATCAGCATTTCGTCAGCCACTTCGACCGCTTCATCTTGGTCATGCGTGACGAAGATGGAAGTGATGCCAAGCGTGCTGATCAGCTGCTTCAACCAGGTGCGAAGCTCCTTGCGCACTTTCGCGTCAATGGCGGCGAAGGGTTCATCCAGCAGCAGCAGATCCGGCTTAGGCGCAAGCGCTCTTGCGAATGCCACTCTCTGCCGCTGACCACCTGAGAGCTGATGCGGATAGCGATGCTCGAATCCTCGCAGCCCCGTCAAGTCAAGCAATTCCCCGACACGTTCTCTGATCTCAGCTTTACTGGCCTTGCGAATCGTCAGTCCAAATGCGATATTATCGAACACCGTCATATGTTTAAACAACGCATAGTTTTGAAATACAAATCCGATGCCGCGGAGCTGCGGCTGAACATCGTTAACCCGTTTCCCGTTAATGAAGATATCCCCGGAATCCGGTGTCTCGAGCCCGGCTAAGATGCGAAGCAGCGTTGATTTGCCGCCGCCGCTCGGTCCGAGCAGACCGATCAGCTTGCCACGTTCAATCGAGAAGCTGACATCGTTTACGGCTTGGTGGCCATGAAAGGATTTATTGATGTTGCGAACCTCGATATGCATCCTTTAGCCCTCCTCTTTCGGGGTTTTCTGAGCGGTTTTCCATTCGATGAAGCTCTTCACGACCAGCGTCACCAGTGCCAGCATGACCAGCAAGGAAGCTACCGCAAACGATGCAGAGAACTGATATTCGTTATACAGAATCTCAATATGCAGCGGCAGCGTATTCGTCTCGCCACGGATATGGCCGGATACGACGGATACAGCACCGAATTCCCCCATCGCCCTCGCATTACAGAGGATGATGCCGTAGAGCAAACCCCATTTGATGTTAGGCAGCGTGACGCGCCAGAAGATTTGCCAGCCTTTCGCCCCAAGGCTCGCGGCGGCTTCCTCTTCTTGTACGCCCTGCGCCTGCATTAGCGGGATGAGTTCACGAGCAACGAACGGGAACGTAACGAATGTTGTCGCAAGCACGATACCAGGCAATGCGAAGATAATTTGGATATTATGATCCGACAACCACGGCCCGAGGAAGCCTTGTGCACCGAACAATAACACGAAGACCAAACCCGATATAACCGGTGATACGGCAAAAGGCAGATCAATCAGCGTAATAAGTATGTTTTTGCCCCGAAACCGGAACTTACTGATCGCCCAAGCGGCGGCAACGCCGAATACCGTGTTAAGTGGTACCGCGATGACTGCTGTCAATAACGTCAGCCTCAGTGCCGACCAAGCATCGGGATCTTTCAGTGCGGCTACATAGACCTCTGTTCCGCGTTTGAAAGCTTCGATAAAGACCGACATCAGCGGCAGCAGCACCACAAGCACCAGGAACAGCAGCGCGACGGAGATGAGTACTATTCGAATGCCGGCAGACTCGTTAATATGTTTCGGACGCTGCGCGGACTTCTCGGTTAGATGAACCGTAACTGCACCAGCCATAGTTTACACGCTCCTATTCCGCAATAACGCGGCGATTGCTCCGCCACTGCAAGTAGTTGATTAACAGAAGAAGCAGGAAGGATGCGACTAACATGACCATCGCTATGGCTGTCGCTCCTTTGTAATCGTACTGCTCAAGCTTCGTCATAATGAGAAGCGGCGCGATTTCGGTTTTCATCGGCATGTTGCCGGAGATGAAGACGACTGAGCCATACTCTCCAATCCCTCTGGCAAAAGCAAGCGCAAATCCAGTAAGCAGCGGCGGGATCAGCTCCGGCAGAATGACCCGTCGGAATGTCCGCCAGCGGAATGCACCGAGCATAACGGCTGCTTCCTCCACCTCATTATCCAGATCCTGCAGCACAGGCTGCACGGTCCGTACCACGAAGGGTAAACCAATAAAGATCAAGGCTAACGTAATGCCAATCGGCGTAAAAGCTACTTTAATACCAAGCGGTTCAAGCAAAGAACCGATCCAGCCGTTTGGTGCATAGATTGCGGTCAATGCAATGCCGGCAACTGCGGTTGGCAGTGCAAAGGGCAAATCAATCAGGCTGTCGACCAGCTTTTTCCCCGGAAATTTGTAGCGTACCAGCACCCAGGCGACGATGAGTCCGAATACGAGATTGATTAGTGCAGCATAGAAGGATGTAAAGAAACTGATTTTGTAGGATGCGATTACCCGTGCATTAGACACCGTATGCCAGAACTGAGCCGGCGTTAAACCGGATGTTTTGATGAAGATACCGGCTAACGGGATAATGACCAGCACGCTCAAGTAGAAAATGGTAAATCCAAGGGAAAGTCCGAAACCTGGCAGTATACTGCGCGGCTTCGCTTTGCTTGAAGTGGAACTTTTCATAAGAAGAGTCAGCTCCTGTCGATTCGCTTATGAGCCCGGAGCGTAGATTTGATCAAATACGCCGCCGTCTGCAAAATGCTTCTTCTGTGCAACAGCCCAGCCGCCGAAATCATCGTTGATCGTCAGCAAGGTCATTTCCGGGAATTGGTCCACGTACTGCTCCGCTACTGATGCCAGCTGCGGGCGGTAGAAATTCTGTGCAACAAGCTTCTGTGCTTCTTCGGTGTACAGGTAATCCAGGTAAGCTTCCGCAACGGTACGTGAGCCTTTCTTATCGACGTTCTTATCGACAACGGCTACCGGCGGTTCTGCAAGAATACTGATCGACGGGTAGACAATATCGAATTTATCCGGGCCAAGCTCTTTCACGGAAAGGAGAGCTTCATTCTCCCAAGCGAGCAGTACATCACCGATGCCCTTCTCTACGAAGGTTGTTGTGGAGCCGCGTGCCCCGGAATCGAGTACGGGTACGTTCTTGAACAGTGCAGAAACGAATTCTTGCGCTTTCGCTTCATCATCATTGTTCTGCTTGAGCGCGTAGCCCCAAGCTGCGAGATAGTTCCAACGTGCGCCGCCGCTTGTTTTCGGGTTCGGCGTGATAACTTCCACATCCGGCTTCACCAAGTCGTTCCAGTCTTTAATCTGTTTCGGGTTGCCCTTACGTACCAGGAACACGATCGTAGATGTATATGGCGCGCTGTTGTTCTCAAATTGCTGCTGCCAATCAGGATCGATTAGCCCTTTCTCAGAAATTGCATCGATATCATAGCCCAGCGCAAGAGTGACAACGTCGGCCTTCAGTCCGTCAATGACCGCCCGTGATTGAGCGCCGGAGCCGGCATGGGATTGTTTGATCGTTACTTTCTGGTTATGCTCTTTCTCCCAATAATCGGCGAACAGTTTATTGTAAGCTTCATATAATTCACGCGTCGGGTCGTAAGAAACATTCAACAGCTCAATCGGCTCAGTGGATTCCGAGTTGGTCGTATTCGTGGCCGCCGGCTCTGTACCCTCAGCATTCGTATTATTGGTTGCACCTGTGTTGGTATTGGTTTGGTTCGTGTTCGCTCCGGAATTCGAGTCCCAGCCACAGCCGGTCAGCGCGAGGGCGAATACGATAAAGATCAACAGCGTGTGGAGCGTTAACTTGGAATTCTTCTTTTTCATGTTTGTCATGTAAAAGCACCTCTCATCATCTTATTTCAGATAACTAACGCTTTCCCACTCCGTGTTGACCGGTAGTTGAAATAGAATTAATCCTACCTGTTTAGTTGGTTATGGGATGATGATAGCAATGGATAAGCTGTCCTGTCAATCCTTTTTTTTAACATTTTTATGAAATAGATTAGTTTTACTTATTTTAATCTCCATTCAAATTCAGAGTTGACAGGTAGGAATTGTCAGCTTATGATAAATCCATCGAGCCCACCGGTCCACCGGAGGCCCCGGCAAGTAACAGCAGCCTGAAGTTTCTCTTCATGGGTGCATTCTGCCTGGGCCTCCTTTTGTTGTCCAATCAGTCAGATCGGGATGGAGCACTATAATAAAGGGAGAGTTGTATATGAAGAAAAAACTGCTACTCACGATCACCGTACTGGCATTAATCTTATCCTTATCCTCAACCAGCTTTGCAGCCGTAACCAAACCGGCGAAACCGGATATCGAGCTGCTGAACGTCTCGTACGATCCGACTCGTGAGCTGTACGTGCAGTACAATAAAGCCTTCGCCTCCTATTGGAAGGCCAAGACCGGACAGAAGGTTACGATTAAACAATCGCATGGCGGCTCCGGTGCCCAAGCACGTTCTGTCATTGATGGGCTGCAAGCAGATGTGGTCACACTCGCTCTCGCTTATGACATTGACGCCATTCAGAAAGTCGGCCTGATCAATGATGGCTGGGAATCACGTTTTGCGAAAAACAGCTCGCCATACACATCCACAATCGTCTTCCTTGTACGTAAAGGGAATCCGAAGAAGATTAAAGATTGGAACGATCTCGTCAAGGCTAAAGTATCCGTTATTACGCCGAATCCGAAAACAAGCGGCGGCGCACGCTGGAACTTTCTTGCTGCATGGGGCTATGCTTTGAAGCACAATAACAACAGTGAGGCGAAAGCAACAGACTTCGTAACGAAGCTGTTCAAGAACGTTCCTGTGTTGGACTCCGGTGCTCGCGGCTCGACAACAACCTTTGTTGAACGCGGAATCGGCGATGTGCTGCTGGCTTGGGAGAACGAAGCTTACCTTGCGCTGAAGGAACACGGCAAGGATTTCGAAATCGTGACGCCTTCCTACAGTATCCTTGCAGAGCCTCCAGTTGCAGTTGTCACGAAGAATGCGGAGAAACACGGTACACGTGAAGTGGCTAAAGCCTATCTCGACTATCTCTACACGAACGCCGGGCAGCGTATTGTTGCTCAAAACTTCTACCGTCCGACAAATCCGAAAATCGCGGCGGAATTCACGAAAAACTTCAAAAACGTTGAGCTGTCGAACATCCGCGATTTCGGCGGCTGGAACAAAGCACAAACAAAATTCTTTAGCGATGGCGCCGTGTTCGACGATATTTACAAACCATAGGCAGCGCTCATCAAATAGACCGCACATCATAATCGATGTGCGGTTTTTTCTATTGTTTCGCTTATTTACAAGAACAGAACAATATCTTTAACCTACCTTAATAGCTTGATTGCTACAATATTCTTATACCAATTGAAAGGTGGAGTTACTAGAAAATGGTTCAAATTCGCAAGAGAGTGTCACGGGCTGCAGTCGCCGCCTCCCTTCTCACAGGCTTCCTGGCATCATCTTATCTTCCAACCCCTGTACACGCGCAAGCTGACCTTGAAGTCGCAATTCATGAGGCTAACGTTGCCGCCGATGATCGGCCATTTACAATATCAAATGCAGCCATGGATACATCAGGCGGAGTTCTGGCAAGTGTCGTCGTAACGCCTTCTATTGTGGGACATGCCGGGGAAGAAACGGTTATTTTTGAACTGTTTGATGGCGCTGTGCCGATCGGAATTACAGCTTTGACGAAGGATATCGTAGGCAGCGAGAAGATGACGGCGCATTTCAATAAGACAGGAAACAGTCTGTCTATCAAAGTATTTGTCGTTGACTCCTACAGCGGATCGCTGACAGAGGTGGGTACTAGTCTTGCTGATCCGATTACCATCGGCTCGACCTTGAAGCTGCGCATCATGGAAACGACGGATGTGCACACCAATTTCATGAACTACGATTACTACAAGGATGCTCCGGCTGAGAACGTCGGGCTTGTCAAAACAGCCGCGTTGGTGAAGCAAGCACGCTCAGAAGCGAAGAATACGCTGCTTGTCGATAACGGTGATTTGCTTCAAGGCACGCCGCTCGGCACGTATATGGCTAAAGTAGCGCCGCTCAAAGACGGCGACGTACATCCGGCCTATAAAGCGATGAATCTGATGGGCTACGATATTGCAACTTTCGGCAATCATGAGTTCAATTATGGTCTAGATTATTTGAATGAAGCTATTGATGACGCAGCATTCCCTTATGTTAACGCAAACGTTTATGTCGATGATCACGATACCGATCAGAGCAACGACGTCAATAAGTATAAGCCGTACATCATAATGGACAAAACGTTTAAGGATGAGAACGGTCAAACACAGACGGTAAAGGTAGGCTTTATCGGACTCGTTACACCGCAAATTATGGATTGGGATAAAGGGAACCTAGACGGCAAAGTCATTACGAAAGACATCGTAGAAACAGCCGAGAAATTCGTTCCTCTTATGCGTGCCGAAGGTGCAGAAGTCGTCGTTGCCCTTACACACTCCGGCTTCAATGGCAATGCCGAGGCAGGCAAAGGTGCAGAGGATGCGGTTTATCCGCTAAGTAAAGTTGCAGGCATCGATGCCATTACGTTCTCCCATACCCATAAGGTTTTCCCTGCTGCCAGCATCAGCGCGCTTGACCCGCTCTTCAAGGATGCGAGCGGCAACCCGCTTCCCGGCGTCGATAATGCAAAAGGAACCATCAATGGCGTTGCTGCCGTACAAGCTGGTTTCGGCGGCGGCAATCTAGGCATCATCGACCTTACCTTGAACAAAACAAACGGTAAATGGCAGGTTAGCAATTCACAATCTTCCAACAAATATATTTATGACAGTGTCAAGAAGCTGCCACTTGTCGATGCAGACCCTGCTATCGTAAATGCGATTAAATCCGAGCATGCAGCGGCAATCGCCTATGCAAACCAAGCGATCGGTCAAACATCTGCTCCTATTTACAGCTATTTCGCGCTTGTACAGGATGACCCTTCCGTACAAATCGTCACACAAGCTCAGAAATGGTACGTGCAGCAGGAATTGAATACGAAGAACTCACCGGATAAGGATCTTCCGATTCTATCTGTAGGCGCTCCGTTCAAAGCCGGCCGCAATGGCCCAAGCGAATATACGGATATTAAAGCAGGCGATCTCGCCATTAAGAGCGCCAGCGATTTGTATCTCTACGACAATACGCTGAAGGCGATTAAAGTAAAAGGTTCGGTCGTTAAAGAATGGCTCGAAATGTCTGCAGGCATGTTCAATCAAATTGATCCGAGCAAAACAACCGAACAGCCGCTGCTGAATCCACCCTTCCAAGTCTTCAACTTCGACGTCATCGATGGCGTTACGTATCAGGTCGATGTAACTAAACCGGCTAAGTACACCAAAGACGGTACAATCAACGATGCCGCGTCCAGCCGGATTGTTAACTTGAAATACAACAACCAACCGGTTGATCCTAACCAAGACTTCATCGTGATCAGCAATAACTACCGTGTGAACGGTGGAGGTAACTTCCCAGGGGTGAAAGGTTCTCCGCTCGTACTGGATTCCGCTAGCGAGAATCGCCAAGTCCTAATGGACTACATCACGGAGCAGGGTACAATTGATCCGGCCGCAGACAACAACTGGTCGATCGCACCTGTTCAAGGTGATGTTAATGTTACGTTCACGACTTCCCCAGTGGCCAAAACATACTTGAGCGCTAATCCGAAGATCACTTCCCTTGAGCGTACCGACGAGAAAGGATTCGGCATCTACAAGTTTGATCTTCATGGTGATGCAACGCAGCCAAGCGAGAATGTGAAGGTACAGCTGCTTGGGATCAATGACTTTCACGGTCAGCTCGACTACTCCACCATTGCCGGAGGCAACGTTCTGGGCGGGGCTGCCTACTTGGCAACTTACCTCAAGCAATACAAAGCAGCAAACCCGGCAAACACCCTGCTCGTCCATAATGGTGATGCAGTAGGTGCAAGTTCACCGGTTTCATCGCTTGAGCGCGATAAACCTACTCTCGATTTCATGGAAATGCTCGGATTCAAAGTCGGGACGCTGGGTAATCACGAATTTGATCAAGGTGTCCCTGCGCTTATGGCTCAATTAAATGGCGAACAGGATCCGATCAATTCGAGCATCACGTATACAAAGACCAAAATCGATTATATCAATGCCAATGTGATCGACAAAGTGACGGGCGAGCCTATCATTGCACCGTACGTCATTGAAGAAGTCGGCGGGGAAAAAATCGGCTTCATCGGTGTCGTTACGATGCTGACGCCAAGTAAAGTTTCACCATCCGCGCTTGCGCCGGTAAACATCGTGGATCAAGCTCCTGTTGTCAATGCGGCAGTTGATGCATTGACTGCACAAGGGGTCAAAGCAATCGTCGTTCTTGCTCACGATCCTGCTTCACAAAGCGGTACGACAATTACAGGCGAGGCAGCAGATCTCGCAAACGCCGTAAGCGACGAAGTTGACGTTATTTTCGCCGGTGACAACCACGCGAAGGTAAGCGGAATGGTCGACAACAAGCTCGTTTTCCAAGCCTACTCCTATGGTACGGCATTTGCCGACGTTGATCTTGAGATCGATCCACTGACGCATGACATCGTGAAGAAGGAAGCGAACATTGTTGACGTCAATCAAGCCGGCATCACACCGGATGCTGAAGTTGATGCGCTGGTACATGCTGCCCTTGGCAGACATCCTGAGCTTTCACAGCCGGTCGGCTCCACTGAGGCGGCTTACCTGAAAGCGAATGCCTATACGCAAGAAATTGCGCTTGGCAGCTTGATCGCCGATGCCATGAAGGATTCCATGCAGTCCGATTTTGCATTTATGAACCCGGGCGGCATCCGAGCCGATTTGCCGCTTGGCAACGTGCTCTATTCCGATCTGTTCCGTATCCAACCGTTTGGGAACCAGCTCATCAAGATGACACTGACAGGCGCGCAAATCAAGACGCTCCTTCAGCAGCAATGGGGAGAAACAGCAGCCAGTACAAAAACACTGCAAATCTCCGGACTCCGTTATACGGCAGATTTCAGTAAGCCAATTGCTGAGCGGGTCATAGCCTTAACGAAAGAGGACGGCACAGCGATTTCGGACACGGCTGAATATACAGCTGTAGTCAATAACTTCATGGCAGCAGGCGGCGACAACTATACAGTCCTAACACAAGGTAAGAATCCCGCAGCCGGTCCGACCGATATCGATGCCTTCTACAATTATGTACTCGACTCGTTCAATCACGGTACGATTACAGCAGCTGTGAAGGGCCGCATCACGAATATCAATACGACGACCCCATAAAAATCAGGTTATACGTCGGTGAACCCGGACGGAGCTGAATCACCCGCTCCGTTCGGGTCACCACATTAGAAAGGAGCATCAAGTTGAAGAGAAAAGCATTCATCTTAACGGCACTGTCATTGTCATTAGCGATTGCTGTGCCTGTCGCAGCTCCATTAGCGGCCTATGCTGATAGTTCCGCCCCAGCAGCTGGCACGACAATTGACGCTGTCTCCAGTGTCTATGCCGGCAATACGGTTTTGATCAGCGGAACGACCAATGCTGCTGAGGTCATCGTAAAGGTCATAAGCCCGGATGGCACCATCCTTTTCTTTGATATCGTGAAATCGGCCGATGGCCGTTATACGACTTTTTTTCAGCTGTCTGGCACTGTGGCAGTCGGCACAAACTATCAAATTATCGCCGGGCAAGGTACTGACGTCTCGACCAAGACATTTACTGTAGCCTCAAACGGCGGCAGTATTCCCACACCTCCTGCAGATAACGGGAATACCGGTGAACCTACTGCTCCGGAGGGGGTTACGACCGTTCATTTCGAGCTATCCGACGTTTCCTCCGCTGCTAATGGCGTAGCCACATTGGATGCCAGCAAGGTTACTTCCGCCAAATCGGACATCCTGCTCCCCGCGTCAGTAGTTCAAACCATTAGCGATAACAGCTTGCGTATTCTCTTTCCGAATGGTGCCGTTACGCTGCCGAAGGAAGTGCTGAGCGCACTCGCAGCGCTAGCCGGTTCCGATAAGGATGCAAGTCTCTCACTTCAATTCAGCAAGTTGACAAGCAGTGAAGCCGCTTCTGCTGTTGAGAAGATCGGTGAAGCCGGTACAGGTCTCAAGCCGCAAGGACAAGTCATCGAGCTGACCCTTGGTATCGAATACAAGGATGGCACCACGAAGAAATTAAGCAGCTTCACGAAGCCGGTCACGCTCCAGTTACAGCTTACCGAAGGCGCGGATGCCCGTCTCACCGGGATTTATTTTCTCTCGGATCTCGGTACGATCGAATATATCGGCGGTACCCTCAAAGGAAATACACTGACCGCCGAAATTGGGCACTTCAGTAAATACGGTGTTTTTTCGTACACGAAGAAATTTGTTGACGTGCCTGCAACTCATTGGGCCGCCGATGTAATCGAGGAATTGACTGCAAAACATGTCGTGCAAGGGATAGCCGCAGACAGCTTCGGCCCCACAGCGAAAGTAACACGTGCCGAGTTTGTCACCATGCTGGTTCGCGCTCTTGGTCTGAAGGCGACTGGTGCCGCACCGTTTAGCGATGTCAAAGCCGGAAGCTGGTACGCCGATGCTGCTGCTGCTGCTTACGAGTACGACATTACATCCGGTACAAGCGCAGGAAAGTTCGAACCGATCAAGCCGATTACACGCGAAGAGATGGCCCTCATGATCACTCGCGTCTATGAGAAACAAAACGGTCAAGCCGGTGGAAGTGCCTCCGACATCGATTCGTTCAAAGACAAGAATGCAATCAGCAGCTGGGCTAAAGACGCGGTTCAAACCGCCGTTCATGCCGGACTTATGGTTGGCAGTGACAACCTATTCTCCCCTCGCAGCAATACAACACGTGCAGAAGCTGCACAAGTTCTATACAACTTACTGTTCCGCGCTTAAAACAAAGAGCCTGCCGACTATGAACGGCAGGCTCTTCTTATTTGTGGCGATCGATTAACGAAGGCCGCGTTTATTGTGGCCCGTCACGTGAACAGGCTGGACGTAAGGCCGAATCCGATCCATCAGTCTCTGTCCCTTGTGCAGCTCATCACCGTCTTTGTTCGTGAAGCTGAAATGCTGTTCAATCGCATCAAGCCCATAATTAGACGTGTAGAATGTCGGCTTACGGTTCATGCGGTAATTCAGAATGGCACCAAGGACATGATCCCGCACCCATGGATTCAAGTTCTCCGCTCCGATATCATCGAAGATCAGAAGATCCGTCTCTTTCATGAGATCGACCGTTTCCTTCAGTTTGCCCTGCTCCAGCATCAGTGACTTCAAGTCTTCCACAAACTCCGGCATGTACACAATTGCGCCTGTGAAACCCGCTTTAGCCAGCTCATGGAGCATGTAACACATGAGGAACGTTTTCCCCGTACCGAACGACCCTGTTAAATAGAGCCCTTCTTTCTGGAGTCCGCTTTCTTTGGTTACGTTAATGTACTTGATAATCTGACCGACGGCTTTCATCCGTTCGATGTCTTTCGAAACGATCTCATCAGCGGAGTAACCTTGCAACAAAGCCCGATCATCCACATAGAAGCTGCGAATGCGGCTGCGGATCTTATTCTCGCTTTGTCTGGCAATCAGCTTCTTGCATGTTACTTTACGGTCGTTCAGTTGAACGCGGCCGCCGATTGTTTCACAGCTAAGCTCCGTATAATGTCCTTCAAAATCATTCGGACATTGGTCGAGCCCCGGACAGTTGCTGCAAATCCGAAATTCTTTCGTGCATTGATAAATTTTATTTAAGTTCAGCCTTATTGTCTCATTATCCAGCTCCGGATATTTGGATCGAAGCTTGCCGACGAGTGGATCGTTAAGCAGTTCTTCCATTAATTTATCCGCTTGCCTTAGTGCGCTTCCGCCACCCGGCATCTGCTTCAGTAAATCGCCCAGCGATTCCATCGACATACATGTTCACCTCAATTACGTCGTTTTCCCATCCAGCTTGCGAGCCATTCGCCGGATTTCCTCCATCTCCTCTGCCGAGAGCTTCGCTCCGCTTGGCGCATCGGGCATGATCGGAATCGCGGGTTTGCGGCGTCCGCGCGGCGCACCGGACCCGCCTCCCGCATTCCCTCTCGGAGCCTGCTGCACGCTGTCGCGGCGGCGTTCCTTCTCGCTTTCGAGCTTCACTTGTTCCCGCACATAGCCGACTGCTTTCTCGAACGTGTCAATTCCTTTTACAAGCATATTGGATGCTACAGCGTCGATATAGGTCTTCGTGACACGCTGTGCATCGTTAAGACCAAGTACATAATGGATGAGTACGTTAATAACAGAACCTTGAAGACGATAATTATGATCGATGACTTCAAATACTCGAATGAGCCACTCTGGAACAGCCCCTGGAAAAAATCTTGAAATGAAGCGTGTATGCGGTTCATTCCGCATCAGCATATTGTACTGGTGAATATCGCAGCGTCCAGCCAGCTGCGTCGGAACCTCCATGTAGTGCTCAGCCTGTACAGCCACTTCATCCGGAGGCTCTTCACCGTCTTCAGAACCGTTCTCCGCTTTCGAAGCAGCGACTCGTCCAACCAAACGCTGCCGCTCATCGGTACGCTTCCGATCTTGACGATACATCTGATTCGCCCGCAGTTGAAGCTCATCAATGAGCAGTTCGCCTTTACTGGAGAAAACATTGTCTTCATCAAGCAGTCGAACTAAATCAACAACGGTTAAATTATATTTATAAGCTACGTAATTCAACTGGGCAACTTTCTCGTGATCACCGCGCAGCCGTTCGACATGATGTCTGTTTGCCGCATTGCGCGGGAAACGCATGATAATATCGCCGTACCCGATACCTGCGGTTTCCAATTGTGGCTTCGGTGCATGCTGTCTTGCCGGTGCAACTTCTGTCAGTGCCTGTTCAAGCTCCAAATCAATGCCTTGCGTATTCAATCGGAACAGCTCGTAGAAAGGTACCGTTATATTATCGCGCTGGAGTTCCACGCTGGCAAGCTCGTCCGATTCCTTAGCATAGAAGGATTCCCTGAGGGCAATAACGGAATGCTTGCCAACCTTATCGCGGAGCAGCAATGTCAAATGGGGACTTCCGAAAAATTCATCCGGTGATAATGGCTTCATTAACTCGTATTCATAGACGACATCGTCATTGTCTGGTACACCAAGCCTGGACACTTGCAGGAGGCCAACCGCTTCCAGCTTAGAAGCTTGATTGACAAGATCCTGCCTGCCGCGTTCGTTCATTTCCAGGCCAAGCCCCAGCAGCAGTTTGCGCTGCGGTTCAAGCGGGGAATAACCGACTCGATCGTCTGGCACCTGCTGATATAGAAATTGATAGAAACCTGCTGCAAACGCTCCGATCATAGATTGATAGATCAATCCGACCATTTTGCGATCAACAGCACTTAGCGAAAAATCGCGAAAGATGTAGCATCGATGATGCTCTGTAAAGTGGTGCAAATTGCCGATCCGCATCTCATTTGACTCCATCCGCCTTTTATTCTTCCTACTAGTTTACCATAAAAGAGGCCTGCATTTGAGGCACAGAAAAAAGAAAATTCCCCCGCTAGAGGGAACTTTCGCAAACCTAATGATGTGAAGTCGCGTTGGCTGCCCCTTCTTGGACACCTTTGCTGATCAACTCACCGAGCAGTGCTTCTCGTTCTTCGAAGGTATCGGCGATTTCAGGATGCTCCTGTTTCGCCAGCCACTGCGTCATGACGAAAGCTGTCGTGACCGGCTCCTTCATTAGAAGCTGCCTCCCGGCTCCAATGATGCCGTACAGCTCGCTGTTTGGCAGTCTGCGTTTGAGCTCGGACGCGTAGTTCTGCCCCGTTTTGTCGCCTGTTCCATATACTACCAGAATAGGTTGCTTAAGTTGAGGAAGCCGCTTCTGCAAGGAACTGTCCAAGCAAGCAGCTGTATATTCCCGCCACTTCGCAGCATCGCCAAGCTTAGCTTCTGCATGCAGCTCTTCGAAGGAGGACTTGCTTCCTGCTTCCGACCAAGCCGCTTTGAAGGCAATGGGTCCTTTCGGGCTGAGAATGCTTGAAATAAAAGCAGCCTGCAGCTTCGAACGCGTTATGATATCCGTATAAGCGGAAGTGCCGGAAACGATCATGCCTCCGATAAATCGATCGGGATAAGCAAGCAATGCTGCAAGAGCCGGAAACGAACCTGCGCCATAGGAGCACACATACGCTTGCTTCACCCCAAGTCCATCGAGCAGTCTTCTCATATCCTCTGCGATTAACGCTAATGTCAGCTTACCGTTTCCTGCTTCGCTGTATCCATGACCGCGCATATCAAAGCGAATAAGAGAAGATCCCGCCAATTTCTCCTGCAAATGTGCGAACAGGCGACTGGTCAAGCATGGCGGATGCAGACATAGTATTGGCGTTTTCCCGGTACCGTCTTGATGATAATGCAGTGCGGTATCGCCAATAGTCAAAAACGGCATGCGCTACACCTCGGCTTTCGTTGTCAGCTTATAGATGCTGATTGCGATTTCCCTTAGTATAGCCATGCCGTTTGATGTTTCATGTTAGAACATTTTGTATCCGCCTTTGCGCAGCGCACGAATGGTCGCACCACTTACATAAGCGCCGATCAGCGCACCGATTGCCGGCAAAATATCTACAAAGGTAAAGGATGTGAAATTGCCTGAGAAGCTCTTCGTATCGTCCCATGTTTGCCAAACAAACAGCGGAACGAGGATAAGTATGAAGGCATAAATCGGCATAAATGTTGTTTTCAGCAGCATATTCAGAATAAATCCGATTCCAAACATCATGACAAAAAACAAAACTGTTGCAATTACTAACTGTAAAATATTAACGTCACCGTTCATCCCGAGTCGTCTACCCCTTTCGCTACGAATAGTGTAGTAGATGGCACATCCGAAGTCAATTCATTCAGGCGTGTTGTCACAAGTCCGTCATTTGCTCTCCTTTGCTGCGTTACGTTACAATGTAATCGACAATGAAACTGACAGGGAGAGATTAATATGAGTGAAGCAGCACAAACGCTCGAAGGCTGGTATGCCTTGCATGATTTTCGCTCGATAGATTGGACAGCTTGGAAGCTGGCGGATGAAGGCGAACGCGCCATTGCACTGGACGAGCTTCAATCCTTCCTTAGCGAATGGCAAACGATTGAAGATAACAAACAAGGCAGCACGGCCTTCTACTCCATCGTTGGCCAGAAAGCGGATTTCGTGATGATGCATCTGCGCGAAACGTTGGAAGAGCTCAATGCCATTGAGAATGCATTTAACAAAACAACCTTTGCCCAATTCACGATCCCGGCTCATTCTTACGTCAGCATCGTGGAATTGAGCAACTATATGGCACCGGCAGGCACCGACCCGATGCAAAATCCGGAAATTCTGGCGAGATTGAAGCCGATTCTGCCAAAATGGAATCATATCTGCTTCTACCCGATGAACAAACGCCGCGAAGGCAATGACAACTGGTACATGCTCAGCATGGACGAGCGCCGCACGATGATGCGCAGCCATGGCATGATCGGTCGTACCTATGCAGGCAAAGTCAAACAAATCATTACCGGTTCTGTCGGTTTCGACAACTGGGAGTGGGGCGTTACGCTGTTCGCGGAAGATGCGCTGCAGTTTAAGAAACTCGTGTATGAAATGCGTTTCGATGAAGTAAGTGCACGCTTCGGCGATTTCGGCGACTTCTATGTCGGCAACCGGATGACCGATGAGAAGCTCCAAGAGCTGTTCTCGATTTAAAATGATAAAAAAGCGGATGAAACGTCTCAGGACGCCTCATCCGCTTTATTTGTTTAGTCTTCGTCGTCCTCTTCGAGGAGACGCTTCGCTTCAAGATACGCTTCCGTCTGACGGTCGCGCTCCCTGCCTTTCTCTTTAAGCCGCTCAATTCCCGGCAAAATGAGAATATCGACTTCCTTCTGCACCGTATATGCCAAGTCGTAACGGTTCTGCGACTCCAAGAAGGAGCCTACTTCCATCAGCGCGTTGTACCGATCCAGTTCATCACGCGTCAGCAAACCACGAACCTGCACGCTGCAGTGTCGCATTACAGGAATTTACCTTTGCGAAGTACCAGTGGAATCCCACCGATGATGTACAGGTAACGAACGTCAATTGCTTTCTTAAGCAATGCAGCTACGCCGCCTTTGTACTTCTTACCGAATGCAAGACCAACTGCTTCGCCTTTACCAAGGGATGCAACTGTACCTTTGTTCTTGAATTCGAATTTCTTGAGCGGTTGGTTACGAATCGAAGCAACCAAGTTGTGCGCGCAAGTTACGCCTTGCTGCATAGCGATCTGTGCAGTTGGCGGGAACGGACGGCCTTCAGGGTTGAACATCAAAGAGTTGTCACCGACAACATAGATGTTCTCGTGGCCTGGTACGCGAAGCGACTCATCCACTTTAACGCGTCCGCGCATCGTTTCGATGCCTGCTTCTTCGATCAAGCGGTTGCCGCGTACGCCGGCTGCCCAAATGACAGTTGCTGCTTTGATTTCTTCGTTGTCGCCAACGATTACGCCATCAGGAGTACATTCTTTGATTGCTGTTCCGATGCGGAATGTAACGCCTTTCTTCGTCAATACTTGCATAGCGTACTCAACGAGCTCCGGATCGAAACCTGGAAGCGCCGTTGGAGCGGCTTCAATGTTATATAGTTTAACAAGCGAAGGATCCACGTCGTTTTGCTTGCAAAGCTCTGGAAGACGATCAGCAAGCTCGCCCACGAACTCGATGCCTGTGAAGCCGGCGCCGCCGACAACAAAAGTAAGGTAATCTGTGCGGTGTGGTTCGCGTTTGTAACGTGCAAATTGGTACTCAATATGTTCGCGGATTAAACGAACAGAGTTGATGCTGCGAATATTCATTGCATTTTCAAGCATACCTGGAATTCCGAACGTTTCCGGCTCGCCGCCAAGGCCGATTACAAGGTAATCGTAGGAAAGCGTACCATCTTCAAGAATAACTTTCTTGTCTTGCGTGCGGATTTGAACAACCGTCGATTTAACGAAATCGATTTTGAATTCGTCAATCAGCTTGGAGATGCTCACGCGCGCGTTTTCGGTTTTGTCCGTACCTGCTGCAGGCATGTGCAGGTGTGTTGTAAAGTAGTGGTAGTCATGCTTGTTTACAAGCGTTACATCGGCTTCATTGTAGTTCAGTTCTTTTTGAAGACGCAGTGCTGTCAAGATACCGCCGTAACCGGCACCAAGAATAACAATTTTCGGTATGTTGCTCATCGCAGGATCCCATCCATTCGTAATTTCTTTTTCTTTACAGACTTTGTGAAAAATTACACAAACACAGACAATGAATAATGTTAGTGTGTGACCCCTAGCCTACTTTTATGAATAGTCCGTGTCTATTTTCGACAAATCGATTACTAATACCTCACATATTACAAACTTTTCAACTAAAGTTCAAGGGTAATTTATACGAAAATATTTAGAATAACATCCAATTTTCTTATTTCCTCTTAGCTTGTCGAACAGATATAATGTACAAGAAGATTCATCCATGTGTAAGGCAGCATGTGCTCGTTCATTTTGTTACCTTTTTTGGAGGTGTCAACGATGTCCCACTTAGCTAATCCCCAGCATGTCGATATTGCGATTATCGGCGGCGGCCCTGCCGGTATGTTTGCTTCATTCTATGGCGGTATGCGCCAGGCATCAGTCAAGATCATTGAAAGTATGCCTCAATTGGGAGGCCAACTAGCCGCTCTATACCCGGAGAAGTATATATATGATGTGGCTGGATTTCCGAAAGTAACCGCAGGCGAGCTTGTCGAGCAATTGAAGAAGCAAATGGAATTGTTCAAACCGGACATTCACCTGGAAGAGAAAGTCGTCAATGTTATTAAGCACGATGAACGCTCTTTCGAGATTGTGACGGACAAAACTTCGCATTTTGCCAAAGCCGTTATTATTACAGCCGGAGTCGGGGCTTTCGAGCCGCGTCGGTTGGATCTAGAGCAAGCAGCCCAGTACGAGAAGAAAAACCTGCATTATTTCATTAGCGATTTGAATCAATTTCAAGGCAAGCATGTGGTGGTCACAGGCGGCGGCGACTCGGCCGTTGATTGGTCACTTATGCTCGAGCCAATTGCCGCAAGCGTTACGCTTGTGCACCGCAGAGATAAATTCAGAGCTCATGAGCACAGCGTTGAAAATTTATTAAACTCCACTGTCCGTATACTTACACCATATGAAATTACCTCCTTGCACGGTACAAACCGCATTGAACGCCTTACACTGCAGCATGTCAAAACATCCGCTTTCACTGAACTTGCAGTCGTGGATGCCCTCATCGTGAATTACGGCTTCGTCTCTTCCCTTGGTCCGATTGCCGAATGGGGACTCGAGATCGATAATGGTTCCATCGTTGTAGACTCACGAATGGAAACGAGTATTCCCGGAATATTCGCCGCAGGCGATGTCACTACGTATCCCGGCAAGCTGAAGCTTATTGCAGTTGGATTCGGCGAAGCGCCGACAGCCATTAACAATGCCAAGGTTTATGTAGATCCTTCCGCTAAACTCTCACCCGGACACAGCAGCAATATGAAGCTTTAGCTTCGAAATTCAGCACGTATTACAAATCAAAAAAGGGTATCCTAGTCTTTAGCCTGACATGCTGATTTACATCGCAATGGCAAAGGAGGGTACCCTTATCTATGTTATGTCCCATCTGCAATGGCTTGGAGCAGCTTACGGCTATCTGTCCGGTTTGCTCCCTACAAACTGATGATTACGGACGGCTCGAAGACTTTGCCGGTCCCTATGCGCCTTATCAGCCTGACACGTATACAAATAACGAGACGATTCCTTCATTGTCACAATTGGAACAAAGCTGCGGACATATCGTATATTGCTCAAACTGTGTGAAGACATTTGAAGTAATTGTTTCTAAGTGGCACTGAAACGGGGGACGTGTTCTAGGCAGTTATGCGGTATTTATCCGGATTGAGTTGTCTGCGTTTCAGCTCCGCGCTCAGCAATAGAATAAATTCCGGATCTAATTCGAACTTGTGTGCAGCGTCGAAAGCATCGAGCAAAAGGTCGTCTGACAGCTGATCCATATTCTCCACTCCTTCCCTCTTTATTCCAAATTCATCTTAGCATGTCCAAATAGGAAGGAACAAGCGTTCCGATTATCCACAATCACATGTGGACAGCATGTTGGTAAGATGTGGGTAATCGTCGAATAATGAGGAAATACGGATGAGGATATTGTGGATACGGTTATACACAGCCCGACAAAATGCATTTTTGATAAAAAACTTTAATGGCACTCTATCAACCTATTAATCTATTATATTACATCAGGTTAATTACTATTGTGGCCTCGTATTCACTTCAAAAATCCAGATTTTCCCGTTTCTATCAATACCATAATCGAAGCCTAATTGCCCAATCCCCGGAAACCGTCCTTCGAGCACCTCTGTGGAAAGTTGAGTCAGCAGCCGCATTTCACGCTTCTTGGAGCCAACTGCACGACTGGAGAACGATCTTCTAATTCCCTCAGAACCGCTGAGCAGTGTTCCGCCTCGGCAAATATTCGTGACGAATAAGCCAGGTTTAGCTAAGCGCCCAACGATCGCCGTAATCGCCCATTGCCCGGTTGCCTGTTTCACGTACTTCACGCGGTAATCGATTGGTCTGCCGCTGATTGTAGCCAGACTGATCCCTTTCTGAATCAAATAACGACGGGAACTCTTCTTCGACAGCAATGACTGATACATCCCGTCAAACGTACTGAAACGGCTTGTTTTGGAATAGTAGGTATACTTGTAAGTACCTGCTTCTCTGGACACTTTAATGACGCCGTTGCCGCCCGCTCCGCAAACCGGCTTGATGACAACCATCCCATGTGACTGCAGCATGCTGTTCAAATTCACTTTGGAAAACATTCGTGTTGGAGGTATGTGCGGAGCAATGCGACTATGCGATAACAAAGCCTCCGTTTTCGCCCATTTACTCGCCAACTGCCTGCCTTGTTCCGTACTCATTCAGTAATCCCATCCTTTCCTTTTCTACTGTCCTATAGTTCACAGCATATGCCTCGCAGACATCTATCTCTTGGATGATTGTTAGGGTCAACTCGCCTTATTTAATAGGCTGATAGAGCAGAAATCGTGCCCGGTATTACCCGGGCAATGATTGTGGAGACATTTGCCGCATGAAAAACACCCGGTATGGACGCTGGAAGCACGTCTTACCGGGTGTTTGACTGGATGGAATCGTTATAGCGATCAGGACTCTCCTTCTAGCTGCTTACTCTTAAAAGGCAGGAAACAGGATTGAACGGCAAATGCGAGAGCCAGCATCTCTGAGCCGAACCAGAAATTCGATGCCACAATCAGACAAGCGATTACCTTCATGAGCGGATAATAGTTGGGCGAAATTGTCGCATATTTGTCGTAGTTTGCTGGAGCAAAAACAGCCATCATTATGAGCGAGGCGGCAGTAAGAGCGTACATCCCTATCTCCGGAATCGCGATGTGCGGGAGAACTGATAATACAATCGTGGAAGCCGCAATGCAGCTGACATTCGTAGGCAGATGGTAGCCGCCGGATATAAACCGGATCACTGCAAAGACGACCAGCAGCCCGCCTGTCTTGAGTGGCTCCCCGCTCACAAGTCCAATGAGGAGCACAAACGTCGCGATCGAGACCGTGTTCAACATGATTTCAAGAAAATAGACGATAACAGGGACTGATGGCGCTATCGCCCCGCTCTCGGTCATTTTGGCGTGCAGTGACGCGGCTGTTTTCTGAAGCATCTTCACGTTCCTCTCGGGCAGGGGTTACATGTGATGGAGGTCTGGTTAGCCATTTCATTCTAATGGTTACTAGTATAGCAGAGATGCTTCTACCGCAAAATCACAATCCGATCTAAATATCAAGCAGCCTGACGTTCTTTCTTCTTGCTCACCGGTTCATTATAATGGGAATGTAACCCAAATGAAGGAGTGAATCCACGATGAAGTATCGTAAGTTAGGCAAGAATGGTCCTGAGATCTCCGTGATCGGCTTTGGCTCATGGGCAATCGGAGGCGCCGGCTGGGCGAGCGCTTGGGGCAATCAAGATGATGCTCAATCCGTGGACAGCATCCGCGCAGCACTTGATGCAGGTATTAATTTCTATGATACAGCAGCCGTTTATGGGCTTGGACATTCCGAGGTCGTACTAGGAGAAGCGCTGCGGGGCGATCGTGATAAAGTCGTTATCGCGACCAAATGCGGCTTGGTTTGGGATGAGGCTGGGACGATTACGAAGAGCGGCGCTTACGATTCCGTCATCCGGGAAGCGGAAGCCTCACTGAAGCGGCTCGGTACAGATTATATTGATCTTTATCAGATGCATTGGCCGGATAGCGAAGTATCTGCCGAAGAAACAATGCGCGCGATGGACAAGCTTGTACAGGACGGCAAAGTCCGATACGTTGGCGTCAGCAACTACAATATCGAGCAATTGGAACATTCGCTCACGGTTAGACATGTTGACTCTCTGCAGCCTCCCTATTCGATCTTGCGGCCGGCAGCCGAGCAAGAGCTGCTCCCATTCTGCTTGGCTAACGGCATCGGCGTAGTCGCATACAGCCCGCTGACTTCCGGTTTGCTGTCGGGCAATTATACGTATGACACCAAATTCGGCGAAGATGATTGGCGTTCACGCAATAAAGCACATACAGGCGAAGGCCTCCGCAGCAATGTGGACAGAGCCGAGAAGCTCAAAGTGATCGCGGCGCGCTACGATATCACACTGCCGCAGCTGGCTGTCGCTTATGATCTCGCGCACCCTGCGCTCACAAGCGCTCTCGTCGGCGTGCGCAAGCCAAGCCATATTCTCAGTGTCCTTCCGGCCATTGATGTGGTACTCGATGAAGCAGTTATGACGGAGATCCGCGCTATCGCAGTTGGGTAATGATGTGAATTGAGAGCGGTATAGCTGCTCTCTTGTTGCCAAAAACAAAAAACCTCCTGGAGCAAAGCTCCAGGAGGTTTTCTCATTCTTAAAACCTTAGCATTCGCCGGCTTCAGCCGGTTTACCTGCATCTGTTGCTGTACGGAACGACGAGCCACATCCGCATGTTGCAGATGCATTCGGGTTGTTGATGGTGAAGCCGCCGCCCATAGCGGATTCTTTATAGTCAATTTCGAGGCCGTTCAGGTATCTCAAGCTGTCATTGTCCACGACAACCTTCAATCCGCTGAACTCCATTGTTTTGTCCGTATCTTTAAGCTCATCATCAAAGCCCATGCCGTAAGAGAATCCGCTGCAGCCGCCTTCCTTCACGCCAATGCGCAGGAACAACTCAGGTGACTCTTCAGCCTCCAGCATTTCCTTGATTTTCTCATTCGCTGTCTCGCTTATATTAATCATGGTATCCCTCCTGTAATATTGCAATAAACTCACTATATATTTTATAGTATACTCCACTTCGCGGAAGGACTCAATACACGTACAACCCTATTGTGGCGGTTACGCAGGCAGCACATACAGCAGAATCGCGAAGAAATGCAGCACCGAGCCGCCCAGTACAAACAGATGCCAAACGGCATGATGATACTTAAAACTCCGCCAAACGTAGAACAAGGTTCCAACCGTATACAGTACGCCGCCGATAATAAGTAGCTGCAAACCACCCTGCGCCAGATGTGCTTTAAGCGGCCCCCATGCAAAAACGATGATCCATCCCATTCCGATATAGAGCAGCGTAGACGTGAAGAGAAACTTAGAGGCGTAGAATGCTTTAAACACGACCCCGCATAATGCAAGTCCCCATACAATACCAAACAATGTCCAGCCCGCTGCCCCTTGCACAATATGAAGCACGATCGGGGTATACGTTCCGGCTATGAACAAATAAATGCAGGAATGATCCATTATTTCAAAAACGTTCTTCGCTTTCCCTTCCGGAAAGCTGTGTACGAGTGTAGACGAAATATACAGCAGCAGCATCATGGAACCATAAATAGTAAAACTGACTACATGTGATGCATTTCCTTTAATTGCAGCAAATACGATTAGCAGCACCAGTGCAGCAACACTTAATACAGCACCTAAGCCATGCGTGATCGCGTTAGCTACTTCTTCCCTGCGAGAATACGTATATGTATTCGCCATGAAGTTCACCTCATTTTTATTGAACTGTTTCGCTCTGCTCCCTATTGTAACCTAAATTGCACGGCATCAAAAGGAAGCAGCCTCCTCTTTCTTCCAGCCATTAGGTCCTCTGGCATGACTTAATAGTTGCCGCTGTTCATGATGAGGTTTATAATAAGGGAAGTTATTTGTGTGGGGTTTTTGGAGTTAGGGTAAGTAATTTTTTTCACAATGTTGTTTTTTTTCAATTTATACATTATACACCGGACCTGTAAATGAGTGCCCGGCGAACTGGGAGGATGCTCTTATGAATGTCGTAATACCTACAGATGCTACACGCATGCAAGCCATAGTCGAGAAAGTTCATGCTGGCGAACGACTCAATCGGGAAGATGGAGAATTTCTGTATCGTTCCGACGATTTGCTCACCATCGGCCAAATGGCGAACGAAGTCAACTTGAGGAAGAACGGACGGAAAGTATATTTTATCGAGAATATGAGCTTATACTTCACAAATGTTTGTGAAGCTCATTGTGCGTTCTGCAACTTCCGCAAAGATGAAGGCCAAGAAGGTGCTTATACTCTTACCGGCGCACAAATGATCGAATATGTGGAGAAGCATATTCATCCCGATGTACGCGAATTCCATATCGTCGGCGGCCATAATCCGCATGTACCTTTCCAATACTACGTTGATTCGCTGCAAGCGTTGCATGATCGTTTCCCTAATGTGGCGCTCAAAGCGTATACAGCTGCTGAAATCGACTTTTTCTCACGAATTAGCGGCCTGAGCTACAAGGAAGTTATTCAAGAACTTATGAAGGCCGGCCTGCAAAGCTTAACCGGCGGCGGCGCTGAGATTCTGTCTGATGAATACCGCAAGAAGATGCGTGTAGACAAAGCCGATGTTTCCCAGTACCTGGAAGTACATCGCACGGCACATAATCTTGGTCTTAAAACACACACAACGATGCTCTACGGATCTGTCGAGAAAACCGAAGACCGCGTCAACCATATGCTTCAAATTCGTGATCTTCAAGATGAAACGAACGGTTTCCAAGTGTTCATCCCGCTTTCCATGCAGCCAATCAGCCCGAAAGCGAGCATCCGCCGCCGCAACTCCGCCTTTGACGATTTGAAGGCTATTGCGATCAGCCGCTTGCTGCTTGATAATTTCCAGCATATTAAAGCGTATTTCATCAACATCGGTACACAGCTTACGCAAGTTGCGCTTACAATGGGCGCTTCCGACGTACACGGTACGATGGTGAAAGAACGGATTAGCCATGCAGCGGGTGCACTTACGCCTGAAGGCATAACACGCGAAGATCTGATCTGGCTCATTAAAGGTGCCGGTCGTATTCCGGTTGAACGCGATACGTTCTACAACGAAGTGAAGGTTTTCGAATAAACAGGTATTGCCATGGCTTTGATTAGGACAAGCACTGATGGCTAAGGTCGCGGAGGCATATACTACGGGTAAGAGCAAACAGCGGACGCCGGCCTCCGGCGCCGCTTAACGAATGAAATGCAGAAGATTTTATTGCACACAGAGAAGGTTGGGATTTTGATGAAGCGTTTTGTCATTCTTGGCGGCGGTTATGGAGGTCTTACAGTCGCCCATTCATTGCTGGAGGGTGAACTTCCTGACGACACGATTGTCGTTCTAATTGACCGTATGCCTTTTCAAGGGTTAAAAACGGAGTATTATTCTTTAGTGGCGGGAACAGCTGCAGATATCGATCTGCGTGTTGCCTTCCCTTCGGATCCTCGTCTAATTGTAACCTACGGCGAAGTAACCGATATCGATCTGGACGCGAAGCATATCCAACTGGCCGGTCAAGATCCGCTTGAATACGAGTGGCTCGTAGTTGCACTTGGCTGTACGGACAAATATCATGGCATTGATGGTGCGGAACTGCACTCCAACAGCATTCAGACGTTCTCCGGGTCGCGTAAAACGTATTTGGCACTGAACGATGTGAAGCCGTACGGACAAATCACAATTGTCGGCGGTGGTTTGAGCGGCGTAGAAGTGGCATCTGAGCTGCGCGAAGGTCGTCCTGACCTCAATATCCGGATAATCGATCGCGGGCCGAGCATTCTATCTGCATTCCCGGGTAAGCTGCAGGAATATGTTTCTTCGTGGTTTATCGAGCATGAAGTGGAGATGCGGGGACATGTTTCGCTGCATAAGCTTGAAGAAGGCTGCCTGTACGATCTGAACAATCCAAGCCCCATTCTGTCTGACGTAACGGTATGGACAGCGGGCATACAGCCGGTTGCGCTGGTACAACGCATGAACTTGCCGAAGGACAACCAAGGTCGTCTTATCATTAATGAGAATCACCAGCTGCCGGATTACAACGATGTGTTCATCGTCGGTGACTGCGCCTCCCTGCCGTTCTCGCCAAGCGCACAGGCTGCGGAAGGACAAGGCAAGCAAGTTGCAGAAGTCATGCAGGCAATATGGAGCGGCAAGACACCCAAACTTGGCAAAATTAAGCTTAAAGGCGTTCTGGGCTCGCTTGGCAAAAAAGCCGGCTTCGGACTTATGGGTCGCACCCCGCTTATGGGCCGCGTACCGCGTGTTCTCAAAAGCGGTGTCTTATGGATGTCGAAGCATCATTTCGGCTAAACTAGTAAGATATGGAACCTAACTGGTAGTATTGGTTACATATCATCGATAAGTCGATCTAATGCTTCACGGTCAGCTTGTTGCTTCACAATGGCCTTCATCATGAGTTCTTCCAGCTCTTCAATGGTTTCACCGGCGATAATCTCGCCATTCACGAGACCAAATGGAGCCAAATAGCATTCACCGCAATTGCCCAGGCAGCCGTATTCGATCACATCATAATCCGGATTTTCCTCTAGCTTCTTCATGAGACGGTCGGTGCCATGGTGCATATTGCTAGCACAAAATTCAATCATAGTTTTTAACATTTTTATTTGTTCACCTAGCCTTGAGTGGTTGATATCCATTTTCAATTGCTCTGCTTTGTACTATAATAGGGGAGAAAGGAGTGGATTGCAATGAGTGAAAATGCACAAAGCACAATGTACGATGAGGTTTTGGATGTTCTTGACAAGCTGCGCCCGTTCTTGCAGCGCGACGGCGGCGACGTTGAACTCGTCGACGTAGAGGACGGCATCGTGAAACTTCGTTTGGTGGGTGCTTGCGGCAGCTGCCCAAGCTCGACAATTACACTTAAAGCAGGGATTGAACGCGCTCTGCTAGAAGAAGTCGAAGGCGTACAAGAGGTTATGCAAGTATTCTAATCTCTTAACCTCTTCACCCATTATTTACAATAAAGAGTCTTGCCATTACCCAGCTTATTAGGCGGGGTACGGCAAGACTCTTTTGTTTAGCTCGATGAAGTTTTAATGGATGTCTTGATCGGATCGAAACCTCCGGTTACGTCCACGATATTCCCTGTCAAATAATCCGATTGTGGTAAGCATAAGAACGTAATGACCCGGGCTACATCCTCTCCGCTTCCGGGACGGCCTCTTGGAGACTCGTCATCTAGTTCACCGGAGACCTCTGCGATCGTCCGCTCCTTGTTCACGCCGCGAATATCGCCCGGGCAGACCATGTGAACCGTAATGCCATTGCCAGCCTCTTCGACTGCCAGCGTCTTCGTGAAAGACACCAGACCCGTCTTAGCCGACGCGTAAACGGCCCTATGAGGCCATGCGCGCCCTTCTCCGGCATGACCGAAGCCAAAGTGAATGATACGTCCCCACTGCCGCTTACGCATCCCTGCAAGCAAGTGGTGATCGAGCAGCATCACGCCAAGCAAATTACCGTTGACTAAGCCGATTATTTCTTCAGCCGTATAGTCCGCGAATAACCGTCGCTCGCGAATGAATGGGCCTGCGTTATTGATCAGAATATCAATACTGCCTGTTTGCGACCAAGCCTGCGCCTCAGCCGCCAGACGGGCTACGTCACCTTGAATAGCGATGTCAGCACCGATTGCTGTTGCGCGAACGCCGAATTGCTGCGTAATTTCCCCCGCAAGCAATTGTGCCTCTTGCTCGCTTGATTTATAGTTCAGCACGATGTCGCAGCCCATCTGAGCCAGCGACATTGCTGTCATTTTGCCTAAACCCTTCGCACTGCCTGTAATTAAAGCCGTTCGTCCTTTCAGCTCCATGGGCACCCTCCCAAGTTCAGATCATTTTCTCATCTGGCGATAAGCATGGTGAAAGGTCAGCTTAAGTGTATCCAGCACCATATCCATCATTTCATCCAGATCGCTCATCTGCTGAGTAATATTCTCCAATTGGTGCTGCTCTGAATATGATTCATGGCTTTGTCTGAGATCATCCTGCATTTCCGAATTCATGAAGTGGATCTCCGTATTCCGCCGTTTGCGGATTCGGTTCATCGTCGGCTTGATAAGCTCCTTGAGCTCGTATAGAGGCAGCGCCAGCTCTGAATATGCCTTCCGCTGCACCATCGTACGCAGAACGGTAAAATACGAGAAATGCGGCTTTACCCGCTCGGTTTGCAATCCAAGATAATCGTTCATCAGCGTCCCCAGCTTATCAAGCAGCGAGAACAGCCGGATAAAGGCATTTTTATCAAAGTACACATAGCGGTGATAGTTCATCTGCTCTTCAGCCGACATCGCTGAATAAGAAGCGGAACTAATCATAGCGCTGAACTTGCGGGCTGCATATTGACTTTGCTCGAGCTCATCCAGTGAAGATATAAGGCCAAGCGTGTAAATTTCGTATTTACGGAGCTTGTGATTCTCATCGTGACTCTGCTCGATTACCTTATTCAGCTTTGCAGCATACTGCTCCATCGCCTGCATCGTTTCAAGCAGCTTGCCATCCGAGACACGCGGTGGTTCACCAAACAGCATTCTAAGCATTAGGCAGTCCTCCCGAAGTTATATCTAGTCTTCTTAGAAATGCATTAACCCCGACCTTCACGCCACTTCCATGCTCGAATCATAAAGTCGCACAGTATCCCGAACAGGATCGATATGATGATATTGTGCAATATACTGGTGAAAACAAACCAATCTTCATTACCGATCGTCTTCGTGAGCAGCCAGCCGCTCAGCACTTGGCTGATAACGAGTATGAAAACGAGCAGTGCCGTGCTGCGCAGCGCTGTGTTACTGCTTGCGACCCGCTTCACATGAACCATTAACCAGGTAATCAAAATAAACAGAACTGCGGCCGCAACGCGGTGGATAAAGACGTAACGAGTGGCACCCTCCATATCGGGTATGAGGTCGCCGTTACAGAGCGGCCAGCCTATACATCCGCCGGATGAATCTGTATGCCTGATAAAGGCACCTAAGTAAATGACGAAATAGCTGTAAATAAGAATAGCCAGCGATAAGTAGAACACGGATTGAGGTACGCGAGCAGCAGGCTTGTCCGTTAGTTCCCCTCTCTTCATCCTCCCTGTCCATAAGAGGAGCAGCAGCGTAAACATGAAAGCCATAATGGAGAAGCCAAAGTGAAGAGCCAGTACGGCAGGTGTCGTTGGCCATACGACCGCGGCAGCGCCGAGCAAAGCCTGCAAGAGAGTGAAAAATCCTGAGCCTGATGCGTAAATAATCGGTTCTTTGTAATCACGGTACCACTTCAGTGTTGCAATAAAAGTCGCAAGCACAAGCAAGCCAATACCGCCGCTAATCAATCGATGCGAATATTCGATTAACGATTCCAGCGTGTAAGCCGGTATAAATTTGCCGTTACAAAGCGGCCAATCCGTTCCACAGCCGCGGCCGGAGTCCGTATTCGTCACAAGCGCGCCGGCAATCAACACCAAAAACATCCCTATGCACGTTACAATAGCAAGCGCACGATATCGATTAGAATTCAACATATCCACCTAACTTCCGGAAAGAATCACCTCCAATTATAACGAACTACGATGGCAAATACCATGTTCAAACTGTGAACACAGACAGCCCTTACCTCTTGATAGAAAAGCCCGCTCTGTGCCGATTTCGGACACATAGCGGGCTTCCCTTACCCGGGTTTTCGTTATGAAGACGGAAGTACTTCCGCCACTTGTACGGCACGGTCCAGAAACTGCTCAATTTCCTCTCGGGACTTGCGCAGCTTGCTGACGAAACGAACCAGTTCCTGCCCTTTCTTGAAGGCGATAAAGCTTGGAATGCCAAGAATGTTCAGTTCGCTGCAAAGATCCGGCAAATCGTCGCGGTCAATTTGCAGAAACTGAATGCGATCCCCATAACTGCTTTCAATATCAGGCATAAATGGCTCAATATAATGGCAGTCCTTGCACCAAGTAGTCTTGAATACTGCTACCGTTACGAGGTCATCGCGGTTAACGGCATCTCGGAATGCTTGTTCAGTTGTAATCATCTGCATCGTAGTTTCGTGCTCCTTTCAATGTGCAAGCCTTGTTCATCGACTTCTTACAAACAACCGTCAAGGCTCGCGTGAAATGACCAGATAGTCATCGTCATAATCGTCTGTATGCCATTGCAGCGTCCCGCCGAGCGCCTTCACGAAATCCCGTGCCGGTACATAAGTGACACCATTAATGACCGTTGGCGGGAAGCTCCACGTCACGTTCTTTCCGTTTATTACAGCACTGCTGCTGCCCGTTCTCATCCCGACAGTCGTGCCAGTCGCATCATCGTATACGACTAGTGTGCCTGCTTCCTTCCGAATACTTGCATGGAATCCATCAACGGTTCGGCGAAGTGGAATCAGCGTTATGCCGGCAGGCGTAATAATCGGCGGATTTGCACTGTACGTCGCATACATCGTGATCTCTTGTTTGCTAATGTGCCCTTGCTCCCGCAGCAGGCCGTATAGGACGGAATCCGGCTCGAGCGTGCGCAGCACTTCGTATCCTTCCATCTCCATCAACTGCTCACCATCAATCGAAAGTCGAGGGGCTACAGGCTTATCCGGCGTAACGCTGCCGTTCACATTCCAGCGGTCTGACGTCACTTTAAGCCATATACCTTCAAATGGCGCGGAATCTTCCAACTCCTCTATATTACCCGCAGAAAGCATTTCTTCACCATCAACTTCTTCCTCGACAGCTCCGGCTGCCTGATCTGCCTGATCTGCCTTATCAGCTGCTGCTGACGCTAATGCTTCAAGATTCGGTTTAATGGATGCCTCGATCACCGACTTGCGTATATCGAGCTTACTGTCAATAAACAGATCGCCTTTCACATACGTGTCTTTGGTAAATATAGAATCGAGCTGCTCTTGCTCTTTCAGCTCGGTCTGAGCGATTTCATCCTTCAGCTCGGTGAGCATTTCCACCACTTCGTCAATCGCTTCCTCCACGCTTTGCCCCTCGACCTCTTCTTCAGGCAGCGATCCGAAAATACTCTCGGCCCCGGTCGATTGCAGTGCATCGCTTTGCGTTTGAACCAGCTCCAGCAATTCGGTTAGCATCGCTTTCAGCCCTTCCTTATCGCTAAGGAGCGCATCCACATACGATTTCGCCCAATCCCATAGCTCTCTGCCTGCCAGCTCCGCATGAATCTTCATGCCATTCACGCTCTCGCCAGCTATTTGCTCTTGTCCAACGTTCACTGACAAATGCTTCGGATTCGGCAAATTATGAATCGCGTAGTCGCCTGCGACATCCATCATCTGTTTGACGGTCTCCGTCAACTTAGCTTCTGTCGCATCGTTCAGCCCGAGGTCGCCTTCTTCCTCCGAACCAGCCAGACTAGCCATATGTAACACGATCGGATGTTTCGCCCCGTCAAGATCAATGACTGTGAGCTTGTCATCCATTTGAGCGTTAAACGCAATGGATTTCTCGCCAAGCGACAGCTTTCCTGTAACGGACATGGCGCCAGCCTGCGCGAGCTTCACATGATCAATCTGCAGCTTGACCGAAGAAATCAAATCGAGCAATGCCTTCTCCTCGTCGGCAGCATCCTCCAATGCGTTTTCCTTCAACAGCAGCTTGAATTCCACCGTCTGACTGCCTTCATAGGAGGTAACCTTTAGCGACTGTTTCAGCATGGCATTGAAATCCACGCCGCCGAGCGCCTGACATCCGGCCATAATTAATACTAGAAGCGATAATAGCAGTAAGCCTGAATTTCTCCACAACCTAGACCCCTTTTTCAACAAAAAAACTCCTCTCCACGGTAAAAAAGACTAAAGTCAATTTTACCATGAAGAGGAAGTTGTGGGAATAACAATCCATTATCTACGAGCGAGACGCAACTCGCATCAGCGGGTTTAGCAGCTTGCGCAGCGGACCTGGGAACTGGCGGACATCTTCGGACTTCACGACACGAAGCAGCACTAGCAGCGCAATATAAAGTCCGAACGAAATGCCTCCTGCAGCGATACAGGATATCGCGAAGGTCACTTTAGCCGGGATGCCCTCGATATAGTGTCTGCACACATAATCGACGAGCCAGCCTGCTCCTGACGCCACTAAGATCGTAACCGCGTAGCCGGCCCAGCGCCGCCCGAGGATAGAGAGCGTAATTTCCTTGCGGATCGCGCGGAAATTAAGCGATGCGATCGTCATAAAGCAAATCGTGGATGACAGAATTAAACCGTAAACGCCCATGAATGGCGCTAGAGCCAGGCTCGTCACTACCTTCACGACGATACCGATCAAGGCATGACGCATCGGTATGTGCGGCTTGTTCATGCTCGTCAGTACGGTATTGCTCGTCATCATTGTAATTTGGAAAATCGTTCCGGCCGTCAATGCAGCAACAGCCAAACTACCGCCTGTATTAGCGAAGAGCAAGCCGTTTATCGACGTAGCAGCAATTGTCATAATGAGCGCAACCGGTACGCCAGTAAAGACAACTATGCGCATCACGAGCGATGCTTGACGCTCCACCTCTGGCATATTACGCACTGAATAAGCGGCGGATATAACCGGAATCATGGATTGACTGAGCGCAATCGCCAGAATCGGCGGAATGCCTGCCAGCGCCTGCGCCTTTAACCCAAGCCAGTCCAGCGTTTGACGTGCATCAGCGACATTGTAATATCCGTGCGTCAGCTTCATGAACAACGAAGTGTCAAAGAAATAAATGAATTGCACGGTCATCGATGTAATGACGATCGGCACTGATATTCTAAACATTTCTTTATAAATCGTCTTAAATGAAAGCGGTGCACGTCCCGACTGAGCAGTCGATTTCGTCTCCACCACAGGAGTTTTTGCTTTCTCAAGCGCATCGTGTCTCCGCAGTTTCCTCGCGTAATACAACATAACGCAGAAAGCACCCAGACTGCCAAACACACTGCCGAATGTTGCTGCAGCCGCAATCCAGCTCTGTCCCCAGCCCCAAGCCAGTACGATATAGGCAAGTCCTACAGCGGTAATAACACGGAGGATTTGCTCAATGATTTGAGAGATGCCTCCAGCTGCCATAAGCTGACGACCTTGGAAGTAACCTCTCATCATCGCAATGATCGGGAAGAACAGAAGCGCAGGCGCAATGGCTCGAACAGCCAAATCTGCACCAGGGTTCTCGGCGATATGCGTCGCATAGAACGGAGCAAATACGAGCAGCAGCACCGTGATCAATACGCCGGTGATCGAACCGAATAAGAGCGCCGCCTTGTAAATTCGCTTCGCCTCATCAGGACGGCCCTGCGCGTAACGCTCAGAGACCATTTTGCTGATTGCGCTTGGGATGCCTCCGGTCGCTACAATAAGAAGCATCAAATAAATATTATTAGCGACGGTAAAGTAACCGCCGCCGTGACTGTCTGTCATATAATCCAGCGGGATGCGCTGGAAGATCCCGAGAAACCGGGCGACCAGCGCTGCCGCTGCGAGTATGATAGTCCCTTTAATTAAAGAATCTTTTTTAACCATTGGATCTCCTGACCACAAACATTATTTCGCTTTGATTACTTCAAGCGGTTGATGGTGACCGCGAACCGGCACTGCCGCATTCGATGGAGCTGCCCAGCGGATACCGTTCTTAATGACTTGAAGGATCGTTTCGTTGTAGTAAGTTGGGTAAGTTTCGTGACCCGGACGGAAGTAGAACACTTTACCTTGACCGCGGTGCCAAGTGCAACCGCTGCGGAAGACTTCGCCGCCTTCGAACCAGCTGACGAATACCAGATCATCCGGCTGCGGAATGTCGAAGTGCTCGCCGTACATTTCTTCACGTTCCATTTCGAAATGCTCCGGAATGCCTGCAGCGATCGGATGAGCCGGATTAACTGTCCAGATCCGCTCTTTCTCATCAGCTTCGCGCCATTTCAGGTCGCAGCCTGTGCCCATGAGTTTCTTGAAGATTTTGGAGAAGTGACCGGAGTGAAGCACGATCAGACCCATGCCGTTCATTACGCGTTTATGTACACGCTCAACGATCTCGTCTTCCACTTTATCGTGAGCCATATGGCCCCACCAGATTAGAACGTCCGTATTCGCAAGCACGTCTTCAGTCAATCCGTGTTCAGGCTGTTCCAAAGTAGCTGTTGCCACTTCAAAGCCGTCCGTACCGATACCTGCTTTAATGGCGGTATGAATGCCATCCGGATAAACCTTAATAACGGCCTCATTGGATTTCTCATGCATAAACTCGTTCCATACTGTAACTTTAATCAACTTCGTCTGCCTCCTCAAATTAGATCCATAGAATAAAAATAATAATCATAGCCGCTTGCATGATGAATTTGGCGACCATACTGGAAAACAATCCAACTACCGCACCGAGTCCGGCTTTGAGGGCCTTGTCCACTTTCGCGCCGGTAAACAGCTCGCCTATCACTGCTCCAAGCAGCGGTCCAAGAATTATCCCGAAGGCAGGGATCACGAATGGACCGACAATCAGTCCGATCGTACTGCCGATAACCGAGGCTCTAGAGCCTCCATACTTCTTGACGCCCCACGCACTGACGGCATAATCCGCGATGAACAGTGCAATGACAATGAGGGACTGGATCGTCCAGAACCAGAAACCAAACGGAGAGAACGAGATAAAGAAGCCATAAACGAAGAATGCCGCGTAGATCGCAAGCGCACCCGGCAGAATCGGATAAATGGCTCCAGCCATACCAATCACAAACAAGATGATGACTAAGATCCAACCGGCTATCTCCATGCTGTACTCATCCTCTCAGCACATAATCCCGAATCACTTGCGCAACCGCATCCTCATTATGATGCACCGTTACGACATCCGCCGCGGCCTTCACTTCATCCTGCGCATTGCCCATCGCAACGCCTAAACCAACCTCGCGAATCATCGCGATGTCGTTTAAGCTGTCGCCCATTGCGGCGACTTGCGACATGTCAATGCCAAGCAAGGTACACAGTTCACGAATGGCAGAAGCCTTCGAAACACCTTCGGGATTCATCTCCAGATTCCACGGCGAGGAGTTCGTAATCTCGAGCCCGCCCCAGCTTGAGGTTTCTCTCAGAATAGCTTCACGCGTTGCCAAGTCCTCGGTGTGATAACCGAACTTCAGCCAGTGATGATTCTCGTAATCGTCAGCAGGCTCGATCCATTGTTCCTTGTTGTAGATGCCCATCGTGGAATAGGCCCAATACCAGCATTCCGGATACGCCAGTGCCACCTGGTGAAGCCGCTTCAAGGTGGATGCCGACATCAGCGTACGCTTATGAAGCACATGCGGACGCTTCCAAATTTCTCCACCGTTTACCGTAATCATCGGTGTATCCAGCTTCAACTGCTCTGCATAAGGCAATGCGCTCGGAAAACCTCGTCCGGTTGCAAAACAAACGGTCACGCCGGCATCCAGCGCTTTGTGAATCCACTTCGCATTCTCACTGCTAATCTCTTGTCGGTCATTGAGCAGTGTTCCATCCATATCGAGTGCGACTAGCTTGATTGTTCCCATGAAGCCCTCCTAATAAAGCAAACTGCAGCTGCTGCAAGCGATCAATGTACCAATATTAGCACATTCTGAACAGAATCCAAACCTCATCTTGCTGTTATACCCCTAGAAGTGTACCGGTTAGAAATAAAATAGCATACAGCAGGCGGCGAATGGCGGCGTGCTTCTTGGAACGGCGCATATGGATCCCCCCTTACGGTATTGGATGGCATCCTTTCCTATTTTATCTTATGCAAAACTGTTTCTCTGGTGCAACTTTCAGCCCTTACAGCCCACATAAAAAGGTTGCCCCAGAAGCCAATTTGACTTCGGGACAACCTCATTTCTTCTAAGAGAACTTTCAACACTATTGCGTCGTGGCAGCATTACCGGTTCCCGTCGTACCGCCGGTAGTCGTACCTGCCGGAGTGCCCGTAGTACCCGTCGTCGGTGCCTTCGCCGGCACCTTTGGCTTCTTCGGCACGCCGTTCAAGCCGATCGCATCGTCGTACGCGTCGAGAATCTTACGCGCGACAGGCGCGGCCCCATAGGAGCCAAAGCCCCCTTCCGGGATAACAACGGCTACTGCAATAACAGGGTCTTCCGCCGGTGCAGATGCGATAAATACGGAGTTCTCAACGGTTGCTCCGCTTACTTGCTGCTGTGAAGTTCCTGTTTTCCGAAGTACCTTGTAGGGTGCGTTGTTGAATTCCGTTACGCTAACATTCAACATGCCATCCTCGATCTCATCCCAATATTTTTCTGGGAAATTAACAGTATTGAGCACTTCAGGCTGGAAGTTCTGCACAACCTTGCCGTCCGCATCGCGGATTTCCTTCACGAACTGCGGCTTCATCCGTTTGCCGTGGCTGGCAAGCGTTGCTGCATATTGCGCAAGCTGCAGCGTCGTATAACGTCCCATCTGACCGAAAGAAGCCAGAATAAGCGCGGACTGCACACTGGCAGCTTCTTTCTCATGGAAGTATCCGATAACGCCTCTGCTCTCGTTATGGAGCCCGCTTTCGGTATCCACGCCAAGGCCAAATTGTTTGACGTAGGAATCCCAGATTTCTACGCCGTTCTTCGAGTCTTTTCTGTAAAGCGCATCTCCGACCATTTTGGCCATGAAGGGGTTGGAGGATTTCGCAATGGCTCTCGCCGGATCCAGCACACCGTACACATGCCCTTTGGCATTCCCGATTCTGCGGCGGGTAGAACCTTCCCGACCGTAATAGAACGAACCGGTATCCGTATAGGTTTGAGTCGTCGTAAACAGCTTCTCGTTCAGCCCAATCAGGATAGACAACGGCTTCTGCGTTGATCCAAGGAAAACAACGGAAGACGGATGCTTGCGCTGCTCCTTCGGATCACTATAAGGACCGATTACCGAACTGATCGTACCGTTCTGCAGCACGTACTGGATGGTATTATAATCATCCTTGCTGATGGTGCCGCCTTCCCAGATGTTCGGGTCGTAGTCCGGCATACTCGCCATCGCAATGATTTTACCGGTTTTGACTTCCATGGCTACCGCGTAACCGGTCTTTGCATTTTTCTCATAGCGATCCGGATCTGAAGTCGTCTGCAGAAAATGCAGCTGATCCATGATCGCTTGCTCCGTTACTTCCTGAACATGGCGATTTATCGTCAGATAGACGTTGTCGCCTTTCTCCGGCTTCGTAATGACCGGCGGACCAATAACTCGGCTTGCAGCGTTTACCGGATATGTCTTCAATCCGTTCTTGCCCCGCAGCACATCTTGGAACATATACTCCAATCCGTCGTAGCCGACATCCTCTTGCTGCAAATATTTCAGCCGCGGATCATCGGTTTTGGCGCGGTCCTTGTATAGATTGTTTTCTGCGCCGCCGCCGAATTTCTTCAAGTAGCCGACCAGTTGGACGGCAAATTTGCTCGTATCGTAGTGGCGAATACTTTCCTCAACGATATCGATTCCCTTGTACAGATCGCGGTTTTCCATGAAGAAGGCGATTTCCTGAGGAGTCAGTCCGCTCTTTATGCGCCTTGGAACGGTTACCGTGTTCTTCCTATAATCAAGATCCATGTTTTTAATAATTTGTTCAAGCGTCACCTGGGTCTTGGGATTCCCGTATTTTTGAAACACTTCAAACAACTTTTGGGCCATTGCGAGGGAATCGGCCTTTTTCGTTCCTGGCTCAATGCTGTAATGGAGCGATTGCGTTGAAGTCGAATAAGCAATCGGCGCACCGCCTGAGTCATAAATATTGCCGCGAATCGGCGGGATAAGCACATCCTTCGAGCCCCTCTTCTCTTCTTCCTCACGCAGAGACGGCCCTTCAACAAACTGCAAAATAGCTAACCGGACAATAAGAACACTGAACACAAAAAACGTAGCAAAAAAGAATAAGTTCAACCGGAACGAAAAATTTCGCCGGTTTACAATCTCCCGCTTCTGCGGATCATCCTGCACCACTTTAAATCTCCTTTCTACACGGTCAAGTTTCCCTTATATGCGTGCTTGAGAACCCAGCCGGGTTAAACCAATCGCCTGAGGAGGCCCATGTTGCGTCAAGCGGAATCCAAGCACCGCTGTTTGCCAGACGTACCTCATTCCAAGCATGCGGTCCATAACTGCCGTTGCCTGTTGCGCCGAGTCCTGTAACAACCCGCACATCAAGCCCGACTGAACGCGCCATCACTGCATATAATCTAGCCACATCTATACAGACGCCTTTTCGGGTATCAAAAGTTTCAGTTGGCGTTTGTTCTTTCCAAACACCGCGCTCTACATAATTATTAGCTTTATCCCAGTCATATGCAATACGCGAGCCGATCCAATCATAGAGAGCCCGCGCCTTCGCCTCGTCATCATCCGAGTGTTTCGTCACTTCTGCCGCCGCAGCCTCAATGTTGGCTGGTACCGCTGCATCAATAACCTCATATTTGCGCTGAAGCACACGTCGAAACTCCGCCTGAACGGCATCGGTAATAACCGGACCACGCTTCAATACGTCACCGGCAACCGGGTCCAGCAGCTCCGCGGCCGTCTTGGCGTAAATCGCAGATGCCCGTATGGCGTCTGCTCCAAGCGCATGCGGAGCAAGCGTGACATACACAAACAAAACGGCAATGACAAGAAAGGCTCGTCCGCCGCCAAGCAGCGCGCCGATCAATGCCCCGGTAGTCCTGCTCGCTGTTCCAGAGAGCTTGCCGTAAGCGGAAGGCCGATTCCGCGGCATACGATCCGCAGGATTCGATGGCTGCATCCATGCATCATAGAGCATGTAGCACAGCGGCTCTAGCAGTCGAAGCAAGTATCGAACAAGCGAATAAAGCACCAGAAACAACACCCCGAACCGAAGCAGCTCAAAGTCGCGCAGGCTGGTCACAACCGTGTACCATAACTCTTTCACCGCACTGAGCTCTTCCTGCGGCACGATGATGTGCCTGGCTTCCAGCCAATCGCGGATTACCGGCGATAGCCGCGAAGCGCCTCTTCCGGCCAGCACAAGTGCAATCACGACCGAAACTGCCTGCCAAATAAAAAAGAAAAGGTGCTTCGCGGATCCCGACGCACCTCTTCTCATGCCTTGAATGAATGAGCCAAGCAGGATAATCAGCACCATGAGCGCAACCGGTTCCGGTTTCAATAAGGGAGCAACCCAAGCATTCATGATGAAGCCTCCTTCCATCGCCTAAACGTAATCAGGCTTGTCCTTAAAGTTGCCTTCGACCAGACTAGACGTTCTTCTTTGCTTGATCAATTAAGGATTGAATTGTCGCATCAATCTTCCAAGTGCCGAGCGGCGTACCGCGGAAGGTCACTTTCACTTCTTTCTCGCCCGGTGTGCCGTCCAGCTCTAAGTTCTTCGTCTTCACTGTAAACGTGCCGTCGCTGTTCGTTGTAAATGTAGCATCCTGCGCTTCGCCGGCCATCGCTGAAATCGCCTCTTGCTTCACGCTGTCCGCTACCTTCGTACCCAGCTCGGATCCGAGATTCTTCAATTCTTCAAGCGAATGTCCGCTATAAAATACGACGCCGGCAAGAATAGCCACGACGATAAGCCATTTCACGACCGTCTTTACAATACGAACGACGATGAACAGCACAACCAGCGCTATAACCAGAAACAGCCATTTGTCCTTGAAGAATTGTACATACGTGTCCAAATCATAGTTAAAATCCACGCCCATCGATTGGTCTCCTCCATTATACCCGCCAAAAAGTCTACATACAAAACATTATAACCCATGACCCTACGAGCGTAAACCAAGCAGGCATCACGAGACATATCACAGCCCGGCCAAGCGTACAAGTAGTAACATACTGTCCACTGCGATATCGATTCGCGCTTATGTATAACCGAAGGGGGATTCCCGTGAAAACTGCGATTTGGCTGTATTTGTTTCTGTTTGTGGCATTCTTTGATTTACATGCCCAGTATCCCATTCTGACTCCATTTGCCGTGTCGATCGGCGCTGCGCCGTCTTTTATCGGACTCATGATGGGACTCTACTCCATCACCCATCTGCCGGGCAATCTCATTGCCGGCTACGGGGTCGACCGTTTCGGCAGCCGATTATTCATCGTCTTCAGCCTTGCTGCGGCCGGCGGCATCCTGCTTCTGCAAGCATTGGTAACGAACCCTTGGCAGCTGCTTGTGCTCCGTTCGATAAGCGGTTTCGTACTTGCCTTTCTGTCCCCGGCCTGTATGGCGCTGCTCGCGCGCATTGCTACAAGCCAAATTCGGCAGCGAAAGCTTATGGCCGGCAATGGCCTCGTTCACACCATCGCCTCCGTTATCTCACCTGCGGTCGGCGCTTATCTCGTTGCGCAGATTGGCTTCACGACTGCTTTCACCGTACTCGGCTGGATTCTTATCGGAACGGCAGCTTGTGCGATGTTCTTTATCCGCGAATTAGCGCCTCTGAAGGCCACTGCGCCGGAGTCCAACGCGCTGGCGGCGCAAGCAAATGCAGAAGCAATTGGCATGCGGGGAGGTACAGATGAGCAGCCGCCACCGATCCCATGGCTGATCTTCGTACTGCCCATTGCGATGAGCTGCGCTCAAGGCATCCTTTCCTTCGAACTGCCGCTCATGTCGACCACAAAGGAAGGGATGATGACAACTGGGCTCTTGTTCTCCGTTGTCAGCCTCGGTGCTTTGTTTACGCTTAGTATGTTGTTTCTCAACAAGCTCTCGCCGTTTCTCCGCTCGCTCTGGGGAGCCTTCATGCTGGCGCTCACGTATTTCGCTATTGCAGCCGGTGTCCCGCTCCCGTTCATGGTCCTGCTGCTATTCGTCGGCATGGCCAAAGGTGTAATCTTCCCGGCCCTCTCCTCGCTCCTCATCGAACGAAGCGGCGGTACGAGGTATGGCCGCATGTTCTCGATCTTATCTATCGCCTTCTCCATTGGAGCATTCATGGGCCCGATGCTTGCCGGGCAGTTGCGCGAGTTTATCTCGCCTTACTATATTGCTTTCCTGAGCCTCATGATCGCCGTTTGCGTGCTCCCCTTCTATGCATCACCTACAAAAGCGGGTGGATCAAGCTCCAGCGCCCATTTTTCAGGAACTGGGTAATTGCACAGGGCTGTTATCACTCAGGGGCATACATTACAGTGTGGCAAGAGGCTAGAATGCTTACTCAGTGAAGCAGAGCCCCAAACGCCCTGATAGACATCATGCGAAAGAGGGGTGACATTCACAATGTCTCAATTCGTAGATGCTGAACGCGGAGGACATGGCCATCATGGCGCATTTACCTCGGCTGGTTCCATCCTGGTGCTTTTCATCCTGCTCGTCATTGTAATTTGCGGCTGTGGCGGCTGGTACTAATCCACACCCCCAGATCACGGACATAACGGCTTGCCTAGCGGCAAGCCGTTTTTCGTTTTTCATCTTTGCGTAGAATATAATAAAATGGCGGAAGAGGTGAGGACTGCGATGGATGATATCGCCATCATTGTAGAGGGCAAGAACGACAGAAGCCGGCTGCGCCGGGTGCTTGCGGAAGAGACGCCGATTTTCTGCACGATGGGCACGCCGGGTGTCAATCAAATCGAGAAGCTTCGCAGACAGGTCGGCGACCGTCATGCGTACATTTTCACCGATAATGATGCCTCCGGCAGACGAATCAGAGGCATGCTGCGGGATGCGTTCCCAAATGCCGACCATATCCATACCCGGCGCGGGTTTCCCGGCGTGGAGAAAACACCGGAGGAATACTTAATTGAGCAATTAGAAAAAGCGGGCCTCCAGGAATACATCGTGTATCCTGCTCAAGGCACCGCCATTTGGAGTAAAGAAGATGGGTTCTAATGAATCAAATCATAGCGAGAAGCTAAACGTTCAGTACGAAGATCACTAGCGTTACGGTTACGATACTAAGGACGGTTGAAGCCAGAACAGCCTGTGAAGCAAATTCCTGCTCGTTGTCGAACTCCACTGCGAGCAGAACGCTTGAGAGCGATGTCGGAACACTTGAGGAGACGATGAGCGCCTTTGCCATCAGCCCCTCAAGTCCAAGCATCCATACAACAACAAACGCCAGCACCGGCCCCAGCAAAAGGCGCATGCTGCAGGAAATGAGTACTTCCTTCACCATAAAGCTGTGAATGGAAAACTTCATGCTCCCCAGTTGTACGCCAAGCGTAACAAGCGCCGTACCGATAAATGCGTTAGCCGAATAGTCAAGCGGTACGGCTAAAGCATGTGGGATAGGCACATGGAAACCTCTCATCAGAAACCCGAGCGGGATCGCATAGATAACCGGTTGTTTGAGGATCGTCCGCACAATCTCCCTGCCGCTGATTCGATGCGCATTGACGCTGTAGATACCGTAGGTGTTCGGCAGGAGCGCCTGCAGCATCATGATCAGCACTTGAATCGATAACGTGAACGGATTCGAGGCGAATACAAGCTCATTGAGCGGGATGCCGTAGTTGGCACTGTTATAGAACAGCACGCTGTTACGCATCGCCCCGCGCCTTCCCCCTGCAATTCCCCGCAGCCGAATGACCGCTTCCACACAGCCATACATAAGCCCCATAAACACAACGAAGAACAGCAGAACCGTCATCGCCGATTTCAACGTCACTTCCGTCGTATACAATAATTTAAAAATAATAGCCGGTGAAAATAAGTAAAAGTTCAGCTTGGATAATGTTTTGATGTCCAAAGAAAAAACCCGATGCAGCGTGATGCCTATAGCAATCATGACTGACAACGGGATGATGTTGTTCCATAATATCGATAAGAATATAACCATGCTACTCTTCAACCAATGCATCTATGACGTTAACAATCTTCTCCGGACTTTGCGTCTCGTCAATCGAGCCTGTTAAATATTTGCGAACGACGCCTTTCCGGTCAACGAACGTGATCGTGTCCGTATGCGTAAATAGGTTTGTTGCCTCATCTTTGAGAAGTCCAAGTCCAAAGTCCTTCATCAGCTGCTTCGTCTGTTCCTCATTGTCTTCACGGAGGAACTTCCAACCGCTCATATCGATGTCAAACTTCCCTGCGAATTTCCGCATCGCTTCTGCCGTATCTCGTTTCGGATCGAAGGTGATCGACATGAATTCCACGTCTTTGCCGAAGGTTCCGCTCTCCTTCAGCTTGTCCTGCACCTGTGTCATCAGATAAGTCGTTGGCGGGCAGATGTCCGGACAATTGGCATAGAAGAAATAAATGACACGCACTTTACCATCTGAATCGTCAAGCGTTACTTGCTTCCCGTCCAAATCCGTCAGTTGAAAGTTTGGCGCCTTCAAATTCTGATCCAAATTCGGTTTCGCTTCCTTCGTTGACGAGAGGTATAAGTAAATCCCCATGACCAAACATAGCGCCAGTACAGCTATCGTAAATCCGTATTTGCGTAAAATAGGCATGAACGCCCTCCTAACCAATGCCGTTCGTATCGACGATCATGACTAGAAATACGATCATCAAATAGTTAATGGAAATAATGAAATTCATTTTAGCCCACTTGTTGTCATCCTGCGCCTTTAGTCCGATCAAGGTATGAATCAGCCAAAACACGCCGCCGACAAGCGATATAATGAGAAACGCGTAACCAACATAGCCATAAGTGAAGAACAAAATTCCGGTTGGAATCAACAGCAGAATGTACGGGTTCATTTGCAGCTTCGTGCGCTGAACGCCTTTGACGACCGGCAGTAAAGGAAACCCTGCCGCACGATATTCTTCCACCCGTCTAATCGCAAGCGACCAGAAATGAGCAGGCTGCCACAGAAACAGCAGTGCGAACAACAGCCATGCACCTGCATCAACCTCACCGGTTACAGCGCAGTATCCGATGACCGGAGGCATTGCACCTGACACGCCGCCAATGGACGTGCTCCAGGTAGAAGTGCGCTTCAGCCACATGGTGTAAATGACTACGTACACGAAAAACCCAAGCAATCCAAGCCAGCCGCTCAGCGCATTCACCAAGGTAAACAGCACTGTAACGCCTGCAACTCCAAGTACGATGCCATACACCAGTACGTTGGTTGGACTCAGTCGATTTGTCGGAAGCGCGCGATTCTTCGTGCGTTCCATCTTCTTATCCAGCTCTCGGTCCCAGTAATTATTAATGACACATGCCGATGCCATCGTGAGTACCGATCCAATCAGCATGTAGAGCAGCAGCAACCAATCAATATCCCATTTGGAAGCGACCCAAAAACCGCCAAACCCCGCGAAAGCATTTAATCGTACCAGGTTCGGTTTTGTCAGGGCCACATATTCTTTAAACACAGCCAGTCTCCCCGCTTCCAATGCCTATGAGCAACAAAATTAACCCATCTTTTTTGTTTTAAAATCGTTCTTTATCATACCGAAAAAACAAGCTGTTGACAATGTTCGCGGTTCTTGTTCATGAATTTGACACCTTATGGAACCATTTTGCCCATTTCTCAATACACTATCAATGTGGTTAATGGCCCATGTGATCGAAAGGAAGTGGAATCCAAGCGATATGGCAGTTATCAAGTCCAACTCCGAAGAAGTCAAACTGCTGGCAAGGCTCCTCCGCGCTGAAGCTGAAGGCGAGGGTAACCAGGGCATGTTGATGGTAGGAAACGTTGGCGTCAACCGTGTGCGCGGAAACTGTATCGACTTCAAAAACATTCGCACCATTCAACAGATGGTATTCCAAAGCCCCGGAGGATTCGAAGCAACACAGAAAGGCTATTTCTATCAAGCTGCAAGGGACAATGAGATTGCGCTGGCCAAACGCGTCATAAACGGCGAACGTTTGTGGCCTTCAACGAACTCATTATGGTACTTCCGTCCCGCCGGCAGCTGCCCTCCAACCTGGTGGGATCAGAAGCTCATCGGTAAATTCAAGGCACATTGCTTCTATTCTCCGAAAGCGAGCGAGTGCCCAGCGGTTTATTAATGAGCCCTTTAAAGTTGATAACGCGAAAGTGAGGAATTAATTCTTATGTCAAACGGTTATGGGTACAACACAGCGGTTAGTCCAGCAAGTACGGGAGGGTTTCCGGGGGGCTATGGCGGCTACGGCTACTACCAGCATCCGACACCGACACCACTACCGGCACCGGTGCCAACACCTTTCGTAGCAGGTGCATCTATGGCTCCGCCTAGCGTACCGAGTGGTGCATTCGTTACACCGGCAGGCGGAAATGTAGTGACCATTCCGGCTACTGAAGAGTCTTACGTAGAGAATATTCTGCGACTGAACCGCGGTAAAATGGCTACCTTCTATATGACGTACGAGAACAACCGGGAATGGAACGCCAAAGTATTCCGCGGTATCATCGAAGCCGCTGGACGCGATCATATCATCATTAGCGATCCGTCGACAGGAATGCGTTACTTACTGCTTACGCTTAATCTCGATTACGTTACATTCGATGGCCCGATCAACTACGAATATACGTTTAACGGCCAGACCATTACGAATACGACGCCTGTGAGTTCGGCGCCGACTGGCCGCTAATTGGCTTAAACGTCCATGCATGGACTTTTGGGCTGCCGCCTGGCACCCACTGTGACATCGCATGCCAAGAAGAACGCTCCCCGCAGCGTTCTTTTTTGATGTCCAGCGCTTCCTGCTCGCTCTGCGCTTCCCACACCTCAACGAACAGCAGCGGCTGATCGGTGCCTTCGTACAGCTTGAACGCTTCACCATTGCCGGGCTTGTCCACTATCCAGCTTCGGTACACGGCTTCATACTCAGGTGCAATATGATACTCCACAAAACAGATATACATGTACCTTCATCCTTTCGACAACAAAGTAAGCTTCATGAAGCCAAATCCGGCATTAACAAATATTTAGTTATAATCGCCCACGATTCAGAAAATACTTAAGCGTACATATAGAAGTATACACAAAATGAGCATTTCCACACCAAGGCTTATGCTTACACGAGGAGGTTCCCGTTATGGATAGCGGAACGCATTTGGTCATGGGACTAGGAATCGCGGGGCTCGCCTCAGTCGATCCGGTCGTCGCCTCTGACCAAACGCTCTATGCCGCCGTTCTGATCGGCTCAGTGCTTGGATCACAAGCTCCCGATCTCGACGGATTGCTGCGTTTCAAGAGCAATGCGGCTTATATTCGAAATCATCGCGGCGCATCGCATTCCCTGCCGGCCATTGGCATTTGGACCGCGCTAATCACACTGCTGCTCCAATCGATATATCGCTTTCAGCTTCCGTGGCTCCATATCGGCGGCTGGATATTGCTCGCGGTCGTCGTCCATGTATTCGTCGACTTGTTCAATACGTATGGTACGCAGGCGATGCGGCCGTTCAATCAGAAATGGATTTCCTGGAACATTATCCATATTTTCGACCCGATTATCTTCGTGGCTCATCTCATTGCGATTGTGATGTGGGGACTTAAAATCGGTAATCCGCAAATTGTGTTCCCGCTGCTCTACGCTTTCTTAATTGTATATTATTGCTGGCGAACAACAGCCCATCACGCACTGCAGAAGCAGCTCGTTCGCATCGATACCGTGCATGAAGCCGGAGACCGCTATATCCTAATTCCAACCATCTCCTTATATGATTGGAATGTCGTGAAACGCCGCGCCGACGACTCCTTCCTAATCGGTGACTATCGACATGGCAAGCTGCGCTGGATGGACCGCGCCAAATGTTCAGACCATCCTGCAGTTGAGAAGTCTAAGAACGACCATTCCATTCGTGCCTTTCTCTACTTCACCTCTTTCGCCTGTGCCGAAGTGCAGGAGCATCCTTGGGGCTACGAGGTTCGCTGGTCGGATGTACGCTATCGTCATCGTAAGCAATATCCTTTTGTAGGGGTGCTGCTGATGGATACCGAATTTAAAACATTAGGTTCATATGTCGGTTGGTTAAGCGAGGATCGGCTGCAGAAGCGGCTGAGAATGAATACGTATTGACTTAGAGAAGCCTCTTCTTGCACAATAGAAGAGGCTTTTCGCTTGTTTAGGAAGCGCAATCGAAAGAAACAATACGGTTAAACACAAAAAAGCAGAAGCTCAAGGCTGCCCTTGAGCTTCTGACTGTTACTTCGGTAATTATTTTGTTACTTTAGCAGCGCTCTAACGGTAGTTGGATTGACCCGATAGTTGCTGTTCCGCAATTTGGACGAGTTTACGAGTGATGTATCCGCCCAATGATCCTGCGTCTCGAGTTGAGACGTTGCCATAGTATCCATCTGAAGGAATTTGAATACCCAACTCTTGCGCTGCCTCAAACTTCATTTGTTGAAGTGCTGCGGTTGCTTGCGGTACGACCAGCGTATTGCTGCTACGAGATTGTTGTCCTGCCATGTGGAAATTCTCCTTTCATCTCTTACGATGGTGTGTTGCAAACTTATTATGATTCGTTTGCGAGAAGAATATGCTAAAGTTTAAAAACAATTTTATAAGGTTAAGGAGAGTGTTCGAATGTCGAAGCCAATGGCCTTGTTTTTCGCGGTTTTGTCGGTATTGCTCATGAGTGCCACAGCTATTTCCATTAGCTATAATGGGTGGGTCGCCGTGCTGATGTTCATTTTAACCATCTGCAGTATCGGTGCCGGGTTTGTCGTTAATGCCAAAATGAAACGCCGCAAACAAGGTTAGATCCCTTGCCTGCGGCGTTTTCTTTCAAACTAGGAGGAGACTTAAGAACGAGGCAGAAGGAAGCCCATTCTCTCTTTCGCATCGCGAAGTGTCTTGTCTGCGATAACCGACACACGCTCTGCGCCTTGCTTCAGAATCTCATGAATTTCACCAGAGCTGCGGATTTCCGCGTAGCGCTGCTGCAGCGGCTCAAGTTTCGCAACAACATGTTCAGCCAGATCCTTCTTAAAGGCTCCGTAACCTTGCCCCTCATAACGAGCTTCGATTTCATCAAGCGTCAGCCCCGCACAGTGCGAGTAAATGCTCATCAGGTTGCTGACTTCCGGCTTCTCGGCCGGGTTAAACTTCACCTCGCGACCGGAATCGGTCGTTGCACGGCTGATTTTCTTGCGAATCACATCAGGCGGGTCAAGCAGCGCAATATAGCTGGCCGGGTTCGGATTGCTCTTGCTCATCTTCTTCGTGCCGTCATCAAGCGACATGATGCGTGCACCGACCTTCGGAATATACGGCTCCGGAATCGTGAACATATCGCCGTAACGCTGATTAAAACGCTGTGCCAAGTCGCGTGTCAGCTCCAGATGCTGCTTCTGATCGTCGCCAACCGGTACAAGGTCCGCATTGTACATGAGGATGTCTGCAGCCATCAGCGTCGGATAAACGAACAAACCGGCACCAACGGAATCTTTCCCTGTTGATTTGTCTTTGAACTGCGTCATTCGCTCAAGCTCGCCCATGTAGGCGAGTGTTGTAAACAACCAGCCAAGCTCTGCATGCGCAGATACATGGGATTGAACGAATACGCTCGCCTTAGCAGGATCAATACCTGCTGCGATGAACAGCGCCGCAACCGATTCCGTTTGCTCTCTTAGAGCCGCGGGCTCCTGAGGTACCGTAATCGCATGCAAGTCTACAACCATGAAATAGCATTCATGGGTTTCCTGCAGTTTAACAAAGTTTTGAATCGCACCGATGTAATTGCCGAGTGTCAATTGACCGCTTGGCTGAATGCCGGATAATACGCGTGGCATAGTCGGTTCCTCCCTTATGGTTGATGTGTGTAATCGCCAAATTTGAACGCAAAAAAAGCCCTCCGCCGCAAGGGACGAGGACCGTGGTGCCACCCTAATTTGTTTACGAACAGCGCATGATCGCAGCTGGCCTGTAAACCTCAAGCTTCCTAACGCGAAGCGAAACGAAGACGCATACGGCAGATCCACTGGGATCGCTTTCCTCATCTCTGCTCCAGGATCCATTCGGCAGTCGGACGCATGCACCGGTTCGCACCACCCACCGGCTCTCTGAAGCATCAATTCCCCGCTTACTTATTCCCATCATTGCATTTACGTGAATTATACTCCCTCCGGGTGAAATGTCAAGAGCGCTCTTAGCCTATTGGGTCACCGTAAAAATGTCGCTGTGCGGCTGTCCTGCTTGGCTCACTTCAAGCATACCTTGTAACGTAGGGAATAGCCTGGCCTATCCCTCGCCCGAAAGGAGAGCTCGAAACGCCATGCATGATTTCCAGCATATCTTCATCAGCATTATTATAGAAGCCTTCCCCTTCATCCTGCTTGGCGTCTTCTTCTCGGCTCTCCTGCAGGTGTTTGTCTCGGACGCGATGATCGTGCGAATTACACCCCGTAATCCGATCGTTGGTGTCTTATTCGGCTGCTTGCTCGGGCTGCTCCTGCCCCTTTGCGAATGCGGCATGATTCCTGTCGTGAGGCGGTTGATACGCAAAGGAATGCCTCCATATATCGGAATGGTATTTATATTCGCCGGCCCGATTATCAACCCCATCGTGTTTGCTTCTACGCTGAGCGCTTTCCGCTCGCAGCCATCCCTGGCCTACTCTCGAATTGGACTTGCATTCGTGGTGTGCACGCTGCTTGGTCTGCTCATGGTTCGTTTCATGAAGCGTAATCCGCTTAAGCTCGGCATTCACTCCTTTACTGGTGGACGCTCCAGCGAATCCGCCTTTGGTCATAACTACAACTACGGCAGCTTAAACAGCGGTTTCCGCGAACGCATTCAAGCCACCTTCAACCATGCCTCCGATGAGTTTTTTGATATCGGCAAATATTTGATTATCGGCGCCTTCCTAACGGCAGTTGTACAATCCGCAGTCGATCAGAGCGTGCTGATTTCACTCAGCGAGCATCCGGCTGCAGCGAATATCTTCATGATGGGAGCCGCATTCGCATTGTCGCTTTGCTCCACCTCGGACGCCTTCGTCGCCTCGTCGTTTCACGGTCTATTCGGCCCCGGAGCGCTTCTTGGGTTTCTGGTGTTCGGCCCGATGGTAGATGTTAAGAGCTTGGTTATGCTCTTCTCCGCTTTCCGCAGCAAAGTCATTATCGCAATCAGCTTGTACTTGGCTGCAGCCGTATGGCTCTTGTCCATCGTGACTGAGAAACTGATATTCAGACAATAAGGAGGAGGCGTGGATATGCTGTCTACCGTGCAGCGCAGAGCTGTCTTCCACCACCTGATTAGATGCTGCATTCTGACTTGCTTCGGTATATTCATTATTTATCTAGTCCGGACAGGAAGCCTTCTTCAATATGTAGAGCCCGCACTAAGCCTTTATGTGAAGTTCTCTGCAATGGGTCTCTTCGCCACGGCCATATACCAGCTTCATTCCGCTTGGGACAGCTGGCGTGGCGTCGATGCAGCCGCTTGTGACTGCAACCATGACCCCTCTTCCTCCACAATTGCAAATGTGTTCTATTATGGCTTGTTCCTGCTCCCGCTTGCACTCGGCTTTTTATTGTAGTTAAAATTGGAAAAAATTACATCCAAAAAGATGTCATCCATTTCGTATAAAAGCTTCCAGTGAATCCATACTAAGGGTACACAAAGGAGGTGATTACGATGGCTTCCAACTTAGTCGTACCTGGGGCTAGCGCAGCGCTAGATCAAATGAAATATGAAGTAGCAAGAAGTCTTGGCATTTCTTTCGCTCAAGACGGATACTATGGCGACATGTTAACTCGTGATGCTGGCTATATCGGCGGAAACATTACGCGTAAACTTGTTGAAATCGCTGAAATGCAATTAGCTGGCAGATCTTCGCGTTAATCGTTAAATCGCCGAATTAGGCAAATAAAAAGCTGCCCCAGAGTGCGAGGCAGCTTTTTGCTTGTGTTCTATTAAGGAGCATCCCGAAAAGCATGCTGTGCAAATTTAGGCGTATAGCGGAACATGCTGCTGGCCATGTTGTAATTGCTCTCGAACAGAATGCTGGCTGACCATGCTCCAGAGCCGGAGCGAACCGAGAAATCATACATAATCTCACCATGTGTCCAGTTCCGCTTGAGCTTGATGGAATCAATTGCCATCTGCCTGAAGGCTTGCACCTGTTCTTGCGTCATGCCCTGCTCTGACTGCCCGATTTGGCCGTTTCTGCTTTCAATCGGATTATGACGAACGCCATATTTGCCGACCGCATTATTTCGAATTTGAATGATTACAGTTCCTGCTTGAGCGTAAAGGAGCTCCTCTTCCAATTGCTTAAAGACGAAGTCCACTTGACGAGTTAAAGGCATTGTATCCAAATTCATAGGTTTCCGCCTCCCAGATCCATATTTAGATGATTTTTCCATGTCATCCAATAGGCCCATTATATGACAAGAATTTCGATCGCACAATAATAATTATACAAAAACATTACAAATTTTTAGTTCATTCGACATCTACCTTACAACAACTTCTCATACTTTCGACATATTCAGCCCGGTGCAGACGATTATAGACAAAAAGTACTGTGGTGCTATAATATAACTATTCCATATAAAGGAGAGCTTCCACGATGCAATGGTTCCATTCCCTATCTATCCGAAATAAGCTTCTTGTCGGCTGCTACACAATTGTTGCTACATTTTCCATCGCGTTATTGCTTGGCCTTGCACTTTCAGGCGGAAGTCTCCTATTAGGATTAGTCATCATTGTACTTGCCGCAGCTGCTACTTTCCCTCTTGTTCGGGTAATTGAGACAGCGCTTACATCATCGATTGATGAAATGACCTCGATCGCATTTAGTATCGCGAAAGGCGATTTCACTAAGAAGGTAGACGTATCCTCCTCCGCATCTCTCGGAGAGCTCGGCCATTCTTTCAATAGCATGGTGGACAAGCTCCGCGACATATTAAAGGAAACATCGACCATTTCACGAATCGTCAACGATACTAGCCGCAGCATATTTGATAAAAATGTTGATTTGAAGAAAGTCATGGAGCAAGTAGCGGCCTCTGCCGGTGAACTTGCAACCGGTGCGAATCAAATTTCCGAGGATGTCGGCGACATGGCTGACTCCATCCGCGAAATTGAAAACAAAGTATCCTCTTACGCGCACTCCACTAAAATGATGAACGAACGCTCTGAACAGACGTTAAGTTTGGTTGAACGTGGACGGCAAGCCGTTGAGAGTCAGTCGACCGGGATGTCCCGCAACGTAGAGGCAACCTCTCAAGTATCTGAAGCGATTGAAGAGCTTGCACGCAAAGCAGCTGGTATCTCCGCTATCACTCGCACCATCTCAGATTTGGCTGAACAAACAAACCTGTTGTCGCTGAATGCCTCCATTGAGGCTGCACGCGCAGGCGAACACGGCCGCGGCTTCGCAGTCGTTGCTCAAGAAGTACGCAAGCTCGCTGAGGAATCCACTTCCTCGACGAAGGAAGTTTTCAATCTAGTTCGCAGCATTGATACAGGCGTTAAACAAGCCATTCAGAATATTAAAGTAAACGAAGAGGTTGTTCAGCTCCAAATGAAAATGCTTCGCGATTCCGAAGTGATTTTCACAGAGCTTGTAACAAGCGTTGAGTTTATTACCGAGCAGATTGCTCAATTCTCCGGGGAAAGCGATCAAATGATGGAGAGCGCCCACAAAATATCAAGCGCTATCCAAAGCATCTCTGCCATCACGCAGCAATCCGCAGCCGGAACAGAGCAAGTATCTGCTTCGATGAATGATCAAATCGGCTCCGTGCAGGCAGTCGTTACGGAAACGGAGAAAATGCAGCAGACGGTTATGCAGCTGCAGCGCACGATATCGATTTTCAAAATTTAATGCTTACATAGAGAAAACCAGAAAAAAAAGACCTCCCGATCCAGCCTTTGCTGGTGTCGAGAGGTCTTCTTCTTGTCTTGCAGCATCAGATTGAACTATAGCCCCTGTGAGTAATCGTAGCCGACCGCTTGCAGGAATGCTCGCGCAAGTACGGCATGCCCCGCTTGACTCGGATGAACGCGATCCCACGCAATTGTTGCCGGGTAGATATGCTCCATTACCCGGTTGAAGGCAGCTTGCGTGTCTACAAACAGCGCATCATGCTTAGCTGCAATATCACGTACAACTGCACCATAGCGATCCATCTGAGCTCTCATCGCATCGTTTGCATTCGGCTCGAGATAGAAAGGCGTCATCAGTACAAGCCCTTTCAGCTTCGGCTTCGTTTGCACGACGAGTTCTTCCAATGTTGCCGCATACTGTTCCAGGTATACATGCGACTCCGTAATGAGAGGTGTATCAAATTGACGCCATACATCGTTGGTGCCGATCATGATTGAGAGCCAATCCGGCTGCAGATCCATTACATCTGTCTGCCAACGCTCCTTCAAATCAAGCACGGTGTTACCGCTCGTTCCTACGTTGACGACGCGAATTCCGCGCTCCGGATAAGCTGCTGTCAACAAGGCATCGACAAGGCCGACATATCCTTTGCCAATGGCATCGAACAGCCCTTCCCCGACAGGCCGCGCCCGGCCGCAATCTGTGATGGAATCTCCAATCATAACAAGCTTATCTTTCACCTCTAACAACATGAACGCAACCTCCCCTATTCTGCTAAGAAAAACTGCATAATTTTATCATTCAAGCCCGGCAGCCCTTCATGGCCAAAGTCCGGGAAAATTTCTAGACGTTTCTTCGATGTAATCTTGTTATAGGCTGCAAACTGTGTGGACGGCGGGCATATCGTATCCATTAATCCCACGCCCATCAGAACCTCACCTTGAATCCGATTAGCCAAATGCTGAATGTCTATGTAACCCAGTTTCGTAAAAATTTCATCCTCACGCACATGCTGCGGATCGAAATGACGGAAGTACGTACGCAGCTCATGGTAGGCGTCCTTGGCCAGATCCATTTCCCATACGCGTCTATAGTCGCTGAGGAACGGGAATACAGGCGCAAGCTTGGATACTCTTGGCTCAAGCGCCGCGCATGCAATCGTTAAGGCGCCGCCTTGCGAGCCGCCCATAGCATAGACTCGGCTTGGATCCACCTCAGGCATGTCCAAGGCGATGCCTGCAAGCTGAGCCGTGTCGAGGAAGATGTGGCGGAACAGCAGTTGATCCGGTTCATCGTCAAGACCACGGATGATGTGACCTTGATGGGTATTGCCTTTCACACTCCCTGAGTCTTCGGATTTGCCGCCTTGACCGCGGCAATCCATGGCGAACACGGAATAACCAAGCGATACATAAGCAAGTCGCTCCGTCCAATCGCCGGCATGGCCGGTATAACCGTGAAATTGAACAACTGCTGGGTGTGGCGCAGTCGCGTTCCGAGGACGCGCATATTGCGCATGAACACGCGCACCTTTGACGCCGGTAAAGTATAAATCGAAGCATTCCGCCTGTGGCGTTTGGAAAGCGCTAGGAATAAGTTCTACGGCAGCATCTGTCTGGCGCATTTCCGCTAACGCGCGCTCCCAGTATGCATCGAAGTCTGCAGGTTTTGGATTGATTCCTGAATACGTTTTCAATTCATGTAGCGGCATATCAATGGCTGGCATGTTCTATCCCCTTTTCAACTTATTCCCTTACATGTTACGTGTTTGAGACTAACGGTGTAAAGAGGGATCTTTCATGCATGATCAAAGGATGGCAGGGCAAAATGAGAGCGACCGGTTTATGAACGGCTATTCAAGTACATTTTCGCAAGGAGCGGAGGGACGAAGAACATGTTCGGGATGCCTGTAACAAAACGGGTGTTAGTGCTGCTGCTTGCCTGGACCGCATTATTAGGCTCCTCGTCGCAAATGCATGCTGACGATGCCACCTCCTCAGCTGACGGCCTGCCGCATGCCAGTGACTCAAGTCGTCATCTACAGCCTGCAGTCAACCCAGAAGGGCACGGGATTAATACCACTGCCAAGCACGCGGACTCCGTGGCCTTCAACAGTGAGCAGAAACGCAGGAAGAAGAAACGCAGTGCGATGTCATGGGTAACGCTGCAGAAGCAGTTTCCCGGTTCTTTCGTTGTTTGGGGACCACGCGGTGTACGAAGAGTGGCGCTAACCTTCGATGACGTGCCAGATCCGCGCTACACGCCTCAGGTGTTGGAGATTCTCGCTCGTTATAAAGTAAGAGCCACCTTCTTTGTTGTCGGCAACCGAGCAGCCAAACACCCAGCCCTTGTAAGGCGCATGCGTAAAGAAGGCCATATCATCGGCAATCATTCGTATGATCATGCGGTATTCTCACGTATTTCCCGTTATGCCTTCGAGCAGCAAATTTGGCAAACCGATTGGATACTGCGCCCTCTTGCCGGATACAGCCCCAAATTCATACGACCGCCTTACGGTGAAATCACCCCTCAGCAAGTCGATTGGCTGAGGCAGCGAGGCTATATTGTCGTCAATTGGGATGTGGATTCCGTCGATTGGAAAAGTCTAGACAGCAATAGCATTCTCATCAATATCAAACGAACACTGCAGCCCGGTTCGATTATCTTGCAGCATGCCGGCGGAGGCGAAGGTCAGGATTTATCAGGGACAATCGCTGCCCTGCCACGGCTGATTCGACTGCTGCGCAGCAAAGGCTATCAGATTGTAACGCTGCCTGAGCTCCTGAATAAACCTGAGGCTCGCGGTACACGGACAAAGTAAAAACAAAACGGCAGCCCGCCGGGCTGCCGTTTGCATTTGTAACTATTATTCTAGAACGAATACTTTCACGTATTGGAAGCCAAACATGCTGGCTTGCTCTTGTGATTGCGGTACGAAAATATCGATACGATCGCCTTTGATGGCACTGCCTGCATCTGCTGCAATAGCCATCATGCCGCCAGCCGGAAGTCCGCCATGGTCATAGCCTGTAACATAGACCTTGCTGCCAAGCGGGATAACGTTCGGGTCAACTGCAATTGTTCCAAGCTTAAGCGGATTACCGAAGTAGTCTACAGCACCCCATGAGCCGTTCTCAGAAGCGGCTGCTGTATAAGCACTTGCTTTTGCTTGAACAACTTCCGAATAGTTATAATTGCTGCTGCCGATTGTGATGATTTCTTCTTCTCTGTCCACAGAGGTCATTTTCATCGCTTTGCCTACTGCAGCTTTAGACGCTGCTTTTACAGCTTTCGGCGCGGCCTTAGCTTTCGCTTTCGGGGCTGCTTTTGCTTCTGCCTTAGGAGCAGCTTTTGCCTTAGTTGCGGCTTTCGCTTCCGCCTTAGGTGCCGCCTTAGGTGCCGCCTTGGCAGTCGTTGTCTTCTTTACAGCTTTCGAAGCTGGGATAACGATGCTAAGCCCTTCATAGATGTTTTGTGGATCGATCATGGGATTAGCTTTCAGCATCTGCTGAAGTGAAATGCCGAATTGCTTGGAAAGCTCCCAGAACGTGTCGCCATCTTTCGCGCTGTAGGTCGATGCTGCGCTTGCCGTGTGTGTAAGAACAGCAAAGCTAAGCGCTGCAATTATCGCGCTCTTCTTCCATACCTGTTTCATCAAGTTGTATTGCCTCCTTTTGATTTACGGATATCATCCACAAGTGTGCGGATTTATTCCGTCATCGCGATGAAGGACACACAGCTTAATAGCGTGTCATAATCTTCCTTATCGCATGCGGCCTGCGAGGTTAGTTGTCGGATTCGGATTGAGGAGTTCAACCCTACGCTTCGTGAACTAAGCGATTCACCCCAGCGCCAAATGCGCGTTCAGCACTGCATTCCACTTAGGCGGAATGTCAGGCCGGAGGGCAGTGATGCCACTCCCTAAAAGATCCCCCGTACGTTAAGTTTCGGCTCGCGTAATAGAATACCATATCCGGCAAGGCGAATCCTACCGGTAAATACAGGAACAGCCCTCAAAATGACCAATAATTATCCATTTCGCGGAAGAAAGATGCTTACGGTAGTCCCTTTCTCAGGGATGCTCGTAATGTCCATTCGTCCATGGTGGCCTTCGATAATTCGATAACAAATCATAAGTCCAAGACCCGTTCCGCTGTCTTTCGTGGTGAAGAATGGCCCGCCCAGTTTAGGCAGCTGATCCTGCGGAATACCGATCCCCTGATCAATGATTTCGACAATCAGCTCGCTTTGCTGCTGCGCCTTCAAGTCGATCGTAATCATGCCCCCGCTTGGCATAGCCTCGATCGCATTCTTGAGCACATTGACGAACACCTGCTTCAGCTGGTTCTCATCACAGAGCAGCTCCGCTGCAGTCGTATCCGTACGCGAGACGATCTGTACATCGCGCAGAATCGCCTGCGTTTCTAGAAGCGTCAATACGCTTTGAATGATTTTGACCAAGTCATGTTTACGGAACTGATTCGCCTGCGGTTTGGCAAGCGCCATAAACTCCTGCACGATCGAATTAATCCGGTCCAGTTCGACAAGCATAATATCAAAGTATTCATGATACTGGTCAATCTTCGTCTTCAGAAATTTAGAGAAGCCGATCAGCGACGTAAGCGGATTTCGAATTTCGTGTGCGATGCCTGCTGCCATTTGGCCGGCGACAGACAGCTTCTCCGACTGAATCAGCGCTTCCTCTTCCTTCTTTCGCTCACGAATATCGCGAAACACGCTTTGCACGACGGTGCCCCTATTCAAGTAATTGCGAATTCGCGTGCTGGACACCTCGACGTCGATGATCTCGCCGCCTTCTGCAATCAGCTTGCAGTCTAGAAATTCATTGGGCTCATCCGTCTGCATAATCGCTTGAATTCGTGCTGCGGATCGCTCCCAATAATCCGGATGTATGTAACGAAAGCTTCTTTGGCCTGTAATCAAGTCGCTTTCTGAAATGTTCAATAGCTTAAGGCCAGCTTGGTTGGCAAACAAAATATCGTTGCCGTCATGCACAAAAATCGGTTCCGGCAAATATTTGATCAAACGTTGGTAATTGTGCATATCAGACCTGGAATCTACATCGTCAACACCATGATTCATCTTTCCGAGCTTCCTCTTCACGTTCACAGCAAGCGACTTGTTACAATAAACGGCTTTACGCCTCATGTTTCAAACCCTCCGGGTGATGAAGTCTACATTAGGATTTCGCCTCTTATTCTTACAAACCCTGCACGTGAGAAAGTTTTAATGTTGTTTCAAACCGCGAATCATCGTTAGAATGCCTTGCTTGAATATAGGCATCGTCCGCTCAAGCAGCTCATCCGTTGGTTCCGCATGTCCACTGTAAGTGCTGATGAAGCCTTGCAGGTAATAAAACAAGATCCGGCCATTGTTCAATGCAGCCTCTTGTCTCGGTTCCACTGACCCTTCAGAGACGGCAATAAAGAGCACCTGCATAATGTGAGCGAACAGTCTGTTGCGGATAACGTTGACTTCGAGCTCTGGCTGAGGATCATCTACTCGTACCGAGGCGGACATAAACAAGACCGTTTGCAAACTGCCGCTCGTCAGGCTGAATCGAACATATTCGCTGCATACGTCGAGCAGTTTATCCAAGGCTGCCGAATCCGGTTTACCGACTATTAAGTCTAACAGCTTCTGTTCCAGCGTGAGCAGCGAAGGAATCGCAATCTGCTGAAGCAGCTCTTCTTTATTTTTGAAATATAAATAAATGGCGGTATGCGAGCAGCCTGCTGCTTTGGCAATTTCGCGCATCGTCACAGATGAGTAACCCTTCTCTGCGAATAAAGCTGCTGCTGCGGCACGAATCGCTGCTTTCATCTCTTCCGTTAATTGTTTTCTTCTTGTGGTCATAGGACAGCACACCTCATGTTTAGACTCAAGTAATTTGGTAACCATCGGTCACAGAATAACCGACGGTTACAGAATCGTCAACTAGAATGCAAAAAAAGAGCAGCCGATGCTCGGCCGCTCTTATCTTAATTATAAAATATTAGGACGTGAATTCTTGTACCCACTCGCCGTTGTAATAAGCAACGCCGATTTTGTTGAAGTTTTTGCTCAAAATGTTCGCTTTATGGCCCGGGCTGTTCATCCATGCCTGCATCACTTCTGCCGGCGTACGTTGACCCTTCGCGATATTCTCACCTGCATAAGAGTAAGAAACGCCATAAGCACGCATCATATCAAACGGCGAACCGTAAGTTGGCGAATTATGATCAAAGTAATTGTTCGTATACATATCCTTAGCCTTATCCAAAGCGACTTTCGTCAAGAGCGTATCGGATTTCAGTGTACCAAGACCTGCGTTGGCACGTTCTTTGTTAACCAGCGTAACGACTTGAGCGGCAAATGTGCTCTTGTCTGTTGTGCTTGTCCCTGTATTCGTGTTCGACGATCCGTTGTTCGAAGTCCCTGTCGTGCTGCTTACGGGAACCTTAACCGTCATGCCCGGCCAGATGATATTCGGGTTAGCGATGGTTGGATTAGCTGCAATTAGTTTGCTTAGGCTGATCCCGTATTTCGTTGCGATTTTGTACATCGTGTCGCTGCTCGTAACCTTATACGTGACGGAACTGTTCACTGTGGCTGCTTCTGCCTTCTGCAGGGCTGCTCCTCCTCCAACCGCGATCAAACCGGCTGCGAGTACGCTAGCTACACCTATACGAAATGGTTGCATCTTCATGAATATTTCCTCCTTGTTATGGTTATCGTGTGTGCCGACCTTTCGACGCCACCCATGTTAACACGGGGAAACAGCAAAAAACACCTCATAAAATATGGAAACACAACGTTCAGATGCTAAAAATCATCGAAAACAAAGTCCAATTTATCAGCCTTTTTCAAGTTGCAGGCCGCGCATGCGCAGACGCAATTTGCCGGAGAAGAAAGCCCTCCCTTTGACTTCGGCAGTACATGGTCAATCGTATCCCCATAACGGCCGCAATACTTGCAAATATAGTCGTCTCGCTGCAGCACCAGCAGCCGGAAATCCGTTTTCGTATAGAGCTTGTGAATCAAGCCCGGGTTGATAATACCAGCGGCACCTTCCTCCACCATTCGTACCGCCATCTCCGTCGGAATATCTGTAGACCAGCGTTTGCCTGTTTCACGGTGACCGCGCAGCCGAATATGTCCACGACCTCGATCATTCAGGAGCGAAGTTTTATATGTAAAAACACCTTTGATAGGATGTATGTTCCGATCCGGCGGGCGCTCTGCAACCTGTTCGACAGCGCTGATTTCAGCTTTTAAATTTTTGATCTTCGCTGCTTTCGATCGTTTATGACGGCGTTTACGTTTACGTTTCGTTGCAGGGACAGAAATTGCTGCAGATTCAACTGTGACAGCGGCAGATTGTGCTTCAGCTGAATCGCTCTTCTCGCTTTGATCCGTCTCTTTACCTGCAGATACCGCTGCAGCCTGTCCACCTTGTACACTGGCTGGCAGCTTGGATGCTGCACTGCGCTTCTTACGGCGACGCTTCCGCTTCCTTGCCGGCTTAGCAGGAGCAGCCTCGTCTATATCCGGCTCCGATCCATACGTCTCTTCATGCTCATCCTCATGTTCGTGTTGCAGATACTGAACAGCCTCTTCCATGCTGTCAAACGCTGCATCTCCCGCTGCTGTTTCCCGCTTGCGCTTGCGCAGACAAGTCCGGCAAATCCCGCGCCGTCCGCTGCTTCCCGCACGTTTCGTAAACGCTGTAAGCGGCTTCTCTATTTTGCATGCCGTGCATGGCTTCATATCCATTTCAATCACTTCCGCTCCGTTTCCTTATCAGGTCGTCGTCAAGCCGTGCAGTTTACGAAACTGCTCCGGTGTAATGCCTTCCGCTTTGCCAAACGCGGCAATGAAGTGGCTGGGATCGCGGTAACCGGATAATTGCGCAATCTCTTTAATCGACCGTTTATCGCCAAGGCTCATCATTTCCTTGGATTTAATCATTCGCAGTCGAATTAAGTAAGCATAGGCCGTAATGCCGAATGCTTGCCGGAATAGTGAATTTAAATAGCGGGAGCTGATTCCAAGCTGTTCCGCCATATCGGTAAGGCTAATATCCGGATCGCCGTAATGGATATCCAGCCAATGAAGCAGCGGGTCCAGCTTCTCCAAATGCTGGAATACGGAGGAACGTCCGCCCTTCTGCCCATATATTTTGATCATCGTGAGAAAACGGTACAGCTGTGCGGAAGCATTCAGACCTGTTCTGTCCTCATCATGCTGCGCTTGTGTAATCATGCTTTCCAGCTGCGAGGTAATTGGCGCGTCTTCATTCCAATTCAGCCACTCTGTGTGCCGAATGCCCAAGGAGGCCAGCATAGATGCTGCCAAAACACCGCCGAACGTGACATACATCGTCGCCCATTTCTTACCCGGCTTGGCCGTATAGAAATGAGGAACATCTGGGAATAAAAGTGAACCGTTGCCTGGCGGAAGCGAATACTTGATTCCGTTCAGCTCAAATTCACCTTCACCCTCTATAGTTTGCAGCCAATGAAAGCACGGATATCCCTTCGTCCGGTCAACCGCCTCTTGGTCTGGATTGATCCCAATACTATCTACATACAGCGGCAGCTCGTACTCACCAAGCGTGAACATGTATCGGCTGCGCTGCTGACCGTCGATGAACCCTTTATTCCGCTCCATGATCTGTTCCATATTATCATATCCTGCCTATTCTTTTTTATATATCTCTAATCCGCATCTTACCATAAAATAAAGCTGTTATCATTCACTTCACTGGAGGAATTTACGAATATGGATACTACGAAACTGCCCAAAATGTTATATGGCGGCGATTATAATCCCGAACAGTGGGATTCCGGCATCTGGCCGGAGGATATGCGCATGCTGGAGCTTGCCGGCATGAACATCGCTACTATTAATGTTTTCTCATGGGCGATGCTCCAGCCAAGCGAAGATACGTATGATTTTGAAACCCTTGATCGCATTATGGACATGCTCCATGCCAACGGTATTTATGCTTGTCTGGCAACAAGCACCGGCGCCCATCCCGCTTGGATGGCCAAGCGTTATCCCGAAGTGCTGCGTACTGATTTTGAAGGACGTAAACATAAATTCGGCGCACGCCACAATTCTTGCCCGAACAGTGAAGTATACCGGACCTATTCCACTCGTCTGGCGTCAAAGCTTGCAGAGCGCTATCAGAATCACCCGGCTGTGCTGCTCTGGCACGTATCTAATGAATATGGCGGCGAATGTTATTGCGATCAGTGTGAAATGGCTTTCCGCGGCTGGCTTCAGAAGAAATACGGCACATTGGACAAACTAAACGAGCAATGGAACACTCGCTTCTGGGGTCATACCTTCTACGAGTGGGACGAAATCGTGCTGCCAAGCGCTCTGACGGAACAATGGTCGTACGATAAGACTTGTTTTCAAGGCATCTCGCTCGACTTTAGCCGCTTTAATTCAGACAGTATGCTTGAGTGTTACAAGCTGGAATATGATGCCATCAAGGCTTACACGCCTGATATTCCCGTTACTACAAATTTGATGGGAACCTATAAACAAATCGATTATTTCAAATGGGCCAAGCATATGGACATCATCGCCTGGGATAACTATCCATCCATGACTACCCCATCCAGCTTTGTAGCGATGACACATGATTTAATGCGCGGCCTCAAAGGCGGAGCTCCTTTCTTGCTGATGGAGCAAACGCCGAGCCAGCAGAACTGGCAAGCTTATAATCAGCTCAAGCGTCCCGGGATCATGCGCCTTTGGAGTTATCAAGCCGTCGCACACGGATCGGACAGCGTCATGTTCTTCCAACTGCGTCGTTCTGTCGGTGCTTGTGAGAAATACCACGGCGCTCTCATTGAGCATGTCGGTCATGAGCATACCCGCGTATTCCGTGAATGCGCACAGCTTGGAGCTGAGATGTCTGCTATGGGTACGAAGCTGCTTGGATCACGACTTCCGAGCCGTGTAGCCATTATGTTTGACTGGGAGAACCGCTGGGCAATCGAGTATTCGAGCGGTCCGACCGTGGATCTGAAATATGTCGATGAAATTCATAAATATTACCGTGCGTTCTATGACGGAGGATACCAGGTAGACATCGTGTCTTTCGAGGACGAGCTCTCCGCTTATGACATCGTTGTCGCTCCGGTCATGTATATGGTTAAGCCAGGCATGGCTCAGCGAATCGAAGCTTTTGTCAGCAGTGGCGGGACCTTCGTGACGACGTTCTTCAGCGGAATCGTGAACGAGAACGACATTGTAACGTTGGGCGGATATCCGGGAGAGCTGCGCCAGCTTCTAGGCATATGGGCCGAGGAAATCGATGCTCTGCTCCCAAGCAGCACCAACTCAATTGTTATGAAAGATACGCTCGGTTCGCTGCAAGGCACTTATCGCTGCACGCTGCTTTGTGATCTCATTCATAGCGAAGGCGCGGACGTAGTCGCAGAATATGGCGATGATTTCTATGCCGGCATGCCTGTTCTTACACGCAATAAGTTTGGCAGCGGCGAAGCCTGGTATGTCGCTTCGAGTCCTGATGAACAATTCCTGCAAGGTTTCGCTGATGTCTTATGTAAGCAGCACGGAATCGCTCCATTGCCAGGCAAGAAGGCTGGCGTTGAAGTAACCCGCAGAGTGATCGATAATCGGGCTTATTTATTCGTCTTAAACCACAATGCGGAGCCAGTCACGATTGAGCTTGGAAACGAATCAGGCATCGACCTTATTAGCGGAAACACACACGCTGGGCAAACTGTCATTAATGGCCGCGATGTCCTTATCCTTGAGCAATTTGCTTGATATTGCCTAGCTCTAAGATCGAATAGCTCCTTTCCCCGCTGAACATATTAGTGTGTGTGAAAGGAGCTTGATACTCAGATGAAAAGATTTTTCGGAACATTATTCGGTATTGTATTAGCTTTTGGCCTTGGCGCTCTTATCTACAATGGGGTGTCAGATCGCGACGTCACGCCAAACAACACCTACCACTCCGCAAGCAGAACGGACCTTAATCATCAGCGACTGAGCATCAAATCTAATGATGATCTGCTGCCGTTGAATACAGGTCATCGCATGCTGCGGGCGAATCAGCCTGGTACCATGAGAGCTCAGAACACGCAGTGGGGCAATATTCCGTGGTATCAGCTTTATTACGGCGGTACTTGGAATCCAGGCGGCAGCGCGGCGAATCCGGGCACCGGCTATCCAAAAGTTACCTATCCAGGCGGCAATACTGGCAATACTGGCAATACCGGTAATACCGGTAACACTGGTAATACTGGTAATGCAGGCAACACTGGCAATGCCGGCGGCTCCACTTCAGCGGACAGTTCATCCATCCAGCAGCAAATATTGCAGCGGGTCAATGCAGAACGCTCGAAAGCCGGCCTGCAGCCGCTAACGCTGAATGCATCGTTGTCTAAGGTCGCCCAAGCCAAATCCAATGATATGCGGGACAAAGGCTATTTTGACCACAATTCACCAACGTACGGAAGTCCGTTTGATATGATGAAACAATTTGGCATCAACTACTCCTATGCAGGCGAGAACATTGCAGCTGGGCAGAAAGGTGTAGATGCAGTTATGACTGCTTGGATGAACAGCCCGGGTCACCGTGCTAACATCCTAAGCGCTAACTTCACCCAACTGGGCGTCGGTTATGCTCCCGGCGGCAACATGAGTCCGTATTGGACGCAGCAGTTTATCAAACCTTAAGCACTTGTCTAAAGCTGTCCCAAAGCCTGTCAATCGACACTTTGGGACAGCTTTTTGTTCAATGGAAGGGTGCCGAGAATGAATGCCGTGGCACGATGTCACGATTCGAAATTTGAAGTTAGTTTGATGTTGCTCTGAGGTGGTGGTGCGTGGTGATGGCGGCGGTTTATGGAGTACTGAAATTCTAACGAATCCTACAGACCTTATTTCAGTCAATTGGGTCGATTTGAAATTCTAACGAATCGTACAGGTCTTATTAGGCACCAGAATGCTCATTCTTGCTCCATTTTCTATAAATAAGACCCTCACGATTCGTTAGAATAAAATCTTATAGATTTTCGAGTGAATAAGGCCCACACGATTCGTTAGAATAGAATCTCGACGCGTATCGGGAGGGGGAGAGAGGCAGCAGGTACGAGCTTGCTATGACTTTCGTTTGCTGCGGTAGCTTCCCGGTGCTTCACCCACTTCTTTCTTGAACGCTTTCGTAAAATGATGCACATCGGAAAAGCCGCAATAAGCGGCAATCTCTTCAATGGTATTGTCGGATCCGGTCAACAGCTCCTGTGCATGGTGAATGCGCAAATGAAGCAAGTACCTGTGCGGCGAGACGCCAAGCTGCTCTTTGAACTTCGCGCTGAAACGCGAAGGCGACAAATTCGCCCTTGCGGCCATTTCGCTGACTGTGAGCGGCTCGGCCAAATTCAATGACAAGAAGGACGTAATCCAATTCATCCGCTGCGGTGCTGCTTTCTCCGTTTGCTTCAAATCCGTGTGATCTTCCAGAATCGTAAGGATCACTTCCGTCCCTAAGGATTGTGCCCGCAGCTGCATAAGCGGATCGCGATGCTGCCAGCACTCTACCATCGCCAGAAACTTGTCCCGCAGCGCAATGGGGTGCTTTGGCCGCAGCCTGACCGGGATTGCAACGCCATGAAAGTCGTTAAGCCTCGGCTGGATGAGATGGCTGTACGGCTCCAGGTCAATCTGACCGCTTCGCGTCGGAAATCGGTCCTCCCTTAAAGAATCGTAGAAGAAGTCCATGTGGGCAAATGGCGTAATCGTATTCGTTTTCCCCTCTAGCACATTCAAGCTATTCGGTTGAATCAGACAAAAATCGCCTCTTCGAAACTCATAGGGGACACCCTCTACTTGAAACACGCACTCCCCTTCTTGAAAATAAACAAGCAAATAATCGAGCAATCGCCGTTCCGCGGATAACCACGGCTTTCGAACGGCATAATCACTCTCTCGGATATAGGGAACAATCGGCTGCCTTTCCATCAATTCGGATAGGTACATTTATACAAGCTCCTTGGCCATAATCGGGCATGATTTGCTTTTATTATATACGAGACGCAGTTGTTTTTGACAAAAGAATTAAGAGATCGAAACAAAGTCAGCAGATGGAGATGTGCTTTATAATAAAAGCATCTTAGCAGTGATAAGGAGATTGATTATGACCATTAGTAATTCATCCAACCTCACCGAGCTTCCGCAGCTTGACAGTGATTATACGTTAACACCAGAGCAAAGCGCTTCCTATCAGAAAAACGGGCATATTCTTCTGAAGAATATTGTATCTCCTGAAGAAATGAGCTGCTACGAGCCGCTAATTGAACAAACGGTACGTGAGCATAACCATAATACGAAACCCGTTGAAGAGCGCGATACGTATGGCAAAGCATTCATTCAAATTTGCAACCTATGGGAAATGAATGAAGGCATTAAACGTTTCGTAATGGCAAGAAGGTTCGCCAAAATCGCGGCCGAGCTTATGGGCGTGGACGGCGTTCGGATCTATCACGATCAAGCGTTGTTCAAAGAACCGGGCGGCGGTCATACGCCGTGGCATCAAGACCAAGTTTATTGGCCGCTTGATACACCAAACACGATTACACTATGGATGCCGCTTGTACCGATTTCCGAGGAAGTCGGCTCGATGACCTTCGTAGACGGATCGCATACTTCCGGCTACATGAGCCGCCAATTCATCTCCGATGAATCACATAAGACGCTCAGCTCTTATATTGAAGGCAAAGGCCTTCCGAAGACAAACTACGGCGCTATGGCTGCAGGCGATGCAACCTTCCATGCCGGATGGACACTGCATTCCGCACCAGGCAATCCAACGGATACAATGCGCGAAGTCATGACGATCATCTATGTCGCAGATGGTGTCAATACGATGGCAAATCCGGACAGCAGTGCACGTGAATCCGATTTGAAATCATGGTTCCCAGGTGTAAAAGCAGGCGAACCCGCTGTTTCACCGCTCAACCCGCTTGTTTATAAGAAATAAGGTAAAGGCTAGCCCTCAAGCATCTTGATGATGCTGGGGCTAGCCTTTTAAGTTCGTTTAGAAATCAATGCGTACCGCAGCAATCGAATAGGCTCCTACTTCCACGTTCAGCTTATCGCCGGCAAGCGTCACCGCGTTATCTCCCGGAATTAGGTTCTCGTTCACATCTACCGCATATGCTCTTACCGCACCTGTAAAGAGTTTAAATGAGGCCGTTGCTTGCTTCCCGTCCGTTTCGTACATCCGAATAATCCAGCTTGCCCCGTTGTTTCCCTCCGGAACTTTAATCGCCGATACGGCAACCGATTCATCCAACTGCTCGATATACCCCGCATCTGCTGGCTTCGAACCGGGCCGCTTCATCCCCGAGAGCACATTCATCGGATGGTTAAGCCGGTACGCCTTCTCAATGACATCTCGGCTTGACGCCGATGCTTCCGCCAAACAAACCGACAGCTTGATGCGATGATGATTGCCAAGCTCCGGATAAGGATCCGGTTCATACGAACCTCGTATGAGCGAGACGGACATCGAGTTATCTGTTCCCCGGAAACCGTATTTGTTACTAGTTACGATGAATAACGTTGGCTTACTCTTGTTATCATTCCGTAGTGCTTGCACGAAGCTGTTGCCCGGCAATTCAATATCTCTGTCTCCCCGCACAATCGTCCCGAACGGAACATCATACTTGTACGCTTCGCTAGCGTAGCCGATTGGAAAATGGAACTGCAGCTGCGGAATTCCAACCTCTCTGCTGCCCGCTTCCTGCCAATCGCATTCCACATTGAAATCAAGACTTGTACTGCCTGCATCAAGGGAAACGGTAACGCGAAGCGATGAAGAAGCCTTAAACTTCATTTCGTAGCTGATCGTTTGCCGGAGATCGCCGGAAACCGTCTTTTTCAATATTACCCGCTCATGGAGGTTGGCGATTTGCATAAAACGACCGACCCACCATGCCGCCATCCCTTTGCTCGGATCCTCCTGAATCAGTCGGAATAACGCTGCCGGCCTCGCCGGATCAACCAGTTCCTCGCCTGATCTCTTATCGATCAAAGAAATTAGAGTGGCATCTTTCGAATCAAAAGCAGCACGAAGACATTCATTCTCCAGAAGATAAGCCTCATCCCGGTCAACCCGCGGATCACCAATAACAATTTGCGAAGAGTAACCTTCCCCTTCAGCAATCGTCAAGGTGCTGTAGCCGCACGCCGGTACCTGAACACGCGCAAGTAATCGCAAATAGTCATGCGACCAATAAGCATTTCGGCCGCTATCTAGAATTTGGCTTGGCACGGTTTCCCCCGCAGCCGTCTTCACTACAATCGCCTTAATAGGACTCTTCCAATCCCATAGCAGGATCTCGACCGTTTCTTCCCTCGTTTGAAGCGAGGAATTAAAGATATGCACAATGCGTGTGCTTCCGGCTCCGCGCTCAACCTGCGTAATCTTGAAATCACGCGTCCCAAAGCCGACACCTGCTCCTTGCGCTGTATTGGCTGCTGTATGGCCAATTTCAATCTCAGAAGTATCAATATCGGCCGCAATTCGCTCAAGTGCGAGCTTTCGGTTCGTTCCGGCGACCGCCATCGTATTCTGAAACAGTCCAAGGGCATGCTCGCGTGTTTCGATGACGCCCGAGCCTGGCAGGATATCATGGAATTGATTAAACAACACACCGCGCCATGCTTCCTCGAACGTGGCTCCCGGATAAACGGCCCCATGTGCAGCGGATGCCACCGAGGCGAACATTTCCGCTTCATTCAGCGCAGCTTCCGAGACGCGGTTTGCATTCTTGATGCGGGTCTGGGACGTGTAGCAGCCCGTAAAGACGACATTCATTTCACCCTTCACTACAGGCAATTGATCCGCGACCCGCTCCACCTCTTTGAAATAATCCGCATAACCGCCGAAGCGAATCGTTGGACAAATCGGCCATTCCTGCATGGCCCGCAGACGATTCAAGTCGCGTCTAGTCGGCCCCCCGCCATGATCCCCGACACCATAGACGTATAAATAGGAATTCAAGCCGGTTTTCCGACAAATGTCCGGTACATAGGATGTGAATACAGGGCGGACAAAATCGTTATACCAGGTCAGCTCACGGTAAACGATGACCGACTTACCCGAAGGACCTTCCCAGCGAATCAGCGGGTATCCTTCAGCCCCACGGCAATGGTAGTAGTATTTCACACCGCCGCTTGCCAATATTTCCGGCACCTGCAAGCTATGTCCGAACGTGTCCGGCTCGAAATCCAAATTCAAGCTGTCCGGGTCGATAGCAAACAAGCTGCTGAGGTATCGCTTTGTGTAGAGTATATGCCGCGCCAAACTTTCTCCGCTTGGCATGTTCTTGTCCGCTTCGACCCAGTGAGAGGCTGTAATTTCCCAGCGGCCTTCCTTCACCCGGCGTTTAATCTCCTCCAGCATGGAAGGCGCGTATTGTTCCACGATTCGGTAAATCGAAGCTTGGGATTGCGAGAACGTAAACTCCGGATACTCCTCCATCAGATTGAGCATCGTCCGGAACGTATCGATGGTGACGGACACCGTCTCATCCCAGCCCCACATCCAGTTCATATCGATATGCGCATGGGACACCGCAATAACATCGTAACTCTTCGCATCAGCAGCAAGGCTTTCCAGCATACGTTCTGCTTCTAGCGCTGCTTGCTTTACGATGGCTCCATTCTCCGCGATGCGCTGTTCTATGTAATCAAGTGTATCTGCAATAACCGCATCATACTTTAGTCCATTCACCTTCGACAGCTCCTGTGCGAAAACAAGCTGCGAGAGAATGCGATCATTCCATTCATTGCGGCCGCTAAATTCTAGGTCATCCCAGTAAGATTGCGGCTCCGGTCCGATCAGTCGTCTAATTCTCGTTTCGTTCATATTCAATTCCTTTCCTCTCTGAGTAGGATTTGAAAAAATCAGCACAAACGGCACAAGTTTAGCATAGCGTTCCAAGCCCACTTCCACAATTAGGAATTCGTAAATTATGATGAGGTAATCTTAGCGTGTTAGGTCGAAAAAATGACCCGCAAGCAGTCACTTTGAATGTTCAAGTGTGCTGCCTGCGGGTCATCGTAGTTGTATGTGCTCGTTCGTATTAGAGAGAAATAACGCGGCCTGTCGCTTGCGATTCGAATGCAGCCAGAATAACTGCAAGCGATTTGCGACCTTCTTCGCCGGAGATGCTTGGTTTGGTGTTTGTCAGAAGCGATTCGACGAACGCATCTACAACGCCGCTTGACTCTTGCTTATCGTTAGTGCTGATTGCACCCACGTTATAGCGTTCAACTGTGCCGTTGCGAAGTTCAACGATGATTTGATCCTTCGGATCTGTGCCGATCTTCATCACGCCGTTCTCACACCAGAATACTGTGGAGTTGTCTTCGCCTTTGTAGTACGTCCAGCTCGCTACAAGCGTACCGATTGCGCCGCTCTTCATACGAAGCAAGCAAGTCGCGTTATCGTCAACATCTGTACCTTCTTTATCAAGCGTACCGATATAGCCTGTTACTTGCGCAACTTCATCATCAAGCAGGTAACGGATCAAATCGGATTTGTGAACGCCGAGGTCGCCCATTGCGCCCATGATCGCTTCTTCTTTACGGAAGAACCAGCTGCCTTTGCCGTCTACGCTCCAGCCTTCAGGACCAGGATGGCCGAAAGAAGTACGGAACGTCAATACGCGGCCAAGCGCGCCGCTTTGAAGAAGCTGTTTCGCTTTCACGTGTGGAGGCATCAAGCGTTGGTTGTGACCCACCATCAAGTAAACGCCGTTCTTGCTTGCAGCTTCGATCATCGCAGCTGCTTCTTCGTCCGTGGAAGCCATTGGCTTCTCCACAAGCACGTGAGCGCCTGCATTTGCAGCTGCAATAGCAACCGGTGCATGCAGATAGTTTGGTGTACAAACGCTGACTGCCTCAGGTTTGATTGCACTAAGCATTTCTTCATAGCTTGCGAATGCTTTTGCCTTGTATTTCGCTGCAAATTCTTCTGCACGTTCGATTACAGGGTCTACGAATGCCACGAACTCTACGTTCGGGTTAGCAGCGTATTCCGGAATATGACGGCGCTGAGCGATCGCACCGCAGCCTACAACGGCTACTTTAATTTTCTTCATGTTAAGTAACTCTCCCTTTGTTCACTAATTATGCTTTATGACCGTTAGCTTTCAGCCAGTTCATGCTAGTTTGTACAGATTCAAGCGGCGGATTAGCGCAGCTGTCCTGTTCAACAACCAGCCATTCAACGCCTGCTTTGTTAGCAGCGTCGATGATATCGTTAAGCGCAAGGTCGCCATTGCCAAGCTCAACCGTATCGATATGGTTGACAGACGTCTCTTTGCGGAAGTCTTTCAAGTGAAGCAGCGGCAGACGGCCGGCATATTTCGCAATGTAAGCAAGTGGATCTTGACCGGAATATTGCACCCAGCCGATATCCATTTCCACTTTAAGCAGATCAGCATCCACTTTCGTGTACATCGCATCGAAGATGTATTCACCGTCAATTTGGGCTGCAAATTCGAAGTCATGATTGTGGTAGCAGAATTGCAGACCTTCTTCGCGAAGACGAGCGCCGAAAGTAGCGAATTTCGCGATCAACTCGCGCCAGAACGCTTCTCCGCCAGCCAATTGCTCAGGGGACAACCATGGGCAGATCACATAACGTGCACCAACGGTTTTCAAGTATTTGATTTCTTCTTCAAGGCTCTCTTCAAGCTGTTGCAGACCAACATGGCTGCCGAATGCTTCAAGGCCAAGCTCTTGCAGCAGGTCGCGCATTTCTTCAGCCGGGATATCGCCATAACCTGCAAACTCTACGCCTTCATAGCCCATTGCAGCTACTTGACGAAGCGTGCCTCTGAAATCCTTTGCTGTATCGTCACGCAGTGTAAACAATTGCAATCCGATTTTCACTAGTGATCTTCCTTTCATGATGACGGATGAACGCCTGAATGGCGTCAAGCCCGGTTAGTTTACCAATCTGACAACCATTATAGTGGATATAGTGGCTTTCGTAGATGTATTATATAACAGTGACATGTACAATTTTGCTGCAAAATGGAGAGAGACCTTTGAATACCGAAATTATGAGCTGCAATTACTCCTATCACTCACAGCCCTTCCAGATTATCAATCGAGACGGCTTGCGCGCCTATGTGTTTCGCTTGCAAATGGATGGAAGCTGCGAGGCGCTCGTCGACGGACGGATGCAGCGAATCGAAGCCGGTGATCTGCTGCTCTTTAAGCCAGGTGACTACTATCAGCTGAACATTGCGCCAAGTCATGATCAAGATGAAGATGAAGCGCAAACCGAGATCTCAAGCGGGGATTACTATGTCATCTGCCGCGGGAGTTGGCTCGACGAGTGGTGGAGCCGCAAGGATCGCCCCCAGCGGGTAAAAGTTGTACCGGATGAGCGCTGGCTGTCGGTTTGGCAGGCACTTATCTTGGAGAAACGGCGCTTTGAAGCAGAGGATCGCGAGCTTTCCGATTATTTGCTGCGTTCGTTATGCCTCTTCATTGACCGCGCGATTACAACGCAGTCTGTTTTTCAAGGGAAATCGTTCGTTGCTACTCGCATGAAAAACTTCATCGACGAGAACGCCGCACGCTCATTTACAATTGCGGAAGTCGCGGAATGCGCTCGCCTTAGTGTTTCACGCACCGTCCATCTGTTCAAGGAATGCTATGGCATGACCATCATTCAGTATACCCAAAATGTCCGTTTATCCATGGCTATTGACCGCATCAAATACAGCACCATGACCTTGGAGCAGATCGCGATTACATGCGGTTTCGGCAGTTATTCTTACTTTTATCGGGTCTTCCGTCAGAAGTACGGCGTGTCGCCTGCAGCCTATCGGCTGAGTTAAGTCCTGCCTTCTCATGAGTTCGCTGCATTGTACTTGGAAACAATATCATATGACCATGGCCTAATTGTCACTACATTCCTACTAAACGGGGGTCAATTGCCACATGCGTTTCAAAGACGTATTTTCTATTATCGGCCCTTCTATGGTTGGGCCCTCCAGCTCTCATACCGCAGGCGCGGTACGAATCGGACTTGTTGCCAGTCAGCTTCTGGGCAGCGTGCCGGATAAGGCGGAAATTATTTTCTTCGGCTCCTTCGCTGCTACCTATCAAGGACACGGAACGGATATCGCGATTGTGAGCGGTCTCCTTGGATTCGGCACGGATGATTATCGCATCCCGCAAGCACTCGACCTAGCGAATGACCGCGGCATCGCAATTTCCTTTGAACAAGGCAAAGGACTCTACTCACATCCCAATACAGTAAAGCTCGTCTTATCTGTCGATCAGCCTGCTCCTCAGCGGCTGTCCTTGATCGGAACCTCCATCGGAGGCGGCAATATCGAAATCGTCGAATTGAATGAGTTCGCTGTCAAGCTAACCGGAAACTATCCGACACTCGTCATTCGGCATGCCGACCGTCCTGGGGTTATTGCCGATCTGACTTCCCTGCTGAAGGCAGAAAGCGTCAACATCGGTCATATGTCCGTTGATCGCAAAGGCCGCAGCGGCGATGCGCTGACGGTCCTTGAGCTCGATGCCGCCCTGCCCGCTCCGCTGCTTGACCAGATTAAAGCTATTAACCATGTGCAGACCATCTATACCGTTGATCTTAGTCAAACAGAGGGGACGGGTACATAATGAATTTTCGGACGTTAGCAGAGCTTGGCGAGTTGTGCGCGCAGCGCGGACTTTCCATAGGCCGATTGATGCTGGAAGAACAAAGCGCAGAGTCGGGCAAATCGCCTGAAGACGAGTTTGCCAAGATGACCGCCTATTACGGCGTCATGAAAGAGGCTGTTCGCCGAGGCTTGCATGAGAATACCACCTCGCGAAGCGGGTTGACCGGTCTTGATGCGCAGCGCGTGTTATCGAAGAGACAAGAGCTTGAGCCAAGCCTCGGCGGATCGGCCAGCGATGCGATGGCGTATGCGCTCGCGGTGTCTGAGGTTAACGCCTCCATGGGCCGCATTATCGCAACGCCAACGGCGGGCTCCTGCGGCATCATCCCCGGCGTATTCGTCAGCACCCAGGAACGATTTGGCTTGGCTGACGAAGAAATGGTCTATGCTTTATTCGCCGCCGGCGCCATTGGCTATGTCATCGCCAACAATTCCTTCGTCTCCGGCGCCGAAGGCGGCTGCCAAGCCGAGGTCGGCTCCGCCATCGGCATGGCGGCCGGCGCGCTAGTGGAGCTGCGGGACGGTACACCCGCGCAAGCGATTCATGCCGTTGGGCTCGCGCTTAAGAATACGCTCGGGTTAATTTGCGACCCTGTCGGCGGGCTTGTTGAAATTCCTTGCATCGTGCGCAACGGCTTCGGCGCCGTTACGGCATTGGCTGCAGCGGATATGGCGCTTGCCGGTGTGCGTAGCGTCATTCCTTCGGATGAAGTTATTCAAGTGATGCTTGAGGTTGGATCAGCCATGCCTGAGATCCACCGCGAAACGGCTGGCGGAGGCTTAGCCCAGACGCCGACGGGTCGCAAAATAATGAGCGATTTGAAGAACAAGAAGAAACCACAGCAATAGCAATAGCAATAGCAATAGCATGGATGGCAGTGGCCGAGTGGTAGCATTCGCCCGCGCTAACGAACCGTAGGGGTCTTATTTGATCAAAAAACATCGATTTGAAATTCTAACGAATCCTACAGGTCCTATTCGCTCCAAACTCGTTCATTTCTATCGATTTCGGTCCAAATAAGGCCTCTGTGATTCGTTAGAATAATTGAAGTGTCTATTTCTCCAAAATAAGACCTCCACGATTCGTTAGCGTGGTGTGGTCGGGCATGAGAGAAGCGTTAGCGTGGTGAGGTCGGGCATGAGAGAAGCGTTAGCGTGGGGGGGGCAGGCGAGAGGTTCTCGTATGCCTCTCGCATCCCACATCTCGCCTCCTCATGGCCTAGCAACCACGGTAACCCCCACTCCCGCTTCACCCCCGCGGAAACGGAAAGCTATCCTTTAAGCCAATGCTGCTCATATCGATTGCTTCCCAGCCAAGACCATATGCAGGCGATGCTGGATCCAGCGTATATTGAACACCGCCGCCTTCCCCTTCCGTGATCAACAACGGATCGCTATTCAAGGTGTGCGCGTCGAATTTGCCATCCAGTACTTGTCGCCATGCCTTCCATGGCACTGGCACCAGCCCTCTCTTATCATCGCCGTAAATCCCGCTCACCGTGGGCTCCTTCGCCTCATTATCATAGAGATTGAAGTCCGCCTCCTGCAGACGATCGTCCTTCCAGTTGACGAAATGATACAGCTGCTCTCCGGAACGAACTGCGATATTGCGCAGGATCGTTACATCTCGATTCGCCTCGCCAGCCATCTCTTGTGTACCGAAGGCTGCCCGCGCATCGTTTTGCACAAGCAAATTATTCTCCATCCGGTTGCCGATGCCTTTGGAGAAAATGACAAACCACAGCACGCCGCTGCCGGCGCTGTACAAATCATGGATCACATTATGCGAGACATGATAGTAATCCGACGCATCGTCCAAATAAATACAGAAGCCGAAGGAGAAATAGATGCCGCTGTGATGAAACCGATTCGCGATAATTCGGTTGCCCGTTCCCGCTCCCCAGGATTCCAGCATCCCTCCGTCCTGACTGTCTTTCATAACATCCCAGATGTTATTGCGAGTAATCAAATTGTTACGTGTATGGCAGAAATCCCAATGATTCTTCCACGTCACCGCCGTGCCGTAATAGGACGACTCCATCGCGCCTTGCCTTAATCCTTTAAGCGAAATGCCGTACCTCGGCATGCCGTGAATTTCGTTGTGCGACACTTCGTTGCTCCCGCTCTGATAGAGCTGAATGCCGGAGCTGTGACCTACAAGCTCACCGCCAAACCGGATCAAATTGTTCGAAATGAGATTCCCTTTACTCACGTCGGCTTGCTCAGCGCTAGAATAGTCGCCATCTCCCGGAGCGAGGCCGATCACATAGATTCCGTTATAGCCGGTATGTTCGATCAGGTTTCCCGTGATTTCATTGTGCTGACAAAGCCCGTTAAGTACAATGCCGCTGAAGCCGCTGTTCCGAAGCCGGCAGCCCCGCACTGCAATGCCGCTAGCATTTTCGAGATAAACGAGGCCCTGTTTGCTCTCTGCGTGTTCGCAGTTGCTATCCGGCATCCGATATTCCTGCGTGAAATCGGAGCACTCGATCGTCAGGCCTTCCAGCACAATGCCCTTCACCGGACTGTTTGGCGAGCTGCCTATCAGCTCAATCACCCGCTTTATAGCTGGAGCAACAATCAACTGCTCCTCAATCGGCAGTTGTCTCGGATAATAATATAGATCGCCGCTAGTCGCATCGAAGTAATATTCCCCCGGCTCTGTTAAGAGTGACAACGCACCCTGAACGCGGTACCGCGAGCCTTTGTCAATGCCCCACGGTGCCGGTTCTTTGAAGGAAACAAGTCCTTCCTCCCACCGAATACAGTCGATCGTTTTGGTTTCCGTAAACCAATTCCATTCGCCTTCCCCAGGCCAAATATGTACCTGTGCACCATGCGCGCCTTGCGCACCTGGCCCATGCTCGAATCTCGGAATGTCATCCTGATGGAATCGAAAGCCGCTTCTCGGATCACCGTCTCCTTTGCCCGCCACGACATGATAGCCCAGCTTCGGGCTTCTAGCCGCCAACGCCCGCATACCGTTCTCATAGAGCGTATATATGGCGTTTCCCGCACCCACTCGAGCTCGATAGAGGTGACCATTATAAGGCTCCCAGTTCGTAATCGCGCTTCCCCCGCTTATCGTGACACCTTCTTCCCCCGGTGCACTGCGGTAAGTCACCGTGCATCCATCAACAGCGGAGTCTCGCTCATCGAAGCGCAGCGGTTCAGACAATTCATAACGCCCGCCGCTAATCCAAACGGTAATGTCCTCCTTATCGGTTTCTCCCAGCATCAATCGCACCAAATCTCTGGCACGCTCTAAGGTTTGAACGGCTTCCTCAGCAGTCGCCCCCGTGTTGGCATCATCGCCATCCTTAACTGAAACAAACAGCTCCATTCGACTAGCCCTCCCATCCCATATAAAAAGAGGCAGAGGTACCGTATTGCTCCCCCTGCCTCTTTGGCTTTGTTATCTACTACGAATTATTCCGTATTATTTCAAGCCCTGCTTAACAAGGAACTCATCCCATTGCTTCTGATACTCTTGGTCGATCTTCTCTTGCCCTGCTGCTTTGAGCTTCTCAATGTATTTCGGCATAATTTCAGCCGGATCTACAGCACCGGATTCCAGTGCAAGCTCATATTCATTATTAACAGCCGTCGTATTCGCAAGCTCCGATTTAATCGAATCTTGGTTGATCGAGAAGCCGTATGATGCTGCAACCAAAGCGCTGTTGTTCAGATCGATCGTTTTTTGCCATACATCTGCAGGCTGTGGTGCTTTCAAGTAGGCATTGAATTGATCCCCGAATACCCAGTCTACATTCGGTGCATAGCCGGAATCCTTAATTGGCTCGATGTAGTCTCCGTCTTTCTTCGTATAGTGTTTGCCTTCGATACCGTAGCAAATCAGGTTATACAAGTACTTGTCTGAATTGAGCAGGTTGATGAACATCAGTGCGCGCTCAGGGTTTTTGGACGTTTTGCTGACTACCTGCATCGCACTTGCAACACCTGTAAAGTACGATTGGGTAATCGGCGCATAAACAACTTCGTTACCGCCGTTGTTGTTCATTTCATCGATTTCGCCGCCCGGTTTCGTTGTGAAATCGATCGCGACTGCCACGTTCCCTTTTTTCTTCAAATCCCCGAAGTTTTTGAGAATCGGAGCATCTTCATTGATGTAGCCGGCTTTATACCATCTGTGCATGGTATCGAAGTATTCTTTCTTGCTGTTAAGTTGCTCTTCCTTCGTTTGAATGCTGAAATCGTCTTTGTTATACGTAACGGCTAAGCCGTTTGTACCAATCCAGTTCGGATCGGAATAGATGCCCCATGAGTTCTGGCCCATACCGAACGGAACGACATCCGGTTCGCCTTCTTTAACCGCTTTCAAGAATGGCTCAATATCTTTGTACGAATGAATCGTGTTAACGTCGAGGTTGTATTTGTCAGCAAAACGCTTCTGAATAACCAAGCTCTTCGTTTGCGCAGCAACTTGATATACCGGGAAGCCATATACTTTGCCGTCATTGGCTTTCATGTCCGGCCAGAACTTATCCGGAATGTTTGCACGAGCCTCTGGTGCGTACTTGGAGATCATGTCGTCGGTCAGCTCCAGCAATGCGCCTTTGTCAATGTTCGCTTGGTAGCTAAGCAGCCAGTACTTGGAGCCCCATGCCACATCAAACTCTTCGCCTGCAGCCATAATTGTGTTAAGTTTCGGATCGTATTCGTCAAAAGAAAGCGGCTTCAAATCAACCGTTGCGTTGATTTTCTCTTTCACATATTTATTGATTTCGTCATTCACTGCTTGTTGATCCGGTCCTGGCGGGTTACTCGGATAGTAGAACGTCAATTTTACTTCCGGCAGCTCTTCTTTGACCGGCTCTTCCGCTGTATTGTTCGCAGCTGTATCCGTTGCCGTATTTGTTGTATCTGTAGCAGCCGTATTATCGGTCGCCGCACTTGTGTTGTTCGCGTTATTCGTGTTGTTATTGCTGCCGCAAGCTGCAATGATACTGAAGCATAGAAGAAGTACACACCATTTAAGCACAGTAGACGATGATTTCATTTTCACTTTGAAAGACACCTCCGTTTTTAGTTAACCCCATACCTTGTATTTAATCAATAACAACTTTACAGTCCGGCTGCCGCTCACCCCCTCTCATAAAATTCCATTATCCTTTCAAGGAACCGACCGTGATGCCTTTCACGAAATACTTCTGGAAGAAAGGGAAGATCACAAGCATCGGTCCCCCTGCCAATAACGCAAAAGCCATCCGTACCGACAAGGTTGGGAAATTCGCGAATTGCAGCTTACTCGCGGCTTCGGCCAGCGGAGAGTTGGCGAGAAACTCAATCTGCGAAATAATCCGAAAGAGCAGCAATTGAAGCGGAACATACTTCTCATTGTCGATAAAGAGCAGAGATGTAAACCAATCATTCCAATAGGCGAAAGAAATGAACAGTCCAAGCGTTGCAAGCGCCGGTGTTGATAACGGCAGCACGATTTGGAAGAAAATCCTTGTTTCGCGGGCGCCGTCCACTTTTGCGGATTCAATAATTTCAAGTGAGATCTTGTCCAGGAAGCCCTTCATAATGAGAATATTGTAGGGACTGAGCAGCAGCGGAATAATGAGTGCACCGAGCGTGTTTTTGAGATGCAAGTACTGTGTCATCAGCATATAGAACGGAATTAATCCGCCGCTGAACAACAAGGTAAAGAACACATAGAAGGTAAGCGGGCGTTGATATCGAAAATCTCGCCGCGACATCGGATAGGCGGTAAGTGCAGTAAGCAGCAGCGCAAGTACAGTACCGATGACCGTAATTGTGATTGTAACGCCGTAGCCGCGGAGAATGACATTAGGCTCCTTAAATACGATCCGAAACGCCTCTAAACTGAACTCTTTCGGTATGAAGCGATAGCCGTTATGAATGAGACTATCCTCTGACGTAAGCGACACTGCGATAACGAGCAGGAAAGGAAGCACAATGAGCACGCTGACAATAATGAAAAATACATTGATGATCCAACTGGAGCTCTGCATGGATTTCGCATTCACATTCGACATAAATACAATTCCTCCTAGAATAAAGCGCTGTCCTTATCGACTCTACGCACCAGATAGTTCGCTGATACTATCGTCACCAAACCGACAATCGACTGAATGAAGCCGACAGCTGCGCCAGAATTAATGTCACCCAGCTTTGTCAGCGCACGATACACATAAGTGTCGATTACATCTGTCGTTGCGAAGTTAAGCCCCACATTATTAGGAACAAAATAATGCAAACCGAAATCTCCGCGGAAGATATTGCCCAGTCCAAGAATGAACAAAATAATAATAAGCGGCTTTAGCAGAGGCAGTGTGATTCGTGTCATCATCTGCACTCTGGAAGCACCGTCGAGCCTGGCCGCTTCGTAATATTCGCTGTTAATGCCCATAATGCCGGCGTAATAGACGAGTGTGGAGAAGCCGACACCTTTCCAAACCGAAACTAAAGGTAAGATAAATAACCATGGTGTCGTTTCAAAATACCATTTGTGCGGCTCCAGCCCGAATGTCTCGAAAATCCGGTTCAAATAACCGCTCTTATGCTCAAGAAAGGCATAGGCAATGTAGCCGACGAGTACAAGCGATATAAAATAGGGCAGAAACATCGCGGTCTGATAGATTTTGACCATTCGCCCTGATACTTCATTCAGAAGCAGCGCGAAGAATAAGGCTGTTATCGTACCAAGTACGATATACACACAGTTGTAGAGCAGGGTGTTTCGAATGATGCGCAGCGCATCCTGCGACTTAATGAGAAACTCAAAGTTGTCGAACCCTACCCACTTGCTGCCGAAGATGCCTTGATCGTACCGAAAGAACTTAAACGCAAGTATTAATCCGACCATCGGAAAATAACTGATCACTAATTTGTAAAGAATGCCTGGCACGGCAAGCAGCAGCAGCTCCCTGTTCTTGCGCAAATGCATCCATTCTCGACTTAGCCAGTTTCCTTTGCTACTTTGACCCGATTTCCTCATGACTTGTGACCTCCTCCTTCTGACCTTCATGTTGCCACGGCGCGACAAACAAATATAGAATACGATTTTCGAAAAGCTGTATCTGGCACGTGTAAAATGTTCGAATTTATGCAGTTTACTTGCCTACAGACACAATAAAACCGCCGATCCTACAGCCTCGAGAGGCTAAGTAGGATCGGCGGTCATAAGACAAGTCCGTTATGAGATGGATTTCTTCATCCGGTATTCCTTTGGCGTACTTCCAAACTTCGCCTTGAACAGCCGGAAGAAATAGCTCGGATTCGAATAGCCGCATTTCTCCATTATTTCGATGACCGTATAATCATCGGTTTCGAGCAGCAGCTGCGCATGCTTTAAGCGAACCTCGTTCATATATTCCGTAATGGACATCGAAGTGCTGTCCTTAAACATCTTGCCGATATAAGCCGACGAGAGCTTCACTGTAGCCGCAATTGACTGCTGACTTAAATTGATGTCTGCATATTTCTGTTCAACCAACTCCTTGATCGTCTCCAGAATCATGTCGTTTCGTTCCAGCGTTGCCGGACGCTGTCCTTCACAGATCCTCGCGCAGAGCGACAGCAGCGCAATGTACATTTCCTCCAGCGTCTCTTTCTCCTGCGTAATATGAGTCGCGTATTCCAAATCGACATCAAACTTAATGACGCGGTTATTGGCAATTTCCGCTGCCGTATTCTTCACGATCCAAGCCAAGTTGGAGACGGCTCTAAGCATATCGTCATACCCGAACGTTGCTAATACAGTGAATGCCTTTTCCAGCTCGCTTCCCGCCTCTGACATTTGGCCTTTCTTCAGCGCCTCCGACAGCTTGCGCTCAGTAACATCCGGGATAGCGGACTGCTTGTTGAGCAAATTCTCCTTAATCTGATCGGGGGTTATCGTGGCCATATGGCCATAGATAATCTTGTAGCTGCATAATTGCAGTGCCTGATTATAAGCTGACGAAATATACGGAAATTGCGGAATAGGGTCGCTTACTCCGCAAGAGAGCGATATTCCGTAGAAATGAAGAATCGTTTGCTGAATTTCTCGCACAATCGGTACAACCTGCTCTGCAAGCGTCGTTGCTTGATCTTGCGTGCTTTCGGCAGTGCCTTTGCTTGTGCTCGGCGTATTACTCGATACAATCAGCACCACATGGTCGCCTCGCAACTCCACCACTTCGCAGAGATACAGCTTAGCCATGATTTCATGCGCGATGTTGACGATCGCAAAGCTGTACATCTTCTTTGCAGCTCCTGTCGTATTCCGGTCAAACGCATGAAATTCATCGATTCGCAGGACGCATACCAGCAACTCATCCTTTACCGAAATGCCAAGCCCATGCTTCTCGATTACTTCGAGCATATCATGGTGCGTAAACAGACTGCTGTCCGTCAGCAGCTTGCGCAAGTAGTATTTGCTCACAATTTGCTCCGAGCTGATTTCCTGCAGCTTATGTGAGAGCCGCAAATAATTGTCGCTCATCAGATGGAGTTCATCACCGTCAAAGCCTGAAGTTTCCTGATCGTTTCTTGGCACTTGCAGGCGAATACGGCGCAGCATCCGTTCAATCGGCGTGTACAGCTTGTAGGACAGCCAAATCGATAAGCCGATAGACAATACCAGGAAAATACCTGTAATGGCAAACGATTTGGTCCGCGTTGAACGTACATCCTTCATCAGCAAATCGTAGGACTGCACGTAGATGATCGTCCAGTTTCGCACTCCGTCATCCATATACGATACAAGTTGCTTATTGCCATCGATCTTCCCGACAACAAAGCCGGATCGCTGCTGATTCATTACTTTATCTCGCTGCACCAGCTGTTTAATTTGGTCTCTCTTGGCCTTGTCCTGATCGGTTACAGCGTCATCAGAAGAATAGAGATGACCCTCCTGATCGGCAATATAAACTTCATTCCCCTCTTTGTCACTGCTGACTGCATCCATCCTTTTCAAACTCTCGAACACCCAATCGGATTTAATGTACAGAATGATGGCCGATTCCGCTCTTGAGAACGGTTTGAGCGAGTTCGTAACGAGGAAGGCGAAGGCGTCGATACCACCGTCTGCCTTCTCCAAGCTGACGGGAATAAGCCGTGAAGTCGGATGCGGCTTCGAGGCGTCGAACAACCACTCCCGGATATTCGCTTTTGTTTTGCCGCCGTCAAGCAGGAAGGCGCTAGTTGTGCCGTAAATTTCATTTTGCGTGTGATTATAGATTGCTATGGAATGTAGGAAGGAAGCGCTGTCCATAATGCTCGACAGTCGTTGATAGCCGCGTATAAAATCCATTTTGGGCAGCTTCTCGTCGAATAGGAGCGTTGCAAGCTGATTGTCTTTATTCACATAGCTGGATAGATGCGTGATGATTTCATTCATGTAGGTGAGATTATATTGAATTTGCGATAATACTTTGAGGTTGGACTGCTCTTGGTTGCGTCTGACGGAGTCTTCCAGCACATACGTGTTCGCTACAGATAATGCCATCAGCACGATGACCATGGACAGCATGATGGAAATTAAGACTCGCTGCAAATATTTTTTCGATTTGTATATACCGAAGCCTTTCACAGTTGCTCCCCCTTTAGCACGCAAACTTCGCTTATCTCCTATTATGGCAAATGTTGAATCAGTCTGCTATATCAATTTCATGCACTGGAGGAACGAGTGCCGTGAAGTCGGTTTCTTTACGAAGGCCGTTTTTTTCATTATAATTAGCCATTAAAGAGGTGTAACATGATCATAATTAAAACCAAAGATGAAATCGAGCATATGCGCAAAGCAGGCGAAATTCTCGCAGCCTGCCACCGCGAAATCGCGGGCATGATTAAACCCGGCATCACTACAAATGAAATTGACCAATTCGTTGAGAAATTTCTGGAGCAGCACGGCGCGAAGCCTGAGCAGAAAGGCTATAAAGGCTACGCGTACGCAACCTGCGCATCCGTCAACGATGTCATCTGTCACGGCTTCCCTTCGGCTACGCCGCTGAAGGAAGGCGATATCGTCACGATCGACATGGTCGTTAATTTGAATGGCTGGCTGGCTGACTCCGCATGGTCGTATGCGGTAGGCAAAGTAACCGCGCAAGCGAAGAAGCTGCTCAAAGTAACCGAAGAAGCGATGTATAAAGGGATCGAGCAAGCCGTTGTGGGCAACCGCATGGGCGATGTTTCGAATGCGATCCAGAAGCATGCCGAAGCAGAAGGCTTCTCCGTCGTTCGTGAATTTATTGGCCACGGCATCGGGCAGGATATGCATGAAGAACCGCAAGTGCCTCACTATGGCCCTGCGGGACGCGGAATCAGGCTGAAAGCCGGCATGGTCATGACTATCGAGCCGATGCTGAATACTGGCGTATGGCAAAGCAAAATCGATTCCGATGGGTGGACTGCACGGACGATGGATGGCGGGCTCTCTTGCCAGTATGAGCATACCATCGCCATCACGGACGAAGGTCCGATCATTCTTACCAAACAATAGAATGTAAAAAAGGCTGTCTCCGGAAAATGCGCTGCGGCGCATTGGTGGAGACAGCCTTTTTTATTTCTGGTGGAAAATTGCCGCTAGGCTAAGAAAAACATTTCTCTACAAGCGCCATCCGAATATACAATCCATTCTGAGCTTGTCTGAAATACGCCGCCCGTGGATCACTGTCCACTTCAGGATGAATTTCGCCGGCTCGTGGGAGCGGATGAAGAATCATCGCATTCGTCTTCATCTCGTCTAACAGCTTTCGGTCAATAATATATTTACCTTCCGCCTTGCTGTACTCCTCCGGCGAAGGGAAACGCTCCTTCTGAATGCGTGTCTGGTAGAACACATCCGCCGTCTTGGCAATGCCGGATAGATCCGTTGTTTCCTCATAGGATATGCCTTTCTCATCCAAGTACTGTTTTACATAGGAAGGAATTCGCACATTATCCGGTGAGATAAAGGAGAGATGCACATCCTTGTAATTGGCCAGCAGGTAGCTCAATGAATGTACGGTTCTGCCATAAGTCAGGTCGCCGATCATCGCAATATGAAGCCCATCGATCCCGCCAAATTCCTTCTGGATCGTATACAAATCAAGGAGTGCCTGGGTCGGATGCTCACCAGAGCCGTCCCCCGCATTGATAACCGGTACATTCGAAACCGCGGCAGCACGTTTCGCAGCCCCAATATCCGTATGGCGCATGACGATGAGATCGCTGTAGCCCGAAATGATTCGGATCGTATCCTCTAACGTTTCTCCTTTAATCGTGGACGAGAATTGGCTCGCATTCTCCGTACCGATTACGCGGCCGCCCAGTCGGTGCATGGCCGATTCGAAGGAGAAGCGGGTACGTGTGCTCGCCTCGAAGAAAAGCGTGCTCATAATTTTGTTTGGGAAACGCTGGTTGCCGCCTTCCCGCGCTACCTGCTCCATCCCTTTCGCTGACTCGAATAGTTCTTCCAGCTCTCCCCGATCAAACTGCTTCGCTCCGAGTACATGATACAATCCACTCATTCTTCGCCATCCCCTTTTGCGCGTTGTCCATTCGATTATAAGCCAGGCCCTATATCACATTCAAATAGGATCCGCAACAGTTATCCGATAATGAGCTTTTCCTCCGGGTACTTAATATCCGGTTTCTTCTTCCCGGAAGTGAACAAGGAGAAGAACAAGAACATCCCGATTCGTCCGATAAACATCAGCAGTATTAAGGTGATTTTGCCAGAGTCATGAAGTGCTCCCGTAATTCCTGTCGACAGTCCGCAGGTGCCGAATGCCGAAGTGACCTCGAACAGCACAGCAGACAGATCGTAACGATGCGCCTCCGCCATAAGTACGGCGAATATGCCAACGATGACGAGCAGCACGGACATGGCAAAGAACACGAAGCTTTTATATACGTCATCTTTGCTAATCGAGCGCTTGAACAAGCGAATCTCCTTCTCACCTTTCGCAAAGTTGATCATCACGATCACAATAACGGCGATCGTCGTCGTTCTGATCCCTCCACCCACGCTCGACGGACTCGCCCCAATAAACATCAATACCGAAATGAGCATTTGTGACGCCTGATGCAGCGAGGACATATCAATGATCGTAAGTCCGGCGCTGCGAGACGTAATCGAGGTGAACAAAGCATTCATTAATTGCTGATGTAATGGCATATTCGCGAACGAATGGCCTGCTTCCGTCAGCCATATACCAATAAACCCGATCAGGATCAGAATGGCGTGCGTGAGCATCGTAACTTTTGTGAACAGAGAAAACCGAAACCGTTTATTCTTATTTCTTGCCCATTCCGTCAACTCGGCAAGAACGGGAAAGCCTACAGCACCAAGCACAATTAAAGCCATCGTTACAATTTGTACGAAGTAGTCGTCTGAATATCGAATGAGCGAATCTCCAAACAAATCAAATCCAGCATTCGTAAATGCGGATACGGCATGGAACAACCCGTTAAATATTGCGCTCCAAATCGTGTCCGAAGCTCCGCTCGTATAGAAATACACGCTGAATAGGATCGTTCCAAGCAGTTCGATCGCAAGCGTGAGCAGCAGTACAAGCCTCATCAGCTGCATAAGTCCTGACAGCTGGTTGCGGTTCTGATCGATCATAATGAGTTTACGCTCCAGCAGGCCGACCCTCTCTCCAAGAAGGAACCAATAGAAGCTGCCGAGCGTCATGATACCAATCCCACCGAATTGAAAGGCAAAGATAAGCACAGCCGCACCGAAGACACTGAACGAATCGCCTGTGCTAACTGTCGTTAGTCCCGTAACACTCACCGCACTGGCGGCAGTGAATAACGCGTCTATAAAGGAAAGGCGGACGCCTTGCTTCCAGCTGACCGGCAGCATAAGCAGCAGCGTAATGAATAAGATCCCGATTACATAAGCGGATACGATGAGCCTTGCAGGTGACATTTTCCGTATGATTGCACGCAGCATGAACCGACTTCTTCCTCTCTTAATCTTCAATAAGTTCAATTTTACCAGTGTAAGCGAACATGCGATACCCCATACCCTAGTCCCCTAAAAGCAAAAAGCAGTACGTGGGGTTATCACGTACTGCTTTTTATTAATTACGAGCAATTAGTTGATCAGTTTTGCATTTTTTAGCAGCTTCTCTACGATCGAAGCTACTTCTGCTCGGCTGATGTTGTTTTGAGGATGCAGGGAGTGCGTTGCATCGCCGTTAACGATTCCGAACTTCACGTTAATGGCTACTGCCGACTTCGCCCACTCGCTAACTGTAGCTTGATCTTTAAAGCCCGCAAGCGCGCTGGAAATACCGCTTGCATTCATTGTTGTGTCAAAGCCAGCCAATTTCATGGCGCGTGCCAGCATAGACATGGCTTCTTGACGAGTTACGTTCTTATTCGGTGCAAATGTGTCTGCAGTTACACCTGTGATGAGGCCGTATTCATAGGCTGCGGAAACTGGATTCGCATACCATACGTTTGCAGCAACATCTTTGAACTGTGTCGTAGTAGTGCTTGCTTTGATACCCAGCGCATTCGCAAGAATCGTTGCGAACTCTGCTCTTGTCATATTGCCGCTTGGATTAAACTTGCCAGCGGATTGACCTTTTACGATCATTCTGGAAGCTAAGTCCTCAATAGCAGACTTTGCCCAGCCGGACTTCACATCACTGAAAGCAGCTTGCTCATTTTGGTTAACAAGTGCGTACATGCTGTTCGTCAAGCTGTTGATTGTCACAACCGTCTTACCGTTTGTCTGTTCGATGAACGTCGGCACTTGACGCATTGTGCCATCTTCGTCGATGACAACACCAGTGGAAACGTGGTTCGTACCGCCCGGGATCACAATGCTGCGCTGTACATAACCATTGAATTTATCCATGATTACATCTTTGCCTTCGTAGGAAGCAACAATGTTAAATGATACAGGTGCTCCTACGATTGTCGTATTGTGATCGGCTGCAGATTTGTCGATCGTTTGCAGTTCTTCTGCAGTAGGCTTCACAATTTGAATCGAGATTTGAATATCGTTCAGATTCAAGCCATTTCCGAGAAGGATCGATGCCGCATGCAGATCCAATTCGGTTGTATCCAGCGTATAAGATGCGCCTGGAGCCGTGAATGCAATCGTCGCTTGCTTGTTAACAAGCTCTTGTACTGTTTGCGCACTTAGTACGGCTTGAGCAACATCGCTCACTTTGTCCGATTTCAGGTTAACGACTACACCGGTTGCACTATTCTTCAGTGCTTCTTGAAGTGCGGCATCGTCTACTTTAACGGAAGTGATCGTGCGGCCTTCTTCTACTGTTTCAGATACTTTGCTTGGCGCATCGATTGCTTTGACTGGATCCGTTGTTGCTCCTGTGTCTCCTCCGCCAATTGGACCGCCGCCAATGCCACCGTTAGCAGGTGCATCTGCTTTAGCAGGGTCATGCAATACAACAACTTTGATTGACTTCTGCAGTGGAGCTGCATCGTTCTTATGCGTTGTTGCTGTTAGCGTGACTTCTGCATCAGCTTGAGATTTAGACGGTCTTGATACCGCTCCGTTCGATGCGATAACAGACGGATTACTCGACGTCCATGCGATGGAAGTTCCATAATTGCCTGCTGTCGGCAGGTTCAAGTCGGTTGTTACCGCTTGTTGATCCGCATTATCCTTCTTGATCAAATTCCATACGATTGCAGCTTGCGCCGCTTGCACGGATTCGCCGTCATTCGTATCCGCACTTCTGATATAGAAGTCGTATCTTTCCCACATGTAGTAGCCGTTCAACGTAAACCTCGCATAGAGGCTGGCACCTTGGTTGCCTTCTTCTGCAGTCGGTCTTGTTACTTTACCCGCTGCGGAGAGGTATGGAGAAGGATCTCCAACTCCGTATCCGTTATCCGATTCCCAAATAATCGTTCCACCGCCATCGAAGGTTGCAGGCAGTACCAAGTCTTGCGTGACATCAATCTCAGAGACGTTCTTGCCAAGCAATTTCTTAACATCAAGTGCTTGAATGGCTCTGCGGATCTGCGTTTCGATTTGTTTGTCCATATCTGCTTTAATGGTCAGATCAAATGTAATCGTCTTCGCAACAGTGCCATCTGTTACTGTCGCAGTCAGATGTACTACTGCGTCCGGTTCACCAAACGTCGGTTTATAAACGATTCCTTCATTCGTCAGATAGTTAGGCATATCTGAGCTCCAAGTAATCGTCGTGCCGTTTGCTCCATGTGCCGGAAGCTTCAGCGCTTCTGTGATATCCGACTCGTCCGCGTTTCCGCCGCGAATCGTATCCCATGTCAGATAAGAGAGATCCTCATCAACAGGGTCAACCGCGTTGAGAGCTGGAACCTTTACAGTGAAAGGCACTGTAACAGACTCCGTTCCTCTTGTAACTGTTGCAGTCAGCGTAACATCCGTATCAACCGCTTGTCTGGTTACCAGACCTTCATTTGAAATGATATTCGGCGTGCTGCTCCAGCTAATCGTGGTTTGAGCAGCTTTGTCATAAGTCGGCAATGCCAGGTTCGTATAAGCCATATTAGGCAGCTCACTATCCGGGTTCTGGCCTTTAATGCGATCCCACGTCAAACCTGCAGCGACGTCTGCTACGATACCCGCATCGGAAGCGTCTGCCCCTGCGAAACGGAATACATCAATATTGAGTACCAATGGATGATTCCCTGTGAACGATGTCTTAGCGTTCGGCATGACTTTGCCGCCGTCAATCTCAAACATGTTATGACCGGGCTTAAGATCCGTTGCGGTAAAGCTGAACGTATGCACGCCATCAGGCTTGCCATCACCATCGATGTCTGCCGTATCCGCGAGCTTCTGAACCAGTCCTTCAGCCTGTAGATCCCATCCGAATGTTTGTATCCATTGATCGCCAAACAAATTCCTATACATATTTCTGTCTTCAATTGGTGTTTCAAGCGTCCATTCTCTGGCTTTATGCCAATCAACCATGAGTGCATAGATATCGCTCACCGGGTCCGTAACAGTTCCTGTAATGGTGAATGTGTCGTCATTGGTGTAATAGGACACAGTATTGGCCGGATCTTTCATAGCACCGTCCAGATCTACCCTTGTCTCGACATTGTCTTTGTACAGATCGATATAAGACACCGATTTATTCCCCATATAGTCAATGACCGTTACCGGAATTTGACTATATCCTTGACCGTATCCGCCCGCATCCCGATAACCTGTTAATTGGCGGTCGAAGAGATAAGTGCCCGCAGGATAAAAAATTTCCTGACCGTTTTGGCTAGCTCTAAAATCTTTTGAGAGATAATAGAGAACAGCCGACTCCTGCTGATCGCCCATTAACAATATCGGCGCAAAATCAGGATTAGGATTCAAAGGATCACTACCATTTGGCGTTGTCAAAGTTCCGGAAACATACGGATCAGATGACTCCGAATGAGCTTCCCTATCCATTCCGTCGAAGTCTACAACCGCTTCATCAGTCGATAGCGTTCCGGCTGCTTTGATTGGGATACTATCAATTAATGTACCGCCATTCATCACATCAACAGTCGCATCATTGACATTGACATTGTAGCTAACGGTGCTTGTATCACCTACAGCGTCAACGACTGTAAATACGAGTGTATGATCGCCTTCGGCCAATTGCACCGGATAACGCAGATTTTCCGGACCGGCGACCGTATGAATAATGCTTCCCATTACGATCGGAGCATCATTATCCACTTGAACGCTTACTTTGTAGCCTCTTGATAACAAGTACTTATCCGTAATCGTCGTATTTAGCATCAACGACACTGGGCTCTCGCCTGGTGTTACGGAATAAGCTCTCGAAGTCGTCGTTCCCGTCTGACCAGCTGCTTGACTCGTGTTCAATGTGATCGTCGGCGCTTCGTTACTTACATAGGTGTCAATCCCGATGAAAGGAACACCCGGACTGTTCCAAACTTCGCCATTCTTAAGGAACACATAGCCCACTCTGTACATATCGGGCGCTAAGTCGCTCGGAATTGCGATATCCGCTTCAACCGAGTACTTCTTCTCGATATGATTCGTTAATGTCGTCGTCGTAAAGGCAACATCGACCGGAGTAGTCTTCAGTACAGAGAACCTACCATCGGCCTCGCCCATGATTACAGCTTGAACTTTTTCAAGCTCTTCTCCATAGGCATCAATGCTTAGATTCACATTGCCGCCCGGCTTTACATTGGCATCCCAGTAAAGGCTCTTGACACCATGATTGTATGACGCCGAGTGGAGATCGATCGTAACGGCGTTCTGGTTATTCTCGATGACAACCGTTTCATCGTTGCTTGCATTACCTGCACGGTCAAATACATAGAGATTGAACACATTTTTGCCGTTCTTCAGCCACGGATCGCCATAGTTATCCTTGCCGGATAAGTCAATTTGATAGGTGCCGTCTTCATTTTTCGTGATCAACGGCATTTCAGCCGGCGTAAGTTCAATACCATTCTGTGCGAGAACGACATTCCCATAATTATTAGGCGTAATACTCTCGTCAGCCACTGTGAAGTTCAGCGTGTAGCCGCCATTAGCCGAAACTTCAGGACTATTGAAATCCTCGTAGCCTTGGTGCTTCAGAATTGTCACCGCAGGTGCGGTCGTATCCTTGAATACAGGCAAATAGACGGTTGGCTGCGGACGAGCACCCGGATAGTCAGCCGTTGCCGTTACGGCAAAATAATATTGACCGTCAGGGACAGGAACGCCTTCATTCGTGCCATCCCAGATCATGTCACTCGTCATAATTGCGGAAGAACCGGATGTATAAGGATCCGCTTTAGGCTGCCACTCATCATCCGTTAAATGCGTGACCGGAGTGTGAGTCTGATCCACAACATCTACATTCAGATGACGTGCATTCCGCAGCAAAGCCAGAAGCGAAACCGGTGCGATTCCCATACGTCGATCGAAGCTAAAGGAATAGAATTTATCTCCCAACGCTTTCTCTTCATCCGTCTCCGGAAGCGGATGGAAGAACGTCCCAATTGGCGTCGCTATGCCGATAGACGTTGGCTCATTATGCGCCCATACGCCGGTTTCGTCTTGCATGATCGGTGTATCGATGATGCTTGGCTCATCCCATTTGCCGTAGAAACCGTTATACGGAACGCTAAGCGTAGGCAAGTTGGCATTTGTCGGCTCAAGCTTGATATATCCTTCAGCAAATGTATTTCTTGTGAAGCTGTTATCAATCGTCAGTGTAACATCGACTTTCGTCTTCCCATTAGCCGGAACGGTAATGGTGGTTACATCATGACCATTCGAAGTAAATTCTACAGTGGAATCCTTCATATTTTTACTTCGGATATTATCTGAACTTGAATCCGACGCATCGTTTAGGATATCCTCCATAACCGTGCCGCTTAGATCATATACGACCGGTAGGTTCGTCAGATTCGTAGCCGTCAATGTGAACGTCGTATCTTCGTCGATTTCTTTCAGACTGATACCCGCCGTTCCATCTTCTCCTGCAACGACTACAGGCGTTTTCACTGCCAAATCCGGACGGATCATACCGGAACCTTGTCGTCTCGGTTGATATTGGGTCATGTAGTCAGGCGCATCCTCGTCCGTTACATAATCACGTACATCCGGGATCGACGTGTTCATCAACAAATTCTTAACGGTTTGCGCAAACGCTCTCGTACCCGGCGTAAAGCCTTTCGTATCGATAAGAGCTTGCATGACGTCTACAACAGCGCCTGCCACATAGGGAGCCGCCATCGATGTACCGCTCTCCTGCTCGTAGGCATTATCAGCACCGTTGGCAATAGCCGGATCCGAAGATCGGATGGATGACACGATAATATGACCTGGAGCCATAATATCCGGCTTCAAGTTCAAATCGCTTGTAGTTCCCCATGATGTAAAGTCTGTAGGGTGACCCGGATTGGACGCTGAGAAAGCCGAGCCTTCCACATCAGAGACGATTTGGAGTGGAATCGCACCATGTTTCTTGATCGCTGGACCCGCTGCAAGTGTCTGAACTGATTGACCACCAATTCCGACATTACCACCGCCGTCGTATTCGTTAAATAGTGCAATAGCCGCTTCTAATACTAAACCATCAGCATTGCTGATGAACGAGAACGGAGTATCATGCATCATCCCTTGCGGTGACGGCGCTTGGTTCTCATCGCTATTATTGTAGACGATAACGCCAATCGCACCGGCATGCTTCGCATTCGCAACCTTATCATTGAATGACAGCGATCCGCGCTTAATCAGAACGATTTTACCTGCAATATCGGATCTGCCTTCAAAATCAGCCTGTACGCCGACTTTATCCGGACCTAACGAAACGATCGTGTTATTATCCGCTCCGAAGCTATCTAAACCCTCGCCTTGGATAACAACGTTCTGCTCATTCTCATCCATGAATTGGAAGCCTATCGTTCTTTTGCTAATCAGATTGTTCGCTGCAGCTACCGTGAACGAATCCGGATACACGCCCGGGGAACCGATTTTGTTCAAATCAGGCGTTTCACCTAAGCGAATCGTCGATTTCAAATTTTTGGATTGCCCGTCATAAGCGTTAGAAGCATTACCCGCTGCAACAACGACGATATGTCCTGCATCCGTAGCATTGCGGATCGCAATACCGATCGGATCTTGAGGATCTCTCTCATCGAATGTGGAGGATGAGCCCAAGCTCATATTGATGGCATCCGCTCCCAAGGAAGCAGCATGATCAATCCCTTTCACGATGTCTTCTTCCAGAGCGCCCGACAAGTAATCGGAGAATACTTTCTCTCCAATAATTTGTGCTTCCGGTGCAACACCTTCCAAGATCGGTCCTGCACCTGCAGCGATACCGGCTACGTGAACGCCGTGCGAGCTCGTGCTTGTCGTAGGTAATTCTACATGCGGAATAATATCATCGTCTTGGTCAGCCCAGTCGTAGCCAGCGACAACTTTTAACGACGTCGTTCCGTCTGCTCTCTTGTACTTCCCTTTCTTGAACTTCGCCTTCGCTAACGCAGCTGCACTCGGATCCGGGAATGCTTCGTGGTTATAATCCACTCCGGTATCCACGATCGCAACGACCATGCCTTCACCTTTGTAGCCAACATCCTTACCTACTGCAGCTCCGCTCCAAATATCTTCGATATTCGTGAATTCATGCTGTTTATTCAGAGTAGTAGCAGCCGGCATAAAGGTACGCTGAAGCGTGACGGATTTAACGCCCGGCAGTGACTTAATATAATCAATATCGCTGAATTTGATATTACTCACGCTGAAACCTTTGAAAACATTTTCATATGTTTGCTTAAAAGTAACCTGACGAGCTCCTGTCTTCGAGCCTGCATTTAATTGCCCTACAGATACGCCTTGTCCGGACAGACCGCTCTGAATGAGGTCTTGTGTGGCTTGAATATCTTCAAGCACTTGATTTCTTGCATTTGTTAGAGCTTGTTGAGTTGGACGCGGACCGCTGGTGGTAGCCGTCATTTGTGAAACGGTCTGTCCATCCAGCTGTACGATCACATTAACGATATCGTCAGGTTTATACGGATTACCATTAGCATCTAGTAGCTTAACCTTCAACTGGCTTTGCACGTAGCGCTCACGAGCAGCATTAAGGCTATCTGCAGCTTGCTGCTTGAAGGCATCAAGCTCAGATTGCGTTAACGATGTATCGGTTGCATAACTTACGGAGATCCCCTTATGGTCATCTTCGGCCGAAGTGTTCTGGAACAAATCTTGCTGACCCGGAACTGGGCTTGGAAGCACCACTCGATCGCCAAATGCAGTTGTCATGTTCGACATCATCAGCGCTGAAACGGACAAAATAGCGATGTTCTTGGTGAGTCTTTTGGAGAATAATTTAGAATAATTCATCTGTTGCAACCCATCCTCTGACTTTTTTTTGCAAAAAAAATACTAGACTAGCGAAATCACTACAATAGAAGAAAGTAAGACGTCAACGTAAATGCCGACGTCTTCTCTCTAGCGTCATACAACTATGCTTTTTTTGGTAAATCCTTTGAAGCTGCTTCGATTTCACCGAATGCCCAGAAACTAGCCGGTACGTCAGACCATGTTGCTTCAGCTGCGCCGGTTACTTTACTGCGACCCATGAAATGATTGATCATCGTTACCGCTTCTGCGCGAGTAAGCGAGTTCAGCGGACGGAATGTTCCATCCTCGTAGCCCTTAATGATGCCTTTGGCATAGACCAATTCGATGGATGCACGTGCCCAGCTTGACGCGATATCTTTGAAATTGCTTGCTGCGGATGCTTCTGTCGAGCCTAGCAATTTCGCGACAATGGATGCCATCTCTGCGCGTGTAATGATTTGACTGCCGTGGAAGGTGCCATCGTTATACCCCTTCATAAGGCCCATCTTCGTAACGGCAGAGATAGCACTCTTCGCCCAGTAGCTTGCATCAACATCTGAGTACGCAATATCTGTACCATTTGCTTCTACTTGAGCGATTTGCGCGATAATCGTCGCTACCTCAGCACGCGTGATCTGAGCATTCGGACGGAAAGTACCGTCTTCATAGCCATTCACATAAGCTTTCTGAGCGGTTCCTTCCGCTAAGTGGTTGTCAACTCCCGGAATCTTCACGATCGCGAACGTACTGAATTTCGTTACCGTAAACGATAGTCCCTTCTGACCGGACTTGTCATATTGCACTACTGTACCGTGGACAAGTTCTTTCGTTCCATCACCATGCTCAATATAGATGGCAATGTCCTTCAAATCTTCCGCATTAACATCGCCAAGCGGCAATACGAGCGTTACAGGTTGTCCTTCAAGATTAGTCGAGATTTCCACAGGCTTACCGATGACTTTCAATTCATTGCCAACGGCTACTGCTTGTACAACTGCCTGTTTAGCGGCAGTTTTCTCAAATCCTGCCGTATCTTTAACAGGATTAATCGTGAATTCTACATCTTCTTTCGCGCTGTTCAATGATGCACTTGGAATTTGGACTTGAACCTTAGTTGTATTGATCGCTACATCAGCTTTAGCTTCTGTCAGCTTCTTAACTGCATCGCTTGGGAGAGTTACGGACTGGCTGGACACTTTGTCCTGCTCATCCGTTAGTGTAATTTCTACGGATTTCTCACCTGCAGTCAATGCTTTCGCTGCATCTTCAGCGGATAGAACTGCCTCGTCCTTGAATGTTCCATCCGATAGCGTTGTACGAGTATTGGTCGCGTCGCCTGCACGCCCAGTCACTTTCGTTTCACCGTTGCCGACAAAACCGCCACCACCACCGCTCGGCGGTGATACTGGGTCCGGTTGTTTGATCAGGTCTAACGTCACCTCTAGTACTTGCTCGTCGGATGCCGGTTGCAATGCTGTTTCTTTAACGCGAACCTTAATTTCATCATCCTCAGCAACATCATTGATTTCTACCGAAGTTCCTGAGATGGCTGTGTAGGTGCCGTCATTTAACGAATATTCCAATTCGCTCGAAACGCCAGTTAACTTCGTAGAGCCTGTGGTTGAACCAATTGCCAATGTGGCAGTCGGCGCTGCAGCCGGCTTAATGTTTGACAATCCGACTACGAGGTCTTGTGCATCCGATGCAGGCTGTCCATTTGCTTGAGCAACTCGCGCAAAAATATGATCGCCTGCGTTAACTGGAATCTCAACAGTTGTTCCTGTGATTGATGTGTAGGTGCCGCCGCTCCCTACTTTGTACTCCATGCCAGCCGTTACGCCGATCAGCGTTGTTGTTCCACCTGTAGTACCTAGTTGAAGAGCTCCTGTTGTAGGTGCTGCAGCAGCCTTAATATCCGCTAAAGCCACCGTCAATGTTTGCACCGGCGAAGCAGGCGCGTCTTCGGTTGCAGGTATGTAGACTTTGATCGTATTGCCGGCATTGACTGGAATGTCGATTGAAGTTACACCTTCAGCAATGGCTTGGTATTCTCCATCGTTTACAGCGTACTGCATCGTTGCATTTACGCCGCTAAGCTTCGTTGTTCCAACTGCCAAGCCCGGCGATAACGTAGTAGATGGAGCGCCAACCGGCTTAATATTCGCAAGTTCAACAGTCAACGTCTGCTCGCTTGATGCCAGGTGATCTACCGTTGCATCTACGTAAACATTGATGGTATCGCCGACTTTAACGGCGATGTTATCGATTGAAGTCACGCCTTCGGCAATGCTTTCAAAAGCTCCACCGTTAACGGAATACTTCATCGTTGCATCTACGCCGCTTAGCTTCGTCGTTCCGGCCGCAGTACCTTGCGATAGTGCTGCAGCTGGTTCATCAGCCGGCCCCATCTCCGCAAGCGTTCTTGCCACGACGGTGAGGTTAAATGTCTTGGAATCAGGAGTTGCCGCACCTCTGGTGATCGTCGCCGTCAAAGTAACCGATTTGTCGCCTTGAGAAGGTTTTGGACGAGTTATCGTACCGTTAGCAGCTATAACCGTTGGGTCACTGGATGTCCAAGCAATTGTAGATCCATCTACGCCGCTGGTTGGCAGCGATATGTTGCTCTTTACTGCGAATGGCGTCTCATCCGTACGGTAGCCAACTGATAAATTGAATTTATCAAAAGCAACCGCATAGGCATCAGTAACTGCTGCTGCGCTGACTTTGTTGATTACAGTACCGAAATCATTTGTATATACGCCATCCAGACTCTGTGAATCCAAACCAAGTACCGTTTTCATTCCGTTATTGGACAGGGTAGGGTTAGATGGTGTTTTACTTACAAGCGCTCCAAGATTATCGAACTTATAAACCGCATCATTCTCCATCAAATAGACGTTACCTGAAGCATCACTTGAAACAACCGGCATCTTGAATGGACCAGCAACCGGCAATGATGCTTTGATTGCATCTGTCAGTGTTCCGTCAGTTAGACCGGTAGTTGTATCACAAACTAAGAAATAACCATTATCCGATGTTATATAAAGTTTCCCGTTGTTAACGGCAATCTCTTTTACTTTGCTTAAAGTAGTTCCAGCTCCTAAATAGTCGCTGCCATCATAAGCAAACCCGGCATCAAGCGTTCCATCCGGGTTAAATCTTTTAATGCTCGTACCTCCAAAATTGATGTAAAGGTAACCTGCTCCATCCACTGCCAGAGCCTGCATAACGGCTTGATCGCTATCTTCTAGACCTAAGTTAACCGGATCGCCTATTGCTGCGGAAGTAAGCAAGTCATATTTCATGGCATAGTTCGTCGCTGCTCCGAATTCTTCTGTACTGGCTACTTTATAAATACCGTATAGCGTGTTGCCTACAACAATAATATTCATAAGACCAATGTCATTAATTGGATATCTCTTGACGAAATTCCCATTGCCGTCGTACTTCTTGACAACCGTATTAGAAGTTCCCGCGCCAGTAAACCAGTCAAAAACCGAGGCTACATCTACAACATACATGTTTCCAGTGGCATCGAAGGCTACATCAGCGGCATACGAGTACTTATTATTCGGACTAGTCCCGCCCCAGCCATATTGCTGAACCCCGTTGTAGTTCGCTGCCTTCACGATAACCTCGAAGGTTCTCGTTTCCGAAACTGCATTCTTCGTAATCAATGCTGTCAAATGCACCACTTGATCAACTGATGGAGGACGGTTGACGTTACCATTCTGATTATTAAAATCACTTGCGCCATACATCTTTATGTAAGTAGGATTGTCTGTCGTCCATACAATCGTAGTTCCTGAAGCGCCTGTAGTCGGCAACAATAGATTTTGTGTAACGGCAGTGATATCAATAGGAGCATTCGATACATATTGAAGTGCCAGTGCCGCTGCATCAGCTGCAACTGCATCTGCGTCCGTCATAACAGCCAAGGGATTCACTACAGCTGCTGCCGCATGCTGCGGAAGCGTTCCAACGACAGGTCCTAACAGCAGAAGCGCTGCCAGAGAACCTTGCATAACTTTATTTCCTACTCGAATCATGGAAATCAGCCCTCACTCTGTGAATTTTATAAATAATGAATTGATGAATCATGATCAAAAAAAAAAAAACAATTCCATTCGCCTGCATAACCAGCGAAGCTGTTGCATGGCTCCCTTCGTTAAATTATTAAATCTTGGAGAATGTTAATATCATATTAATAGGAGCAGTAATCGGAGTAAACTGGGGGAATTTCACGGTTTTTTATCAATCCACTGGTATATTCATCCATTTAATTGAGCTTTAATCCTATGAAAGCAGCAGTAATTTCCGAAGAAAAGTTGTAAATAGATAAGTTCTGAGTGTCTCCTTTTCTAGAGCGATGATGAATAACTCCGACGAGCCACCAGTAAAATGGGGGGAAAAAACGACTTTTTACAAAAAAAATATTATTTCACCCTATTTCGACAGCTAAATATTTAAAAGATTCTCGTATATCCATTTGTTTGAAACTTTCAATTACGGCAATAAAAAAAGGAGCAGCTTCTCAATTTCTTGAGAAGCTGCTCCTAAAACCTTATTAAGCGAATAAATTGGATTCCTTACGCAGCCATACGACCATATCGCCAACCTCACGGTTAGCCCAAGCAAAGTAGGGGACAGCAGTAAAGGTTACCTTCGAGTACTTGGAGCCGCCGGAGCGATAAAGCGTTTGATCCCATTCCACGTTCGAACGGACCGCAGCCTGTCCTTGCAGCATCACAACCGGTACACCGTTAACATCCCACATATCGGACTTATACTGTGGCTCACGCAGAACCGTCATATCAAATAGATTAAAATCATTGTCCGCCGCTTCCAAGCAGTACACCACGGGTCCGCGCATCAGGGCAACCTTGCCTGCACCTTCCGCTACAAGCGGGTTCGCCTCCAACTCAACAACCGGCATCGGGAAGGTGAGCGTCACGCTGCCTCCCGCAATCAAGCTTGCCGGGATATACAAGTAGCCATGCTTCAGTTCGATTCCCGAAGCCAGCGTATTCGTATCGAATACTACATCCCCGTTGATCGAAGCGCTCGGGTTCGTGCACCATCCCGGCATCCGGAACGCGATCGTTGCATCAGGTGTTTGCTCGGCATTCACATGAACAGCTACCGTTTCCGACCAAGGATAATTTGTCGTTTGCCTGACCGGCATGGTACCGGAAGTCAGCTTAATTTCAGCCTTGCTCTGTACATATTGACTGATGTACAGCGTATCCTTCTCCGTCGCATAGATGTACTCGCCAAGTGAAGCGATGAACCTAAAGATGTTAGGCGGGCAGCAGGAGCATTCGAATACACGCTCGCGACGGTAATGCGGGAACAGATTCCGTGTATCATGGATACCTTTCAGAAAATCATTATGTGCCGGGGCAGACTGCAGCGCATTATCATAGAAGAAAGCCCCTCCGTCCAGCGACAGCCCTGCCAAAGCGCCATTATACATCTGGCGTTCAATGATATCCGCATAGCGAGCATCAGGGTGAATCGAGAACAACCGCTGCGCAAAGAACGCCATTGCGATCGAAGCGCATGTCTCCGCGTAGGAGTCCGCGTTCGGAAGAATATAAGCCGCACCGATCGCCTCACCGAAACGTTCCCCGCTCACACCGCCGGTAACGTACATTTTGCGAAGTGTAGCATCATCCCACAGCCGCAGGCAGGCTTCGTACAGTTCTTGATCGTTATACTCCCTGGCAAGGTCGGCCATCGAAGAGTAGAAGTACATCGCTCTTACGGCATGACCTGCAGCTGCTGGGAGTTGACGCGCCGGCGCATCATCCTGCGCATACGTATCGTTATATAATAATTGGCTGTTAAGCGGCGGGCTAGCCGGCCAAGTTCCGTTCTTCACGGAGAAAATACGATCATGCGCCTGCGTACCGCGGATATCAACAAAATGCTTCGAGAGCTCCAAATAACGATCTTCTCCTGTAGCCTGCCACAACCGAACAAGTGCCAATTCAATCTCTTGGTGACCCGGTGCCGAATATTTAGCTGTTCCTTCAAGCTTGAACGCTTTTTCAATGAAATCCGCAAAACGTGTCATAACGTTCAGAAAGCGCTTACTGCCCGTTGAGTAATAGTGAGCAACAGCCGCTTCCATCATATGACCTGCGGTATAGAGCTCATGTGCGGTGCGGTCATTGAAACGATTCACCGGTTCACATGTCAAAAAATACGAATTGAAATAACCATCTTCGTCTTGTCCCTGCTCGATATAGTCAATTACCGTTTCCAGTTTCTTGCTAACCTCATCATCCGGATGGTAGTACAGAATATACGCAGCGCCTTCCATCCATTTGGCCACATCAGAATCCCAGAAAATATGCGGTTTATTGTCCATTCCTTCTTTCCAGTCCAGACGCATGGCATTAATTCTGCCTGTTTCGTAGAACCGGTCATACACCGCATTAACCGTAGAACGGGCATTGGTTTGCTGCCACTTGCCCCAGAAGCCTTCCTCCAACGAAACATCTTTCCAAGTTACCTGTGCAATGTTATGCATGCCAATCTTTCATTCCCTTCTGACTTTTCCAATGTTTAGGTACGGAACTTCCTAAAACATTGTTCGACATGAAGAGGTTAATCCCTTCCAACTGACAAAAAAACAGCCTTCGATATTCCGGAGACTGTCCCTGTTAGGCACGTACAAAATAATAGCTGTTCCCTTCCACCGAGAGGTACTCCGTCACGAGTTTCTCTCGCATCACGTCCATAAAATAAACCGGATCTGCGATGTATACGGTCCCGGATGCCGCGATTTCGTTAATGCGAACCCGGATTAGCTCCATCGCCTGATCGGGAATGTAATAGTCGCCTTCCTTGCAGGATTGGGCCCATTCCCAAACGGTTTGACATAGGCTATATTGCTTTTCCTGCAGCTCCGCTATCGCTTTAAAGTTGCGAGTATCCAGATAATAATCAATTAATGCTTCATGCATGACTGTTGATGCAGCATCATGCTGAATAACGATCTTGTTGCTGCTGCGTGAATATTCCCTCATCACGGATCCCCCGCATTTATTTTGGTAGGACTTCCACACTATTCCTTTTGAACTACCTTATTATCATATATATCACAATTATTAGGATATCGCTACTATTGAAAATTAAAATATTGTCCCATCAAATAAAAAAACACGCGCACCGATAGTGTATATCGGTACGCGTTGTTAGTTACATATAAATTTCAATCACATTCTGATCCGTTCGCAATCCCGCAAGAAGCGTCTCACGGCTAATCCGTACACCGCCTTGACGGTATCGGTTCGCTGTCGGCTGCAGCGAAGCCTCCATTCCATTCAGGGTTACTCTGCGCTCAGCTCTGCCATCCAGATGATAGACGAATCGGATCGGCTGATCCATCAAGCGGAACTCAAACTGCAGCCCATTCAGATGCTTCGGCAGCACAGGGTCGATGACGAGATCGCCGCCCTCTTGGCGAATGCCCAGACAGTTTGAGATGAGCTGGTTCATGTAGATTCCCGGTCCGCTGGAGTACACTCTCCATCCGCCCTTCACTTGAACCTTGCCTTGTCTTAACTCATCGAATCTCTCCTGCGCCTCGTAACGGTCGCCAAATTTGCCGTCGGAACTGCTGAAGTAGGCGTTGCTTTGACGAATTTCCGCATTTGGCACTACGTCGCGCAGACCAACCGGATTAATCATCTGCAGCCCTTTCCACGCCTCATCCTGGAATCCAAGCTTAGCCATCGCTTCGACAAACCGGATATGTGCATGCACATATTGCAAGCCGATTTCCCGTCCGAAGTTGGAAGCCTGCTCTGCACGCTTGAAGCGCGTACTAACGCCGCCGTTATAGGCAGCCGGTTTGTTCATCAGGCGAACGCCATCTGGGAAATACAGCTTTTCCTTAATGATGTCGTAATGGGCATAGGCTTGCTCTTTCGTAAGCAGCTCGCCGATCATACTTCTAGTCATCGGCAGCAGCCGGTACTGGATGCCTGTCTCGTTCTCATCAGGATGAATCATCAGCTTCACCTGTTCCGGATTCTCCATATACAAGAAGCCCGGTATGGTGCCTGTTGGCAGCATATAACGGTTAAAGTCGGCTTGAATGCCCGATGCCAGCACACAAAGCTCTTCTGACAATTCCTTATTGTAATCAGCGAGCGCCGCAGCTAATTGCTTCATCACTTGATAGGTCAAGGATACCGTCCAGCTGCTGACCAGATACTTCTTCAACTGCGCATTAGCCGGCTGCAGCGTATCGTCCCAATCACCGTCACCGTATGAAGACAAGCTCGTGCCATGCAGGAAATGCGCTTTAATATAATCAATTTCTTTGAGCACATGGCCGAGCAGTGAATCCGTCTGCTCCGTAAACGCAAATGTATGCCGGTTCGTATAAGGAATCTGCTCTTCAAGAATGCTGTAGTCTTTCGTCACATTCAAATACTCGCCGATAACCTTAAGCGGCCAAACGATAATGTCGCCATGACTTTCTTCCGATTGCACTTTGATGTACTTATCGTACATAAACCACTGCGGCCAATTGCCGGTGTCCTCATATTGATGTGAAAACACCGTTTGAAGGATCGTCCGAACGACGTCATACTTCTGTGTGGCCATGAAATATTCAACCGGCCCCTGACATACGTCACGCGAGCCCCAAGCGGCCCCACCATATTGTTCAAGGCCGTGCGGCGTTGAGAAATGGACGAGCATATTGTGCGTATACCACCACGCGAGTGTGTTTACCTTGCTCAGCTCGCCTGAGACTGTTCCATCCGCTAGGGAAAGGTCAAATCCATTCATTACTCTATAATAGAAATCACGGTAACGAGCTGCTTCCTCATCCGTATTGCGGACAACAAAAGGTAGCTCTTCCCCATTCAAAAGCCCTTGAATAACTAAGCTCCAATTGGCGGCAGCATCGACTTGCAGCACAACCAATGACGCATCGCCAGGCTGGACATGCTCAGCCAGCAGCCGCTCATCGCCAACGCTCATCGAAGCGCCTGCGAGCTTCATGCGGTAGCATAGATCAGGATAAACAGAACGGCTGTACGAACGATCATCCGCGCGGAATGTAAGGACATCGCCTTCCTGCTCCATGCGGAATGGCACTTCGTATTCGTTATTATCCATCGTCACTTGGTTCGTCACCAAATAGCGATAGGATTTGCCGCTTTCCGAAACGACCTGCAGCTGCACCTCCGGCGTATCTAATGTCGTAAAGCTCGTCACGACGATTTGATCCTCCGGCAATTTATAAACCCACTTGGCATAGTTGAATCCAATCTCGAAGGCGGACGGCAGTGCCAGCAGACGATAGCTCCCTCCGACTTCGACATAGATGCGTTGACCGGATGTCTTCATCATATTGAGCGAGTTTCGGGCATTGGACATCATTTTGTTAAAGGACGTATTGCCTACAACGATATGCGAATTGAAGATACCGTACATGAAGGAAGTCGTTGCCAGAACCTGCTCATTCATCCGATCATTATTGCCTGTCATCATAATATGACCATGCGGACGTTCTACGCGAAGCTCTTTCTCCTTGAGCACAACATGTTCATGCGTAGGCGTAAAGAAGGACAGCAGTGTCTCTCCATCCCATTCTTCCTGTTCACGCGAAGGATAACGCTGCTCAATTTCGGCTTTGGTCAATGATGCAGATACAAGAGGCTGACCGATATTCGCATGCAGCGAAACCTTCTCTACCTCTTGAACAGCTTCCAGCAGCGTCTGTGAATCTGCCCATGCCCAAGCTTCGGCAACCTCGTCACCATATTCAAGCGCGGCAACCGCATCAGCATGATTGTCCTTATACAAACCATAGAATACGACTCGCGCTGTACCGTTCAATTGTATCCGTTCCGATTGCAGTGCCGCATACGCAAACTCGTATTGGTAGACTTCGTTCGCTAATGATGGCTGCTTAAGGCCTGCCGCTTCATTGCTTTCCTTGTAAGACAATCCGAAGAGCTGGAATCCATCTGTGGAGTAGCCGATCGCGCCAGTTAGCGCCCCCTGCTGCAAATACGGGAATTTCCCTTGCTGCGGTTGATTCTGTCTGGAGCAAATGACGTAGCCTTTGCTCGTGTCTTCAAACACCGAATGACCGATATATTGCGATACGTATGCTTCATTAGAACGGACAGCGCCTCGATTGGCAATGCCGATATCTTGTCCATACACAAGATCCGCTTGAACGCCTTCACCGGTTAAGGCAATATCCCAGAACCAGATGCCGCGATCCGATAGCCGGAAAATGACCTTGTAGGAAACGCCCTTCGCCGCCCCCTCCCACACGGCAGCATGATCGGAATAAGCAAAGCGGCTTTGGGATTGAACGCCCAGCAGTGGAAGAACCTCCGTAATCGTTCCATCCTCGTCGAATAGTCTTAGAAACACATTGTTAAACGATCCATCGATGGCATTGGAGAGGACTTGATTGATAAGTACATCCCCATGAGAGGCCTGGTACAAGTCTCCGCTGTTCAAAAAAGTAAACTGCAGGCTTCCCCCACTTAATGAGATTTTGGAAAGAGATTTGCTCGTTTCGGCTGAGTTGTTCACGTTAGTCCACTCTCATTTCAATTTTATTCGATTGGTGAAACGTATCACCAACTATATAATACCATGTTCGATACCACTCTCGCACGATGGAATTGACAAAAAAAGGAGAAGCAACGTCGTAACGTCACTTCCCTATATTCTGATCTATTAGTCGTCACTATGCTCTTTCTCAAGAAACTCATAAAATTCTGCCACATGGTCAAACACGCCATCCGGTAAACTATCATAAACCGAGCTTTGGTACGTAGATAACCAACGCACTGCGTATGTACGAAGCCCCGCAGCCTTACCTGCGAGTATGTCTGCATTGCTGTCTCCAACAAATACAGCACTCGATTTATCTATACCCAATATGTGCAGCGCTTTATGAATACCCTCGGGGTCCGGTTTCGCTTTGTCGACGTCATCACCGGTAATCGCGATGTCAAAAAATTGTTGTAATTGTAAAGCCTCGGATGAGATCACAAACGCACGTCTGCTTTTTCCGGTAATGACGCCGATTTTCACACCTTGCTCCTTCAGAAAATGAAGTAAATCCACCAGCTTCTGCTCATTAGGGAAATTATGATAATGCCCTTTCTCATATAACGAGTAGTAATCCTCTATAGCCTGTAAAACTGAAGCTTTGTCGGTGAAGTTCTCACCTATTATGCCTTCCTCTGTCGGACCAAACATGGCAATAAGTTGATCGTTGGTAACCTCTCTATGATCGTATTGTTTAAACACTGCTTTAAAGGCACTAAACGATAATGGTAGTGTATCGGCGAGCGTTCCATCAAAATCAAATAATACAGCCTTAATTGACATACCAAGACCCCTCCTTGTGTACAACAGGAAATCATAACCATTGTATCAGATTCAACACACGCTGAAAAAACAAAAAACCCGTAATTCCTCATCTTACAAGGAATTACGGGTTTTTCTTGGGATGCGGTCGGAGGGATTTGAACCCTCACGCCTTGTGAGCGCCACCCCCTCAAGATGGTGTGTCTGCCGTTCCACCACGACCGCGAAGTGATATGTGAATTGCCATATCGAATGAGGTAAAAGTGAGCCATGTAGGACTCGAACCTACGACACCCTGATTAAAAGTCAGGTGCTCTACCAACTGAGCTAATGGCTCTTAAATGGTGACCCGTAGGGGACTCGAACCCCTGTTACCTCCGTGAAAGGGAGGTGTCTTAACCACTTGACCAACGGGCCTTATTTTCGTCGTTTTTCGACATGCTTTTCAAACGACAAGTGTTATTATATCTAAACCAAACGGCAATAGCAAGCATTATTTTTCATTTTATTTCTTGAAGCCCTGCGCATCGATACGTTCCCCTAAAACCCTACAAATCATTCCGCATCATGCGTACTGCAGCCCGCATTCTGTAACGAGCAAATTGCGGGATGGGAAGTGCGGCATTGGGGGTGAGTAAAGCGGTAAGGAGTTACGGAAAATTCTAACGAACCGTAGAACGCTTATTCGCTACCAAAATAGCTCTGAAAAAATTCTAACGAACTGTAGAGCCTCTATTTGACGGTTTGTATGTATAATGAAGCCGTTTTTGCCATAATAACGCCTGTACGGTTCGTAACGTTCTCGGAAGAGGTGAATCTGGCCAAATAAAGCCCGTACGGTTCGTTAGAATTTCGAATCACATGATACATGAAGTAAAGTATCAAGTTTCAAGTTCACCTACTAACTATTCCATATTAGCTTGTTTTTCTTTCGCACATCTGAGTACACTAGTACTAATAAAGGAGGAGAAACAAATTGACCACCACTACTGCGAATATGGAAATAGGAATTAGCACTTTCTTAGAAGCAACAAATGATCTTACAACAGGTAAAGCCGTTAACCATGCGGAGAGATTGCGGCATGCGGTTGAAGAAATCGTTCTCGCCGATCAGGTTGGACTCGATGTCTATGGGGTCGGGGAGCATCACCGCTCAGATTACGCCGGCTCCGCGCCTGCTATTGTGCTTGCTGCTGCAGCAGCAATGACCAAACGCATCCGACTCACAAGTGCGGTGACGGTTCTTTCCTCGGATGATCCGGTCCGTGTCTATCAATCATTCTCAACCCTCGACGGCATTTCGAACGGGCGTGCTGAGATTATGGCCGGCCGAGGTTCGTTTATCGAATCATTCCCGCTCTTCGGTTATGACTTACATGATTATGATGAATTATTTGAAGAGAAGCTTGAGCTGCTGCTCGCGATTCGCGCCTCAGAGAAAGTAAGCTGGCGCGGCGGCCATCGCCCGGCCTTCCAAAACCTTGGCGTCTACCCTCGCTCCGTTCAGGAACCACTCCCGGTTTGGATCGCAAGCGGCGGCAATCCGGAATCCGCAGTGAGGGCCGGTATGCTCGGACTGCCAATTGCGTTCGCTATCATCGGCGGCATGCCCGAGAGCTTCGCTCCATTAGTCAAGCTCTATAAAGAAGCGGCAGTTCGCGCAGGTCATGATCCGGCTACTTTGCAAATCGCGACACATTCACACGGCTTCGTCAGCGATACGACGGAACAAGCTGCTAATGCCTTCTTCCTCCCAACCCAAGCCCAGATGAACGTCATCGGGCGCGAGCGGGGCTGGACCCAGCCTTACAGCCGTGCCACTTTCGATGCAGCACGCAGCCTTCGCGGCGCTCTCTACGTAGGCGATCCCGAATATGTCGCAGAGAAAATCATACTGCTGCGTAAGAACTTAGGCGTGACACGTTTCTTCCTTCATTTGAACGTTGGCACGATGCCTCATATTGAAATGCTTCGCGCCATCGAGCTGCTTGGCACCAAAGTAGCACCAATCGTGCGCAAGGAGCTTGCTCGTTTGGAAGCAAAAGAATAACTAAAATGAGCGTGCCTATTCTCGCAATGACTTCTTTGAGAATGGGCACGCTCTCTATTCTTCACCAATAGGTTGTAATGCAACCTCACCATCAACAATGAATTGCACATGATAGATTTCTTTGACTGCATTTAGATTCAAAGCTCCATATAGATGCGGGAATAGTTGATTCATTTCATATAAGTCTTCATATATAAGTTCAGCCTCTACTGCCTTCTCGTCGATCTCAAGTAAGAGTAAATCTTGTTCATCTTTAAACAACATATTGGCGAGCAGATTGATTTGATCCTTCGTGCAACAATGTATGAAACCATCAGCAGCGATACTTTCCGGTGCATATTTGTGTAACTCTATTGCTGCAATCCACTCATGCCTTGGTATAAAATGATAAATCATCCCGAACTCTCCTTATTCTCAATTACCGTCTAAACAGAAGAAAAACCCTTGAATATTCAAGAGTTTTTCTAGGGAATGCGGTCGGAGGGATTTGAACCCTCACGCCTTGTGAGCGCCACCCCCTCAAGATGGTGTGTCTGCCGTTCCACCACGACCGCGAAGTGATATGTGATTGTCCATATCGAGAATGAAAATGGTGACCCGTAGGGGACTCGAACCCCTGTTACCTCCGTGAAAGGGAGGTGTCTTAACCACTTGACCAACGGGCCTTTTGTTGCAAGCTCCCTCTCGCTGCTAACGAGATTGGAGAATTGAATGTCCACTAAATAAGTGCGTTCCATTCAGAAAAAATGGCGGAGAGAGAGGGATTCGAACCCTCGCACCACTTACGCAGTCTAACCCCTTAGCAGAGGGTCCCCTTGAGCCACTTGGGTATCTCTCCAAAAGTAATGGCTCCCCGAACAGGACTCGAACCTGTGACAACTCGATTAACAGTCGAGTGCTCTACCAACTGAGCTATCAGGGAATAGTAATGAGTGACAAGAAATAATGTATCATGTCTGAGAATTGAAGTCAAGCCTATAAAGCAACAAAATCCCCCGGCATTTTCCGCAAGCATATCGGCGCGGATCGGTCTTTCTTTTGCGCAAATATTCGGTCCCGCAGCTGCGACAAACGAGCTTAAATCGATAGGGTTCCTGCTTGCGCTTCACCCCTTCCGGCAGAGATTTGCAGAATCGCGTCCCGCCCACTCTAGCGAGCAGCTGCTTGAAATCCGCATCTCGATGCTGGTATCCCCGCTTCAAAATATGCAAATGATAATGGCATAGCTCATGCTTGATAATCTTCTCGGTTTCCTCTTCACCATAATTGGTCAGTTGATGAGGGCTGATCTCGATATTGTGCGTCTTCGTAAAATAGCGTCCTCCAGTAGACTTCAGTCTTCCGTTGAAGGTCGCTTGGTGCCGAAACGGAATCCCGAAATATTGCAAGGACACCCGTTCCACCCATTCCTGTAGCAAATTATCCTGCATCCGATGTACTCCCTTGAATTTGTAACCGCATAATACTTGAATTTTAAAGGACGAATACGCTACACTGTCAAGTAGTAAATGATGATTGGTTTGAGGAGACCTTTGGTCGACACAGCATTCATCCATCTAGGGGGAGACGCGATCATGCCAGAAATGCGTTATATCATTATGAAAAACGGACAAGACCTATCGTTCGTAGAAATGCCTGCCTCACATGCTTATCAATTAAGCGCGCTTAATTTGCGCCTGCATAAAGAAATCGACAAGCTAACCGCTTCCGAAGTGCCGGTACTGCCTTATGCCATTGCAGAATGCGCAGATTTAGAGCTTCATGACAAATCGATTGTGATCCACTCCGGGCTCGATTACATGAATCAATTGGAGAAAGAATTCTCGTCCGTTCAAGAGAAAACCTATCCGCTCATCTCGCTGCTCACTGAAATTCGCGCTTTGCAAGCACAATTAGAGCAGTGGTACGAGGAAGAGCTCGACATTTAAGCTTCCGCTTCGCCTGTTTTTGCAAAATCTTGAACATTCGCGCTAGTTGGACCTGCACGGACATTCGCCCACTTCCATACACTTATTAGTACAACAAGTGATGGCTGAAAGGAGGGCGAAGCTATGCCGCAATGGCTGTGCAATCAACTAATGCGCGCTTTTCTGAAGAAAGACCAAAGGCAAATTCGTCTATTGAACGATTGCTGGTATTTCTACCGTACGAGTCAACGGCCTGATGAGGACTCTGCAAGCTTGTAAAAGGTTTGTAGAAAAAGGGTGCTATCTCTTTGCAGTGACGCTTATTGTCGTGACTGCTCGTAGATAACACCCTTTTTGCCGTGACGTGCATTGGTGTGACGATTAATCCGGTTTGCGCATCGTCAAGCTGACTCTGCCCTTCTTAAGGTCGGCGCTAAGCACCCAAACCGTAACGGTATCCCCGACGGATACAACATCCATCGGATGTTTCACGAATTTATTGCTCAACTGCGAAATATGGACGAGTCCGTCATTCTTGATGCCGATATCGACGAACGCGCCGAAATCGATGACGTTGCGTACCGTGCCGTGAAGCTCCATCCCCGGCGTCAAATCCTCGATGCTGAGTACATCCGTATGGAAAATCGGGGCCGGCAGTTCTTCACGCGGATCTCTGCCAGGACGCAATAAGCTGTCCACGATATCTCTCAGCGTCGGAACGCCGACACCTAGCTTCTGTGCAATTTCTTCCGTTTGAATGGCGGAGATGGCCTCTTTAAACGCTTCTGTACCTAAGGCATTCAGCTTCAAGCCAATCGTCGCACAGAGTTTGTCTACGACGGCATAAGATTCCGGATGGATCGGCGTACGATCCAGCGGGTTAGGGCTCTCCGGTATACGGATGAAGCCAATGCACTGCTCGTAAGTTTTGGCACCAAGTCTTGGCACGCTCTGCAGCGTCTTGCGATCGCTGAACTTGCCTTTCTCCTCGCGATATTTCACGATATTCTTCGCCGTCGTTGCATTGATCCCAGCAACGTAGGACAGCAGCGAAGGAGACGCCGTATTAACATCGACACCGACATGGTTAACCGCAGACTCCACGACGCCGCCAAGCGTCTCTTCCAAGCGCTTCTGGCTGACATCATGCTGATACTGACCGACACCGATCGCTTTGGGCTCAATCTTCACGAGCTCAGCAAGAGGGTCCTGTAGACGACGCGCAATCGAAACGGCGCTGCGCTCGGCAACGTCCAGCTTCGGAAATTCCTCTGCGGCAAGCTTGGATGCGGAGTAGACACTCGCTCCCGCTTCATTGACGATAATATATTTAAGTGCATCTGCGCCAGCTAACTTCGCTTTCTTGCGTTTGCCGATTAGCTCCGCGATAAACTGTTCGGTTTCGCGTGAAGCCGTTCCGTTGCCGATTACAATGAGCTCTACACGGTATTGGTCGATTAAGCCGCCAATCAGCTTCTCGGCCTCGGCTACTTTATTGTGAGGCGCCGTCGGGTAGGACACGGCTACTTCCAGCAGTTTGCCCGTTTCATCGATGACAGCGAGCTTACAGCCTGTCCGGAAAGCCGGGTCTACGCCGAGCACCACATTGCCGCGCACCGGCGGCTGGAGCAGCAGATTGCGCAGGTTCGTCGAGAAGATGCTGATGGCATGCTCTTCCGCCTTCTCTGTCAACTCGCCGCGCACCTCGCGCTCGATCGATGGCGCGATCAGCCTCTTATAAGCATCCTCTATCGTTTGCAGCAAGATGGTACGGATAGCAGGCGCTGTCTGAGGACGAATCGTTTGGCGGTCCATATAGTCATGGACTTTATCCGTCTGCAAATCTAACGTGACACGAAGCACTTCTTCACGTTCCGCGCGGTTGATGGCAAGTGTGCGATGCGGCGGCAGCTTCTTGAGCGGCTCTTGGTAGGCGTAATACATCTCGTATACCGTCTCCTGCTTCGCATCCTTTGCTTCTGTGCGCATGATACCTTGATCAAACGTGTAACGGCGAACCCAGGCACGAATTTTGGCATCATCAGCAAGCTGCTCGGCAATTATGTCCATTGCGCCTTGAAGCGCGTCTTCGGCTGTCGGAACGCCTTTGCCTTCGTCTATGTAACGTGCAGCCTCACGCGCTGGATCAGCTTGACGAGGCTGTGACAGCAGCCATTGCGCCAGTGGCTCCAACCCGCGTTCTTTCGCTACGCTCGCACGGGTTTTCCTCTTCTGGCGATACGGGCGGTACAGATCCTCGATTTCCTGAAGCTTCACAGATGCGATAATGGAACTGCGAAGCTCTTCCGTCAGCTTGCCCTGTTCGTCAATCAGACGGATGACCTCACGCTTGCGGCTCTCGAGGTTACGCATGTACTGCAGTTTCTCTTCAATGCCCCGCAGCTCATTCTCATCCAGCTCGCCCGTCATTTCCTTCCGATATCTCGCGATAAAAGGAATCGTATTTCCTTCATCTAGCAGCGATACCGCTGATTTTACCTTGCCAAGCGGCAAGTTTAGCTCTGCGGAGACACGTTTAACGATACGCTCCTGTTCAGCTGCTTTCTCTTCAGGCGACAGCTCGATCTTGCCGGAGGCACTTCCCTCGAATTCTTCATCCTTCAACTTCTGTTTCGTTTCAGCCACGCTTCAATTCCTCCATCAGATTAACGGAATAGAACCCTTAAGGCCAGCTGTTTAAGCCGGCACAAAAGGGTTGTTTGCCATTTCATAGCCGATTGTCGTCTGCGGACCATGTCCGGGATATACCCGAACCGCAGGATCCAGCTTATATAATTTCAAACGGATCGAATCGTACAAATCGCGTTCCTTACCGCCTGGCAAGTCACTGCGACCGACGGATTGCCGGAACAGAACATCGCCGCTGATCAGATGCTCGCCGCACAGTAAGCTAACACTGCCCGGCGAATGTCCCGGCGTGTGCAGAATGCTGAAGGTATGACCAATCAGCACCAGCTTCTGCCCTTCCGACAGCGCAAATTCTGCAGGCTCTGTCGTCAGCGGCTCTGTTACATCAGCCCAGCGGGCAGAGCCGTTCTTGCGTGCATCCGTCAGCCAGTCCGATTCTTCATCATGAAGATAAACCGGACAACTGAAGGCACGGCGCAACTCGTCGACGCCGGCCATATGGTCAAAATGCGCATGCGTCAGAACAATTGCTTCAATAATAAGCCCGCGCTCGCGAATCCGCTCAATGAGTCGCTTCGGTCCCATGCCGGGATCGATGACGAATGCGCGCTTTCCTGTTTCCTCGGTGAGAAGGTAGCAGTTCGTTTGCAGAGGACCCAGTGTAAATGTCTCAATCTTGAACATATTAGACCGATGCTAGCAACGTGCGCAGCTCTTTAATGATATCTTGCTGATAGCCCGTACCTTCACCGTATCGGCGGCCCATTTCTTGACGTGCGATGGCGATTTTCTCTTGGTAATCGGCGGCTTCACGGTCCGGGTTCGCCAGCTTGAATGCTGTCATCGGCTCCTGCACATAGGCAGAACGCGGGCCCCATTGGCCAAGTACATGACCGCCTGTGTCTGCAAGGATTACGATCGGAATCGCCCTTCCGCCCATTGTCAGAAATTCATCCATTGTTTCCATATGCTCTTCAATAACAAGGACGTCAATAGGCATGCCTGTCAGTTCCATCGCTTTGAAAATAACCGGTACATTGCGAACAACGTCGCCGCACCACTCGGCCATTAGAATCAAACAGCGCAGATCATCGCGGTTGTTGATCGATTCGAAAAACTCACGATCGTCCTCGCTAAACCATTCAAATCGTCTTCCCCAATCTTGAAACGCTTCTTTATTTTTCTGCATGGAATCTAAAAATTGCTGAGGGCTAATGCCTTTATTCAACTTGTTCGCTACGTTCTTGGCCATGTGAATTTGCCTCCTCTTGGGATCTTATTCCTAAACTATATTGTATCAAATGTTTCTGCCTGCGCACAAACAGTCTCGTCCTAAATGGACTTCCCTTTACGTTTCATCACTTTAAACAGCACATACACGATCAGCAGCGCAAGCGCGATGAGGATCGCAGGCTGTACGTACGGTGCCGCTTTATCGTCGATATTATGCCAGTTCGCACCCAGCGAGCGGCCTAAGTAAACGAACAGAATGGACCACGGAATCGAAGCCAGTGCAGTGAGTACCGTAAACCTCAAGAAGGACATCCGTGCCATCCCGGCAGGAATGGAAATAACCTGACGCATAACCGGGACAAACCTTGCGGTAAATACGATGCCTGACCCGTAGCGCAGAAACCACCGTTCGGCGATGTCGAGATGCTTCGGTTTGATTTTGATAAATTTGCCGTACTTCTCAAAGAATGGCCGGCCCGCATAGCGACCGATTGCGTAGAGAATCCATTGCTGCGCTACCGCGCCTATCGTACCAAATATGACCGCACCTAGAAACGAAATCTTACCTTCATGCACCAGATAACCGGCATAACCAAGAACAATTTCACTCGGGATAACTTCGATCATAAGGCCGATAACAATTCCAAAATACCCTAAACCTTCTATCCATTGCAGCAATGTATCCACTAATTCATGAAACCAGGCCACTCCGTCAACTCCTATCATTCTCTATATTGAGGACTCTTTTCTTCGATTTCCAGCCAGAAACGAAACCTCTCTTACGATATTCTAGCATACTTCCATCCCCCTCCTCCACCGCAGGCATTCATGGCCAAGCCTCCGCATAGACTAGCTGTAACTTTTGTAGGAAAGCTGGGTGAGCAAATATGTCGAAAGTTTTTGTCGTCAGCAGAAAGCAGCTCTGGTTATTCACCCTACTGGTTCTCATCATCGTGATTGCAGCCGCGAGTTTGAGATGGAACCAATCCAAAGCGGCGAGCGCTTTGCAGCAGGAGTCGCGCGTCTATCAACTTGTAACCGGTGAGTTCAAAACCAAAACCGATGACGGAAAAGAGCTGGAGGTGTACCGCTTCGATCCCGGCACCCTCGTCGTGAATAAAGGTGAGCATGTCGAGCTGCGCATCACGGGCATAAACGGGAAATCGCATCCTTTTGTCATCCAAGAGCTTGGCATTAAAGGAGAAGTGAATAAGGGGCAAACGACGGTGGTGCGCTTCACTGCCGAACAGCGAGGAACATACCCGATTGTATGTCTAACGCATACCTCGCTTGCAAACGGCGGGCCGATGGTAGGGTATATCGTGGTGCAGTAGGGCTGTGACCAGTATGTGCGCTTGTGCATATATAGGGGGTAGAGAGGAGTCGGTTACGATGAAACCTTCCACCCAAAAGCACACCTCGGAGTATCCTTCTGCACGCAAAATCAGACGCGCTTGCGAGAACGAGCTTTACCGCACCGTGAAACGGCTTGGCGTGTACATTCCTAAGGAGAAAATGGAGCTCGCCGAGAAGCTCTACGTCCAAAAGGTTTATCTCAATTTGCCATGGATTCATGAGCATGCCAGCAACCGGAAGCTGCTGTCCGACTGGTTTGACGAGAACGTCAGCGCCGATATTGCCCTGTTATGGGAAGTGGATCAGCCAAAGCTATGTACGGCTTTCCGCGATGCCTTCGGCGGATGATGATTGCCTCACTCACTTCTCGCACCGCAGCAGCACGCCCTGAAACCTAAACAGCAGCACAGCTCTCTCTGAGGAGCCGTGCTGCTGTTGTCGTTATTGAGCGTTTTGCGCGTGATAAGATGCTGCTTAGCCAATGATTGCATAGGTTTGGACACCGGACGGAATGGTACGTGTACGAAACAGAACGCCGTTCGCATTAAAGGTACGGATCGTGTAAGTAACGTTCGTCAATGTGCCAATGTTGTTAAACCGAACTACGCCGAACGAGTCAAAGGAAGCCGTTGCGACGACTTGGTTGTTGCGGAACAAACGAGCGAAGAAGCCGGTTGTAAGGAATGGAACACCGTTTTGAGCTACCCAAACCACGGTTAGTCGGCTGAAAGTCGGGCCTGTGGTAGTCGTTTCATTTAATGTTTTGGGCACAGATGTACGGATGACTTTACCGGAGCTTGGCAAATAATATTTGGGTCTTACGCGTGATAATGCCATAAGCATCACTCCTTTCGGGGGTTGCTTACAGCTTATGCCGCGCCTGTATAGGAAGAGTGGACAATCCTCACGGGCGATGCGCCTGTTTTGACACTGACGATGAACTAACCCCAGGTCCGCTCTTGATTAATCTGCATCTTCTCCTTGAAGGCTTGCTCCAGATCGATCCCCAGCATGTTAGCCAGATCGAATATATTCCAAACCACATCATACATCTCATGGCCCAGGTTCTCTTTACGCTCCGCATCCGGATGGAACGAGACCGACAGCACCTCTTTGGCCAGCTCGCCGACTTCGGTCATCAAGTACAACATCCTCTGCTCAATGGAGCTCTGGTCGAACCCTTTGAGCGCGCTCCATTCTTTCACGTACTGCTGAAATTCGGCCGTATTCATTATCGTTCCTATCCTTTCTACATGTAGAATTGTGCAACATGTAACAGCGCAAATCGAAAAAGCTTGCTTAGCTCTCCACTGGTCCGAGCTGCTTGAGCAGCAGGCGGCTTTGATCCGCCGCTGTCTGAGACTCTGCCGTGACGGCAAATTTGCGGCCGTTCACGCCGGGGTTGTCCTTCTGCGCCTCATAGGCTTCGAAGAAGGCAACGGCCGTTTGCGCGGCCAGCCTTGCATCGGCGAGGCGCGAAGCAGCTCGCATGCCATCCGCGAGCTGCGCCATCGTGACGACCGCGTCCGTCTGCTTGTCGCGGTCGTAACGATCATAGTGCAAGGCGAGGCGCCAATACGCCGCCGCGCCGTGCACATCGCTCCGCTCGGCCGCCAGCTCGCCGAGCGCCCACAAGAGCGGCACGGACTGCGGCTCATAGCGCAGTCCGGCCGCGAGCAGCACCGCCCGTTCCGGCGGCGGTGCCAGTGCTGCAAGCTCGAGTCGAATCCGCGTCCAATACGGATTGAGCTCGAGCGCCGCGCGAAGCGCGGCTGTTTGCGCAGCAGCACTGCGAGTTGCTGAAACAGCCGCCTCGCGGTGCTGCACGGCGCGGTCGAATCGCACGCCGAGCACGGCAGCGGCGATCAGACCTGCCGCTGACGCGACAAGCAGCGCGGTCCGCAGCACGCGTTGCGTCGGCGCTGCAACAATGGCGCGCCTGACTTCCGCTGTGCTCTCGTTTTCACCGGAGTAGTATACCACCCAGCTGAGCAGCAAGAGCCAATAATAGCCGAAGGACATATCAAAGTCCACCAACGCATGCAGCAGCAGTACACTAATAGGGAGAAGGCCGTTCGGATTCGATCGCCAAACTCGCCGGAGCAAGCCAAACATAACCGCGCCAAAAATCAACAGCCCGACAATGCCAAGGTCAAGCACAATTTCAATATAACCGCTATGTACTTCATTCCCCACATAAGGGGCCGATTGCACTTGTGTAAACAACATCCGCCACGCGTCACCGCCACGGCCGAAGAATGGCGCTTCCTTCATCAGCAGCCAGGCATCCTGATAAAATAACCCGCGTGCGCCAGCCGTTTGATACCCGCCGCTTAAGCGTCCTTGAATAACCGACGGAAGCAGCATGACCATACCAAGCAAGCCAGCAAACCAACAGCCCCAAGCTATGCGGCTAAGCAGCTGCACTCGTCCTCTTGCCAGCACCTGCCGCAAACCAATAAATCCGGCAAGCGCAGCCGCACAAATCAGAAGCAGAAGCACGGCCTCCTGTGTTGTCGCTCCATAATGCTCAATCAGAGCCTTATCGCCTGAGCCAGCTCCTGCTGTACCGCTTCGCAAGCCTGCATGAACGACAGCACGATACGCTGCTCCTCCGCCAATCAAAGCCCAGCCGCTATATATTAGCCATGCAATGCGCTCCTTGCTCTGCAGCAGCAGGAGTCCGCCTAGCCATACAACCGCAGTCACGAGCCAAGCCCCTCTTGATTCAGTCAGCAGTAAGACTAACACGACAGGCACTACTGCCGCAGCAGCCCCCATAAATGCGCCTACTGCTCTTGCTCTTATTAGCAACAACAAATCGAACATCAAATAGGCTCCTGCTACAGCACCTAGTAAATTCGGATACTGCATGAACCCGGACAATCGAGCTCCAACAGCGGACAGCCTTACATCGCCGGTAGTCATAATGATCTCGGGGAAAACGATCCATCCCATCCAACCCGAAATCGCACCTGCCAGCACAAAAGCACCGGAGCTCTGAATCGCCGCAGAAAGCCACATCCGACGATGCTGCCGCACCACCGTATCGGTGCCAGTACAGAACCAGCTGTACAATGAGATTGCAAAGGCCGCATAAGCCGTCCATCGCAAAGCCTGCTCGAGGCTGCCAAGCGTGGAAGCCGGTCGTTGGAACAACGCTATCCCGTATAACAGCGCAATCGTAAGCAGTCCATAGAACGCCAGGGGTATAACTTCCCTTAGCCGCCTCTCCTCTATCCGAGAATGAGCAGCTAAAGCCGCTCCTACTACGAATAAGCACACGACCATGATGATCCATTCCCACCGATAGAAGATCGTATCAAAGAACATCCCATACCGGTAACCCGAGCCCGCCAGTACAACAGCCACGACAAGCGCGGCTAATCCTGTCAGCCCACTTCGCATAACAACTTCCCCTTTTGCCCGAACCCCATCGTACTTCATGTGTTATTTTTCCAATTGTAACATATTTGTAGGTCGACTATAAAAAAGAAGGCGCTGCCGGATCACCTTCATCCGATCAAACGCCTTCTTATACTTGCAACGCGGAACTCGCGTTTATCTCCCCTTCTTAGCCGTTGCTTTCTCCTGCTTAAGCTTGAAATAGGCTTCAATTTGCTTGCGCAGCAAATACGCTCGAAGCGCCCGTTGCTGCTGCTCGTCCAAATCCAGAAAACGCGCACCGTAAAACTTCCATTCGCTGCTTTCTTCCTTGCGAATAATTTCAACCTTACAATCCAGCTTAAAGCCAAGTGATAAGCTCGCCATGAGTGTATCACCTTTCGCGAGTGTCGGGGGACTCATTAGGGAGAACCCCATGCCGGTATCGCTAATATTTCTTAGCGCTATATCGTAGGTGTCTGTAGCTTCAATGGTCATTTTTTCTCCCTTGGAGCTCTCAACCTCTTGCGAATACGTACGCGAAATCGTTCCCTTCTCCTCGATTTCAATACGCGGCGATTCCCGTTTCTCTTCAAGTCCCGCTAATGAGCGGGCTGGGAAAATAACAGCGATGGAGCCTTCCGCTTTCGCAATAATCGTCGATTGCAGCCGGTGGATGCCAACAGGTGAATAAACAGTCAAACTAACCGGGTCACCGAGCTCGAAGTTTTTGAACTCCGTCAATTCGATCTCCATCATTTCACCTTCTGCATGGGCGAGCACACCCGTGGAAACATAGCCTTCTTTCTCGACCATCGTTCGGCTGTGCAGCAGTGCTTTCATGGCAAAGGTAGGTTTACTTGATCCCATTCGTTCATTCATGCCTGACATTTACTATTCCCCCTTGACATATGTAGAAACGCTCCCGTAACCTTGGTACGGCGTAAAAACAGAAAAAGCGCTTCCTCATGCAATACTGGAGCCGCTTCATTAACCCCGAGCCAGCTCGGGTGTTCATTTCGGCAGTCAGGCTGTCATTCGTTCGCTTATTTGATGAAGAGCGGACGATTAGACCCTGTAACTTTGCGTCCTTACCTTTCGATAAGTTTGCCAGTATCGATGATATGCAGTTGTCAGCAGAATGCTAACCTATCTACAGTTCTTTCACGATCATTAGCTTATGTTGGTCTTTGAGGTCGATCTGATAGGCTGCAGCAGGCGCCGTTCCGTCAGGCTCTCGGATAATCCGAACCGTTGGACGATGAACCGCGAGTGGGTCGTTCATAGCAACGACGGCGACTTGCCCTGAACTGAGCAGTACCGTTGTTGAGACCGGATAGATAGAAATATGCTTACAGAAAATTTTGATTAACTCTAAATCAAAATAGGTGTTTCCTGCAGCAAACAAAAACTCGATCGCATCCGATGGTGTATATCGTTTTCGATGCGGCCTTGGAGAAGTCAGCGCATCATATACATCTGCAATAGCCACGATTTGCGCGTATTCATGAATGGCTTCCCGCTTAAGCTTGCGCGGATAGCCCGAACCATCATAGCGCTCGTGATGCTGCAGCGCGCAGTGGGCCGATAGCAAACTAATATCATGCTGCGCTCGTATGATGTTAAAACCTTCCTCGGTGTGCTTCTCCATGAGGATCCGCTCACTCGGCGTTAATGCAGTAGTCTTGGTTAGAATCTCTTTGGGCAGCCGTGTCATTCCGATATCGAACAACATCGCCCCCATGCCAAGCTCTTCAAGCTGCGTGCGGTTATAACCTCTGGCTAACCCCATTATGCCTGCCAGTATCGTGACATTCAAGGAATGGTGGAACAAATAGCTGTCCGCCACATGGATGCTGGTCAAACTGACCATAACATCCTCACGCCTAATGAGATCCTGCATAATATCGCCGAATACTTTACGGAAGGTACGGCCAAGCTCAGGGGCAATCGTTCTCCCTTTCGTAACCGGCTGATCCATAAGCGAATTCATAGTCTTGTAAATGGTATCCGATGCTGCTTTATGCGTGCTGTCTTGAATAGCCGTAGTTGGCTCTAAGCCCTCTGTCAGGGGATCATCAATGAAAAGCATGTCAATGCCTAAACTAGCCAATCTGTCGATAAATCGTTGATTTAACTCCACACCGGAGCCTAGCAATATGTTCCCATTCTCCTGCATAATAGGGCGAGCTAACTTTTCTCCCGGCTTAACGGAGTTGATGTGAACTTTTCTCATCGGTGTTTATTCCCGCCTTTACCGCTTGCTCACGGATTAAGCTTGTAACGCTGCCGGTTCGGACAACGGCATCTTACGGATATATTTCTCTGCGTACATCCGTTTGTCCGCAGCCTGCAACAACTGGCTAAGCTCCATACCGTTCTCTGGAAACGAAGCATGTCCAATCGATACGGATAAGCGTAATCCGGTTCGCAATGAAATACTAAAAAGCTGTTCATGAATTAGCTTTACGAATCGATCTATTCCTTTGTCATCTGCATAGGGACAAATAATGATAAACTCATCGCCGCCCCAGCGGCCGATAATTTCGCCGTAGTTCGCGCACTCCGTAAGGGTTCCTGCAATCAGCCACAGTGCATGATCACCTTGGCTGTGGCCCATACGGTCGTTGACTTCTTTGAAATCATTGACATCCAGCATCATGACCGTCATTTTCTTCCGTTGGCGTTTGGCCTTCGTCGCCAACTTCTTGAAATTCGTCTCGATGAACCTGCGATTATACAGTCCTGTTAAGCTGTCCAGTATGGAAGCTTCCTTCAAACGATCGTATTTGAGGCCAAGCAGATAACCGATAGGCAAGGCTGCCGCTGCGAAAGCAGCGGTACCGATGAGAGCAGCGAGCGGCGTAGGTGTCTTACTTGCAAGTAGGCTTAAACCCGCTGCAGCTAGTGTTGCTCCACATGATGCCACACATGCTGTAAGACGTCCGTTACGCGACATTCGCAGCCCTCCTTATAAATTAACTACCCGATTACGACCATTGTCTTTGGCCCTGTATAGGGCGGAATCTACCTTCGAGAACAAATCTTTGATATAACCTTTGACATCTTCAATCTGAAGATCGGACTGCTCTTCTACCACAAGCATTCCCATGCTAATTGTTACCGATACCGGAGAACGCCCGCGACCAATTGCAATCTCATTGTTCTGAACAACCTCACGGATTCGCTGTGCCAGCATTTCTGCCTGCTCTCTGTTCGTATGAGGCAAATAAATCGTAAACTCTTCGCCGCCGTAGCGTGCCAATATATCTGTTCTTCGAAGTGCTCCGCGAGCGGCATCTGCCGTTCTCCGTATCACTTCGTCACCGATCACATGACCATACGTATCGTTTACGAGCTTGAATAAATCGATATCAAACAGTAAGAGTGCAAATGGAATCTTGTAGCGGATGTTCGTCAGTACCTCGTGCTCCAACTGCTGCATCAGAAACCTGCGATTGAAACAGCCTGTTAGACTGTCTGTAATCGCCAGTTGTTCCAGCTTGCGATTCGCCTGAAACAGCTCGTCCTGCATATAGATTAGCGCACGGTTACGCTCTTGCACCGAAGAATACTGCTCCTGCGACTTGAAGATAAGAGACTTAAGCTCGGAAATATCTTGAAACGTAATCACTTTCCCGATCCTGCCTTCATTTACAATGATCGGACCAACATGCAGGGAGAAATACTGTTTGTGCGAGTTGTCGTGTTCAATCACAATTTCGGTTTGAATCCGCTGAGCAGGATTCATCCTGTACGTGTAGAGAAATTCATCTTCATTCACTTTGTCGATATTAAACCAAGAAAGCAGTTCCTCCATATTGAGAGGTTCACCGATAACGATTTGCAGGCGAGGACTGACGATCCGGTTCATCTCAATAACATTGTCATGCTCATCCAGCACGATAATGCCTACAGACAACGTATCCATCACATCCTGCTGCGCGATCTTGACCAAGTCTAACGAACGATGCTTCTTTAAGGAGAATACAAAATAAAGATCAGACAACACGATGCCAAGCGACGTAAGGCCAGGGATAACGGGCAGCCACGGATCAAGAATGACGTTGACCACCAAATCCATTAATGGAAATGCCATCATAATAAATATGCCTGTGAGTGCGTTCGCGATTCGTACCCGATCCTGTGACAGCTTGCGCGAGTGATACGCTTTCAGCAAGATGCGCACCGTGTAGACGTAATACGAAATCAGTAAGCCCACCATCGCCCAAAATATAGGACCATAGACCCTCTCGTCATAAGTACTATCTACCGTAGAAACGAAGCCTTCCCACGGATTCCATAACACGCCGATCGAAATGAGTACGGATGGAAGCAGCATATAAACGAGTGTTCGGCGACTCGGCCTGTAGCTGACGTTCACCAGAAATTTCGTAAACAGGAGCCACCCAAAGCCAAGCATCGATAAACCAACAAAGGAAATATTAATGTATATAATCTGGAGGTGTGGTTGATCCGTTGTGTGGACGCCGACTTGGCCGAGCGGCCAAATCATCATGAAGAAGTGAAATAATAGATACACCTTATGCTGTGTTGTGATTACATTGAATGCAAATACATAGATGAAAATGGTGAATAAAAAAAGAAATAGGCTTAAGTCCAGCCCTGTCATTAGTCCCATTCGCTTCACCCAAATCACAATCGAATTGTTAAACGTATAAAAGAACTGGGACAATCTTCTTAGAAGTAACTATATTCTATCATACTGTTTAATTATTCGACAATAAAGTTGTTATCTTTATTGACATGAGCAACAACTATTATTGACTTGCCTGCTTCAAACGTTCGCCAAGAGCCTGTTCCAAGTAAGGTTTCACCTGCAGCATATCGCGGAAGACGACATACTCCTGCCATTTGCGTGCCGAATCAACTGCTCCTGCCGCTGTGCGGACTGCTCGAATCAGCATGTTTTTAGGTGTATGCTCCGGATCGATAAACTCAAGAAGCTGCGTGCGATAGCCGAGCACTTCCAAGAGCTGTGTGCGGATGGCATCCGTCGCAAGCGCAGAGAAACGTTCTTTGAGTAGACCATGCGATAGAAGCGGCGCCATCGCTTCGTTCTGAATTTGGCGAAACAGCTCATGCTGGCAGCACGGAACGGACAGAATTACAGAAGCTCCCCATTCTACCGCTTTAACAAGAGCCGCATCTGTCGCCGTATCACAGGCATGCAGCGTTACGACCATATCAACTTTGGATTGATCCTTGTATTGCGCGATATCTCCGACTTGGAATTTGAGTTTATCGTAACCAAGCTTCTGAGCAAGCTCGGAGCAGAATGCGATGACATCAGCCTTCAAATCAAGACCGACAACCGAAATGCTTCGCTGCTGCTTCACAGCAAGCAAATGATAAAGGGCAAACGTCAAATAGGACTTGCCGCAGCCGAAGTCCACAATCGTAATTTCGCGATCTGCCGGCAGATGCGGAAGCACATCCGTAACCATCTCCAAGAATCGGTTGATCTGACGAAACTTATCCTGTTTCTTCGCAACCACTTGGCCGTCCTTGGTCATAATGCCAAGCTCAACCATAAACGGCGCCGCCTCGCCCTCTTGCACAACACGCTGCTTCTGCCTGTTATGGGACAGCGATTCCGGCTCTGCTTTAGTCGTAGCAGGCTTCGTGACAACCGCAGCTTTGCCTTTCTTCGAGAATAGGACCTGTACGTCTGCCTCGTTTGTCTTAAATAACGCCTGCCGGTAATGCTGCTCCAGCCAAGCTGCAATGCGATCCGCGGCATCCGCTTGCGGGACATTCTCATGCGTCACTTTATTATCGATATAATATTGAAATTGATAGTGCAGCGTTCCCTTGAGCTCAATCGGACGAATGACCGTCTTAGCCGGCACTTGGCCATCCTTGCGGCGAAGCTGACTAAAGGTCGCCTGCCGCAGCAAACCACTGCCCACCCACTGCTCAATATCCGATTGCCATTGTTCCTTGCTTTCCATCTGTTTCTATTCAGCTCCTAAGCTTGCGTCAATTGTTGCTTCATGCGTTCTAAACCTTCTTTAACCTCATCGCGAGGCAAGCCGCCTTGTAGGAGCGACTCATCCGGCAGCAGCAGCAGTCGGCGATAGAACTCTACCGCTTCCTCTGCCTCTATTGCACCATCCTCCGTGAGCTCATGCAGCACATTCTCGGCCTCATCATAGCGTCCGCCGCTTTCATGCCACTCCCACATCAGCAGCTTTGTCTCTCTTGGAAGCTCATAGATACCGAGCTTCGTTTCAAGCTCTGCCGCTTCTTCCGTAGGCGTGCGCAGAAGCGCCGGCGCATCCAGAATAGCTAGCCGCATGAACAGATGAAAGGACTTCAACTGCAGCGGATAACCCTGTTCCTGCCTGCCAAGTTCGGTCAGAATTTCGGCTTCTTCCTTAATCAGCAGCGCTACGGCATGCAAATTGGCGGTTTCTACGATCCCATTCGTCGTCATCATGCGAACAAGATCGGCATCCGACAGTTGGCGAATCAGCTTCCCGTTCATCCGAAACTGCCGATCGAGCAGCTCGTCAATGACAAGCAGCGCCTCCTCTTGCTTGCGCTGCTGTCTCAGCCCCATAACTTGGCCGACAACTTCGCTCATCTGCTCAATCATCCGCATAAAATAATCCCTTTGAAACAATGATCGCACCCCCTCTCCAGCCTCATGCTTGCCGCTTAAAGCGACTTCAAAAAAGCGACCATCTCACCGGCCAGCTGCTCTGGAGACTCTATCATACTCATATGGCCGGAACCTTCAAGGAGCACTTGCGTAACATGGGGGCCATCTACCGTAAACGTATTCGCTGGGGCGATTACACCATCCTCAGATCCCGCAACAAGCAGGCGCGGTACGTTTAGCTGTTCCAGCACACCGGTCCGATCGGGGCGCGCCTTCATTCCAAGCGCCGTCGCCGCCGCTCCTGCAGCCGAAGTTCCTCGTCCAATCTCGATCATATCCGTTATAGCCGCAGCCATCGTTTCTTTATGGTCAGGCGCAAACAGCTTCGGAACCAGCCCCTCTACAAATGGACCGATGCCATCAGCAAGCAGCGCTTTCGCCGCTTTATCCCGATTTCCTTTGGCTTCCTCGCTGTCAGGCTTAGCGGTAGAGTGCACGAGCGCAAACGATTTCAGTACCTCCGGATGCCTTTCCGCGAAAGCAAGCGACACATAACCGCCCAGCGAATGACCGAATAAATGAACGCGCTCAATGCCAAGCTCGCGCAGCAGCAGCAAGAGATCCTCCGCAAACTGCTCCATTTCATAGGGAGAGTGGTCCGGTGCGGTACTCCCGCCATGACCGCGAAGATCCGGTGCAATCACACGTCCATGTGCCGAAAGCGTGGACACAACTTCTACCCAATAGGCAGAGCTTCCGCAGAATCCGTGCAAAAGCACAATAGCCGTATCGGCCGCGGATTCACCTGTTTGAGGCGCGGAATCATAATAAGCAATCGTTTGACCGTTCGGTAATTGAAAGGCGTTATTCGCCAGAGAGAGCTGCTTCAAAGACATGCGGCCTCATCCTTTCTCATTCTTCATCCATACCTCATTTATTGTATCCGCGAGAATACGAGCCATTCCCATCACTTCAAATAAAGAAGCGTGCTGCAGCACCCAATAGGGTTTTACACTATGCGGCGCTACGATCCCCGCAATGCTGTAATCGCCGATAGGCGGCAGCCTTTTACCGACCGCTTGCGCGGGGAACAGCGGACCTCTGCCAATCATATAACAGGGCTCCTCATTCTTCTTACCCAAACAAGCATCTATAGCAACCACCGTCATGAATGGCGGAATGTCGGCAATGAGCCTTTCATAGTGATCGGCATCGCATGGATGCTCCAGTGTTCCGATTACATTCGGCCAACCGGCCTCCAGCAGCATCGTGCCCACCCATGGACCGAACGAATCGCCTGTTGAGCAATCCGTACCGATGCATACGAAGAGAACCTTCGATTGGTCAGGCTGGCGCACCGCCGCTTCACGCAGCAGCGTTTCAATGCCGTCGATGCTTGCGCGCTCCCGGATAACCGGGTCTTCATTTCGGTGTCTGCGCGCTTTCGCCCGACTTCCCATGATGAACGACTCCTTTGAACATTGCTGAATTCATTGTAACGAAATGCTGCTCACGCTTCAAATCTATCCTCTCAATACGAGGCGGCTGCCTCCGATTAAGCGTTAGGTTCAATAGTAATCGGCGTACCGTCCATCTGAATGGCTTCTATGCGGCATTTCAGTTTGATTGCCAATGCCTGCCACCGATCAAGGTGGCTGCTGTCCGTAAAGACGGGCACAAATCCAAGATTCAAGTAAGTTTTGACGGCAGGTATACGGAAATCATCGGTGTTCAGTACCGCTCGCGTACAGCCTTCCTGCACCATATGCAGCAGCGCTGCCAAGCTGACATACAGCCCCAGCTTCTTCCCGCCTTGCGATTGCAGGAGACCTACCATATGCAAGTATCCTGTCGTTTCACTATATTGGGGACGGAACCAAGCCGATGCTGTAGCGATCGGTACATCCTGTTCATCCGTGATGAACCATACCCGCTCCGGCTTATACGGCTCGTCAGAAGCCATCTCTTTATCGAATGGATGCTCCCCTCCGAAGGAGTCGTTTATGATATGCTCCCAGGCTTCCTCATCACCAGACTGCAAGCTTCGCAAGCCATATCCAGCAGGAAGTGTAAGTGCGGGCAATGCGGAAATATCCTCTCGAACCATAAACAATTGGGATGCATGCTGTTGTTCGCTCATTGGTTGATAACTCCTTTTTATAGTTTTATGATCTGATCCTGGAAGGATGAGCTTGTTTTAAAATTCGGCATGTCGATCGTCCGTCCGCCGTTCATGATCGATAACTCTGATAAGAGCGCAACTGCCGTCCATTCACAAGCATCATACACATCGATGGCAGGCTTGCGATTTCCTTTAACCGCTTCTACAAAGTCCTCTACGATAAAATAATCGCCTCCCCAATGACCTGCGGCCTTCTGTTCTTCCGTCACGTTCTTATAGCGCTCGGGCAAATAATCGTTGTATTCACTGAGCGGTCGCCAAGCTGCATGATCCTCTGGATCACCCATGCTCTCCAGCCAGATTTTATGTGTATCGCCTAATCCGCGAGGTGCCTCGAAGCTGCCTTTTGTCCCTTGGAGGGTGTAGTAGCTCATATTGTGGGGACGCTTCGAAATGCAATCAATCCGCAGCTTTATCAGCTTACCGCTTTCCATCTGGCACATCGTAATGGACGTATCCTCTTGGCGGAAACGTTTGTCCGTATGCCAGCCTGTTCCGAAGCAGGAAACCGATCGTATCCGGTCGCCTTGAAACCACTGCATGACCGGCCCCAGACTATGCGTTGGATAATATGCGCCACGCTTGCCAAGCTGCCAATAGTTGCGCCAGGTCGGCTTCGAGCCCCCAGCAGCGCCTTCCCGGTTGAACCGTGTAGCCAGACTGCGAATGTCATGCAAGTACTCGCCTTCGCCGAAATATACATCGCCGAATAGCCCTTGCTTAACCATATTCAAAATTTGTTGATTTTGCGGGATGTAACAGTAGTTCTCTGCCATCATGTATACCTTGTTCGAGGACTCCACCGTTTCCTTCAGCCACCACAATTCGTCCATCGTAACGCCTGCCGTTACTTCGCTTAATACATGCTTACCTGCATGCATCGCTGCGATTGTTTGCGGAACATGCAATTGCATAGGCGTTGAAACGACAACCGCATCAATATCCGATTCCAGCATATCTTCGAATACGCGGTAGGTCCGAGGAATGCCGTTCTTAGCTGCCGCTTCCTTGACATAGTCGCCATCCAGATCGCAAAGCGCAACTACCTCTGTGTCCTCGATACAGCGAAATCCCTGCAATGTGCTGAGTCCTCGCGCGCCAACGATACCTATTTTAATCGTCATTATTCAGTCGCCTCCACCTGTTGGATTCTCATAAGAAAACGATTGCCTCAGTTCCCCGAAGCAATCGTTCTATTCGTTATATTAGATCAAACCTGCTTCTTTCAAATTCAAGTAGCTCACTGTGATCGTTTCCATCGGAGTAAGATTGCGCAGGTTGTCCTGCTCCACGACCATCCAATCTACACCGATTTCTTTCGCGGTTTGTATGGAATCTGCGATATTGACAACGCCTGTCCCAACTGCGGTCCAGTGGCCCTTCTCACTCGTACTGAACACATCCTTGATGTGAATGGACGGTACGCGTCCGGCCAAGCGGCGCAGCACTTGTACAGGATCTGCTTTGCCCATCGTAATCCAGGCTATGTCCATTTCGAAAAATACGGATTTCGGATCGGTGTACTCCACGAGAATATCCATCGCAGACACACCGTTAAAGGAAGTCAGAAATTCATGCTCATGATTATGGTAGCACAGCTTGATGCCTTCCTCAGCCAGCCTCGCGCCGGCTGCATTGTACAGCTCGGCATCCTGCAGCAGCTCTTCTTTCGAATTGCACGGTCCCCACCATACCGATACATGGGAGGTTTGTACTGCTTTCGCATTAGCGATAATGCTTTCCAGCTCACCGCGCAGCGTTTCACGGCTGGCACTGAGGGTGATGGCATGCAATCCGAGATCTTGGAAACGACGCACATTCTCGGCTGTGTCGCCCGGGAGCAGCAGCTCCGCTCCCTCAATGCCTTTATAACCAATATCCGCGATCCGGCGCAGCGTTCCCCATAAATCCGCTTTCATTTCTTCATGCATAATTCCGATCAAGCCCAGTTTAGGTGCAGTCATGGTTGAGTTAAACCTCCGTATAGTTGAAGTGTAGGAAGTAGATCTATGTTTTTTATTATAAAGCAGCTTCCTTGCTGTTTATTGACTTCTTCTTCTCAAAATTCAGCAGGGTACGAGCGAACGAGCGGCTGCCATTCGATGGATCTAATCCGCACATGACGGATTTGGATGAAGCTTGCGTAAGCTTCGAAGCCTACCTTCGTGTGAAGCTGCGAATCGATCGGATCGTAATCGGTCAGCTCGAGCAGCAGCTTGCCGTCCACGCAAACAAAACAATGTCCGTCGATGCTGCCGGCTTGAATGTGGTAAATACGACCAGGCTCAAAATCAAACAGCGGTGTAGCGGCATTCAGCTTATATTCAGGAGACTTCTCGAGGCCGATTTTGCCTTCCCACCAGCCTTCAAGTCCGGCGACATATGCAGCGCCGCGCATGTTCTTCTCTTCATCCCAGCTGGTATTCCACATCAAGTTAATATCGTGCGTGCTCGGTTGTACGGTTCGACCTTCGAATTCAACAAGCACATTGCCAGGAAAATCCTGCTTGCTCAGCAGCACGCCCGGCGCATTCAGCGGGTTCCTGCCCTGGAGCCAGCCTTCCTCGACCCACCACTCCCCGCTGCAAATCCGCCAGTTGTCCAGTTCGTCTGCATGCTCAAAGCTCGTTTCGTATAAAAGTGGACATTGCTCCGAATCGACTTGTTTATGTAGTAAACGTATCTTCATCCATATCCTCCAGTGTTTAACAACGGTTTATTGGGCGTAGCATGTGCAATATGAGGCATGTTACAATACGAGCACAGACATGTATGGAGAGGAGCTATTAACCAATGAATAATCTATCGGAAGCAACCCAAGACAACGTCGCGTTTATGATCGATACGATAAAGAACAAGCTGCGCATGGCCTCAGGCGCTGCCATGCAAGCGAACAACTTTAGCTTAGCGAGATACGAGGACTTGAAAGACATTTACGATATTGTGGCTAGTAAAGATAAATTCAGCATTAGTGAAGTGGAAGCGATCGTTTCCGAACTAGGCCAGCTTCGCGAAAAATAAGATGATTTTCTAATTTATTACATTTTAATCGTGATTTTGGATAATAGAAAAACCGAGTCGGAACGCGCTCGGTTTTTTTATTTTTCGTTATGTATGAGTCTAGATGTCTGCGCTTTCATCCCCGCTAGCTTGTACCGCCTTGGAAGCCGAGATGGACAGTTTGATGGAAACCGCCTTATGCTCGCCTTTCAGAAAATGCGCCAGCCGTTCCAGCTTGTCTGCAAGCTCCGGGCCGCTCAGCGTTACATTCAGCTCATAGCCGAATTGATCAGCCGGAACGGAACGTTCGCTATACGTGTAAACACCTGCTGTATATGCTTCTGGGCCTGTTCTGGATGTTAAAACTTGCTCCGGCGAGAATTTGTCCGATTTGTTCACGACGCGCTCATAAATCCGCAGCTTCTTCAGCAGCATATAGTACTGCGCCGAATGCTTGAACCCCCACGCTTCACGAATGTCCTTGAGCGTATAGTCCATTTTCCACTGCTTCAGCTTCTCGACCTGATCATCTGTCGACAACGCCAGAAATTCATCAATAGGAATAATTGGAAGCGGCATTAAACATCCCCCCGACTTTGAATTACGATTACTATAATGTTTTTCGCCATAACAACCGATATCCCTCTTCTATTTCTATAATTATTACAAATAATATGATTATTTTGTTCGAAAATAATGTTTTTCTTACTTCGAAGAATAGAAAAGCCCATCTCCTCTTGTTACAAGGGACGGGCATTTGTCGTCGTTTAGATCCGAGTTAAGCCAAGTGAGAGCAGGAATCGTGCAAAAGCGTCCGCGCCTTGCGGCGTACGTTTATAGACGCCTGCATCCATGAGCACTTCAAGGAACTTGCCGCCGACTTCATCACGAAGAAGTGCCTCCGCTCGTTCTGCTGTAAGCGACGATCCGTGCGTCCGGGCGATGGATGCAATCCAATCCGCATGTTTCTCGAGCGGGCCGCCTGCAAGGGAGGCTCTATCCAAAGCTTGCTTCCCGGTAAGGATACGTGTAATTTCTTCCAACTCAGCTTTGAGACGGCCCGGAAGAACTGCAAGTCCCATCACCTCAATGAGGCCGATATTTTCTTTCTTAATATGGTGCAAATGCTGATGCGGGTGGAAAATGCCATCCGGATGCTCTTCGCTTGTGCGATTGTTACGCAGCACCAGATCCAGCTCGTATTCGCCGCCGTCACGCAATCTTGCGATTGGCGTAATCGTATTATGCGGTATTTGCTCGCCATTCTTCTCAGAGAATGCGACGATATCCGCTTCCGCGTCACTGTATGCACGCCACGCATCGAGGATGCTGCCTGCGGCGCGCAGCACAGCTGCTTTGTCCGTTCCGTTCAAACGAACGACCGACATGGGCCAAGCTACTATACTGTACGTAACCCCATCTCCTTGCGGATGAACAAATACTTGCTCAGCGGCGGCTGTCTCCATGGGGAAGACATGACGCCCGGCTTGGAAATGATCGTGATTGAGAATAGAGCCGCCTACAATCGGCAGATCCGCATTGGAGCCGATAAAATAATGCGGTACGGCTTCAACGAAATCCAGCAGTCGTGCGAATGTAAGTGCCGATATGCGCATAGGGACATGCTTGCTGTGGAACACGATACTATGCTCGTTGTAATACACGTATGGCGAGTATTGGAAGTACCAAGTTTCGCCTTGCAGCTCAAGCGGCACAATGCGCAGATTCTGACGAGCGGGATGGTCCGCTCGGCCGGCATAGCCTACATTGTCGGCGCAGAGCAAACATTTGGGATAGTTGCTGGGCGCCAGTGTCTTAAGTAATGCGATCTCCCTCGGATCTTTCTCAGGCTTGGAGAGATTAATGGTAATCTCCAAATTTCCATATTCCGTCGGCTGCTCCCAATATTGATTCTTCGCGATCCGATCCATTCGAATATAGTTGGAATCGATGCTCAGTCGGTAGAACTCATCGGTTGCCTTACTTACACTTTCGTTCTCTGATGTACGGCGAAACCTCGCAGCCGTTTCCGAAGGACGCGGCATCAGCAGACCCATAATACGCGCATCCAGTAAATCGCGGTAGGTTGTTGTATTATCTGCCATTAATCCGATCGAAGCACCGTAATCCAGCAGCGGTTCAAGCAGTGGGACGGCACTCTCAAGCCGTTCCTCCGGTACGATGCCTTCATACGCTTCGTTTAACCCAAATAATTCAAGCAGCGCATTACGGGATGCATAGACATCCAGCGGAGGCTCGATCATACCGCGCTGCACCGCAAATTGCACAAGCCTTTCTATATGAAGCAGCACGGTTTCCGTGCTCGTATCGGGTGAGTGATGGTCAGTCATTGCACTTGCTCCTCTCGCGGCACTCGTTCATGCTAGTCTTTGTTGTAGCCGCTTGGATTTGCTTGATGCCAAGCCCATGCGCTTCCGATGATGTCTTCCAGTTTGTTGCGGGAAGGGTTCCAGCCAAGCTCTTGGCGTGCACGGTCCGAAGAAGCAACTAGCACAGCCGGGTCGCCGGCGCGGCGCGTTTCCATAACAGCAGGAATCTCGCGTCCTGTTACTTGACGAGCGATATTAATGACCTGCTTCACGGAGAAGCCTGTTCCGTTGCCAAGATTGTAGATGGCGCTGTCGCCGCCATTGCGCAGTCGTTCAACGGCAAGTACATGCGCGTCAGCCAGATCGCTCACGTGGATATAGTCACGTACGCATGTGCCGTCTTCGGTCGCATAATCATCCCCGAAAATCGAGATGTGACTGCGCTGGCCAAGCGCGGTTTGGAGCACGAGCGGCACCAAGTGTGTCTCCGGATTATGGTCCTCACCGATTCGGCCGCTTGCATGCGCGCCTGCTGCGTTGAAGTAACGAAGCGACACATATTTCACGTCGTAAGCGGTGTCGTACCACTTCATCATTTTCTCCATCGCAAGCTTCGTTTCACCATACGTATTGGTTGGCAGCGTACGATCTTCCTCGTGAATCGGAACGTTCTCCGGTTCGCCGTAGGTCGCTGCGGTTGACGAGAACACGATTCTTTTGACGCCGTATTGGTTCATTTTCTCAAGCAAGCATAGTGTGCCATAGACATTGTTGTGGTAGTACTTGCCGGGATCCTTCATGCTCTCGCCAACGAGCGAGTTTGCTGCAAAATGGATGACGGCATCGATCGCATTCTCTCCGAATACCGTGTCTAGGAAATCGCCGTCCCGCAGATCGCCTACGTACAACTTGCCGCCAAGCAACGCTTCCTTATGCCCCTGCTGCAAATTATCAATAATTACAATTTCCTCGCCGCGTTCGTGCAATGCCGCAACTGCGTGCGATCCGATGTAGCCTGCGCCACCTGTTACTAGAACTGCCATAGTCGTTTCTCCTCCTCTATATCTGGTTCATGATTGGAAATTATTATTGTTGTTCGACTCCATTGCCGATGGTGCACACGTAGAAGTCTGGTACTAGTCCGGTTGCTTCTGTATAGATACGTCCAACCTCTGCTTTGAAAGTCTCTACGCTGTCTTTATGAACAAGTGATACCGTGCAGCCGCCAAAGCCTGCGCCTGTCATGCGGGAGCCGAGTACGCCGTCAACGGTGCGCGCTGCTGCCACCATCGTATCCAGTTCATCTCCTGTTACTTCGTACAGGTCGCGGAGTGAATCATGCGAGGCGTTCATTAATTGGCCGAATGCGTGCAGATCATTTTCTTTGAGCACTTTCATGGATTGAAGCACGCGGTCGATTTCTTCAACGACATGTTTTGCACGCTTCAGCACGATTTCATCTTGAATGAGGTGTTTATTGGCTTGGAATTGCTCCAGCGAAAGCTGACCGAGCAGCGTGAGCTCTGGGAATGCTGCTTTGAGATCCTGAACCGCTTGATCGCACTGGCTGCGGCGCTCATTGTACTTGGAGTCCACTAGACCGCGGCGTTTGTTCGTGTTGCCGATAACGATTTGATAATCGCCGGACTTAAACGGGATCAGCTCGTATTCAAGCGTGTCGCACATCAGGAGAATCGCGTGATCCTTCTTGCCATTGGCAACTGCGAATTGATCCATAATGCCGCATTGGACGCCATTGAATTCATTCTCGGACTTCTGTGCGAGGCGCGCAATTTGCACGGTGTCCGTCGCTTGACCTTCCATGGTTAGAAGTGCATAAGCCGTTACAACTTCGATGGAAGCCGAGGACGACAGGCCTGCTCCGTTCGGGATTTCACCGTGGAACAGAAGATCGTAGCCGTTGTTGAATGTGATGCCGCGCTGCGCCAGCTCGTTCACGATCCCTTTCGGGTAGTTCATCCAGTCATCTGCCTCGTCATGCACGATCGGTGAAATCGGAATATGTTTATGAAGATCAAAGTTGGTGGAAGCGAGTCCGAGCTGCTGATCCTCGCGTTTGCGAATAAGCAGTGTAGTGCCGAAGGTCAGTGCAGCCGGGAATACATAGCCGCCGTTATAGTCCGTGTGCTCGCCGATCAAATTGACGCGGCCCGGTGCATGGAATACTGCTATTTTCTCTGTCGATTCATTGCCGTATGTGTTCAGAAACCGCTCAGTCAATTCATGGATGTTCGCCATTGTGCTACACCGCTTTCTTGGATTTTAGTTGTTGTTGTTTATAGGTTTAGTATAGCGGAATAGGAGGCTGAACAAAATGGCTTGATGTGAACAGGGCATGGAATTTTGTGACCTGTTAACGATATTAATGAGCGTGTTGTGTTACAATACCTGTAAGCTATTCACTTGGAAAATGGAGGTGTTTCAGCGCGATGTCGCTGCAGCCTACCTATACTGTCCTTTCAAATCCGGTTTCGAACGAACATGGTGATTTATATGTATTGTTCTCGGGGGAAAGTCAGACAAAGCCCGATCATCTGATCGGGCCTAAAGTCTATGACTTCTATTTAATGCATCACATTCTGTCCGGTTCCGGCACCTTCACCTACGCCGGCGGGCAATTTGAACTGCGAGCCGGGCAGACCTTCCTTATTCCGCCCGGGCAGCTTATCAGTTACGCATCGAGCGAAGCTGATCCGTGGCGGTATCGCTGGATCGCATTTGAAGGTCGGCACGCGGAGCCGCTGGTCGCGGGAGCCGGTCTCGATTCGGCGATGCCGATCGTCGATACGGGAGGCAATCCGCGCGTTGCCGTGTTGTTCCGCAGCATACAGCGAACCTTCCGCCTTGGCGGCGGAGCGGCTCATCTGCGCGCAGTCGGTTACTTGTACTTGTTGTTTGCGGAGTTCGGCGCGGCAGGTCCGGATACGGATTCCGGCGCGGCGCAGCGCGGGCAAGACAGCGAAGCGCTTGCCGGCGACGTCATCCGGTATTTGTCGACGCAGTACGCCGAGCCGATCTCGATCGAGCATATGGCCGATGCGCTCGGCTACAACCGCGCTTATTTGTCGCGCATCTTCAAGCAGCAGACGGGCATAACGCCCGTCACATTTCTGCTGAAGCTGCGCATCGACAAAGCGCATCTGCTGCTGCGCGAGCGCCTCGAGCTGACGATCGAGCAGATCGCGGCGTCCGTCGGCTTCCAGGACCCGCTGTACTTCTCAAAGCAGTTCCGCCGCTTCTATGGGCAGTCGCCCACGGCCTATCGCGAAGCGATGCGCCGGCTTTAAGACGCCGGCGCATTGGCGCGAATTGCGCTAGGTGCAAGGCGTGCTGCGCTCGGGGTGCACTAAGCGCTCGAAGCCACGCGCTCGGTGCACCAGAGGCGCTTCACGCTAAGCGCTGGCCGAAGCGCTAGACGCGTCTGCGACCAAAAATAAACGAGATCACGAACAGCACCAGAAACACGACGAACAAAATTTTTGCTACGCCAGCAGCTGCTGACGCGAGTGTGAAAAAACCAAGAAAACCAGCGATTAAAGCAACGATAAAGAACATAAGTGCATATCCCAACATAATTCCTCACCCTTTCGGTTTGATTGTTTTGTATGGTGTAGCACCTTGGCTTACTTTGCTTTAAACCAGCCCGTACTTACTTGAAACGCAAAATAGGATTACCTCCTCATCCGTGTTCCAGGATGAAATGAGGTAACCCTATGTTTTCCCTTGCTTTAGAAGATGCATAATTTTAGAGAGGTATCCATTACCGCTCATTAGAGTAATTTACTTGTTTTCGCCAAATGTGAGGTACAGAGTACCGCTCTTTATACTAAAAATGCTCGATATTGTTGCATGCGCGGTAACAGTTACCTCTCACACCATCCCAAGTTACTCCATTCGCCGCCCTTCAACCAACTTTGCAGTCTCTGAAGTAAGTTTCTCGCACAAATTCCGTGGCTCTTGCTCCCATGTAGATCTCTAGGTTTGCTTCTTACTCGAATTTCACGGCTTTTGGCTTCATGTAGATCACTAGGTGAGCTTCTTGTACGAATTTCGCAGCTTTGGCTCTCATGTAGATCATTAGGTGAGCTTCTTGCACGAATTTCGCAGCTTTGGCACCAATGTAGATCATTAGGTGAGCTTCTTGCACCGGTATCGCAAACTTTTCCGAATGTGTTGCCCTAGAAGCTACTCATTAGACAAGCTCTTCGGTTTCGCATCAAAGTGTTGCTCCCAGGGCTACTCTTTCACCATATCCAACGATTACGCATTTCCGACGGTTTCGCACCAATGTGTTGCTCCCAGGGCTACTCTTCCGCCATTTCCGACGATTTCGCACCCATGTGTTGCTCCAAGAGCAACACTTGCCGGAAGCAAGTTGGCAGTTATAAGTTCACCTTCAGCGTTAAGCAGGATTCGCGTTGACCGACGAGTTGTCCGGCATCGTTGCGAATCTCAGGTGAGATTTGACTGCGGATGCGTGTGATGAGTTCCTCTCCAAGCTTCATTTGTTCGAGGATGGCGCACACCGCTTCTGGCCAAGGAGACTCTCCTCCGTCGGCCAGTTTAATGACAACGGCGAGCCGCTCTTTGCGCAAGCCGAAAACGAAAACACCTTGCGCGCCGCTCTTAGCGACGACATTCCCGTCACCAAGCATAATACTTGCCAGCCGGTCCGGACCCTCCACGAGGGTCGGATGGCTGATCATCGCTGAGGCGATACGCTTCGCAGCCGCTGCAATGGCTTCCAAAGCAGACGTTCCTGCGCCGCCTCCACCTTCAACGCCAGCCCCTGGCGTCCCAGTGACTCCCGCTTCTGCCACTTTCACGGCAGATCCACCAGTTTCGCCGCCGGCCGCCATAATTGGCGTCCCAGTGACTCCCGCTTCCGCCACTTTCACGGCGGCTCCGCCAGCCTCTGCAGCCAGAGCACCGGCTGCTCCGGCTTCCAACTCGCTCGCCACCGTGGCGCCGCTCTCTCCCGCCACAGGCGCAGCCGCTTCGCTGGCCCAAGCGGCAAATCGCGCATAAACCAGCGCGAGTCGCCACATTGGCATCGCGAACACCGGCAGGCCACAGCCGTCGATGGCGCTGCCGATCTCCTCCGGAGGAAGCTCCGCCATCATCGCGACTGTCCGCAGCAGCTCCTGCTGAAGCGGATGCTCCGGCTGCGTATACGTCTCAAGCGGCCAGCCGCGCAGCTTACATAGCGCAAGCATACCGATATGCTTGCCAGCGCACACGTGGTACAGCTTTCGCGGCTTCCCGCCCCGCTCAAGCAGCTCATCGCGAGCTTGCAAGTTAGCCGGAAGCATCGGACCAAATACCAGCTGCTCTTCGTGAACGCCGGTTTGCACCAGCATTTGTTCCAGCACGGCCATATGCGCCGCCGTTCCTTGATGGGATGCGCACATCAGCGCGATAGCCTCATCCTTCAATCCGTATGTGTCAACGACGCCGCCAAGCACGGATGGCAAGGCTTGAATGGGTTTGGCGGTTGAACGCATGTACGTCCATATAGACGCATCCCCAACCTGCGCTATTAGTTCGCCGTCCCATGTCACGACTGCTGCGTGACCGCTATGAACATTTTCTATCCACTCGCCTCGTGTCGTCTGAACGAGCGGAACTCCCAGCACGCTCGCTGCTGTTGTTGTTGCTGTCTGTATCATCGTGCTCACCCCTGGCATTTTTCCAATCCTACTCCCCAATTATGTTTTCCCCTGCCTGTACTTCCGCTCGCTCTATATCCTGTTGTTCCACTCTAGGTGTCTGCGTTTCTTTCCCCTACATTCCCTCAATCCCTACCAGCCTATTCCAAAGCCCAATCTTCGGTTTCAGGTTTCAACTTTTTCTGCCTCGGGTATATAGAAGTCAAGTATACACTTATAGAAATATAAGCTTAAAGCGAGCACACACTGTGCACCTGCTTAATCCAGTATACCAAAGGAGCCATCGATCATGGAAAATCCAATCTGCGGGCAAGCCGGAAGCAAGTCTAAGCCAGTCTCGAACGCAAAAAACGGTTCAATGGTTCAAGACTACCAAGACATGAAACGACTCGGCCATGACATGAAACATATGAAGACGAACAGCCAGCTGCAGGAAGAGGGTCTCATACCCGATCCGATTCAAGAATAGCATGTTTGCACAGCCAAAATAAGGGGAGGGATCCTGAACGATCCCTCTTTTTTCTCGTCCAAAAATGGGCATAGTAGCTACTGGAGGTATGATACTGATGAAAGTACTACATAGAGGAAATCTCTATTGGCCGGAAACGCTGAAGAAGCAAGTAACCTACCCTACTCTGAACGGGGATACGGCAGCAGAAGTTGCAATCATCGGAGGCGGGATGTCGGGCTCGATATGTGCATATAAGCTCGCTCAGAAGGGAATTAAGACCGTACTACTCGAACGGGGTGATGTCGCAGGTGGCAGCACGACTGCAAACACAGGATTGCTTCAATTCTGCAATGACATCATGCTGTGTGATTTGATCGATGAGATTGGCGAGCGGGATGCGGTTCTCTTCTATAAAGGCTGCACCGAAGCGATCGTTCAGCTAGGTGAAATCGCCGCTGAGCTGGGGGCAGACGTTGGTTTCGCTCCAAAAAGCAGCTTATATGTAGCAAGCACCGAGCAAGATCTTCCGAAGCTCAAGCGCGAATACGAGACACTTAAGCGTCATCACTTCGACGTGAGCTACTGGGAGCCGGATCAAATCGCTGCCGCATTCCCATTCCGCAAACCCGGCGCAATCGTGACTCGCGGGGATGCGCAGTTGAATCCGTTTCGATTCGTTCATGCCGTAATCGAAGCTGCGACAAGCAACTACAACCTTGCCGTACATGAACATACCGATGTGATCAGCCATGAAACAGAAGAAGACGGAACTCATGTACTTCGGACTGCATCACAGGCTTCCGTTCGCGCCAAACATGTCATCTATGCAATCGGCTATGAACCGGAGGAGCTGCGCGGGCAGCTGATCAAATCAAATCTCGACCGGACGTATGTCATCGTGACCGAGCCGCAAGAACAACTGCAGCAGCAGTTCAAGGATTATTTTATCTGGGAAACCGCCCGCCCTTATTTCTATATGCGCATCACCGACGATGGCCGGGTTATAGCTGGTGGCTATGATGAGGAATCCCCCATACCGCTGGAAGAGAAAAACGCGAGAAGCAAACATGCTGAGATGCTGCTCACTCGCGTACAAGCATTTTACCCATCGTTAGAAGCTCCGATTGCGCATGAATGGAATGCGACTTTCGGCACCTCACGTGACAACTTGCCCTTTATCGGGGAAGATCCTAATTGGAGCGGTGTTTACTATTGTCTTGGCTACGGTGGCAACGGAACCGTCTACAGCATGATGGGGGCAAGCATTCTTCATGCTCAGATTATGCAAACCGAGCATCCGCTTGCCTCAATCGTGGCATTGAATCGACCATCCTTGCAAAACGTATAAACGCTGCTATAACAGCGGCGAGAGCATGCGTGCGATAACTTCTCCGGCCTTCTGCCGAAGCGGTCGCTTCAGAAACTCCGCGCGACTTACCTCGCCGCTATCCTCCATATCCTTCATGAAATCCGCCTCCAGCCGATCGATCGCTTTCTCATCGAACAGCAGCGCATTAATTTCAAAATTGCTGAAGAAGCTGCGCATATCCATATTTGCCGTCCCAACCGAAGCCAGCAAATGATCGACAATGAGCACTTTGGCGTGCATGAAGCCTTTGCGATACCGATAAATCCGCACGCCGGCAGCAAGCATTTCCTCCACATAAGATAGAGTGGCATAAAGCACCAGCTTCGTGTCCGGCACATAAGGAATGATAATTCGCACATCGACGCCGCTCAGCGCCGCCGTTCGAAGCCCCATTAACAGGCTTGGATCCGGAATGAAATAAGGGGTTTCAATATAGATGCGCGATTTGGCAACCGTCACCGCCGCAAACACACATTCCAGGATGGCTTCATCTCTACTGTTCGGTCCGCTAGGTACGATCTGCACCTGTTCATGACCTGTGCATGGGTGCACAGGCATATAGATCGGGTCCGAGAGCTGCTTCTTCGAGGTATACCACCAATCCTGCATAAACACTTCTTGCAAAAAATACACCGCATCTCCTCGCAGCTGCACGTGGGTATCCCGCCAAAAACCGAGCTTGGGATTGCCGCCGAGGTACTCATCACCGATATTAATGCCGCCGAGAAAACCGACTAACCCATCTACAACGACGATTTTGCGATGATTTCTGAAATTCATCCGTTTATCAAAGAACGCCATTCGCGGCGGCAAGAAGCACGTGATCTCTACCCCTGCCCGCTCAAGCTCCAACACGTAGCCGCTGCTTAAATTCAAACTGCCAATACCGTCATAGATGACCCTCACTTCAATGCCGGCCTTCGCTTGGCGAATGAGTGCTTCCTTGAGCCGCTGTCCGATATGATCATCTCGGATCGTATAGAATTCGACATGGATATGATGCCTAGCTTCTTCTATCGCTTGAAAAATAGCACCATACGCGGCCTCAGCATCTGTCAGCACAGTAGATTCATTACGGCACGTAATCGGCGACAAGGTCAGCCCCTGCAGCATGTGATAGAATCTCTCCTGCTCGGCAAATTCTTCGCCATGCATGTCGCTCAGACGATGCACCTGCTTGCACCGGGACAGCGCCAACCGCCTTGAATCCTCGGTCGAACTGCTCTTCAAACGAAATTCCCGCTGACGCTTGTACGCTTGCGCGAGAAAATAGTACATCACAAATCCGATTACAGGCAGCACAAATATGATCAGCAGCCAGGCGACAGTTTTGGCCGGACGGCGGTATTCAAGTGCAAGAATTGTCGCGATTTGAAAGATAAATATTAGCAGTGCGGCGAGAATCCACCCCATGTCCAGCCCCCTTTTTCTTGCGATAACAGCCATTCCTTCTTAGACTAGCTTTCACCCCCCTTCTAGCGGGTATACATCAGTTATTGGCATGTTTTAAAGCTTCTAAGAATAAATAGCTATATGACCGACCGTAAGAGAGGGAGGATGATCGCAGCGATGTTTAAAGAGTCCAAACGGCCTGGTTCGGCCGAAACTCTGATCGGACTAGGCACATATGTAGAGGGGAAGTTAGTTAGTGAAAGCAGTATCCGGATCGAAGGCGAATACCGGGGCGATATCGATTGTAAAGGCGATGTCATCATCGGGGAATGCGGTGTGGCGAAATCAGGCATCATCGCGCGCGACCTCACGATCGCAGGCAAGGTGTTCGGAGATATTGTGGCCAAAGGAAGGCTGACCATCACCGCCTCGGGTCAATTGTTCGGCAATGTACTCGCTCATACGATGCTGATTCAAGACGGAGGCATTTATAACGGCAACTGCCGTATGGAACGTGCTCTCGAGCAGCGAACTAAGCATCAGCAGGAAGGTGCTGACCCTGTACCTCAGCAGCAACAACAGCAGACCAAGGAATCACAAGCAAAGGAGAAAGCCCGGCAAGCCGGTTGAGGCCCAATGAGTTAGCCTCCTGGACTGCCTTTAGAAACATATAGAGAGCCGCTTCCCTCCACTTACGTGACGGCAGCGGCTCTCTTTCCTATCGAGACCATGCATTGTGATACAACAAAGACGGTGCTACAATTGGCACAGCTAGTACCTGCCATAGAACCTGGGGGATTATTATTGAACAAGTTATTGCTTATACTCGCTTTATGCTTTATTTTGTGTATGGCGGTGACTGGTTGTACCCGCGGAGCTTCTGAAGATACGGATCAACTGACCGGTTACATCGTGAAAATTGATCCTGCGAAAGTAACAATTGTTCTTCTGCCTACCGCACAATCTCTGAAAAAGTGGCCGAAGAACGTAAGAAAGAATATGAAGTCAGGTTTCACGGAACAAGATATTGCAGGAAAGACAATGGAGAAACTCATAGATGAAGGATATACGTTAGATTCGTTGGGGCATAAAAGAATTAGCAACTTGAATCAATTAAAAGTCGGTCAGAAAGTAACCTATGAAATCAATGGCGCTTTGTTTTTAACTAATCCGGGTCAAGGCGAAGCAAAATCAATCGTTCCGGTCAATTGAAAGAGATATTCAAACAAAAAGAGAGAAGGGCGAGTATCCGCCTTCTCTCTTTCCTTTATGTCGCAACATCACGTTTGTTGAAGATTAGCCATGTGATGCCCACGAACACGATATAGTAACCGGCTAGTACCGCTAGCGAGAAGCCCATGGTCAACTCATGAATATTGTGTGTGATGACCGAGCTTTGCAGGTATTGCTTCAAATCCAGGTGAAGGAACAGCAGGTACTCAACCCAGGCATACTTGAGATTGAAGAGCAAGCCGCTCGCAATCAGCCCGAAGAAGTAGATGAACATCGATAAACCGATCGCCAGACCGCCGCTGCGGAAGATCGTCGAGAGCATGAAAGCAAATGTGACGATCATGATAAGCCCGATGTAATCAAGCAGGTACACTTGAATCATGTAGGACAGCGGATGGGAGTTGTTCAGAACACCTAATGCCGCATTCGCCGTTGCACTGTCGTTATAGCCGAACAAGATCAAGTTGAGCACATAGGATGACACCAACATCAGAACTGAGAGCGTCAAGGCGAATAGCAGCAGCGCTATGTATTTCGAAAGCAAGATCTTCGAACGGCTCCATGGACGGATCAGCAGCAGCTTAATCGTGCCTGCCGAGAACTCACCGGCCACACACTCTGCCGATACGACAACGGTAAAGATGGTAATGAGGTAATAGGTAAACTGTTCGATGCCGTTCATTATCGTCCACATCGTATCATGCTCGGAGAACAATTTCGACAATGTGCTGACAACGATAACGATCAGCAATATAATGCCGAGCATGATCCAAGTACCAATACGGCGGTAGATTTTCATATTCTCATTGCGTACGAGCTGCAGGAAATCAAACAACCTGCTCACCTCCTGTCATCTCGAGGAACTGATCTTCCAAGGACTTGTTCAGGACACGAATGCCGTACACTTTAATACCCGCTTGGACAAGATCTGCATTGAGCCGCGCTATCGTTTCCCGATCGGCCCGTACGAGCGCCGCATCGGCCTCACGAGAAGCACCATGCTCTGCCAGAAGCTGAACAGCTGCATCCGGCTGATCCACCTCGAAGAGCACTTGATTCGCCTCATCTGCAAGCGATGTACCGGGACGAATGCCGCGAACATCGATGAGCTTGCCTGCTTGGATGATCGCAACACGATCGCACATCAGCTCCATCTCGCTGAGTAAATGACTTGAGACGAAGACCGTAATGCCTTCTTCCTTAGCGAGTTTCCTTAAGTAATCGCGCAGCTCGCGAATACCGGCAGGATCAAGACCGTTCGTAGGCTCGTCCAATATGAGCAGCGATGGTTTATGCATAATAGCCTGTGCCACGCCAAGCCGTTGACGCATACCAAGCGAATAGGTTTTCACCTTATCGTGAACCCGACTCTTCAGCCCGACAAGCTCAACGACCTCGTCTATGCGCTGCTTCGTAATGCCCGGCACCATCCGCGAGTAATGCAGCAGATTTTGAAAGCCGGTCAAATATTTGTACATTTCAGGGTTCTCTACGATAGCTCCGACATGACGAATGGCATTTTCGTAATCCGTCCGGATGCTATGTCCTTCAATAAGGACGTCACCTTTGGTCAGCTTCATCAATCCTACCATCATCCGAATCGTTGTCGTTTTCCCGGCTCCGTTAGGACCAAGAAAGCCGAATACTTCCGAGCGTGGCAAATCCAATGTAAGATCTTCGATAATGGTACGTCTTCCGATGACTTTCGTTACCTGCTGAAGTCGAACGATCGGCTGTTGCTCGTCTTGCTCGGACCGATAATCCACATCTATCCCCTCCTGCTTTAAGGAAGCTGAATGTTGTCCATCCAAGCTTCACGTCTTCATAAGTATAACGAAGTAAGGAAGGGATTGGAAGTTTGACGATGTGGATCCTTATCCGACCGATACGAAGGTTCGTTCCGCCTGATAGGATAACCTGGGTAAGTCGTGATTCAGGAGTGGATCACTTGCTTGCTCGAAGGCACTTGTCGCAAGCCCGCTCTTGGTATGACAATCATTGCAATAACCGAGGGGATAGATAATCTTGTAAAACCCTGTAAGAAACACAAGCTTCGCTTCTTGTCCCACCCTTAACTGCCCACATTCCACACAGCAAAATTGCTCTTTTCTACCCATTTATTAATACGCCTCCTTTTGATCTCTATATACTATATGTATCAAAATCCAATTATATGTTACGAATTGTATCTAATGAGTATAGATTATGACAGTTTTCGATCCTTGTCAATAGTTGAGACCTAAGCTTCCTATTTGGGACCTGATAAAAACAAAAAAACTGTCAAATCCTGTTGGATTTAACAGTTTAGATCGGACTGTCGCAAACGAACTTCATGATATCGAGCGTGTTCTTCTAAAATATCGCGAATAACAATAGCGGATGCCAGCCAGCACGGATAATGCAATAACCCCGCCTGCTACATCAATCATTACATCTTGAAAGGTTGGCGTTCTTCCAAACGAGGATCGCTGATTAAACTCATCGAAAGCCGAGACCATAAACGCTGCACTAAGGGCCAAGATCCAACGCTTCCATTCTTTATTCACAAACCGAAGTGAGAGGGCAATGAGGACCGTAAGTGAGCCGTACATAAACAAATGTGCTCCTTTACGAAATAAAAACTCCATATATAAGTAGGGATTTAAATCTCTGGAGTAGAACCTGCCGTCATAGTGGATGTTGAACGCCGGCAGCCACTCTCTGAGCGTCGAAGGACTCATCCATTTATGAAGAAACGGTATAATACTTTGCTGCTGGTAGGATTGCGAGGAAAAAATGAATATAAGTGCAATCCAGCCAGCAGTTGTAAGCAGTACATATCTTCTATTCATGTTCATTGAAGAATTTACACGTGAATCAACATGTCTCATCGAATGTCATAACCTTCTTCCGTAAAGAACGCTCCGTAAATCGTTGGTAAAGCTGGTGAATACGATGCTGATTCGGATGCATCGCCCGCAGATTCTGCAGAGTAGCCAGTGCCAAACCTTGTCTGATAGCTTGATCGGCCACAAAGTGACATCCATACACGAACAAATTCTCCTCGCGCCGACGCCACATGATTTCGCCTACTAAACTAAACTCCCATTCCCTGAATTTAATGAAGATTCGAATACGATAATCCGAATTCACCGGGAAACGCAGATGCGTCATAAAATTAAGTCCCTCAAGACTAATATCCTTGAGTATAATCGACACCTTGCCTAACTCCACTTCGCTGCCGCGAACATCGTAAATGGTAACGGAAGCCTCGATTCCTTCTCGTATCGCGATACGAACCTGATGTCTGCCCCCCATCTGAAATTGTGCATCCACTTTGTATCATCCTCCACAAAATAATACATTTCGTATCAATAAGGGGCAAAAAAAAGGGGCATACTTCGCCCTGGAAAATAACAATATGTAGCTTAGCTTGGTATCAGCATAGCTTGATGGTCAGATCTTCACTATTCCCAGTGACTAATTAATCGCCCTGCTTTCTCCTTCTGGAGAAGCTCCTCCATGGCAAGAAGCAGCGGAAACTTCAATTCCTCGTTCTGAATGGCAAAATCGAGCGTCGTCAGAATAAAGCCCAACTTCTCGCCGACATCGTATCGGACCCCGTCAAACTCATAGGCAAGCACGCCGATCAAACGATTAAGCTCCTGCAGCGCATCCGTTAATTGAATTTCGCCGCCGGCTCCGGCTTTCTGACATTCCAGGAAAGTGAATATTTCCGGAGACAGAATATAACGGCCCATAATGGCTAGATTGGATGGAGCGTGACCTCGCTTAGGCTTCTCTACAAGCTGGTTTATGTTATATAAACGACCATCGTTGCTTCTCGGATCTACGATTCCGTACCGATGCGTTTCCTCAATGGAAACCGCCTTGACACCGATTATAGATTTATTGTATTTCTCATATTGCTCAATTAACTGCCTTGTGCACGGCACTTCAGCTTGCACGATGTCGTCTCCAAGCAGAACGGCAAACGGCTCGTCACCGATAAAGTTTCTTGCGCACCACACCGCATGACCCAGACCTTTCGGTTCTTTCTGCCTGATGTAATGGATGTCCACGGATGAGGATTGTCTGACCTTCTCCAGGATATCCAGCTTCCCTTTCTCCAGTAGGTTCAGTTCCAGCTCGAAGGCATTGTCGAAGTGGTCTTCAATCGCCCGCTTCCCTTTGCCTGTTACGATAATGATGTCCTCAATGCCGGACTGAATGGCCTCCTCTACGATGTACTGGATAGTTGGCTTATCCACAATCGGAAGCATCTCTTTAGGCATCGCTTTCGTTGCAGGCAGAAACCGGGTACCAAGTCCAGCAGCTGGGATAATCGCTTTCCTTACTTTTTTCATCTTCCTCACCTATCCTTTTTCTCTTGTTTACTTTAAGCAACATAAGTAATTCAAGATGCAAAGCAAAAGAGACGTATAATCGGGCAAAGTGTCGGGTATACTAGGTGCTAACATAAGATACAAACTGTATCAATTTATATTCTCACTTTACGATACATCCCGTAACACGTCAATAGTTCAAATTTCTCCTATCGTGTTTGCGACATTTTGTTGCATCTCATGCAAAACTATCCATTTCGGTATAAACTGTTGATATATAGCGCTATAAAATGTTAGGAGGAACATAATGAATATTGGCAATCGAATTGCTAAACTGAGGGAAGATCAGAAATGGACGCAAGAGCAGACAGCCTCATCGCTCGGCATTTCGCGCGCCGCACTATCCCATTATGAGAAAAACAGAAGAGAACCGGATTCCGAAACCTTGATGAAATTCGCGAATTTGTTTCATGTTACTGTCGATTATTTAATTGGTCGTACAAGCAGTCCGGAAGCCGAACTCGATGAGCCGGTACGTGAATTTGTAGACAAGCTCGAATTGGCTAATGAGGAACTCCTCAGTCAATTCGATTTCACAATAGACGGACGCAAGCTTACGATTGAAGAAGCTCGTCGATTTATAGCATTTGTGCGTGCAGAGCGCTCAATGGGCTAACCATAACCAACAACAAAAAAACTTGCTGCGGGATTTCCCGCAGCAAGTTTTTTTGTTGTTCCATTATTGAATGACCAGCAGTGGAGGATGCCCATTCTCTTTGCTATCAAACAACACGCCGACTTCGCTTGTCACCACTTGAATCGTAAACGTTACATTTTTGGTGCCGGATGCTTTCTGACTCTTAATGTAAGAGGTAACATCCACATCAAGGTAAGCACCTGTAGAAGGAATCGCAACCGTTCCAAGCTCACTCTTCGCTAGATTAGGCGCCGTATTCCAAGTGAGTTGACTCTCCTGCCAGGTTGACTCGGAGGAACCAAGAATCGAAATAATCGGACTTGTCTTCTCCGCGTAATTAGGGAAAATTCGCAGTACCGCCTTGCTCGTTGTCGATGCAATCGGAGTCAAATCGAATTTAATATTCACTTTGCGCGTGTAGTCGACTTGCTTCGACGTTTTCGCCACGATCGTTTTGTCTGACCCATAATTAACAGTCGCAAATTGACCATCTCGTACAAAAGCATCTGCCGCCGCTGATAAGGTGCTTGTCCCTCCGGTTCCACTTCCAGGTGTTGTTCCTCCAGTCGGAGGACTTGGAGTCGTCGGAGGCAGAGCAGGTGAAGTTGATGGCGTGTACACAATCTGCAGCGTCGGTTTATTCGATGTGCTCTCACGACTGTTAACCTCTGCGAAAAGCGCCTTTCCGGTCTGAATTAAGGCAAAGCTTGTGCGTTTGTCGCCTTGCTGCTCTGCTTTAACAAATGAGGATACATCATAGGTTCGCCATTGCCTTGCACCGGCAAAGCGGACCTCTTGCAGCATGGCAAGCTGCTGAGGTTTACTGTTCCATGTCATCCCTTTCTCCGTCCAACTATCGTTGGCAACCGTATAGGCGGCTATGGTTGAATCGTCACCTTTGCTGTCGGTCGTAGCTCCATTCACCTTTAATGAAGCGGATTGAATTTGCCCATTAATGGCGCTTAAATCAAATTTCAAATACGATTGCCTTGCATAATCGGTTGCTCCGTTGGCCAGCACCAGCATATTCGCTGCTCCGTAATTCGTGTTTGCAAAGGATCCATCACGAACGTAAGTATCTTCGCTTGGAATCAGCTCGACCACGATCGGCGTCGGTGCCGTTTCAACAGCTTTCGTCAGCAGTTTTATCTTATGAGATGCGCCCATGGAACCACTTGTATTTACACTTATGATGGTGGTCGGCGTTGACTGCAAGACCGTAACCGTCGCATCCTTACTGACGACCGTGGAAGCCATCTTGGCGATTTCAATGACGACGCTGCTGCTCAGCTGTGTTGGATCCGAGATCGCAAGATCAAGTGTATCCCCCGTTTGCTGTGCTACAACAGCTGCAGGCGTTCTAGCCGTCAAATAATCAACAGAGCCTGTCCCCCAGAAATTAGCTGCGAGTAAACCAAGCTTCGTTTCCTTTACTGCTTGTACAAGTTTGGTATTCGATACAACCTGAACATCCGGTGCTTCGCTGTACGTCTTCGTTTCTGCGGCGGATTTATTCGGCAGCAGAACATAGGAATACGAAGAATCGACAGGATTCACGCCGTGATTGATCGCCAAGCTCAAATAGTTCTTCTTCTGCTGCGTCGTGGAACCGCCTGCATTGATTTGGTTCCATGAACCGGTGCGTTGTTCTCTCAATCCGTCAATATTCGACGATGCCGGGAAGTAATACCCGATGTCCGAATTCGCCGCTGAGCCTTTCAAATGAGCCCATTTGACCCCTGTCATCGTTTCCGTCCATCCTAATGAGGAGCTCTTCGCCGCATTATTGATCGTCAATAGATTGCTGCCCGTATCATTAAGCTTCCGATTCTCGACAATCGTTTCAACTTTCCGCGAATCTCGACTCGTAATACCTGCGCCTAGAGCAACAATTTCATCATCGAACATAAACCATGACTTCTTGCCCTCAAGCGTGCTGTTATCCGGGTCTAGATCCATCCCCGCCGTGCCGTACAATTCTTGCAGTGATGCACCGCCGACCCAACTCTTCGTGCTTAAATAGGCCGCTTTCCTCGTTGCACCATCCGTCGTCACACCAGCCAACCGGTAGGAATTGACGGTGGGCCAGAAGTTGTCGCTGTACTGGGAGAGATCTCCGTTATACAGATATGTCATTCCTTCACTGGTGTACCATCCCTTTATATTCTCATTGTTCATCAGTTCATAATTGGATGTTCGATTCGAGTACATGCTAAGCCCGAATGCGTAATTTGGCCTCAAATGAACGATCCGATCCATCGAAGGGTACTGCAAATTTTTCACCAAATCAGCTCTTGGGGTGATGGCCGAATTATTCAGCACCGCTTTGACAAGCAGCATGCCGTTTATCGTTAATCCCCAATAGTAATTCTCGTAACGATTCTCTGCCAATATCCAAGATTTCACCATTCTTCGCATCTCCAAAGCCTTATCAGCCGACGAAATCTGCGCCAAACGCAAAATAATAATGCTTAATTCGCGTCCAGTCTTGTAATCTCGCAGATCCTCTCTGGAGATGGAACGCCCGCGAACGGAATCCATCATCGCACCTTTATAAATAAACGGCTCGAAGGAACGGCTAACCCAGTTCTGTACATTCGCCACATTGGGATCTTGTACAGCCCAGGCAGAACCATTCGTCAGGTAGAGCAGGTCTGTCAGGTGATCCAGGAGCACATAACCATAACTGCCCGTATAAGGAACATTCTCATGCTGAATAAAGGAACCGTCCTTATAGAACCCGTCTCCCTTTGTTACGGTTGCCAGTACAAGACTTAACGCATCTCTTCCTTGTTGAATCTTGCTGGTGTTCTTCCCGAGAATCCCGCGAAGTGTCAAGATTAGCGATTTATCTACACGATTCGCTCCCGTTTCAACCCACTGCCCATCCGACTTCATCGTGGCTGTCGGACAGAATTTGTCGACTGCGCGCAAATATTTGGCCACCTGATCAGCGGATAGATCATCATACATGAGTACCACGGTGTCTAATAGAAACAGCGGAACTCCGATTTCCCACTCCCACCAGTTCGTACCGCTGTATTCCTTCTCATTCTCGTTGTACCGTTTGGCATACATCCAATCCATTGCACTGATGATCTCGGACTTTAACGACGCATTCAAATACAGGCTTGAGCCCGGCGATTTAAGTGCAAGCGCCATTGACCTCAGCCTTGAATAATCCCAATACAGATCATTGGAATATAACGGATTGGTGGTAGGACGATTCAGATCCGACCACAAGTATGTTCGTGAGGCTGTCTTATTCAATGTGTCTAACAGGCCTGTCTTACTCTTATTCGTGATTGTACCGGCTAAATTCGACAAGTAGTAGAATATATCAGAATCTGTCGTGCTGTACGTTCCGCCTGTCAGCTTCTGCGACCACTTCGTCCGCAGCGCATCGAAGTTATCTGCTGCGGCCACCTTCTTAAGCGATGGAGTGAACGAAATTGACATGACTATAATAGCTAACATTGCGATGAAAAATCTTCTTAGTTGTTTCAACAGGTTTCTCTCCTCTCGACAACGCATGAAGCGACCCGGCAAAGGGACTGCGACACGTAATGCCGCAAGCTCCTCTGCCGGATCCCCAATTGCGTTACTGTCGAATTTTAATGAAGTATTTGCGTCCAAGCGACTGTTCTGTGTTGATCTCAAGCTTGAGCGTCGGCGTCGATTGAATAACAGTTACCGCACCGTCTTTACTTAGCACTTCAGCATTATCTACCAGAAGCTCAATGACGAGCTTGTCCTGTTTCTGAGTTGGGTCAGATACGGACAGCAATGTGCTTGTACCGCTTTCTTGAAGCATAATAGAAGCCGGCGAAGCTGTACGAACGATCGAATAGGTTCCTGACTTCCAGAAATTCAATCCCGTCACATCCAGCGTCATCTCTTGTACAGCTTGGAGGGAAGACGAATTCTCGATAATCTTAATATCCGGACTTTGGCTGTAATTTGTTACCGCATTAACGGACTGGTTGGGCAGCATGACATAAGCGTATGCAGCATTGCGAGGTGATTCCCCATGTGGAATAGAGAGGCTGAGATAAGGGGCATTAACTACACGAGATGACTCACCGCTGCTTAGCAGTTTCCAAGAGCCGGAGCGCATCTCCCTTTTAACTTCTACATTAGCTTGATTAGGAAAATAGTAACCGATATCCGATGATGCTGTATTCCCTTGCAGATGAGCCCAGCTCACTTCTCTCAATAAACTGCTTGCGTTCATTGTGGAGGCTTTGCGGCTTCCATCTACCGTTAACAGATTCGTTCCGCCATTATCGAGCTTGCGGTTATCGACAATCGTTTCGACTTCACGGCCATTATTCGCGTTGATTCCGGCACCGAGCGCGACAATTTCATCGTCGAACATAAACCATGACTTATAGCCCGTAATGCCGCCGCTGTCGATTTCCATACCTACAGCGCTATTGCCGTTTAGTGTCGTACCGCCAACCCAGCTTGCAGAGCTCTTAATACCGGCATTTCGCGTACCACCGTCTGTGGTCGTTCCAGGCAGTCGATAAGGATCGATCGTCGGCCAAAACTTGTCGCTATACTGTGTCAGATCGTCCGTATAGAGATAGGTCATCCCTTCCCCCGTATACCAGCCTCGCAAATTCTCATTATTCATCTTCTCGAAATTCGCGATTCGCTCAGAGGTCATACTGATGGCGAAGGTGAAGCTGCTTCGATGATGAACAGCTCTGTCCATCGATGCGAAAACAACGCTTTGATTGCTCGGAATAGAAGGTACAATAAGCGCATTATTCATTAGCTGTTTGATTTTGCTAATGTGGAAGGCATCTAACCCTTGATAATAATTGGAATATCGTTTGTTTTCTATGATGTCGTCTTTGACGATTTGCTGGAGCTTCTTCTTCATCGCTGCCGGAGCAGAATCAGCAAGCCGCAGAAGTGCCAGCGTTACCTCCCTTCCAATCACAAAGTCCTGCCAGCCTTGTCTGGCGATGTTTCTTCCCCGAACCATATCCATCATGGTCCCTTTATACATAACTGGCAGAAATGCATTGATCGCCCATTGATACACATTCGCTGCATTTGGATTGCTGAGCGCCCATTCCGAGCCATACAGCAAATACATCGAATCTGCTAAATGATCCAGCAGTACATATCCGTACCCACCTGTATAAGCGACATTCACATGCTGCAGGAATGAACCATCCTTATAAAAACCATCTCCGGATGAAACATACTCGAACACTTGATTTAGCGCATCTGCACCTCTGGCAATTTCGCTCGCATTACGCTGAAGCATTCCCTTCAATATGACGATAAGCGACTTATCGACACGATTAGCACCTGTTTCTTCTTGTTCGAAATTGTACTGAATCGTAGGATCAGGAACAAACTTGTCCACCGCTCGCATGTACTTCGCCACTTGAGTGCTGCTTAAGTCGTCATACATCAGAACTACCGTGTCGTTTAGTAGCATAGGTATACCTATCTGCCAATCCCACCAATTGCTCCTTGAATTTGGCTGGATATTCTCATTGTAGCTATTGTCGTACAACCAATCCAATCCACCTAATATACTATTCTTAAGTGTAGCATCATGATACAAATAGGAGCCTTTAGACGCATACGCCAGGGCCATTGTTCTCAATCTGGAGTAAGCCACACTTACTTCCGTGAAATAAAGAGGGTCAGAAGTCCACTTTGTCAAATCCTGCCACAATGATTTCCGAGAAGCACTCATATTCATACGGTCTAAATACCCATTCTTCGAGCGGTTGCTGACCTCCGAAACAATTTGTTGATTCCAGCTTCTGAGTTCACGATCATTCGTTCCTGACTCCCCCGAGCCTACTAAGCGTACTAGCCATTTGTCTCGAAGCTGTTCAAAACGATCCACCGGAGCGGCCGCATAGCTGACCTTCGGCTCCAGAGCAGCAGAATTATTGGCATCCGTGGAAACCGCTTCTTCACTGCGTCTTGGCCAAACTAGAATAGCGATGCTGATCGAGACAATTATAATGGCTACTTTCATTAATTTAGATGCAAACATTTCGAAATCCCCTCCCTTTTTGTGTGCTCTCAACCTTTCACAAGAAGACCCGCTGGGGGCCCAGCGGGTCTTCTTTTTTTTTCTCAAGGTCATTACCGTAGAATAAAGGCAGGTTTCAGATTGCCGCCCTCAGCTGGCAACCATAAAAACAACTCCTCCCTGAAGATAGACTGCTAGCCTCCAACTATTGTAGGGAGCGCAGTAGACCTGACTGGCAGAAGTGTTCTAAATTAATCAACCGTATGATTCTTCTTTCTCTTGATAATTTGGCATCAGCACAGGCATCCTGCGAATTCGCAGCGCTTGCGCCAGCAAATTTATACTGTACAAGGGATTCAAATACAAATATCTTCTCCACAGGCGCTTCGGCTCTTGAATCAGCCGGAATACCCACTCCAGCCCCCGCTTCTGCATCCAAGCAGGTGCTTGCGGCAGAATGCCAGCGTGGAAATCGAACGCAGCCCCAACGGCCAGCAGCGGCATCGAAAGGACATGCTTATATTCATAGACCCACACTTCTTGCCGTGGACAGCCCAATCCGACAAACACGATCTTCGCGCCGCTCTTCCGAATACGCTCTGCAACCTCCAGTTTCTCTTCCGACGTTAGCCGGCGAAATTTGGAAGGCTCTTTACCTGCAATGCGGATGCCAGGATACTTGCGCTTCAGCGCCTCTTCAAACAGGTTGATCGTCTCCAGCTTGCTTCCATACAAGTAAATAGGCAGACCGTGTTTGGCAGCTGCTTCCGCTGTACGCAGCGTCAGCTCCGGGCCGTATACACGATCAGGCAGCTTGATGCCGTGAGCAAGCCTTAATCCCCACCGGACAGGCTGGCCGTCGGGAACGACCAGATCCAGTCCGTTGAGACGGCGCAGATGCATCCTGTCCAGAAACCCAGTCATGACGCCATGTACAGCTAATGCCGACACACCGAATGCCCGGCCAAGTTTGGCGTGCTTCACAATCTCTTGTACAGCGAAGGTGTAATTCACCGCTGCTATATTCACGCCAAGGATTGAATGTTTCCCTTCGTTGATGGACGAATCTTTCATTTCGCCACACTCCATCGTTCTTGATTCGAAAGCACGATCTCTTCCATAATCGCTTTCACGTCAATACGAATATCCCACTGCGGATAATGCGCACGGAATTTGTTGAGCCCGCTAACATACCAAATATGATCGCCTGCTCGCGATTCATCCGAATAAGTCACATTCATTTTATTCCCGGTAAGCTGCTCTGCATGAGCAATGGCTTCGAGCATCGAAATATTGGACGCCCGGCCTCCGCCAAGATTGTACACCTCTCCCCCTCTGCGAGGATTCGAGAAGAAGGTATGGAAAGCCGCTATGACGTCATTGCAATGAATCACGTCGCGGACCTGTTTGCCCTTGTATCCAAAAATCGTGTAAGGCGTCTCTGTCATCGCACACTTCATCAAGTAGTTAATAAAGCCATGCAGCTGCACACCGGATTGGCGAGGCCCACTGAGCACGCCGCCACGGAAGCAAACCGTCTTAAAGTTAAAATACCTGCCGTATTCTTGAACGAGAATATCCGCGGACAGCTTGGAAGCGCCAAATAACGAATGCATGTTTTGATCGACGCTTAGATCCTCTGCAATGCCATCTATGTAGGCATGTCCGTCCTCAATCTCGTAGCGTGTTTCCTTCTCAACCAGAGGCAGACGATTAGGGCTGTCGCCATACACTTTATTCGTGGACGTAAAGATGAATACGGCTTCCGGACAATGCTGACGCATCGCTTCAAGCATATGCAAGGTTCCGTTCGCATTCACGCCGAAATCCATAAGGGGATCCCGAGCGGCCCAGTCGTGGGAAGGCTGTGCCGCTGTATGGATAATGAGGGAGATGTCAGAGCCATATTGCTCGAAAATGCCGCACACCGCTTCAAAGCTCCGGATGTCGATGTCATGATGCTCGTATTTGCTGCCGAAAGCACGCTCCAGCCGTTGACGGTTCCAGTGCGTGGAGCCTTCTTCACCAAAGAAGGTTTGCCGCATATTATTGTCGATCCCGACGACCTTATAGCCTAGGCCTGCATAGAACTCAACGGCTTCCGAACCTATTAGACCTGCAGACCCTGTAATCACTACTATGGACATATGGAATACCTCTTCCCTGCTTATAGTTGGCTAGCCTTTGTTTACGGCAAATGTGACTTCCCGGCCGTACAGCACTTGTTCATGCTTCGCGATTGCATCCTCGGAGAATCGCTGCGTAATCTTTCTTGCCGGATTGCCGGCTACGATGGAGTAAGGCTCAACATCTTTCGTCACAACGGATCCCGCTGCCACGATCGCGCCTCTTCCGATCACGATGCCGGATAGCAGAATCGCTCCGAACCCGATCCACACATCATCACCGATCGAAATTTGAATGCCTTTGCCAGGCCCAGCATATTCTTTCTCGCCGATCCACGGCGCCTGTCTGATCGCGCGCCCGACGACGGCGTAATCATGGTCATAACGGCCAATGATGCCAACTTGATTGGCGATCATGACATTATGTCCAATGCTGCCGTCACACTCTAGTGTGCAACGCTTGCCAATGTAGACGTTGTCTCCGATCCGCAGCCGATTTGGTGCCCAGAGGGTCGAACCAAGTCCAATGTGGACATCCTTCCCGAGCTCGACACCGGAGCGCACCGCGTAACGGAACAACCATTTCTGAATCCACTTTTTCCCCGGGAAGGTTAACATACCGCTGCCTCTGCCGTCCGTTCGCCGAGCGCTTGCAGCACTCCCTCTGCGAACCGATCCGCCATTTCCTCAACGGTGTACACATTGCCTGTCTCTAAGCAGCCTTTCACAAGAGAAGTGTACGCCTTATCATTGTGCAGCAGTGCTACGATCTTCTCCGAATACTCCACGACATCCTCGGAATCCTTACAGATAATACCGTTGTAGCCGTCGACCAAATACTCGATTTCCGGACTATGGTAAGGCAGATCTGTAGTTACGATAGGAACGCCTAGAGCGAAGGTATCAAGGACGGCGAGTCCGACTAATCCCGGCATCAAGAACAGCTTCGAGATGGCGAAGTACGGCACTTTATCGGCATCGAACTTAGGTCCGACATAATGAATCCATTCGTATTTCTTGGCGGCTTCCTTCACCACTCCGTCTTCAGCGCCTGCTCCGATGAAGATCATATGGAAGTCAGGCACTTGCTTACGGATATTCAGGCATGCGCCTAATAGGAACGGCAGTCGCTTCTCTTCATACATGCCACCGGCATAGATACATACTTGATTGCTCGTTATGCCCATGTCCTTCTTAAGCTGCTCTAGCTCGTTGTACTTCAGAGTGGCGTTGACATCAGTCAACTGCTTCGTATCAATGGCATTTTGCACAATCGTGATTCGATCATCCGGAAAGCCGATATCGCGAACGACGTCTGCGCTTGTTTTGTTATAGGAGAACCACCAGTGCACACGCTTGGAGAGAAACTTCTTCAGTTTCTCCCCAAACGAGCTGGCCGTATGGCCTTGAAAGTTTTTGCCGTGTCCCCAGAAAGCCATCTTGCGCTTCCCCATGACATGTGTCGCAAACAAGTAGTAGTTGACGAGCAGTTTACTTGCTTGCTCAACGATGACCATGTCCGCGTTTCTCAGATGTTTCACGCATGGCTGCCAATACAGCTCACGGCCGCCGATCCGAATAATGCGGTTCATAATCTTGTGAGCCCAGGGCAGCTCAACCGTATCTTTCTTCGCCGCATCCTTCTTGCCGGGCTGCCCGTAGATCAGTTTCAGCTCTACTCCGTTGCGAATCAGCCGTTCCCTTAACAGTTCGAAGAACTTGCGCCGGTATTGAGGCAGATTCTTATATACGATTGCAACTTGATATTTGGTGTCTTGCATCAGCTTTCATTCCTTCCGGCTGTTTGCATCGCCAACTGCGCATCACGGTAATTAGGTTTCTTCAGCTTAAGCGTCATTATATATTGGGCTTTGCGTCTGACACTGCGGTAAATTCTGCGCACGTACGTTCGAAGTGTCGGTGGGTTCACCGGCTCTTGCAGTGCTTGCCCCCACAGTGACTTTACGATTTCGCGATAGAGCTTGAAGTTAGGCGGAACCCGATATTTCTCCGGCACGGAGAGCAGCACGGTCAGCAGCTTGCGGTTATTGAACGGGCAAAATTCATCGACGGCGATATCTTGCTCTGCCGCATACATCGCCCCCCAATTGCCCATCCGCATCTCCCAGTAGAACAGATCAAAGATATCGAGTTTGGAGCGCTTCGCAATATCCTCTGTTTGCTCCAGCCATTTGGCATAGATGGCCGTTGGATATTCAAGCTTTTTGAATTTGAACACTTTCGCCAGCAATTCAGGCGACACGTTCTTGGCGGTATGATGCGTGTATACGCATTTCTTCGCGATTTCACTGCAGATGCCGCAAATGTTAATGCGATCCTGCAAGTGTTTGTAATGGCGATAGATGATTAATGATTTCGGCAGATGACGAGCCATCGTGACGTTCTTGTTGTAGATGCGCTTGAAGTTGTCATCCATCTCTTCCGTACACTCGTCGACATGATAATCCAATCCGAGCTTCTTCAAGAGCCTGGATGGTACTTTGACGTCAACACTCTCTGTGGATAAATTCGCATGCTTGCCGATGTAGTAGTACACGGATTGTTTCACGTTCTTACTGGCAGCCAGCAATGACCTGCTTTCCCAGCCGGCGGTAACAGGAATCATAATCTTCTTCCGTTTCGCCATCCCTTCGATCGCGCCTCTGAGAAGCACCGATGCTTCGGCTACTGCTTCCTTGATCGACAACGGCTGAAGCGCTTGATAAGGCCAGTAACGATGCGTAGTGACCCCATTTAAATCCAAGTAATGGTTAGGAAGCAGATGGCGAATCCCTTTATAAGGCGAACCGTCGCCTGGCCAGGCGCATTCCTCAGCTGCAAACTGCGGAGAAGCCATGAACTGCTTCATCTGAGGATCGGTATCTTCCGGGATCTGGAGCATCTCCGCCAACCGGTTGGCTTGCGATGCGCACCATATCCCTTCTTCTGTTTCCACGTAATGGATCTGTCTTAAACCACATGGATCGTGGAATAAACGGATTCCACAGTTGTCTTTATGAATAAGGATCCAGCGTCCGCCGTAAGGTTCACTGCGTCTTGTCAGCTCTTCGAAGGAGGATAGATTATCTTGCAGCCTTGCCAATATGCTCTTGTTCGTTTCATTTGGATGATACGGATCAATTATGTAGCCTAGCAGCGTCAACTGGATGCCGTTCTTCAGTTTAGTCTGCTCGATTTGCAAATCCGGATGGACGGATGCATGGCATTCTCCGTCGATTTCTAGCGTCTTCCATCCCGAAAGCACTACCGGCCGCGGGCCAATAATAAATTGTCTGCGATATAATAATTGATCCTCCATAAGCTGCTCCACCGTCTTATCCCCCTTGAATGAATTAAACTGATAAACCGACATAACGATCCAGCAGATTCTTGGTTACCCCTTGCACAATTGGACTGACAGTCCCTCTTGGATCATTTGCTGGATTCGCTAAGCCGAATCCCCAGTAAATCGTTCCGGAGCTGAATACGATCGCCTTACTCCAATGCTCATATATGGTGCTGTTGGATTCATACGTCTTATCGATCAAATTAACGACTTTAGATGAAGATATAATTTCAAGGTTTGGCGGTGTAAACAAATGATCGGCGACGCCATCGAACTCCCAGCCAATTAGCTTAGGTACCTTATCGCCCTTCTTGACCCGAAGGCCGTTAAACAGCCAATGCTCTGGATTACTGACGACCCAATCCTGCGATTCCTTGACCACAGATCCCCAGTTCTGCCCGATAATCAGGTTCTCTGGTTCATCTACTTCCTCCCATGTCGTCGTAAGCAGCTTACGGTTCGAGATGGTATCTTCATTGGCACGATATTTATAGCAGGTTTGAATCCGAGGCTCCTGTGACGATAACAGGGATGGAGAATCCTCGTATCTGCTTTGCCAGTAAATAGAGTTGGCCCCCAGAAACGCCATATGTACACCATTATCTCTAAATTCTTCCAAATATTCACGCATCGGTCTAGAGTAATATTCGTCATGGCCTATAGATAGAAAAGCTTTCGGTTTCCATTTCACGCGCGACAAATGGGTATCGATGTTCGTTACATAACCGATGTCATATCCATGTGACTCCAACCAATAGACCGTTGGGAATTCGATGAATAAGTCCCCAGCTCCGTTATCCTGTTCATAAGGCCGATTGTAGGAGATGGACACCGCATTGTTCTTCGGATCCTTATCATGGTCTATATACTCATGTGTCTCGTTGTCATAATGCCCGTAGTATCCGTGTCCGCCCCAGGCACTGTATGCATGCCAGGTCGATACAGATGCCTGCACCATAAGATCATGCGCCTTCTTGTCATCTCGCACGATAAAAGGAACATAGGTTTCGAAGCCTGCAGCATCCGTCAATTTGGTCAGATAATAGCCGGATACCGCATCCGCAGGGACGGTCCATTGATAGGAAGCGTTCCAACTTAGATCAAGCAGCTTCGTGACGGTATGAGGCTCCGGCAGCCCGTTTCTTCCTGCCTTACTGGACCACCATCCTTGCGCCATACCTTTGAGCCCTTTGGCCTCATGAACCAGCCGGCCTCCCTTGCCCTGGTAATACCCCAGCCTGAACGTTTGCAATTGATAGAGTGTTCCGGCTTTCTTGGTGCTGATCATATAAGCGATCGTTTCTCCTGCGGCGACGCTTGTCGAAGAAACATACCCTTGTATCTCGCCTAATGCAGCCTTCGTGAATTTCCAGGCACTGGTGCCCGGCTTCTTGTTCTCTTCACTGATTAATGTGTTAACAGGTTTAGTAGGAGCTTGCTTGGGAGTTGAAGGTTCGCCATCGTCCAGCAATTTATTCGCATGGGCGATCACATAGTTCAGTCCCGTCAAGCCAAGGAGGGCACCTCCTCCGACACCTGCCATTAATTTAATGAAATCTCTGCGTGTATACGGTTGGTCTTTATCGAACTTCTTGTTTGTCATACTGCCCTCCTATATGACTGCCAAATTAGATGATGAGCTTCTTGCGTTCCTTACTGATTACTTCTTGCTCCTTAAGCAATCCTAAGCCCTCATAATGGAAGCCGATACGCTGCAGTTCGCTCTGGTTCAACACATTTCGGGTATCGAGCATAACTGGCTGTCTCATGCGCTTAGCCGCTTTCAACCAATCAAGCGCTTGATATTCATCCCAGTGCGTCAGCAGAACGACCATATCTGTATCTTCCACTGCTTCGTATGCGGAGCGGCTGAACTCCACCGATAACGTGCTGTTCAGCGTTTTGAACATCTCCATCCCTTGCGGATCGTGCACCTTCACATGTGCGCCAAGCTCGATCAATCTCGCGATGATGAAGGAAGCTTGCGTCTTGCGGGCGTCATCTGTATTCGGTTTAAAAGTAAGTCCCAGAATGCTGACTGTTTTCCCGTGAAGCGTCTTGAGCTGGCGCTGAATTTTCTCGACGACAAAGGTATGCATCCGCTCATTCGACTGCATTGCCGTCTTCACGATGCTCAGCTCGCTTCCGTACTGCTGGCTCGTATGTAGAAACTCTGCCGTATCCTTCGGAAAGCAGCTGCCGCTCCATCCGCTGGATACTTCCAGGAATCGATCTCCGATTCGGGTATCCATTCCCATTCCCTTAGAGACATCCGGTACATTCGCTCCCAAGGCTTCGCATAAGCGGGCAACCTCGTTGATGTAGCTGATTTTCACGGCAAGGAATGCATTGGCTGCATATTTGATCATTTCCGCGCTCTTGGTGTCCGTCTCAAAATATTTAGCACGAGGTGCATCTATCTTATAGTGGAAACTAAAGTGGCTCTTGATTTTGTCATAGCTCTCTCTCGTAATAATGGAATGATAGAGCTGGCGCATTCGCTCTCTGGCCGCCGGATGATTCGTACCGATGACGATGCGATCCGGGAAGAACACATCTTCAAGCGCATAACCTTCTCTTAGAAACTCCGGATTACTGATGACCGTGAAGTTCTGCTCGGCAACCAACCCTGAATCATGTGCGATAATCGAAGAGACGAGGTCCGCCGTTCCAACCGGAACGGTAGATTTATTGACGATCACGCTAAAGCGATCCCGGTTCAACTGCTTCCCGATATTGGAGGCGGCCGCCTTGATATAAGAGAGGTCTACGCTGCCATCCGGCTTAGATGGCGTCCCAACGCCTATGAAAATCACATCCGCGGTGCGTATCGATTCATAGGAAGTGGTAGCAACCAAGGTTTTCCCTACGCAGTAATGAAGAAGCTCGCTTAAACCGGGCTCGTAAATCGGACTCTGTCCCGCGTTCATCATCGCTACCTTCTGCTCATTAATATCGATAACGGTTGTTTTGTGGCCCACGGCGGCGAAAGCAGCTCCCGTAACACTCCCTACATATCCGGATCCGATACATACTATATTCATTTGCATTCTCCCTCTCTATTGTAAGATGAGATTTGAGCGATACACTTCAATTGTGCGGAGCAGACCTTCTCTCAGACTGACAACCGGCTGCCAGCCTAGTAATTGATTCGCCTTATCGATGACAGGTCTACGCACTTTAGGATCATGCTCCGGCAGCGGATGGTGAACGATGGCGCTCTCCGAACCCGTCAATTCCTTCACAAGATGCGCCACCTCGAGAATGGAATATTCAACCGGATTACCGATGTTTATGATTTGTCCTGTAGCTCCTTCGTGCTCCATCATGAGCTGCAGTCCTCGTATGTTGTCATCAACGTAGCAGAACGACCTTGTCTGGGAGCCGTCTCCATACACCGTAATTTCATTGCCTGTCAGCGCTTGATTGACGAAATTCGAAATGACCCGTCCATCATCGTTGCGAAGCCCGGCAGAATAGGTGTTGAAAATCCGTGCTACCTTCACATCCACGCCGTACCTGGAATAATATTCGTAGCACATGACTTCACCCAGCCGCTTCGCTTCATCGTAACAAGCTCTTGGTCCCCAGGTGTTCACATTGCCATTGTAAGTTTCCGATTGGGGATGCTGCTCTGGATCCCCGTAAGCTTCGCTTGTGCTCGCATATACCAGCTTGGCTGACTTGCGTCTTGCAAGCTCCAGCATATGACGCGTACCGATCGTGTTGACATCGATCGTCTCGAAGGGGGCGCTTTGATAGAACTTTGGCGAAGCCGGCGAAGCCAGATGATAGATACCGTGAATCTCTTCGATTTCCCGCTCCAGCCGTTCAACGATTTCATTATCCGTTACATCGACTTCGAGGAATGAGAATGCGTCGTATTGCAAGCAGGCCTTGAGGTTCGTCATTCTTCCTGTCGACAGGTTATCAATACCGATGACCCGGTTCCCTTTATCGAGCAGCTCCTTAGCTAAATGCGAGCCAAGAAACCCGGCAGCGCCTGAAATAACAACATTCATCGTAACCCCTCCGAAATATTTATTTACACCCAGCTGTGTAATCCCCAGCTATTTGTACTCCTGGTATCTCAAACCGCCCATTCCTGCCAACATGCCTACCCCCTGGCTGATGAGCAGTAAGGATTTCGTTATGGCAATGCTTCCGCCAATGATCGCTGCCGGTATCCGAACAATCCCTTGCAGAATCCGGAACATGCCTTTGCACAGGCGCAGCATGGATACCTTCGGGCTGCCGATGATTTCCCTCTCACACTGCACGTAGGTGATTCCGGTCCGATAGGATCGGCGCATGAGCCAGCTGATTTGAAGCCTGTTCGGCGTAACCGGCTCATAAGCAATGGCTTCGTTAGCCCATACGATCCGATAGCCCGCTTTGCGCAGTCGCATGAAGAAGTGGGTATCCTCGCCGCCGGTCAATGCGAACCGTCCGTCAAACCATTGGGGCAGGTTTCGCAGGATGCTCGAACGGAGCAGCACATTGCCGGATGCGGTGAACGGAAGCTCCTGTCCAGTCGGAAATCGTTCCCGATCATAGAACCCGCCTTCTTTGCTCCATTTGGGTGCGTTCACCGGAAACTCCGGCAGCACGGGACCTGCGACTACATCCGCTTGGAAAAGACGCTGTACATGCAGCAGTTCATCCAGCCAGCCCGGTTCCGGTAACTCATCGTCATCGATAAAGGCGATAAACTTACTATCACCGAAAGCTAAGGACATGGCTGTGTTTCTGGCGTAAGAGATTCCCTTCTCACATTCCACATGATGGGTGACCGGCCATGGGAAATCGATTAGCTCCTTTGATAAATAAGCGATACCCCCACCCTCAGGATCATTGTCTACCACAACCACCTTTATTTGCGGCAGTGGGACTTGACGGAATTGTTGTCGTCTCAATCCTTGGAAGAGGCGCATTAATCCATCATTTCGTTTGTAAGTCAGAATACATATCGCTACATCAAACATAAGTGTCCTCCCCTGCTTCACTTCGCCTTAACCCGTCTTAATGCGATTGACAACGATAAGCTGGTCGAGACATAGATGACCCAGAAAAAACTGTTTGGCCGAAGAATAGTGTTCTCCGTCAAGTTGTATAAGAACATGAACATGAAATAGATCAGTGGGCAGAAGCTGATGACAGTACCGGTGTGCCGAATGTAGCTCACCGCTTTCTTGAAGCCTTTGATGATATGTAGAAGGACGAGCACTAGACCGACAACTCCGATATCCAGCCATACATCGAGAAACCCATTATGCGAATGCGGCGGGTCCCACTTCGTGACGAGCCAAACATAAGCGGATTCTCCTTCAAGGCCAAGCCAGAAACCGTTGAATCCATATCCAAGAAGCGGTCTCTTCGAGATCATTTCCCATACAGCCGCCCATAGCTCGGTTCGGCCAGTGAGTGTAATATCTCGATCCATTAAGGTTAGAATGAGTTCTGCATTGCTGAAAATCAGTGCGACTGCCCCGCCAACCAGCAAGAGACCGAACATCCAGTAGAGTACTGCCACGTTTATATTCCAGCGAAACGATTGCAGGAATGGTAATAACATAATCAGCACCAGCATGATGACCAATGCAGTCTTGGATGTGGAGAGCAGCATTAGGCCAAGCGATCCGACTAGACCCGCCCAGATCCACTTTTTCTTCCTCTCCCGATTAAGAAGAAAGATGAAGAACAGCACAGAACTGAAACACATGATTCTTCCTAACTGATTCTTGTGAGCAAGAACGCCTTGCCATGCCGCCCCTCGATCATCGGTCATGATGCCGTATTGGGGAAGGAAGATCCCAAAGAGGAAGCTGAACGCGATAACGAATAGAAAAACACGGCTTATCATGACGAACTGCTGCTTCAAGCTGTAGCTGACCGCCATGTATAGCGCGAAAAGGTTCGTTCCAATCAGCGCGAATGCTCTGCGAAGCGTTACATCCGGAGCTGCCGACCATACGACAGAGCTTATGACTACGAATGTCAACATGAGCAGCAGCTTATCCTGGCGCAAGACGACTAAGAGTACTCGCCATCTTAAGCAGCAGAGCAGAAACGCAAAAGCGTAAATGACAGCCCACAGCTTCTGAATCAGCGGATTGCCGTCTGAGATCGCTTCGCCGGCGCTTCCTTGCAGGAGTGTGAAGAAGGATTGCGTGAACATGAGGATCGCGAACATCATGTAACCATATTCCAGCTTCTTCAGCATTCCGGTAATGAATGCTCTGTGCTGCGCAAACGTCCGTAAGCCAAGTTGAACTGCATAATGGTTCACATCGCTGTCCTCCTGTTCATTTGGATACCGTGCTGCCAAGAGACAGACTTCGTTGATTGAGCACATAGATCGCGGTCCAATAGCAGATTGCAAGCGATATCTCGGTTGCGATCGTGACCACTACCGTTCCTCGCCAGAGGAAGATCGGAATGACGATCAGATTCGCGATGATATTAAGAATTGCGGCCGAAGCCTGTATGCTGGAGCGAATCCCTTGAAAGCCGGCTCCGGTCAGCGTATCTGCAGCGAAACTCTGGATGCTCTTCAGCAGCGGAATGATCGCGAGCCATTTGATCGCGTCAACCGCCATTGCGTAATCGTCCCCCAGTATCCATGGTAGATAAGGTGCCAGTAAATAAACGCCAATACCTGCGACCGCGCTGTAGCTCATCGCCACGGGCAGCAGCTTCCTTGTGAGCGCTAAGCTTCCGGATATCCCTTGCTCCCCTTCGCGAAAGAACCTAGCATAGGTTGCACTCATCAAGGAACGAAGCGGCGTCAGCGTCACATCCATAATTCGACTTGCTGCAGAGAATATACCGGCCGACTGCAAGTCTCCGAATCTCACAAGCATCGTTTTGTTAATATCGTTGTAGATGACAACTGAGGACAAGCTGATCGAGAAGTAGAAGCCTTGTTTGAGCTCGGTGATCAGCTTTCGAAATTCCACTTTCGGAACGCCCAGCTCGCGAATCACGATAATAATGGCAACCAGCATGCAGAGCATCGTACTGATAAAGTAGAGAAAACCCCAAGTTTCAGGTGTCTTTGCCGGTGCCCAAGCTACGAGCGCAATCGCGCCAAGTAATCTTAACGCGCCTAGTGTGACTTGAATTTGTGCCGTGCGCTTCAGCTTCTGATGTGCCTGAAAGGATTGCCCACTGATGTCGAGCACCCTGTACATGATCAGATCCGAAATCGCAATCCAGAAGATCAGCATGGGGTTAACGGAATCCGGCAACACATACCGGGCGGCAATAAAGACGATGCAGGTCAGCAGCACGCCTGAGATGATCGTCATCATAATGGCGTTTCCTAAGTAAGTGCGGAACACCTTCTGATCTCTAGCCACATTCATAACCAGCAGCTCGCCTCGTCCTAAGCTTGAGAAGGGGGCCAATATGGCGACAAGTGAAACGGTTCCGACGAAAATCCCGTATCCGTTCACACCCAGCGTACGAGCAATGATGATGAAATAGGCCGCCTGCAGCACGATTCGAAAACCCTGTCCAGCAAACATCCACAATGTATTCCGAAGCAATTGGCTGTCCTGGAAGCGGTTTTGCATCTATTCCACATCTCCCTAATTTTGTTACTCCCCAGTTAATGGGTATTGCTGCGAAATATCACTCGCACGGTTTGGTAAAGGATTGACAGATCCAGCTTGACGGACACTTGATTGATATACCTGAAGTCATGATGCAAATTGTAATGAATCGGCTGCTTGCGATCCTCGCTGATTTGCCAAAGTCCGGTTAATCCCGGCTTCACGAGAAATCGCTGCTTCTCATACTCGGTATAGCAGGCATCGACTATGGATTTCTGCTCCGGCCTTGGTCCGATGAAGCTCATCTCGCCTCGCAGAATATTAAGCAGCTGCGGCAATTCATCCAAACTCGTCTTTCTTAGCAGCTTCCCGATTGGTGTGATCCTCGGATCAGCGTCGCTCGTTGGCGAGAAGCCCTCCTTCGGAACATCACTGTACATCGTCCGAAATTTATAGATTTGGAACTCCTTGCCGTCTTTACCGACCCGAGGCTGCTTGAAAATCGGAGACCCCGGCGAAGTCCATTTAATGAAGAAATAAATCATGCACAGAAAAGGCAGCAGTACCAGGAACAGCAGGGAAGCTATCAGATAATCCATAGCCACTTTGAAATACGTTTCATATAGTGTCGATTTCACCTGCGTTTCAGACTCGCCGGTAATCGGCAGCATCGATTTCATTACCTGCTCCGCTCCTCTAGCTTCATCTTTTGCTCCGCTTCCTTCAGCAGTCTCATAAGCCCCTTGATTGCCTCTACCGCAACGATGAGGACCAGACAGATGACAAGGCCCAATACGCCGCCAAGCAATACATTCAATACCATGTTGGGACTGACAGGAGCTGCATTCTTGATCGGTACCGCTTCATCCACAATCATCACGTTGTCTAGGTTGACAAACACGCTCACATTCTTGGAGAACGATCGTGCAACCTCATTAATGACTCGAACTGCGCGCTCTTGATTCGTGTCGGTGAAGGTCAGTGTGATGAGAAAGGTTACGTTTGATGTTTTGACCGTTAAATTCTGCAGCACCTTCTCAGGAGTCACGCTATTGTCCAGCCGACGCGATACGTCAATGGCGATCGTACGTGTTTTAATGAGTCCCTCGTAGGTCTTAATCAGCTGCTGGTTACTCATGATACTGTTGTACATATTTTGGGAAGACATATTTTGTGGCTGCACTAGCAAGGTGGACTTTGCCGCATAAGTCGGAACGACGAAATAATTGCTGTACCCCCAGCCTGCGCTTCCGCAAAGCAGTGGAAAGAGGATGAGCAGTACGATCCATCTCTTGAGCAGTTTTAGCACGAAGATCAACTTCTCGTAGAAGCCGATTTGCTTGCCTCGATTTAACTCCTGCGTCGCAGGCAGGTCATCCAATTCCAGCTGATCAAGCTGAGTCAAATCCTTCGCAGAAAGCGATCGTGGAGGATACAAGTCAGTTGTCAGATCAAGCACCCTAGAACTCCTTACTGTTTCGATCACAAACACCACCTAACTTAATTTGACGGAAAGTATACAATTTGTAACATCACTCATAAAACTAATTTACGATACAAATTGTATCATGTCAAGTGATTTAGACAACTATATCCATCTAAAGAATCTCTAAATTCGACGCGTAATTCGGGATGTTTTTTTACAAATTATTAGCTGTTTCTTCATATACAAAATGTAGCATGTTTCAACAAAATAAAGACAAGCCCCCATTCTCCTATCATTGAATGAAGGCCTGTCCTACCCGCGCTGATGCGATTGCCGTTTCCTATCCACCCTGATCAGGGTGGGGCTAATCATTATCTTTAATTTCAATAATGGCTTGGCCGATCTCGCCGATTTTCGCGCCGCCTTTAGGGTTCTTCAGGCGAATGCGGAACTGCTCATTGGCTTCGACTACATTGTCATCCACGATCTTTAATTCGATCTGCTTATGGGTTTCTCCATTCTTGAACGTAACCGTCTCCAGCTGGCCTAAGAAATCCTTATCCTTAGTCGCCGTGATATCACATAGGCAGTAATCTATGGAGATTTGACCGAATTTACCATCTACGCGATCGATGCTTACCGCTGCGTATTTCTGGCCTTCATTTACCGTGTAAGTAGCCTTATGGAGAATCACTTTGCCTCGGTTTATTTTCAAATGAATGCCGCTGCCGGCGAAGACAGCATTCTGTGTAAGCATGATGCTTAAGATAATAAAAAGGATGAAGCTGATACGGCGAAGTTTCCTAGAATTACGTGTGTTAAATCGACTAGTGAGCAAGAGTTTTCCCCCTCTTAATGATACATTTTGTTTACAAAATCAATTATATGTTACTAATTGTATCATTGTCAACTCTTGTATTTACATAAGAAAACAACCCGGATATCTGCTCTCAGACATCCGGGTTAAGACGTATTACGACACCTTTTTGACATGCGCCACAAGCTCATTATGAATCCTCGAACGCTCTTGATCATCCACGATGTAATACCAAACTTTATTCATGGTTTGCCCTTTTCCTTTAACTTCGATCGTAGTCGTCTTGTTGATTAATGGCCGATAATCGGTTACGAAAGTCTTCATTTCGGCGAATGTAATGTTCGTCTTCACACTGTCGCCAAGCTCGCCCAGCAACGACTGCATATGCTTGACATTCGAAATGTTCATCGCGTTCGTCATCACTTCCTGCAGGATGTCGCGCTGTCGTGTGTTGCGACCAAAATCCCCTCGCGGGTCATCATACCGCATGCGGGAATATTTCAGCGCATCCGTCCCATTAAGTGTGAGGTGCCCCTTCTCGAAGCTATGCCCATCATAATCAAAGGCGAACGGATTATCGACCTCAACGCCGCCGATGAGATCGATCAGACGTGCGAAGCCTTCCATATTCACTTTGACATAGTAATCGATCGGATAATCCAAGAACTGCTCTACAGTCTGGATCGCCATTTCCACGCCACCGAACGCGTAGGCATGATTGATTTTGTCCACCGTATGATGAAGGGCGATGTCCGTCCTCGTATCTCGCGGAATATTAAACATGAGGATGGAATGCTTCGCCGGATTGACGCTAAGTAAGATCATCGTATCAGAGCGTCCCCGATCATTCTTCCGCTCATCGACACCTAGAACGAGTACCGTGAACGGGTCCAGTTCTTTCATTTTCACAGGCTCCGGCACCTTCACCTTCTTCACTTCCACGTCCTTACTAATATAGACCGGTTTCACAGGGGCCAGCTCCTCGTACATCTTGGCAGCTGTTTGCTCGGCAGAGTGGTAGAGATACCAGACACTCCCGCCAACAAGCAATAGGATCGTCGCTAATACCGCCCCTGACCAAACAAGTATACGTTTCATTGGACGCTTCATGCCGCAGAACTCCTTTGGATTATCTCACCGAGCCTGATCTCGATACATATTGTAGGATTAGTGCAGAAAGTCTTTATCAGGCGAGGCGATATCGAAATTTAAGATACATATCGTATCATTTATAACATCACTTTACGTTACAATGTGTATCATGTCAATAATATGAGCAGTAGACTTCGTCTCAATCACACACACTTCTCTACAATTTCTTCCCATACCAAACTGATGCGAATATTGTCTTCTTCCACGAGTTCTGAGCCCGTCTGCACCTCAATAAGTTCAAGGTCCGTTGCTGCTCGAAGGCTGTGGCGGCTGCCTTGAGGAATGATGAGCACATCACCTGCACGTACAAGCTGAGCGACTTCATTGAGGATAAACTCCCCTGCTCCTTGAACAATCGTCCATACCTCGCTGCGCTTCAGATGGTATTGGTAACTGAGATTCTGTCCTGCTGTAATACATATGCGCTTAGTCAGCACTTCATTAGACTCTGCGTATTTCACATAATCCACGACCCGGTAATGCCCCCAGCGTCGCTCCTCATACATAGGTCGGCTCAGCTTGTCATTGCCGAGCATTTCCTTGATTCTTGGACTTGCTGCCTTCTCGCTAACGAGAATGCCATCCGGACTGCTGGCTACGACGATATTAGAGAGTCCGATAATCGTCACAGGGATGTCTAGCTCATTGATGAGATGGGTATTAATCGAGTCCTTCGAGACGATGCCTTTACCCACAATGGCACTGCTCATCTCTTCCGTTAACGTGTTCCATGTGCCGAGGTCCCGCCACTCCCCGTCATACGGCGTAACGACGATCTTGACAGCACGCTCTACAACTTGATAATCGAAGCTAATCTTGGGCAGTTTGCTGTACTGCTTCAGCATTTCGTCGTACTGGATTGGGAGATTCATCGTGAGGAGCAAGTTAATGAGGAAATCAAGCCGGAATGCAAAAACCCCGCAATTCCAAAGCGCAGCCTGTTCAATCATCGCTGCCGCTTCTTCAACACGGGGTTTCTCTTGAAATCGGCTTACCGTCTGGTAAGCTGTTTTGCTATAATCAACGGTTGTTTCCGTTGGAATGATATAACCATATTTCTCAGATGGATACGTAGGCTTGACGCCGATCAGTGCCAAATCCGCATCGGAATCTGTCAGGACACCGTCCAGCTGTTTGATCTTACTGAAGAAATTAGACTCCACGTAAGGATCGACCGGCAGTACGGCAATCGTCTCGCTTAGCCTCACTCCTTGAATGGAGTACAAGTAAGTAGCTGCGAGCGCGATGGCCGGAAATGTATCTCGGCGCTCTGGTTCAACAATGAGCGGGACATGTGTTCCCAGCTGACTTTGAAGCACTTCAACCTGTGGTTTGCTTGTTGCTATGTATGAATGCTGATCGAGACTAGCTTCCTGGATTTGTCTCCAAACCCGCTGCACCATGGACTCCGATTCAACGCCTGGTCCCTCTAGCACCTTTAGAAACTGTTTGGATCTCGAATCGTTGGATAACGGCCATAGCCGCTTGCCTGATCCGCCGGATAGTAAGACGAGTTTCATGGTTTGCAACTCCTTTTAAACTTAAAGACCATTTTAGTTTTATTATTAAACTACTTTAGTTCTCCTTAAGCTGCTTTTTTTGCGTTACTTCATTAATAGCTCTATTTATTCTTTCAACAAATTTTGCTTCATCAAAGCTTTCAGCATGTTTCCTTATTTGTGCGGGATCCCATGAGTAGCTTCTAAACTCCATCAATGTGCTCATCAATCCTTCAATGGTTTGATTATCAAAAAAAAGTCCATTTATTCTAGGAATAACTGTATCTAATGTTCCTCCGCCTTTAAAAGCTATTACCGGTCGTCCGCAGGCATTTACCTCTAATGGTGTTATTCCGAAATCCTCAAGTCCTGGAAATATCAAGGCCTTACATCTTTGCATATACTCTCTAACATCTTGATCTGAAAGTCTACCTTTAAAAGTTATAGTTGATCCAGCAATTGACTCTAATCGTTTGCGATCCGGGCCATGGCCAATTATTATTAGACGACTCTTTAATCTGTTTGCTGCTTCAATTGCTATATCTATTTTTTTATAAGATACGAGACGAGATACAATTAGATAATAGTCCCCAGGTTCCTCAAAATTCAATGAGAACCTGTTTATCTCGACAGGAGGATACACTATTTCCGCTTCTCTATCATAACAATCTTGAATTCTATCTTTAACTATGCTTGAGTTAGCAATGATACGATCCACTTTTTTAGATGTATTAATATCCCATTTTTTAAGTGGCACTATGATCAATTTAACAATTTCTTTTAGAATTCGAGGGATGTTCACAGCATCCATATAGGTGTTAAAATCCCAAACAAATCTCATAGGAGTATGACAATAACATATGTGAACCGCATTTCTTGGTTTCTTCAATCCTTTAGCATATGCGCTACTTGAACTAATAATTAAATTGTAATTTTCCAAACTGTGTGATCTTATTGCAAATGGGTAAAGCCAAAAAAAAAGCTTGAAATTTCTTAATATACCAGGAATTTTTTGCATCCACGTAACTCTTATATCAGCATCCTGTAACTCGTTTAAAAGTTTCTGCTTGTCTAAAATTGTTGTATAAATTGGAGCCTCAGGGAACATTTTATGCAGCACACTGACTACTCTTTCTGCGCCTCCCATTTGGTTTAAGTAATCATGAACGATTGCTACTCTCATAGGTTACTTCTCCTTGATTCTCAATTTTAATGTTGAAGTAATGTGAGAAATAATTAATTAGAATGCATCTTTAGAACCTATCAAAACTTTAATAGTTTTGATTATGATTTTTAGATCTAACCAAATACTTCTACGCCAGATATACTCTAAATCCAACTCTACCATTTGAGAAAAACTCAGTTCATTACGACCGCTTATTTGCCATAAGCCTGTACAACCTGGTAATACGGTTAATCGCTTCTTATCGTGCTTTGTATACTCATTCACTTCTCTTGGTAGTGGTGGTCTCGGGCCAACCAGTGACATATCACCTTTTAGTACATTGAATAGTTGAGGTAGCTCATCTACGCTTGTTTTCCGTAGAAAGCTTCCAACTCTGGTAATTCTGGGATCCTTCTTCATTTTAAACATTGCACCATCTATCTCATTTTTGCTTAGTAATTCAATTAATAATTCTTCAGCGTTGGTTACCATAGAACGAAACTTATACATTTGGAATGCCTTTTCTTTTATACCTACACGTGTCTGACTAAAAAAAATCGGGCCTCTAGGTTCCTCAATTTTCATGAATATAACAATGAGTATAAAAATCGGTACTAATAAAAAAATCCCGATTGTAGATGCAGTAATATCAATAAATCTTTTGATAAATAAGTATAGAAACTTACTACTTGTCTTTTTCTCTCGCATATCATCCGGGTAGTACCCGGAGGTATTTGTAGCAATCTCTACATCATTATGGCGTGAAGGAATCATTATCAAACACCTCTACTGCTCGAATTAGAAATGCATTGTTAAATCTAACTTCCCTAAAAACTCCATATAGTCTAAAACCCATGCTGCGCGTTCTTACATTTAGTTCCGTAAAGTGTGCAGCTTAAATTTTTATAATTGATATCAGGCATTGAACCCTACCTCACGTCACACCCTTGACGATTTACGTCTAAGGCAATTAACCCACAGCATGACCGAGTGCCTCCAGTGATATAGGTTCAGGAGACATTACCTGTAGAACGGTTCTACCACTTATTTCGCTCACCGTAGTAATAATAATTGTAATACCCTTCAGCACTGTTGCGGTTGATGTTATTTAAGACAACTCCAATTATTCTTGCCTTAACTACCTCTAGACTTGCTTTGGCTTTCAGTGCAGCTGCCTTCTTAACCTTCCCTGAATCAATAACTAGGATGACACCGTCACATTGTGCAGCAACGATTTGCGCGTCGGTTACCGCGAGGACTGGCGGTGTGTCAATAATAATAATGTCAAATTGATGCTTCAATTCCTCCAGCAGCATCGCCATACGCCTAGATTCCAGAATCTCAGAAGGATTGGGTGGTACTGGTCCGGAAGGAAGAACACTTAGGTTCATCACAGTTGTCGGGATCAATACATCTTCCAGCCCGTGCTGATGACTTAACAATGAAGTCAGTCCAATCCTATTCGACAATCCAAATATATGATGCTGTGTTGGTTTCCTTAAGTCCGCATCGATGAGCAGTACCTTCTTGTTCGATTGCGCATAAGTAACAGCCAGGTTTGAGGATGTCGTACTCTTCCCTTCGCTCATCTTGCTAGAGGTCACCATAATCGTTTTCAGTTTCGCGTCCAAATTCGAGAATTCGATATTTGTCCTAAGAATCTTGTACGCCTCAGAGATAGGGGATTTCGGATAACTCTCTGTAATTAATTGGTACTCATGTGTCGAGCGTGACATTTTTCTCACCTCTTATTGTGGCTTTAGCTTGCTTCTTTCTAAGTAAAGCTTTGTCTGCTGCTTTCATTCGCGGTATTAGTGTTAAGGTCGACATGCCAAGCAGTTCCGCGACATCGTTTTCTGACTTCACCGTATCGTCCAAATAATCGACTAAGAAGGCAAGCCCCAGTCCAATCATGAGTGACAAGATTAAACTGATTGCGATGTTCAAGCTTGGCTTCGGAGAAACTGGATCTGGATTCTCATTCGGATCGGCTTCGTTTAAAATATTCACATTATCTATCTTCATTAAAGTTGGAATTTCTTTTTGAAATACCTTAGCAACCGCATTAACAATCTCCGTTGCTTTTTTGTAAGACTGATCCGTTACTGTAACTGACATCACCTGCGTATCATTAACGGTAGTAACGCTAATCTTTTCAATTAACTCTTTCTCGGTTAGCTTAATACTGGGAAATTGCATGACGACCTTGCTCATAATTCGGGGGGTCTTAATAATTTCTTTGTAGGTCTTAACCAGTTGAATATTGGTGTTGATTGTACTTAAGTCCATGATTTTATTTAACGTGGCATCTTCGATATTCTGGTTCACGATCAGCTTCGTCGATGCTTCATACTTCTTATCCATCACGTAATAGGAATACAGTCCAGTCGTTGTTCCACTGACGATGATCAACAATAAAATCATCCAAATATTCCTTCTAATAATTGCCCAATAGTGTTTGAGTTCCAATTCGTCTCCTCCGTTTGCAATATATTCCATTAATGCTGTTGTTCCAATTATTAGTTCTTTCGCCCCCCTCTTTACTTATTTATAAGGATGATTTGACTAATATCCATATACGGACGACTTACTTCCTTTAAATCTTTTAAGACTTTTTACAATAAATGATCAATTAATTAGAAAAGAGTGTTACATAATGAGTATTTGGTATGATACAAAATGTATCCTTTTATTAGCCTAACTTTACGATACGATACGTTACGTGTCAATATTATTTTTCAATTTACGCCTTCTTTTGGAAGTTTTTTACTCCTGAAATGTATTTGTAAGGTTTTTGTTAAATACTGTAATTAAACTCAATGGTGGGAGAATGCTATCCACAGGTGCTCGCTGTTGTATTACTGGAACACCAATCGGGGATATTGTATTTTCATCTTCTTCTTCAGACTTGATTCAAGAGGTAATATAACGGTCAAAAAAAAAAAAAAAAAAATAAAGCCACAGTCGCAAAGACTGTGGCTTTTATCGTTGACTATTATTGTTGAAGTGGGGGTAAGTCTGTAGGCCATTTCGTAAGATCAATTCCAAGCTGCTCCATAATGGTGCGGACATCGAGCTCTATTGCGGCTGACGGTGCCTTTGCTTCTTTATGCTGATCTTCAGTTTTTTTCATACCCAGGCTCCTACTCCCTCTATTTATAATGAACCTTACGCTTTCTGTCCGAACATAAACTGCTTCACCAACCACTCCATTCAAAATAACCTCTCCTTTATTATATTCTCTCTCTAGTCTGTACCCTTGTCTTAACTCATTATATCCAAACACTTCCAAAAAGTATGTCGAAAGGCGCGGGCCCATCCTCACTTTTATATTGTTATTTTGTCGATTATTAGTAATTTAGTCCGAGGTGTGGGAACTATGCTTACATTGTGTAAGCGCCTACTCGTCTGAGGCATATTCGTCATGAGCGGGCTTCAAAAATCAACCAATACTTCACGTAAGTGAAGTGAAATGTACGTCAAAATGTTAGTTGTAACTCTGGCTAAGTAGATCTCCCATCTTCTAAGAAAAAACCCTCTATTAAGTGTATTTTCGACATTCTTAAGAAGCCGGCGCAATTACGCCAGCTACTGGTTAGATCAATACATGCGCTGATAACCCCCCCTTTAAACACTTTTATGATGCACTGAACAAGGTTAATGACTATCGATAAGCGCAGAGTCAGTTCAATAATTAGATTGCTACCAACTAGCTGGAAGCAATTTTCTTTCGCCACCATTCCAACGTTTCTTCTAAACTTTCATGAAATTTCCTCTTCGGCTTCCATCCTGTGACTTGGTTCAATTTTAGAGCAGAGCCAATAAATATAGGAACATCAGATGGCCTAAGTTTAGCATGATCGATTTCAATTTTGATTGAAACAGTAGATTTATCTAAATAATACTTTAATATCTCATCGATGGATTTAGGCACCCCGGAGCACACATTATAGACCCCGGTATGGATCTCATTTTCTATTAATAACACATAAGCATCCACTACATCCCTTACATCTGTAAAGTCTCTTATGGCACTTAGATCCCCAACTTTTAGAGTTGGGGGAAGGGACTTATTCTCTATCCGTGCAACCTGGGAAGCAAAATCACTGATAACATATCCTTCATCCTGACCAGGACCAAAATGATTAAACGGCCTAACATGAATGACATTCAATTGATTTTCTTTAGCTCTTTGAAGTGCAACTTGACCTGCTATCAGTTTACTTCCGGCATAGGGGTTTTGTGGAAAGCATCCGACTTCTTCATGAAGTGGCTCTCCATTTTTTCCAGCATGGCCGTATTCTTCACTAGAACCAACTGTAATTACTTTAGCATTAGGTACGTATTCCAAAACGGAGTCTATAAGTACCATAGTACCTCCAACATTTAAGTCCAACGTATATTGAGGGTTTTTCCAAGATTTTTTCACCATACTCTGAGCAGCCAAATGTATAATTACATCTGGTTGTATTTTTTTGATAGTATTATTTAACTCCGTTTTATCGGTGAGATCGAATACCACATTAGTTACTGGAGGATGAAATGCAGATTTAAAATCACGCATACAAGCAAAGACTCGGTGCTCTCTAATTAATAATTCAGCTACTAAGTGTTTACCAACAAATCCACTTGCTCCAGTTATTAGTATACGGATGATAATGCAACCTCTTTCCTTACTCTCTCCATGTCCACGTCAACCATTGTGGTGATTAGTTCTTCTAATGTTGTTTTTGCTTCCCAGCCAAGTTTATTTTTAGCTTTTTGGGGGTTACCTAACAATATATCTACTTCTGCAGGTCTATAGAACTTTGGATCAATGACTACATAATCCTCGTAGTGTAATCCAACGTGATTAAAAGAAATTCTACACATATCTCTTACTGTTGTAGTATGCCCTGTTGCAACTACATAATCGTCTGCTTCTTCTTGTTGAAGCATTAACCACATAGCTTCGACGTAATCACCTGCAAAGCCCCAGTCTCTCTTGACATCTATATTACCTAAATGAAGTTTATCTTGTCTTCCTAGTTTGATTCTTGCCACTGCATCCGTAACTTTTCTAGTGACAAACTCTATGCCACGTAACGGAGATTCATGATTGAATAAAATGCCGCTGCAAGCGTACATACCATAGCTCTCTCTGTAATTCACAGTAATCCAATGGCCATATAACTTTGCTACACCATATGGACTTCTTGGGTAAAATGGTGTCGTTTCTGACTGCATTGATTCTTGAATTAATCCAAACATTTCACTTGTTGATGCTTGGTAGTATCTAACGCTGGGGTCAGTCAATCGAATAGCCTCTAGTATATTAACAACTCCTACAGCGGTAACCTGTGCAGTTAGAATCGGTTGCTCCCATGAGGTTCCAACAAAACTCTGTGCACCTAAGTTGTAAATCTCGGATGGATTTGCAATTTTTATTGCTCTAATTAATGATGATACATCAGCCAAATCTCCTTCAATTAATTCGACTTGTTGTTCAATGCCTAAATACTCCAACCTCCATGTTGTACTAGTACTTCGACGAGCAATAATTCCATAAACTTTATACCCTTTGCTCAGCAATAATTTAGCTAGGTATGCCCCATCCTGACCAGTAATTCCAGTAATAATGGCTGATTTCATAGCTCGTCACTCCTATAATTTATTTTTAAACTACTATTTTTTAGCCTGTATCGTTCTACCATTCTTGACCCAATAATCATTGAAATAATTAATAGCCCTACCGATGAATAGATAATGGTATTTGTCATACATGCAACCAACATCGCGCAGAACGTACTTTTTCGAAGATTATTAGAAAGATATAGTAGAATCAATATCGCTCCAACTATCCCAAAATTATAGAATATTCTTAAAAATTCATTATGAAACGAAAAGGAGTATACACCATTTTTTGTGAATTGTTCAAAATATTTAATGAATCCTAACATCTCGTAAGAAGTGTTGTCACTCATAAACGTGAAATTTTTAAGCGGTACACCTATACCATACCCAAGTAAGTAATTAATTGGCTTGAAGTTTTCTTTCGTATAATGGATAACCGCCGTAAAAATTCGAACCCTATCAATGTCATAAAAACCTCCGTTAAAAAGTGCTCTCCCACGATAATTAAATGCATACCAATATGAAACGCTCAAACCGATTATCAGTGGAAAAATTTTCTTCCAAACGGAAATCCTCATTTCTAAAAGCACTACTATAAAGAAAACCAACACTCCACTACTACTACCAAGTAGTAGCACATCAGCAAAAACGATAATCTTCCATAATAAGTTTGTCTCTGCAAACAAATAACTAAGTAAGAGTGATAAACATACAGATAAATAGATACTATGCTGCATGAAACCTGTATAACGGAATGAACCATAAAAAACTAAACCAAACAACACTGTAAACATGATGATAATAGCCATAAATTGAAAGAATTTATTAAGTACTATTTTGGGATCCGTGTTCTTTAACATCATGAAAATTAAAGTTGGAAAAATGAATACAAGTAGTATTTTTAGTTCAGACGTAAAATAGAACAACGAAATTATAGAAATTTTATTGAGAAATAAGGCCAGTGAAATAATTAAGGTATAAAAAAAGCTTAAAGTAATTGTATTCATTTTTTTATCAAGGTTTAGTACTAATACAACAATCGAAATTCCTCCCAATATAACTACTTGGGCAGATTGAGAAATAATATTAATAATCAAATATAATATAATTAACAAGACAGTAGCTTTTGTTTGCTTATCCGTTAGAATCTGCAAATAATAAACCTTCTCTCTTATATAAAGAATACCGATTATGTATTTAGTTTACTTTATATAATTCAAGTATTTCAGTTGCAGTATTAACCCATGAAAACTTCAAAGCCTGATTTTTATTTCTTTCCCTATTACCTTGCTCACGGTTAACCTGCTGCACAGCCATTAGACACTCCAGTAATTGTTTTTTTGATCTTGGATCGAAGGTTATCCCAACCTCCCCTACTACCTCTGGTAGTGAAGTTACATTTGAAGTAACAACTGTTGTCCCTGTTGCAAGAGCTTCTAATGGCGGCAATCCGAACCCTTCGTACATAGATGGGTAAACCAGACAATCCGCATTTTCCAATAAGAATGGCAGGTCATTATCATCAATATAATTCAATATTTGTACCCTATTCTTATCAATTAAATGTTTCACAATCCCTTGTAGATTCCCATCTAAGTTTAACAAAGGAGTGGATAGTACAAGCGTATGTATAAAATTGTGTTGTGAAAAATCATTAAAGGCCTCTAGCAGTAGGGGTAAATTTTTATGCGGCTTATTACCTCCTAAGTATAAGTAATATGGCTTTGTAATATTGTACTTTTGTCTTATCATGTTTTTCCCATCACTTATGTTTCGCTCTGCTGTATCATGAACATTAAGGAACCTCTCTTCAACCCCTAAATATACTACTTGTATTTTTTCTGCATTCACATTAAAGAAGTCTAATATATCTTTTTTGGAATAAATAGAATCGGTAATTACATATTCTGATTTTTTTATCATTTTACTAACTAATAGCTTGTAGTATATTCGTTTAAGAAACGAATAATCTTTTGGAAACCTCAAGTGAATTAAGTCATGAATCGTAATTAATGTTCTGACTTTTCCAAGTAAAGGAGTAGAAAAGAATGGGGAGTGATAGAGTTCAATTCCGTATTTCTTAATGATTAGTGGCAGCTCTATTTGTTCCCTGAGACTTAATGGTTGAGCATTAATCGAAATACATTTAATATTTTCATAGACCTCAAGAAACTTTAGATCTAATATATCGAGATTTGTAACGAAAAAATAATTGTTTACTTTATCTTGTTCTAAAATTGCTTCGACCAAATTTTTAGTATATCTTCCTATTCCTGTGAATTTTTTTTCTAACATTCTCCCATCTATTGCGATATTAATTGAACTCACCTCTTTTTAATCCTTCTAACTTTACACTAACCACAAAGTCATAAAATGCTGAAAACACCGCTAAATAGAACCCATGTTTCCCATCCAAGATGCCGCGTTTAACGATATACATCCACAAAAACCTTAATATCGGCTTAAAAGGCATGAAATGCCAAATATATTTCAATCTCATTCTTAAACTGTAATTTTTAAAATTCACTTTCTCTTTGTCTTTCATTATTTTGTATCTTTCATTTGCCTCCCAGGTAGTATAAGTATAAAACTTTTTAAGATACGAGTTAACGGAAGTGTAACTATAGTGGTCCATAGGCTGCTCTAAATACCCAGCTTTCCCATCAAGGATGACGTGAGCATGTACTTTTTTATCTTCATATTTTCCGCAATTCACCTTGAATAACCGCAAGTTATAATCTGGATACCAATCGCTATGTTTTATCCATTCCCCTAAAAAGTAGTTTTTTCTCGGGATATAGTAACCAACTTCCTCAAATTCCCCGTTAACTCTCAATAATATTTCTTCTTTTAAAGAGGCAGTGATTCTTTCATCTGCATCAACAATTAACACCCATTCGGTCTCAATATAGTTCAAAGCCCAGTTTTTCTGACTTGCCGAGTACTGATATTCTCGCTGTATATATGGAATATTTCTTTCCTTTATGATGTCTATCGTCCGGTCACTGCTATAAGAGTCCGCCACAATTATCTTATCTATCCAACCCAGCGAATCTAAGCAACCAATAATATTATTTTCCTCATTAAATACAGGGATCAGAGCCGTTATCTTCCCTTTCATTTAATATCCCTCCATTTTAACTTTCTTCCGATTGATTCTCCGTCTGACATTTGAAATGAAATCAATCAACATCACGTTTTTCATTCTATGTAGCAGCAACAAATAGACTATCAACATCGCGATAGCCCCTAGGCCTAATATAAGGATGCATCCAAGCTTTGTATTATAGAAATCCCCAACCAACACATACCTATTTATAATAATAAGTATTGCCGTTATTGGAACACATAGATAAAAAAGCCTTAAAAGTTCTTGACTAATACTATTGAGGGAAATTGTCAGATTGAGTTGCTTAAAGTAAGAAATTAATAATACAAAATTAGCTATTGCTGCAATAGAAGTTCCTAATGCTAAGGCATTGTGGTTTATTACTCGAACAAGGATTAAACTTACAATCACACCTAATAATGTTGCGTACAAGTTGGCCTTCAGTACAGACTTATTGTTCCCATGCACAAAATGGACTTTGTTTAGCAATCCATTCAAACCGATGAATAAGATACCAACGGAATAATACTTTAAAGCTGATGATGTTAACGATAGCGCTTTTGAGTCAAAGGCACCGTATACAAATAAAATTGAAATAATTTGTTTACTGAATATAAACATTAAGATTGCAAAAGGCAAACATAATACAGTTATTAGTTGGATGGACTTAACAATATCCATTCTTAGGCCATCCTTATCTCCATTTGCAGCTCTTTCACTAATGAATGGATAATACACCATCGAAATTGCCTGTGCTATAACACTTGAAGGTAAGAGCATTACTTTATTTGCATAATTTAAAGATGCGATACTGCCAACCATTAAGCTGGATGCAATCATTTTTTCAAATAATACGTTAATTTGCGTAACTGATAGGGATAATGAAATCGGAATTAAATACATAAAGAAGGTTTTTAAATACTTCCATTCGAGCTTATGGATTTGGAGCTTAAGCATTCCTGTTTTTAAGGTATAAATGAGTAACGATAATAAACCTATGCTATATCCGATGACTGTCACAACTGGAATAGTATAAATCGCCATGAATTGAACGCAAAGTACTGTAAGTATAATAGTTATTATACTTCCTATTAATTGGGCTATTTCAATGCTACCAAATTTCTTATTTGCGTTTATTAAAGCATTTAATAGCATGATGATAATATATAAGGGTATAGAAAATATGGTGATCTTAAACAAACTATCCCCCAATTGTAATGCATCGGATCCGAGACCGGGGACAACTATGAATAAGATTTGTTTGGAAAATATACCGAAAAACATAGAAATGATTACTGATGCGATCATAGAGAAAATTATTAGTTGCGTTACAACACCACTCGCTGACTGAATGCCTCTTTCTTTTACTAGATTGATGTAAAATGGAACAAGTGCTGTATATGCAGCTGCACCAATAATTGAAAAGAAAACATTTGGTAATACAAAAGAGATATTTATTAAATCAGCTTCTACATTTGCACCATAATAGATTGCAACAATAGTTTCCTTAGTAAATCCAGCAGCTCTACTAAGCAACCCTAAAACTAAAAGTGTGATAACCGCTTTAGTTTTCAATTTTGCACCAGACTCACTTTATAGTGTTTTTACTCTTCAATATAAATAACTCTCTATTATCAATAGATTATTATTCTTATTAATGTATTAATCTTAAAATATGGATAATCGAAATTGTGGGCATTTAACCCTTCCTCACTTCACACCATTGACGAATAACGTCTAAGGCGAATACACCGCCCACAGCATGATCGAGTATCTACAGTGATAAAGGTACAGTAGATATTACCTGAACTACCAGACAACTTATTATATAAATCTCATAAATCTGCACATATATTATTGTTTTGATACATATCGTAACAATCCCTTCTTTTACATTATGATACAAATCGTATCTAGTCAAGTTAAAATATGACAATTTATCCGATATTTCATTTCTATTAGTTTAAAATCGATTTCAATATAAAACGCAAAAAGACCGATAGCGGACAATGTCCACTATCGGTCTTACGTTTATGAAGCGATTAGTTGCCGCCTACACGAGCGAGCTCTTTCATGTTGGCTTCGAATGCTGCGAGAAGGGCTTCATCGCCGGCAAGGCCGGATTGTTCCATCTTCTCAATTTGCTCCAGCATCCGCTTGTAGTCTTTCGGAATGATCTTCACGAATTTCTTCTTCGACGTCTCCCAATCGGAGAGCAAGCGATCGCCAATCGCACTGCCTGTGTAATCCACATGCCGCTGAATCAACCCTTGCAGCTCTTCGGAATCACGCTCTTCAACGACGCGCTCCAGATGAACCATTTCGATGTTGCAGTGCTTGTAGAAGTCGCCAGCCTCATCGAGGACATAAGCGACACCTCCGGACATACCAGCTGCGAAGTTACGACCTGTGCCTCCGAGAATAACGACGCGGCCGCCTGTCATGTACTCACAGCCGTGATCGCCTACACCTTCGACGACAACCTTCACGCCGGAGTTACGAACTGCGAAACGCTCGCCCGCGATACCGCGGATGTAAGCTTCACCGTTAGTCGCGCCGTAGAAAGCCGTGTTGCCGATAATGACGTTCTCTTCCGCTTTAAATGTTGCTTTCTTAGATGGAGCCACAATGATTTTGCCGCCGGAAAGTCCTTTGCCGACATAGTCATTGGAGTCGCCTTCCAAGGAAAGCGTGATGCCTTTCGGAACGAAAGCGCCGAAACTTTGACCGGCCGAGCCGACAAATTTGAACGAAATCGTATCTTCAGGCAGCCCTTTCGCGCCGTACTTGCGAGTCACTTCACTACCTACAATCGTACCAACAACGCGGTTGATGTTCGTGATCGGCAATGTTGCGCGGACTTGCTCACCTGTTTCGATCGCAGGCAATGCGAGCGGCAGCAATTGCTGCATATCCAGTGATTCTTCCAGTTTATGATCCTGCTCCTGCGTGCAGTAGCGAGCCGCATCCTGCGGAACTTCCATCTGGTGCAGAAGCGGTCTAAGGTCGATGCCTTTGAGCTTGTAGTGCTCAATTAGATCCTTCGTTTGCAAACGATCTACACGGCCGACCATCTCTTGAATGGTACGGAAGCCAAGCTCTGCCATAATCTCGCGCAGCTCACGTGCAACGAACAACATGTAGTTCGCTACATGGCTTGGATCGCCCATGAACTTCGCACGAAGCTCAGGGTTTTGCGTAGCTACACCAACCGGACAAGTATCCAATTGGCAGACACGCATCATGATACAGCCAAGCACAACCAGCGGTGCTGTCGAGAAGCCGTATTCTTCAGCGCCGAGAAGTGCTGCAATCGCTAGGTCGCGGCCGTTCATGATTTTGCCGTCTGTCTCAACAACTACGCGGTCGCGCAGGTTATTGATCATCAGCGTTTGATGCGTTTCAGCAAGTCCAAGCTCCCATGGCATACCTGCATGACGAATCGATGCAAGCGGTGAAGCACCTGTTCCGCCATCGTAGCCGCTGACAAGGATAACGTCTGCGCGGCCTTTGGCAACGCCGGCTGCAATCGTTCCTACGCCTGCTTCGGATACGAGCTTCACGTTGATACGTGCACGAGGGTTGGCGTTCTTCAAATCATGGATAAGCTCAGCCAAATCCTCAATGGAATAGATATCGTGATGCGGAGGCGGGGAGATTAGTCCTACGCCAGGTGTGGAACCGCGAACCTCAGCAACCCAAGGATAAACCTTACGTCCCGGAAGCTGGCCGCCTTCACCTGGCTTCGCGCCTTGCGCCATCTTAATTTGAATTTCATCGGCATTAATCAAGTAGTTGCTCGTAACACCGAAACGTCCGGAAGCAACCTGCTTGATCGCACTGCGGCGGGAATCGCCATTCGCATCCGGAATGTAACGCGCCGGATCTTCGCCGCCCTCACCTGTATTGGATCTGCCGCCGATGCGGTTCATCGCAATCGCTAGTGCTTCATGCGCTTCTTTACTGATCGAGCCGTATGACATCGCACCGGTCTTAAAGCGTTTCACGATGGATTCAACGGATTCGACTTCGTCAATCGACACCGGCGCTGCATCGTAGTTGAAATCAAGCAGCGAACGCAGTGTCAGATGTTTCTTGTCCTCACCTTGAACAAGCGTGGAGAACTTCTTGTAAAGCTTATAGTCATTCGAACGGGAAGCCATTTGCAGCGTATGAATCGTCTGCGGGCTGAACAAGTGGTCTTCGCCGTCTTTACGCCATTGATACTCGCCGCCGGAGTCAAGCTCTTTCACGCGGCCTTCTTGCTCTGCGAAAGCACGGTTATGATGCTTCAGCGTCTCATCTGCGATAACGTCAAGACCGATACCGCCGATACGTGTAGTCGTCCAAGTGAAGTACTCGTCAACGAGCTCTTCCTTCAGACCGACCGCTTCAAAAATTTGCGCGCCGCGGTACGATTGAATCGTCGAGATCCCCATTTTGGATAGAATCTTAACGACTCCTTTCGTTGCTGCTTTAATGAAGTTTTTCACGGCTTTCTCGTGCGTTACGCCTCTGAGCAAGCCTTGACGAATCATATCGTCGAGCGTTTCGAAGGCAAGGTACGGATTCACGGCGCTAACGCCATAGCCCAAGAGCAATGCAAAGTGATGCACTTCGCGCGGCTCGCCGGACTCCAGCAAAATGCTGACTCTCGTACGCGTACCTTCGCGAATCAAATGGTGATGCAGCGATGAAACAGCGAGCAGCGACGGGATTGCCGCATTCTCACGGTCTACGCCGCGATCAGACAGAATAAGAATATTATGGCCTTTGCCAATTACGCGGTCAGCCGCTTCGCACATTTGCTTAATCGCAAAACGCAAGCCTGCTTCGCCTTCCGCTGCATTAAACAGTGTAGGAAGTGTAATGGATTTGAACCCCGGACGGCGCACATGGCGCAGCTTGGCGAACTCTTCGTTCGACAGTACCGGTGAAGCTAATTTAATATGACGGCAGCTTTCAGGCTCGGCGTTCAGCAAGTTGCGCTCTGGACCTAGTGTTGTGCCTGTAGCTGTAATAATTTCTTCGCGAATCGCATCGATTGGCGGATTCGTCACTTGCGCGAACATTTGTTTAAAGTAGTTGAACAAACGCTGCGGACGCTCGGACAGAATCGCAAGCGGTGCATCGTAACCCATGGAAGCAATCGGTTCTACGCCGCTGCCTGCCATTGGCTCAAGTACTTTACGCAGATCTTCGAACGTATAACCGAATGCCTGTTGACGATTCTCAACGGTTTCGTGATCCGGTTCCGGAAGCTCAGGAGCATCAGGAAGCTCATCAAGTCCGATAAGATGCTCATCAAGCCACTCGCGGTATGGGTTCTCCGCTGCGATTTGAGCTTTAACCTCTTCATCCGATACGATGCGGCCTTCTTTGGTATCGACAAGCAGCATCCGGCCTGGGCGAAGACGGTCTTTATAAAGAATATTTTCAGGATCGATTGGAACCGTTCCGGCTTCTGAGCCCAGAATGATTACGTCATCCTTCGTTACATAATAACGGGCAGGACGAAGACCGTTCCGGTCAAGAATGGCACCTATTTGCGTACCATCCGTGAATGCCATTGCTGCAGGGCCGTCCCACGGCTCCATCAAACAGCTGTGGTATTCGTAGAAAGCTTTCTTCTCATCACTCATGCCTTCGTGGTTGGACCAAGGCTCCGGAACCATCATCATCGCCGCATGCGGCAAGGAACGGCCGGACAAGTAAAGGAATTCAAGCGTGTTGTCGAACATCGCCGTATCAGATCCGTCTGGATTGATAATCGGTTTGATTTTGTCCAGATCGTCTCCGAACAGCTCCGATGCAACCATCGTTTGACGAGCATGCATCCAGTTCACGTTACCGCGAAGCGTGTTGATCTCGCCGTTATGAATAAGATAACGGTATGGATGCGCGCGCTCCCAGCTCGGGAACGTGTTCGTGGAGAAACGGGAGTGAACAAGCGCGATAGCTGTTTCCATCGCTTCGTCGTTTAGCTCAACGTAGAACGAGCGAACCTGCTCTGTTGTGAGCATCCCTTTGTACACGATTTTCTTGCTGGACATGCTGGAGAAATAGAAGCTGTCAGCGCCTTCTGCGCCGGAGTAGCGAATAGCGATTTCCGCGCGCTTGCGAATGACATAGATTTTGCGTTCAAAAGCAAGCTCATCTTGAAGCTCAGCGCTGCGGCCAATGAACACTTGACGAACAAACGGTTTAACCGATTTCGCCGAGTGGCCCAGCTTCTCATCATTCGTAGGAACGGTACGCCAGCCAAGCAGCGTCTGGCCTTCCTCACGGATAATGGCTTCGAGCTCACGCTCATGGTTAACGCGAATGTTCTCGTCTTGCGACAGGAACAGCATCCCTACGGCATATTCGCCGCTTGCAGGCAGTTCGACACCGAGCTCTCTGAGTTCACGAGAGAAGAAGCCATGCGGGATTTGCAAAAGAATCCCTGCTCCGTCTCCTGTGTTAGGCTCGCTGCCTTGACCGCCGCGATGCTCCATGTTCTCGAGCACCGTCAGCGCCTGCTGAATAATTGTGTGTGATTTAATTCCCTTGATGTTAGCCACAAAGCCCATTCCGCAGGCGTCTTTCTCAAATTGCGGATCGTATAGACCTTGCTTCGGCGGCAATCCTAAACGGTTCTCTTTCACTTGGATGCAACCTTTCTATGAGAAATTTTTAAATAAACGGATGGAATGGATTCTTATTCATGGAATCCGGCTTCATTTCCAAAGCGATATCGCTTAAAATGAAGGTGTACACGCAGTTTAATGAAAAGGTTGCGTTCCAATAATACATCCCTTGAAAAAAGTTATTATATTATTTTAACACCAGTGCATTACGATATCAATTTAATATTTTTATAATTGCGATAAGTGTTCTTTACCACGGCACAGCAGCAATTCAAAAAAATAACTGAAAATTGATACCACCCAATAAAACGCATAATTATGCAAAAGGATGTGGTGAATATGTATAGTAAATTCAGGAAAGTGCCAAAATGGACAATGACGTTCACGGCTGCTGCATTATTAGTAGGAACAATCGGAAGCAGCGGTGCTTGGGCTTCTGCGGGCGCTTCATTTTCCACACCTATTATGGCTGTATCCGCAATATCGGCTCCACATGCTGAGACGAACCAACCGCTTCGTATCGTTGCCGTTGGGGATTCATTGACGCTCGGTTATGAGTACGGCATGTCGGAAAAATCCGTTCCCTACGGCTATGCCGATCGCGTGTACGAGCAGGCGCTTTATCACGGCCGCGCCGAGCTGCAGAATTACGGCATTCTTGGTTTGAAATCACCCGGATTGCAAAAGCTCCTGGAAGTGTCGGCTGCGGGAACACGCATAACAGCAGATCAGCTACAGCCGAATTTATCGACTTATCCTCTTGCAGAGGCAACAGTCGCGAAGAGCGCACAGCTCGGCGAGGATCTGAAGAAAGCCAATTTGATCGTGCTCACGATTGGTGGGAATGATTTTACACCGATTTTCAATGACATCTTACATGATGAAGAAATCAGTGCTTCAGCACTGCAAACCCGATTGGATACGTTATTGGATAGCTATTATCCTTCATTAGAAGCATCACTGCGCACGATTCTCAAACTGAACCCGAAGGCTACGGTTGTTTTTGCCGACCAGTACTTGCCTGCACCTAAGCCTTCAACACTTAATCAGACGATTACGGAAGAACAATACGCTGTGTTGTTACAAGGCGTCGATAAGCTAAAGACACAAACCGAGGTGATCGCTTCTAAGTTGTCGCAAGAAGGCTACGATGTGCGAACCGTCGATGTGTCGGCACCGTTCCGCGGCAAAGAGCTCAGCTATACCTCCATTCTCAAAGGCGACATCCATCCGAAGCAGTCCGGCTACGATGTGATTGGCAGAGCTTTTGCCAAAGGGATTTGGGGCGAATATCGCGATCCTGACGTACTGGCGGCCGGAACGCCGCTTCACGTTATTGTAAACGGAAAGTCACTGAAGGGCGACAATAAGCCTGTTTTGAAAAATAACACGACGTTCCTGCCGATGCGCGATGTCACGAATGCCTTAAACGCGACGCTTGCTTGGGACGCCAAGACCCGAACCGCGACCATTAAGTCCGGAGACAAGGTCGTAGCCTTCACCATTGGTGCCACTACCATGAAAGTGAACGGCCAAACGGTTCCGCTTGAAACACCTGCGTACTTGCAGCAATCCGGCGGCAACTCGGTGACCTACCTGCCGCTCGCGGCGTTATCCAAAGGCCTTGGTTATCAGGTTGTTTATCGCAAGCCGATCGCGACTGTGTTTATTCAGTCTTAGGCTAGACAGTACTTAATAAGGGCACGAATTCACCGATTAAGTGAATTTGTGCCCTTTTTCTTTGCAGATGGCTGCTGGGTGGATAAAACAAGGGAGTTGCTCGATGTGGATCTGGTGGTGGGCTTCTTGGGGTTAGAAGGTAACTTGTGTGTGGTAATCAGTACCGCTCATTTGGCAATTTGGCCGCTTTTCATCGATTGTGCGGTAGCAGATACCTCTCTTTGTGTTGAAATGCGGTATTTTGGTGAATGTGCGGTAACAGGTACCTCTCATTAGTTAAATGCCCCACAGCTATTGCCGGTAGCAGAAGTGTGTAGCTCCAGAAGCTACACTTAACCTACGTTCCACTGTTACATACTGAAAGAGTAGCTCTGAGAGCTACTCTTTCGTTAATTTCGCGGTTTTTTCGCCCAAGTGTTGCTGTGAGAGCTACACTTAGGTTGATTCCCACGGTTTTATGCTGATGTGTTGCTCTGGGAGCTACACCGTTGCTCCGAGTTCTGCGGTGTCGCTTTTTGTTTTGCGATGCAGCAGTAGGAAGACGATTAGTGTTAGTCCTGCGAATACTACTGCAAAGCTTGCGGTATGCATTGCTTTGCTGCCTACTGTCAGCAGCTCGTTCCCTGTCACGATTTCGCGGAATGCGCTGATCGTGTAGGTCATTGGCAGCCAAGCGCTGATATGCTGCAGCCATGATGGTACAAGCTCAGATGGATACGTGCCGGCACTGCCGGTCAACTGCAAAATGAGCAGCATCACAGCGACGAAACGTCCAGGCTGATCGAGCAGTGTTACAAGGAACTGTACGATCATCATAAAGGTGACACTGGCCAGCATCGACATGCCGATGAATGCGCCTAAGTGATTGACCTTGAGGCCGATTCCGTAGAGCAGAATCGCATCCGCAATCAGCGCCTGCACAACACCAACCACGACAAAGAGCAATACTTTGCTGACGAACCAGCTCCAGCCGGAGTGTGGTTTCAGGCTCGTTTCGCGCATCGGGATAACCATTGTGGAAAGCAATGCACCTACAAACAGACCAAGTGATAAGAAATACGGAGTGAAGCCCGTACCGTAGTTCGGCACGTCGGTCAGTTTCTCTTCATCGACATGGACCGGATTCGCGAACATGTCATACAGGGCATCGGTTCCCGTGATGCCCCCGGTTTGCTTCGCGGCATCGCCGAGCTTGCCTGACAGCTCGGCCGTGCCGCCTGCGAGCTGCTCTGCGCCGCTCGCAAGTGCGGCGGAGCCGCTGGCCAGCTTGCCGGAGCCCCCGGCAAGCTCGGCCGCACCGCGGCCTGCGGCGGCTGCGCCGTCCGCCAGCTTCGCGGCACCGGCCGCGGCGCTCTCGGCGCCTGCGGCTAGCTTGGCGCCGCCTTGCTGCGCGGCTGCGAGCTGCGCGTGCAGCGCCGCCAGCCCTTGCTGCAGCTGCAGCTGGCCCTGCTGCAGCTGCGCGCCGCCGGCGGCAAGCTTCGCGCTGCCGCCAGAGAGCTCGGCTGCGCCCGCGGATACCGCGCGGGCTGCGCCGAGCAGCTCCTGCAGCGCGGGATCCTGCGCTGCATCCGGCGAAGCTGCGGCGGCGTACGCCTCAAGCGCCGCCGACAGCTTCGCGGCTGAGCCGGCAAGCTGCGCGCTGCCTTGCTCCGCCGAGGCAAGCCCCTCGGCCAGCTTCGCACCGGCCTCCGCTGCTTGCGCGGCTCCGCCGCCGAGCTGCGCCCCGGCGGCCTCGAGCTTGCCAAGCCCGGCTGCGAGCGCCGCCGAGCCGTCTCGAACCGCGGCCGTTCCGGCCGCCAATTGACCGGCGCCGCTGCCAAGCGCCTTGACGCCTCCGGCGAGCTGCTCCGTGCCGGAAGCCAGTTTCGCTACATTATCGCGCAGCAGCTTGGCACCTTTCTCCGCATCCGAAGCACCGTCACTGAGCTTGCCTGCGCCTTCGCTCGCTTTTACAATGCCATCTGATGCATCGCCGATGCTGGCGAATACCGCCTCCGCATAAGCTTTCGTCACCTGCTGCGAAATTTCAGTTTGCAGCTTCTCGATTGCAGCTTGCCCGATTTTGGCGGCTAAATAGTTGCCGCTATCATTTGACACATAACGGATAGCCGCTGGCTGCGGCTTCTCATCCAGCAACGTGGTCGCTTGCTTGGAGAATGACTCAGGAATTTCAATCACATAATAGTATTCACCGTCCTGAACGCCCTTCTCGGCTTCAGCTCGGCTTACAAAAGCCCAATCGAATTGCTTATTGACCTTTAATTCGTCCACCAAATCCCGACCAACAGCCAGCGGTTTTCCTTCAAACTGTGCACCCGCATCCTCATTCACGACTGCTACCGGCAGATCACTTAGCTTGCCGTAAGGGTCCCAAAACGACCCAATCAACATGCCGCTGTACATAATCGGAATGAACAACACACCAACAATCGGAATAAGAAGCTTTGGACTTCGGACAATCCGGCTAAACTCCTTGCCAAACAATGATAAACCTCGCATAGCGATTCCCCCTCCATGAATAAACATTTATGAATAATTGACCAATTTGGTTTTTTGGTCAATTCATTTCAAAAAAAAGGACTAGTTCATCTTACCCAACTAGCCGTTTCCATCGACTTAAGCCTAGCCGCTACTTCACCCCAACACCCTCACGCAGCAAACCCGTAAAATATGCCGCAAGCTCTTCACGCGACAGCTGGTTGCTTCTGGTCCACTCGACGCCGATTGCAACATACAGCTTCAAAATCACAAATGCAGTTAGTGCCGAGTCAACACCGCGCAGCTCGCTTTTCTCCATTGCAAGTTCAACCTCATGCTGGATAAAAGCTTGAATGGCCTGTTCGAGCCTCGCAACGCCATCTTTCGCCATCGGCGTACCCAAATCGCGAATCTCCTGGGACAATTTCACGATGAGCTCATGTTTCTCGCGAAACAGCAGCAGCTCATGAAGGACAGCCGCCAAATTATCGAAAAAATTCCGTTTTCGATCAATCGTGCGCTCCGCCAAGCTCCGAAGCTCGGCAGCCAGCTGCCCGATGATTTCATTAAACAGGTCTTCCTTCGTTGCAAAAAACGTATAAATCGTTCCTTTGCCGACTGCAGCGATTTTGGAAACAAGCTCCATCGTCGTCGCCTTATAACCAAACATGGCAAACGATTTTCCCGCCGCCTCCACAATTTGCATTCTGCGATCGACCGGTTTCTTCTGTTCCACCCCGCTGCAGCCTCCTTCTTCAACATGATATAGGTCATAATAACACCAACTGACCAGAATCGCAATATGGTCAATCAGTCATATTTGCGAAACAAACTATGTGGAGGTAGGACTCAATCACTCCAACCCTCACCCGAAACCGCAACATCGTCCTTACTGCCAGCAGCCTCAAGTTCCTCGATCGTAAACAAAGCATGGAGCTTCAGTCCCGCTTCCTCCAGCTTCTTGCGACCATCCGGGTGCCGTTCGATGACACAAACGACGTCCTCAACAATCGCGCCGGCTGCGCGCAGTTCTGCAACACTAAGAAGAATTTGCCCGCCGGTCGTGACGACATCTTCCACTATGCACACGTTCTGGCCGCGCACTTCGGCGCCTTCGGCAAGCTTGCATGTCCCATAGTTCTTCGCCTGCTTCCGCACGAAAGCCGCAGGGATGTTCGTTTCCAGCGACAGTGCTGTGGCAACCGGAATACCGCCCATCTCGAGTCCGGCAAGGACGTCAATCCCAACCGGTATGCATAAGGCCAGCTCGCAGGCTATCGCGCCAAGCAAACGAGGGTTCGCTTCAAATAAATACTTGTCAAAATACGTCTCCGAAACTTGACCGGATCGCAGCGTAAAACTTCCCGACAAATGTGAGCTGCTGTAAATCCCCTTCGCCAATTCGTTCCTATTCATAACGCGTCCCCCTCCAGCGAACCTGAGTCATATACCAATCAGCTGCTTTGTTGTGCTCTGTTTCCACTACTCTCCCAACCGCTGTCCCGCTGTCTATTCGTTCACAATTTAGTTGTACTCTTTCTCCAACTGTCTCAGCTGCTCAAGACCGCGCTCCGCCCAACGCTTCAAACGGTCAATTGCCTCGATCTCTGCGGCAATCGCACGTGTAAGGGACTCTTTGTAGGAAGGCACTTCTCCGAGAAATGGTCCGCTGATATCGCCATAGGGTACGTTCGTTTTCTCCGTGTAGCTCAGTGCTCTGCGCTCGTGAAACATAGGCACATCGGGATTGTATGGATTATGCAAATCGCCTTGTTCCGGGTGTTTCAGTACCGCAAGCACTTTAATCAATGCACGCGGCCCGCCTGTTTCCATTACTTCCCCTGCATAATCGCCTGATTTATAGGTAAACGTTACGATAGAGCCTTGTTCCGGGATAAACTTTTGTTTTTGCTGCATTTTACAACCACTCCATTCTCGTCCGTATTCGCTTCTTTCGCGAACCGCCTAATTTTTAGCATAAAATAAGGATGCAATCATACGCAAGTCTTAATTCCAATCTTGTGCTTCAACGGGGAAACAGCGTAATATTAGAAAGAGAGTTCTTATGGATTCCTGAACCGGTAGAAGAAGCAGGTGAGAATGTGCGAAAAAAAAGAGTATTGCTCCTTTCCGAAGGGTTCGGTTCCGGGCATACCCAGGCAGCTTACGCGCTTGCGGTAGGTCTTCGTTCACTTGATTCTACAATTCAGACTCGTGTCATAGAGCTGGGCAATTTTCTTAACCCGGTCATCGGTCCGCTGATTGTATCCGCTTATCGCAGAACAGTGACTAAACAGCCGAAACTGCTCGGAAAGCTATACCGCAGACAATATAAAAAATCACTTAACCGATTCGCGCAATTGGCGCTGCATCGTCTATTCTATACACATACCTCGCAGGTCATCGCCCAATTAAAACCGGATTTGATCGTATGCACGCACCCTGTTCCTAACGCAGTCGTTTCGCGGCTGAAGAGGCTTGGGCTGCAAGTTCCTCTTTATACGCTCATTACCGATTATGACGCGCATGGCACTTGGACAAGCTCAGAGGTGACCAAATATTTAGTGTCTACCAATGAGGTGAAAACCAAGCTGACCGACCGCGGCATCTCGCCGGGTCGAGTCGAGGTTACCGGGATTCCGGTACATCCGAACTTCTGGCAAACGCATGACAAATCGGAGCTGCAGGCGCAGTTTGATTTGAAACCTTTGCCAACCGTCCTTATTATGGGCGGTGGTTGGGGGATTATGTACAGCGATGATCTGCTCAGCTACATGACCCGCTGGCGTGATCGGATTCAACTGATTTACTGCGTAGGCAACAACGAGAAGGTACGCGAGCGGATGCTAGCCGATCCGAGCTTCCAGCATCCGAACATTAAGGTGCTTGGATTTACCAAAGAAATCAATAAACTGATGGACGTCTCCGACCTGCTGATTACGAAACCCGGCGGCATGACCTGTACAGAAGGCTTGAGCAAAAGCATCCCGATGCTATTCTACGAACCAATTCCGGGACAAGAAGAAGTGAACTGCGAATACTTCGTCGCGAGCGGTTTTGGCGAGATGCTGATCTCCTCTGAAACGATCGATAAATGGTTCGCCCTTATTCAAGAGCCTTATACCTCCGGACAGCACCGGCTTGATCTCATAAACAAACGCAACCAACAATATAATCCTATGGAATGCTCCCGCGCCGTCCTGCAGTTTCTGCAGTGACGGTTTTTCTTTTTCGCAAAACAATTGGAAGAAAAAGGCTGTTCTATCAAACATGGCTCTTGTAAAATTATCCCTAGTCATGATGACGCATACCGTTTAAATCAAACTGGGACTTGAGTCTCGCAAGAAGGAGATTGCCATGAAGAAATTTGCAGCAGCGTTAGCTATCCTTGCCATGCTTGGATTAAGCCCGCACCTCCCGCTACATGCAGAAGGAAACGAAGGATACACGGGGGAGTTCTATCGCTCGAGCGTAGGCGGATTCTCGCCATCCGGGTATGAAAAAACGACGACGACACCGCTGATCAGCTGGCCGATGCATCCTGCCGAAGGGCAGGAACTCATCTCGTACGAGCTCTACCTCGACGACAAGCTCATACCCGCCGATTATGACAAAAACAACGGTAAGATTACCTATCAGGTCACAAGTCCGCTCAGCGTCGAATTTCATAAACTGAAAGGCGTTGCGAACTTCACCGACGGCACGATGAAGTTCGACGGGGGATTCTGGATTACGACCAACGCTGTGTCGCATGATCAGCTGCGCAAGGCGGAAGAGAAGAAGAATCTAGCGTATGTGATCACCAAGGAGCATAAGGAATATCTCGCCTATTTCAATCGCATTCGAAAAGCATTCAATCTCCCGCCAGTGGAATTGCTGCCCTCCGTCATGCGTGCCGCGGAAGCACACGTACGTTATTTGACCCAAAACAGCAACTGGTGGGAAGCTGACTCGCCTCATAAGGAACTCTCGAAAAGCATCGGCTTTACAGGCGAGAATCCCACTGAACGCATCCAGGCCAGGCTGGGAGATTACTCACTCGAAAGTAGCTTTGAAAGTCATGGCGTTTACACAAGCGAAGGCATCGTAATCAACGAGAGTGATCCCTTCCTCGGCACTATGAGCCTCATGAGCGTCCCTCGACACAGGCTAAGCATCATTGACCCGAATCTGAAGTATGTCGGCTTTGCATCCAGAAATGATCTTGTCATCGACTACTTATACGTTTATAACGCTGCGCTGAAGGATCCGGTTGTTTATCCGCAGAACGGAAGCAGCAATAACGATATCGATTTCGTGTCCGGGGAAGAGTTACCCGATCCGCTTGCGGAATTCGGTGTGAGTAAATCAGGAACACCTATCAGCTTTACGGCCAACGACGCGGAGATCAAAGACGTCAAGCTGACGAATTCGGCCGGCAAATCGCTCCCTTACTTCCGGTCGGGAGAAGTGATTTTCCCGAAACAAGCACTCGCGTTCGACGATCTGTATACGGTATCCGTCAATTACGTCCAGGACGGTGCAACGCGTAATATGACCTGGAGCTTCGACACGTACAACACGTACGATGATTACAAGCTCGGCGTTAATTTCCGTAAAGGGAACAAACATTTTTTGCATGTGGATTACTTGAATTACTACAACGACAATGATAAGCAAGTTCGCGTTTCCGCGTCGTGGTTGTTCAATTTGCGCCAGTTTAAGGTAACAAACAATCCGAAGACCAAAACGCTCGTTGCCTCTCAGCCGGGAAGGACGGTGCAGGTGACAATGGGCAGCAAGACCGCTTATATCAACGGCAAGAAGATCGCTCTCTCGAAAGCGCCAACCGCAAGCCCGATCGATAAAAACAAGCTTTACATGCTGACCGTCAAAGACATGGAACTGCTCCTTGGCCAGAAACTGACTTGGGACAGCACGCGCCGTATCTTGGATGTCCTATAAGCAACAAACAAGCCCCTGTTCCTTTACTGGAACGGGGGCTTCTCATTTTCTCGCAAAAGGCGGCAGCCATTTTTGCAAATGACTGCCGCCCATATCTTCACGTCAACGTTCTATTGAAGAACAATTGACATTATCAGTATGACCAAATTGTACGAATATCATTCAATTACAACACGCTTCCGCCAAACAAGAAACGGTTCTCCCACTGTCCGCCTGCGATGTCGCTTGTGCGAACGCCGCCGGATTCTGTGGAATAGGTATGCAAGATTTGGCCGTTACCTAGGTAGATGCCTACGTGTGTAATGGTTTCGGTCGCTTTGTTGACGCCTGCATAGTTGGAAGCCTTCGAGCCTTTGTATGCCATGAAGAACATCAGGTCGCCGCGTTTCAGTGAACGCCAATCTGTCTTCGTAGCGCCTTTCGCTTTCACATAGTCGCCTTGCTTGCGCGAATCAGCCGGGAGCGTCAAGCTTGCTCCTTCGCGGAATGCAGTGCGCACGAAGTCGGAGCAATCGAAGGTTGTTGTCGTGTCGCGATCGGAGCCGAACTCATACGGTGTACCCCAATATTTCATACCTGCCGCAATGGTTTTCTCGATTAATTGTGCGCCACTTGGTGTAGTTGAGCCGCCGCCTGTATCAGGCTTCGTGCCGCTTGGCAGTGAGAAGCTTGCGCCAGTCGATATGTATTGGCTGCTTGTGCTGACATAACCCTTGACCCCATTCGAATCCGTAACGGCAAACCATGCACTGTTCGGCTGACCTGTTATCAGGACCGACTCGCCCTTGCTCAGATAGCGTAAACGTGTGCCTTCTGTGGAAGCAGATTTGCGGAACGAAACGGATGAAACGATCGATGCGTTATAGATGATTTCAATATATTTATCGGAAGAAGAGACATAAGCGATCGTGCCGAAAACGTCTTGTACTTTGTACCAACTTGCGTTCGTTTTCTCCAAGATGACAACGTTATCGCCCGCCTTCAAGTATTTGTAGACGGTTGAAGATGTAGACGGTGCGCTGCGGAAACTTACACTGGATTGAATTTCGCCGACGACAGGTGCAGGAGCCGATGAGGCGCCCATCACTGCTGGCATGACGAGCAAAGCAGTTAGAATCAGAACAAGCAGTGATGCTGTAAACTTTTTCATTTTGATCCTCCTTGTGTTGGTCGTGCTGTAGTAGGCGTTTTGCCCTAATTCCAATTGTACGGCTCTGCGTATGATGCATATATCGTCCACATGTCTCATTTGTCATCCTGCTTACTAGTCGAATAGCCCTATCTTAGAAACTGTACACGCAAAAAAGACATCCCTTCACAGAGATGTCATCGCGCGGACCCCCGCACATTTCCTATGCGAACACTTCCTTTCACGACGAAGTGCTTCGGTCCTATATGAATGCCTAAAGTACTAGTTTCTTCTGCGCCTTCCTCAATCTTGTAAATAATACCAATGGGCTTTTCCGATGAAGTTTGTCGCTAACTCTTTTCCAATTCCGGGAAAAAGGGAGAAAGCTCCGATTCGCTCTGGCTTTTCTTCATAATCAACATGAGGGTGTCATAACGGTTAGGAGAATCGATGACCGACTGGTATTCAAGCTTCCCGATCGACGAGAAAATGGCCACATCCCCTGTATGATAATACAGATACAAAGAAGCCTCGTCCTCATTATACGAACAGAATGCGATTTGTTTGGATTCCACGGGCACGAGCATAGCCAACGCCTCCCAAGTGTAGGATATCGCAAGGACATTACTATATATATCCAAATAGTAACCATAACAGCACTATTATGAATCGATATCGTTGCAAAATATTAGTTATCCAAATACTTAATGGCCAGCAGCGCATCAATAGGCGTATGCTCCAAGCCAAACGCGTGAACAAATGCAGGATTGCGCTGGTCGTGCATCCCTTTCATGATCGTTACCTCATAGCCCAGCTGCTCCAGTTCCGCCGGCTCCCAGCCGCTGCGATGCGTTTGGAACTGCTCGCCGTTCAGCCCAAAGTGATCCACATACTGCTGCGGAAAGAAGCCTCGCGGCGTATAGATGATAACATGGTGCTTGGCAATCATCTCCGCCTTCTGCAGGAGCAAATGGGCATCATGCTTCGTGAAATGCTCAATCGAATCGATGAACGACACCGCTGAGAACGACTTTGGCACAAACAGCTTGTTCATCTCCCTCGCATCGGCATTTACGGGGATGATATGACTGGCATTCGTCGCCCGGTTAATCAAATAAGGCCGATGAATCTCAAGCGCGACAATGTGTTGATATGGAAAAGTGTCCAGCAGGACACAAGGCCCACTCCCGATATCGAGCAAGCTTTCCCTATTTGTAAGTTTCTGATGAAGCATAGCGTTGAAATCTCGGTCCGTTGTTTCGTATGCCACTTCTACTACCTCCTTCGCCTGACGCTCTCCTGTTAGTTTATGAGCATGTCCCTGCAACGTAACGGCACCTGTACATAAAAAAAGCAGTCCCTCTACACCGATAGGCGCATAGGGACTGCTCTCATTACATGATCTGCTGTTAGTATCCGGAACCTGAGGCGGATAAGCCGGAGCCGCAGGACACGCAAAATTTCGCGTTCAATTCGTTCTCGGTTTTGCAAGTGTTGCAAATGACGACAATTTCACCGACAGTCGTTTCATTCTTCGGTTCATCGCCCAGAGAAGAGCCGCAATCCGGGCAGAACTTCGTATCCAGCGCAACTACTTTACCGCAGCTGCATGTCTTCTCGAAACGAATCATCTTAATTCGCTCTTCAAGCTGGCCGATTTCCACATGCAGTTCATCCACCTGCGTGCAGCAGCCTGATACTTCATGCTCAGCGGAAGCCATGTCATGCGCTTGATGCGCACGGTAAACCGCTGCTCCGATGGTTGCAAATACTTTATCGATTTCTCTCTCCTTACCGGAGATCTGTGCTTTCAATTTCGTGATTTCAACCGTTTGCTGTGCTTTCTTCGCCGCTTCCGATGCACCTTGTTTTACTTTATCGAAAAAGGACATAAACTATCGACTCCTTCAACTATTCATCTACTATTGTCATTTTAACATAAACCGCCCTGACAGGTCATGCACATCCTAAGACCTAATAAACGACATAACACTACACAGGCTATTGCTATAGTTTATGTACTGGGCAGGTGTGGAAGAACAACAAATAACGCTTTACACAGCAAAAAAGGACCGCCGAGTCATCACTCGGACAGTCCTTTCGCTATACTGCCAAACATTTTTAAGATAATGCTTATTCCGCTGGGTACATACGCTCACGAATCGCTTTAATTTCAGCGCTTTCGAGATAATCATCGTATGTCATCATACGATCGATAACCCCGTTAGGCGTAATTTCAATGATACGGTTAGCAATCGTTTGAACGAACTGATGGTCATGCGAAGTGAAGATCAGCGTGCCATCGAAATCGATCAAGCCGTTGTTAAGCGCCGTAATGGATTCAAGATCCAAATGGTTCGTCGGTTCGTCCATAAGCAGAACGTTCGAGCTGGACAGCATCATTTTGGACAACATACAGCGAACTTTCTCGCCTCCGGAGAGTACACTTGCTTTCTTGAGCGCCTCATCACCGGAGAAGAGCATACGACCAAGGAAGCCACGAATGAAGCTCTCATCCTGATCCTTCGAATACTGGCGAAGCCAGTCGACAAGGTTCATCTCTACACCGTCGAAATATGCCGAGTTTTCTTTAGGGAAATACGCTTGCGTCGTTGTAATCCCCCATTGGAACGTACCTGCATCCGGCTCCAACTCGCCTGTAAGCAATTGGAACAGGATGGATTTCGGCAACGTGTTCGGTCCAACAAGTGCGATTTTGTCGCCTTTGTTAACCGTGATCGTCAGGTTGTCGATCAGATTCACGCCGTCAACGGTCTTCGTCAAACCTTCAGTCAGCAGCAATTGTTTGCCTGCCTCACGCTCCGGCTTGAAGTTGATAAACGGATATTTACGGCTCGATGGACGAATGTCATCAAGCGAAATTTTATCAAGCAATTTCTTACGGGAAGTCGCTTGCTTGGATTTGGATTTGTTCGCACTGAAACGTTGAATGAACGCTTGCAGCTCCTTGACTTTGTCTTCCTTCTTCTTGTTGTTGTCGCGCATGAGCGTCAACGCCAATTGGCTGGACTCGTACCAGAAGTCGTAGTTACCGACATACATCTGGATCTTACCGAAATCGATATCCGCAATGTGCGTACACACTTGGTTCAAGAAGTGACGGTCATGGGATACTACGATGACAGTGCCTTCGTAGCGGGAGAGGAAATCCTCAAGCCAACCGATGGATTGCATGTCAAGATGGTTGGTAGGCTCATCGAGCAGTAGAATGTTCGGTTCACCGAACAATGCTTGTGCCAAGAGTACACGAACTTTCTCGTTACCGGATAGCTCCGCCATTTTCTTGTCATGCAGATCCGGCGTAATGCCAAGGCCGTTCAGCATGCCTGCTGCTTCGGACTCCGCTTCCCAACCGTTCATGTCTGCGAATTCCGCTTCCAATTCGCCTGCACGCATGCCGTCTTCATCCGTGAATTCCGCTTTCGCGTAAATCGCGTCTTTCTCTTTCATCACTTCATATAGCTTCTTGTGCCCCATAATAACCGTTTCGAGTACGAGGAAATCATCGTATTCATAATGGTTCTGTTTCAGGACCGCATAGCGTTCACCTGGTGTAATATGAACCTCGCCGCTTGTTTGTTCTACTTCGCCGGAAAGAATCTTCAGAAACGTCGATTTGCCTGCGCCGTTTGCACCAATCAAGCCGTAGCAGTTGCCAGGCGTAAATTTAATATTTACATCTTCAAATAGCGCACGCTTACCGAAACGAAGCGTTATGCCGCTTGTACTAATCATTTTAAACAATCCCGTCCTTCACTAAATGTTCTACTCATCACACCATTATAGCATAAAAACGCATATGATTGCCTACTTGTAATCATTTAATCGAACAGTTTCTCCATGCGGAAGGATCATCACGGTTCCCCTTGCCAGCGTGAGCCGCTTGCTCTCCGCTTCCAATCGGTCCAGCGCTTCGCGCGGCGTGTCATCGGCTAGTTTATAGGAACCGTAGTGCATCGGCACAAACCGCTTAGCGCGCACATCAAGGAAGGCTTGCAGTGCTTCTTCCGGTGTCACATGCTGCTGTCCCATGAACCATTCAGGCTCATAAGCTCCGATCGGCATAAGTGCAATATCGATATCGAAACGGTTGCCGATTTCCTTGAATCCATCGAAATAACCACTGTCCCCGGCAAAATATACTGTTGGTGCCAATTCCGATTCTATGATGAATCCGCCCCAGTGCGACGTGTTCGTGTCCGTCAAGGTACGGCGTGTCCAGTGCTGTGCAGGTACAAAAGTAAACGTGATGCCGCTGATTGTAGCCGATTGCCACCACTCCAGCTCGATGATGGAGGAGAAGCCTTTGCGGCGCAATTTAGCAGCAAGTCCGACAGGCACGATCATCGTTTTACTGCCTTTGAGCTGTTCGAGTGATTTCATATGAAGATGATCATAATGAGAATGAGAAATCAAGACGACATCGATTGGCGGAACGTCTTGAACCGCAAGTCCCGGTGGAGACAGACGACGTTGCAGCGCAAGCTTCTCGGCCCAAATCGGATCCGTAATAATATTAAGTCCGGCATGCTGGATGAGAAATGTAGAGTGACCGATCCAAGTCAACGATGGCTCGGCCGAATTGGAATGCAAATAAATCAAGTCCGGGTCCGCAGTCGGAACCGAATAAGAGTAGTCTTTAAGCTTCATCTTGCCCGCACGTTCTCGACGCCATTGTCTGACTTCCTTGAAGGTTTTGGGCATGGCCTCCGGATTTAAGTTTTCAAAGCGCATGGTGCTCACGTCTCCCGTCGTGTTGTCTGTTTCGTCTCTCTATCGGCTGCATGATACAACCATTCTCTATTTCAAAGATACCAAGCTTAAATCGATTAAGCAAACGGCGTTCAACGTCGTGAATGTCAATTGTGGTTACCCTGCCAAATGGTTTACAATATAGTCTAACGATGAACGGGAATGGGGGAAAACCACATGAAATTACTTGGTATTGAACCGACGCCAAGTCCAAATACAATGAAATTGAATGTGAATGAGAAGCTTCCTGCCGGACAGCGTTTCAGCCTGGCATTAGGTGATGCCGACAGCGCGGCTGAACCGCTGCGCAGTTTGCTTCGCATCGACGGCGTGCGCGGCTTGTTCCGCACGACTGATTTTATCGCGCTCGACCGGAAGCCGGGGGCTGACTGGGAGCGGATTCTGGCCGAAGCGCGGCGCATCTTGCAGAGCGGCGATGAGGCCGGCTCAACCGAAGGCTCTGGCGGCGGCACGGGCGCAGCTGTGCCCGGCGCAGAGAGCTTCGGCGAGGCGCACGCGTTCGTGCAGCTGTATCGGGGCATCCCGATGCAGGTGCGCGTGCGCACGCCAGGCGGCGAAGCGCGTGCGGCGCTGCCCGCGCAGTTCACGGAGGCGGTGACGCGCGCAGCCGCCTCTTCGATGATCCGCGAGCGAATGCTGGAGGAGCTCGGGGTCCGCTATGGCGAGCCCGATGAGATTGCAGCGGAGCTCGTGAGGGAACTTGAAGCCGCTTATCCGCAGGAGCGGCTGGAGGCACTTATCGCGGCAGCGATCGCGCTCGGCGCGGCCAGCGGCGATGCTCCCGCGGCGCCGGCGGCGCGGCCTGCGCCGCTCACGGCAGAGCAGCTCGCCGAGCGGCTCGCATCGCCGGAGTGGAGCGTGCGCTACGAGGCGCTCTCGCGCACGGCGCCGGAGCCGGCGATGCTCCCGTTGCTCGCCAAAGCCATCACCGACGACAACGTCTCCATCCGGAGACTGGCCGTCGTCTATCTCGGCGAGCTGCGCCTGCCGGAGGCAATGCCGCTCTTGATCGCGGCATTGCGCGATGCATCCGCGTCCGTGCGGCGCACCGCCGGCGACACCTTGTCCGATCTAGGCGACACCGCCGCGATCCCAGCCATGATTGAAGCGCTGCGCGACCGCAACAAGCTCGTCCGTTGGCGGGCCGCCCGCTTCCTCTACGAGGTCGGCGACGACTCCGCGGCAGACGCGCTGCAAGCGGCCGCGGCTGACCCGGAATTCGAGGTCAGCCTGCAGGCGCGCATCGCCCTGGAACGGATCGAGCGCGGCGAGGAAGCTGCCGGTTCCGTCTGGCAGCAGATGACGGCGCAGCGAAACAACAAACCGAACAACGAATAACCATAAAGGGCTTCCCGAAGCGATCCGTTTAACGGTGCGCTTCGGGAAGCCCTTCTGACTGCCGTCGATAAACTCTCGACGGCATTTTATCTATATAAATGAACACATTACAACTCGCCTCCCACTCCTCTTCTAGCATTCCTCTTCTTGCATTGCATTTGTCTTCTCGCACCTTCTCTTCTCGCATTCCTCTTCTCGCTCCACATCACCCACTTCTCGCATACCGCTATAATCTAACGAATCGTAGAGGTCTTATTAGGCCGAATTTAGGGGCTTTGAGAATCTAACGAATCGTAGAGGCCTTATTCGGGAAAATTCGGCCCCCAACTACGCCAAAACCGTCAAATAGTGCCCCTACGATTCGTTAGAATTTTTCCGGTGCCATTACTGGGCAAATAAGCCCCGTACGGTTCGTTAGCGCATTCCGCACTTTCATGTTGCAGACTCCACAAGGTCGAAAAACAAAAAACGCATACTCACTAGATATGCATGGAAGTTTCGCGGATGCCAAAGAGCTCCACGGACTTCGCTATTGCCGGTTTCGTGGAAAGAAAACAGTGTTGGAGTATACAACGATGACTGCGGTCTAAAAAACATAAAAAGATCGCTAACCACCTGTCCAAGCAGGCAGGTTTTCATTGTCCCTATTCATTCACTTACTATCGCGTCAACGGATACACTTTATCCCAACTGTGATCCTGTCTCATGAATCGATCGTTCTTCAAGAAATACGTATGACTGACTTTACCCGGCCGATCCGGAAGCGGATCATCCCAAGTTACATCCATATGATGCCAGCCGTCATTCAGGCGCACCAAATTCCAAACATGACTGCCATCATTGACCTTGCCTTCTACAATTCTCGACTCCACACCTGCACGCGACAGCATCCGGTAGGCAAGCAGTGAGTAGCCTTGACAGACGGCTGTCCCGTTTTCAAGCGCATCGATCGCCGTATATCGCTGCAGCGTTGTATCGTAAGCCACATGTTTCACGATCCAATCGTGAATATAAGTCACCTTCTCGAGTGGATCCATTTTATCCGAGGCAACAACAGGAAAGGCTTGATCAATGAGTTGATCCACGCGGCTCGTTTGCTCCGCTGTTTCACGGTACGTAATGGTCAGCTTAATCTTGGCGGACGTGCCCCATGTACGAATCGTATAGAGATAGGAATCTACAATATAGGCAATATAATCATTAGCGGCAAAGGTTTCTCGGAGAAGAGCCGGAAATTGCTTGGACAGTTCCGTGCGATCCCCGTTGTAGGAAATCGAAATTTCCGGTTTCTGCATAAGCAGCTGCTGCATGATCTCGGCTTTAAGCTCGTGCAATGTTGAACTATTCGACGCCACTTGGGCATTACTCTCTCGAAAATCCGAACCAAGTCCCACGAATAGAATCAAAGAGACGAGGGCCAATCTTATCATGAATCGGTACATGCCTGTTTGACTCCCTTCTACCTGACTCTTGCCTTCCATGTATAGCCATTATAGCAACTGGAATGGATGGAATAAAGCAAAAGAGGAAAATATGGGAAATCAGTAGGAATCCGATATTACAACGTTGTATGCCTTTTAAGGGTTATCAATGCAGACTCTTCGATCTCAAGTCCGCTGAAATGAACCCCCTCCGCCATCAACTGCTCCCCTGTTCGCACAACCGGCTCCACTTGATCATCGCCTGATTGCCAGGTGAGCCGATACGACGCGGCGGCATCCAGACCCTGCATGCGAATCGAACGAGACGCTTCCGCACCCGGCAGACGGAATACGAACAGCAAATGTTCCTCGCCGCCTTGCTGGCTGTATTGATAAGCAGACCAGCAATCGCCTAGGCCGCCTCTCACCGGCTGCCCAGTCAACCGGTACAAATCAGCTGAGCGGACAAAAGGCTTCACCGTCTGTTGATACACCTCAATGTGGTTTGCAAGCCGTTCACGCATCCACTCCGGCATCTGCGGAAGCTTCTGCGAAATGCCGAAGCCGCGAAGCATGGCAACTCTCGTGTAGTAGTCGAATTGATGAGGCTTCAAATCCGGTGAATTCGGATGAAATTGCTGCTTCTCATAATTCCACAGAAACTCGGAATAGCTCCAGTGCAAGCAGACATCCGCCGCCAGCATTGTGGTTGCTCCCCAGAAGACTTGCAGACTATGCTCCGGCCAATCCGGGTCACTTAGGAAGGTCGTATGGGTATGTCGCATCATCCCGAGGTCAATACGTAGTCCGCCGGAAGAGCAGTTTTCCAAAATCACTTCCGGATGTTTGGCCCGAATGCGATCCAGCATGCAATAGTAGCCGTTATAGTGCTCGAATAGCCCATCTCCGGCGCCGTGTCCATGGTCGGTACAATTACAGCCTGCCTGCGGATCCAAATTAAAGTCCAATTTGACCCACTGGCAGTTATAGCCGTCGATCAACCCATCCAACGTGTTGAACGCCCACTCCTGCACCTCGGGATTGCCAAAACAAAGATAACCTAGCTGCTCCCCATCTCGGCGCGCCGGAAAGGATGGATGGCGCTGCGACAGTTTTGCGGATTTCCCCAGCGCTTCAATCTCGCACCACAATCCAAACTTCATGCCAAGGCTATGTACGTAATCCGAGAGTGCACGAATGCCGCTTGGAAAGCGCGTTGTATTGACCATTTCCCAATCGCCGCGGTTCTCAAACCATTCTGAAGCTGCTTCAGACGGACCAAACCAACCGGCATCCAGCGTACAAATCTCAATGCCGAGCTTCGCCGCTTCCGCCGCGTTCGCACGAAATACATCCTCGTTAATGGTCTTATCCTCGTAGCTCCACCAATGATTCCACTCTGCCGGAAGCGAACGGGAGAACTCATTGCTCACATACCAATGCTTGCGCCCCACGCGAGCAAACTGGATCGACGTACTATTAAGATCACCGCCGCTGCCTGCCGCAATGGCGACATGAATGCCCTCCATGGATTGCCCCGGTTGCAGCACCTTGGCGAACTCCCAATCATTCAGCCCACCGCTCACATCGAAAAGCTTGCTGCTGGCGCCTTCTTCACTCGCTCCGCCTCGTTCACAGCGCAAAATCCAGTTGCCGGACCACATCGGCGATACCGTTAACAGGTCGCCTTCGCTCCCAATGAGACTCATCCAAGGATGCATGTCCTTCGACGAACGTCCTTGCCTTGTTTGCAGGATAACGTCCTCATCTGCCAACTGAAGTCGAACCGGTTCAAACTCCGCTCCCCATTCACTCTTGTAGTGCATCAGGGTCCACGAATCCTCGGGAAGCTTCAACCGGAAGGAGTCCACACGTTCAATCGTCACCGCATCCGTTCCTTCATTGCGGATCGATACCCACCGCTCAACGAGCGATGTACCCTCATAAGCTATTACATGACTCTCCATAATCAGATCAAGCGAGCCGTAACGGTAAATGGCAGCATTATGAAGCGCACCGTCCTCGGCAGCTCTCTCCTCTATCCCTTCTAAAATAAGCCCGTCCGTCTGACCGTCAATCCTCAGCCCATTTACAACGATCGCAAAATCCGTCCCAGCAATTACTTGCGCTAATCTATTCAACATTTACACGCTCCTATTTATAGCATTGCACCAATTGCACCTACCGCTTCAACCGCAGGCAAAAGGCCGCACTTTAAAGTAGAAATTCTACTTTAAAGCACAGCCTCCTCTTATCTATTTCTTCGAAATAATTTCATTGACTTGCTCATCCATTTTCTTCAGCGCATCATCGACTGTAATTTTGTTCGCAAAAATTTGATCGACCAGCGGAGTGATTGCTTTGTCCTGTGCTTCACGCCATCTGAGGTGATAGATATCGCCGATGTTGCCGTATTTCATCCAGTCGAAACGAGCGGTTTGGTAGCCTTCCGGCGCCCATGCCGGTGTTTCGACCTTCGACAGAGCTGTTTTGTTAATCGGAATCCACGATTGCTGCTTCGCCAGCGTATCTTGGTTCTCCGTCATTGTCCATTTAATGAATTCCCACGCTTGATCCGGATGCTTCGACTTCTCTGTCATGGCATAACCGCCCATCCAGTAAGGAACGACACGTTTGTCTTCCCACTTCGGCATTGGCGCCATATCCCAGTGCAGATCCTTCTTCTCTTTGAGCGAGCCTAGATCCCAGTCGCCGCCAACATACATCGCGATTTTGCCTGTCATGAAGTCGCCGCCAAGTGCGCTCGATTGTGCCGCATCCGGCGCAACATGATGCTTGTAGATCAGATCCTGCAAGTATTGCAGCGCATTCTTCGTCTCCGGCGTATTAAACGTCAGCTTCTCCGGATCGTGAATGTTCGGTGCCAGTGCCCCGCCTTGCTCTTGGCTTAGCGCCATCCAACCCCACCATGCGCCGAGGGACATACTCGTGCCGAACTGCACCGTTTTGTCGCCTTCTTTGACAGTCAGCTTCTGGGCTGCCGCGAGGTAATCGTCCCAATTCCAGTTCTCGTTCGGGTATGCGACATTCGCTTTATCGAACATGTCTTTGTTATAGTACATCACGAGCGTTTGATAGTTTTCCGGTGCAACATACATGTTGCTGCCATCAAATTTGAAAGGCTCGAATAGTTTCTCGTCGTAGTCGGCCATTTTCAGATCGCGGTCGAAGTAAGGTTGAAGATTTTTCATAAGTCCTTTTTTGTACCAAGCATATGCAGGCACATCCCAGTAGAACAAGTCTACAGGCGAGTTCGAAGCAAGAGACAGCTCAATTTTCTTGAATGTTTCGTCCCATGGCAGGAGCGTCATTTTCACTTGAATATTCGGGTGCGTATCATTAAAGCGTTTCACTTTATCTTTCTCTTCTTCATCTAAAGCGGGGCCGTTCGACCAACGGATGAAATTCAGTTCTACCTTCTCATCCTTGCTGCCTGTGTTGCCGTTGTCATTCCCGCCGCAGCCATACAAGACCGTCGACAATGCCATGACGAGCGTCATAACTAGAGCCAGCTTACGTTTGCGAAACATACAGATCCCTCTTTTCTCTGTTTTACGTTATGGTTGTCAACCTTTAACGCCGGTAAATACCATTCCCTTGACGAAAATCTTCTGGCAAAGGAAGTACAGAATGACGCATGGAGCGATCGCATAAAGCGATGCCGCCATCAGGAGATGTAGATCGGGTGCGCTTCTTGCCGAACCTTGGAAGTAGGACAGACCAAGCGCCAGTGTGCGCTTATTCTCATCCGTCAAATAAATGAGCGGGCCCATAAAATCATTCCATGTCCCCATGAACGTGAACACGCCTACAGTAACGAGAACAGGCTTGCTGAGCGGAACCATGATTCGCGCCCATATGCCATACGTGCTGCATCCGTCGATCCGGGCCGAATCTTCGAGCTCGTAGGGGATGCCCAAGAAGAACTGGCGCATCATGAAGATGAAGAAGGCGCTTCCAAACCAAGCAGGAATGATAAGCGGCAGGAATGTATCCACCCAGCCCAGCTTGTTGAAGAACAGATAAATCGGCACCATCGTTACCGCGCTCGGCAGCATCATGGTTGCCAGCAGCACGAGGAAGATGAAATTGCGTCCAGGTGCATTCAGCCGCGAGAATCCATATGCAGCGAAGGAGCACGAGAATAACGTTCCAATCATAACGAATACGACAATAATGACCGAGTTCTGCGTATATAAGCCAAACGGAAATGTCGTAAATGCTTCCACGAAGTTATGCCATTGCATCGGCTGCGGGATCCACTGCGGCGGGAAGATATATACATCCGCTTTGAGCTTCAATGAAGTAGACAGCATCCACGCGAATGGAATGAGAATGACGATAGAGCCAATGCAGAGCAGCAGATAGCTGAATATTTTGGACATCAGCTCTGACTGACTGCGGGAGAGCTTTCTACGGACAGGCGCATCGTTTTGTGTGATCGTGTTCATTTATTTTCCCGACCTCCTGTTCCCTTCGTAGAAGACCCACATCGGCGATGACTTGAAGATGATTAACGTAAACGCCAGAATGATCAGGAAGAGCACCCAAGCCAGCGCAGACGCATACCCCATTTGTAAGTAGTCAAACGCATTGCGGTATAAGTACAGCACGCTGAACAGTGTAGCGTTGTTCGGCCCGCCTGCCGTCATGATGAAGCCTTCCGTAAATACTTGAAGCGCTCCGATGATGCCGGTAATCAGATTGAAGAAAATAACCGGTGAAAGCATTGGGAGTGTAATATGCCGGAATTGCTTGCGTTTGTTCGCTCCGTCGATTTCCGCTGCTTCATACAGGTCCGTTGGAATGCCTTGCAGACCGGCCAGATAGACCAGCATGCTTCCGCCAACACCCCATAGTCCCATAATAATGATCGGCGGCAATGCCCACTGTTCATCGATAAACCATTTGGGTCCCTCGAAACCGATCAGGCTGATAGCCCAGTTAATTAACCCGAAATCCGGATTGAAAATCCACTTCCACAGCAGCGCTACCGCTACCCCTGACATGACTGCAGGTAAGTAAAAGATCGTTCGGAAGAAAAAGATCCCCTTAATGTTCTTATTAAGCAGCAGTGCCAGCGCTAAGGATACGACCAACCCGAGCGGTACGCTCACAACGGAGTAGATCATCGTTACCTTGAGCGATTGCCAGAACAGCGAATCCTTGAACAATTCGATATAATTGTCCAGCCCCACCCATTTTGGCTTACTCAGAATATCGTAGTCCGTAAAGCTGAAATAAGCAGAAGCCGCAATTGGTCCCAGCATGAAGAATAACAGGCCGAGTATCGCAGGACTCATAAACACGTAACCATCGAGCGCTTCGCGCCTGGACCTGGTCCACCACTTTTTCTTCGTATTCATACTCGTCGTTCACCTCCAAGATCGTTGGATTTAAACTGATTTGCGGTTGTCCGAAACGTTTCGGGAACCCTCCTGAAAAAGAGCGCTGCTGCTCTCCTCAATCGCTCCCTTGCATTAGCTTCCTAAGGTATCGCTCTCGTGCTCTCGCGGATAATTAATTCATTTTGCAATTCAATTTTACGATCGATCTGCCGGTTTTCCATCATATCAATTACGAGCTGCGCAGCCTGATAGCCCATTTCATATTTATCCTGCCGGATCGTTGTCAGCTTCGGCGAGCAATATGCGGCTACAGGGATGTCGTCATAACCGACGATGGACAGCGTTTGTGGTACCTGTCGCTTCAGTTTCTCCATCGCACGGAGAGCGCCGAGCACCATAAGGTCGCTCGCCGAGAATACTGCCGTAACATCGGGATGATTGAGTAAGATGCGATACATCGCCTCGCATCCGCCGTCTTCTGAGAAGTTGCCGTCGAAGACTAAATCCGGATCGTAGGGGATTCCGGCTTTCTCCAGCGATTGCTTGTAGCCCTGCAGCCTTCTGATACTGACCGCTGCTTCGTTATGACCGTTGATCATGGCGATCTTGCGGTGCCCCAGCTCAAGTAAGTGATTGACCGCGAGCATTGCGCCGTACACATTGTCAGTCGTGACATGGCCTGCGTTCTTGCTTTCTACCGGAATGTCGATCAGCACACATGGGAAATCGGCCTTGCGCACTATTTCCTCCAGGTACGGATCATTCACTCGTAAGCCGAACACAATCGCGCCGTCTACGCCCCGCTCCTTGCACAGATCCGAATACGACTTCTTCAGCTGTTTCTTGGAGCTCGTGCTGAATAGCAAAATATCATAATCGAGCATCGTCGAGCGGTCATTGATGCCGCACAATATCTCATATGCGAGCGCATCCTTAACGCCTTCCCGGTTAATGTCGGAGATAATGACGCCGATCGTTCTTGATTTCTTCATCACAAGACTTCTGGCAGCAGCGCTGGGACGATAGTTCAAATCTTCGGCAGCCTGCTTAATTTTCTTACGAGTTTCCTCATTGACGTCGCTGTATCCGTTAAGTGCTCTTGATACAGTCGTAACCGACAATCCGGTTGCTTTAGCCAGGTCTTTAATGGTGGTCACAACTTGCACATCCTCTATTCGAAACGTTTCGGATTGATTATGGACTCAGTATAGGCCAAAATGATAGCGTTTGCAAGAACTAATTTAGAGGACAAATCCCCCTATAAAGACCTAATAAATTACCCGCTTAAATGCTGAAATGTGGCTCTGGGAGCTACGCTTTCTCTCCTTCACCCACTAACTGCTGATGTGTAGCTCTGGGAGCTACTCTTTCCTGATTTCCTGCCAATGAGCGGTAACTGATACCTTTCCCTCTGTATCCCCCAACTCCAGCGATACCAGCCACATTGCCACATTGCCACATTGCCACATTATCTTTCCTTCTATCTTCAGAGCTAACTAAAAAAAGAGCCATCTCGAAAAGTCGCCCTGCACACTTTTTGAGATAGCCCCTCAAAGGACAATCTATACTTGCCGCCAATCCAAAATTACGCCCAAACACGGACTTTTGGGGGCTGTTATCAGCTCCCAAGCCTCGGCAGCGTCTGAGGCAGGAAACCGATGCGTGATTAGCTGCTCCGTCGTCAACCACCCTTCTTCAATGGCTGAAATCGTCGCTGCCATACGATCTGCTGACCAGCCTGATGGGGTATGAAGCGTGATCTCCTGCTCGCGAAGCTTCTGAATATCGATCATGCCAGCTTCACCTAAGTAGCCTGCCGAAACGAGATGGCTGTCGTGTTTCATCAGCGGCTGCAGTTTTCGGAAAGTTTCGAGGCTCCCCACCGTGTCGATCACAATGGCAAGCTGCTTGTTCTCGCTCTGCAGGAATTGAGCAGGATCGCTGGTATGTCCATTGATCGGAATTGCATAGCTTCCTGCGACGGCCAGCCCCAGCCTTTCCTCTCTATGACCGAGCAGATAGACCTGCGCACCGCGGTGAGCCAGCGTCTGTGCCGCCCATTGCCCAACAAGTCCATCGCCGATAACCACCGCGATGTCGCCCGCTTGAACCGGCGGTCGCATGCCGCAGTTATAGCCGACCTGCGTCAGCACCGTGCCGGAGTAGGCCAGCGGCTCCGGCCCATCCTCCGAAAGCTTCCACACTTGAGAACCGTCTGTGATTGACGGGTTAATGTGACCGCCAAAATCGAAGTACATGCCGTCTACTTTGCTGACGGAGGCAAATACGCGATCACCGGCTTTGACATGAGTCACTGCTGTGCCTGCAGAGGTGACACGTCCTACCTTCTGATAACCGGGTACATGCGGGAATGGCCATGGTCCTCCTTCCGTATACGGAACCTCGCCTGAAATACGCTCCCCGCGGAAGAAGGACGATTCGGTTCCGATGCTGATCCAAGAATATTCGAGCTCTATGACCACATCGCGATCAGTTGGTTCAGGCACTTCTACGGTTCGAACGCTCACAACTTCTTTCGTTTCAAAAACGACCGCCGTTGCTTTCATGTTAGAAATCCCCCTGTAGGTTGAAGCAGATTTTGATCGCTTGCTGCGCCTTTAGAAGCTCTACGCCGCGTGTGTACTCCCTGAAGGAGAGCTCTTCTGTTTGCAGACATTCTGTATTGAAGGAGGGATTGCTAAGTGCATCCAACAGCAGATGACGGTCGCGCTTCGTAACGGTGTGATAGCGGTAGGATTCCAGCTTTGTTCCTTTGTACCAATACGATTCCGGGTATGTGATATTGCCCTTAAGCACGCCGAAGATGATGACATGCTCGTCGGTACGGTCAAGCACATTCTGCACGGATGCCGCGTAGCCTACGCAATCATAACCTAGATCGAATCTGCGGTCTCCTAGATCATCCGCATGTATCGCCTCGCCCAAAGATAGTCCGTTTACAAATTCAACGCGCTCTCTGTTTACATCAATGGCAGTCACCTTCGCTCCCCAAAGTGAAGCAAGCTGCATCGCCAGAATGCCTGCAGGGCCAAGGCCTGCAACTAACATCGTCTTGCCTTGCAGGTCATCAAACTGATCCAACCCGTACATCACGCATTTGAGCAGCTCCGACGATACGGCGCGTTTATCCGATATGTGGTCCGGCAGCTTCAATAAGTCGTTCTCTCGGTAAGCCATGAACTGTGCATAAGCACCAAAGCCCGTTGAAATATGCTCCAACGCCACAACGCGATCGCCGGGAACAAAGCCTTGCACGCTCGATCCGACTGCCTCCACCACACCTACCGCTTCATGGCCGGGAAACCCCGGGGGCAGTGGATAATCCGGCTGGCGATTCGCAATGAACATGTCCTTACCGCCCATCATGTGCAGATCCCAGCGAGGGCAGGTCGCTACAAGATTGATTCGAACAAGCACCTGATCATCTTTAATATCAGGCACCGGCACTTCAATGGATTCAACCTGGTTAATACCTGTAATTTGGATCGCTTTCATGTGTGCTCATCTCCTTTTGGCCAAGCCATGTTCGGCTGGTCCTACTACTTCATAGGATAAGCGCTTACAACCCGAATGTCTTTGCACTCTATTGAGATGGTGAGGAATATATGGCGTGATTCAACCGTTTACGGGCATCGTACTGCATGATATGATTTGCACATCATTGACATGTTGAAAGCGGGGGCATCAGGTGAGGATCAGGAAGCATGGATTGGCTGAGGTTGAAGGTGCTGTCGGAAGCCGCGCAGGAGGTATCCATCCATACGGTGAACTGCTTTGCATTACGGAAGGCAAAGCTGATCTGGAATGGTCGGGGATGACGTACCATGCGAATGGAACGGCCTTGTTTGTCATTCTCCCGAATACCCCTCATCAGCTCGTTCAGCGGTCGAATCGGCTCTGTTATTGGTTCGTTGAATTCCATGAAGCCGATGCTGCTAAGCTGCCGAGCGTTGATCTGATTTATCGTTGGAACAGCATGCAATCGGCGATCAGCTGGGACATCGCGCCGTACCCGGCGCTGCGCGCTGCATTCGATGCAGTACGCATGCTATTGATGGCGGAAGCCTCGCTTGCTCCGGCGATTTTCCAAGAAGCACTCCTCTCCGATTTGCATAAGCTGCTTGTGTTCATCCCGAATATAACGGCATTGACGGAGCAGTCTTCCAGCTACTCCTCTGGTGAGATGCTCGTAACAGAGGTACTCCGTTTCTTGGAATCGGTATTCCCGCAATCGATTTCGCTGCAAACAATTGCCGACTATACCCACTATAATCCTTCGTATCTCGTGCGCCTGTTCCGGCAGCATACCGGAAAGACGCCATTCAGCTATTTAAACGAGCTTCGCCTTGCAGCAGCCTCTCAGTATCTGCTTCATTCCGATATGACAGTGCAGCATGTGTCACAAGCATGCGGCTTTCAGAGCATTCACTATTTCAGCCGGACCTTTAAGAAACAATTTGGCGTGTCGCCAAGCGAGTGGCGTAAACCGGCGCGGACCAATGTAGATCTCTAGGTGAGCCGGCGTAACACCGCTGAAATATCGATTGTTCGCAGAAGAAGTGTAGGGGTAGAAACGCAGAAAGAACCTGACCGCATGGTCAGGTTCTTTCTCAGCTTGAATCTGCTATTAGAACGGCTTGATGACTTCAGAGCCGATTTTCTGCTTGCGAACCAGCTGCTTCGTGCGATCCGAGAACTGATCGTACGTCTCTTGCGGGATCTGAAGTCCGCCTTGGTAAGGAGCAGTTGCTGTAGACGAGTAGATCAGTGCAATGTTCGGTCTTGGCTTGTCAGAACGGTTCGGCGTACCGCGGTGCCACATACGGTCGTCACGAATCATAATGGAGCCGGCAGGCATATGTGCTTTGAAGGAAAGCATATGCGGGGCGAGCTCGGACTTATTTACCACTTTCGAGCTATACCAGTTGTCCGGGTGCAGGTGCGTTCCACCAGGCCATACTTCCATCGGGCCGTTCTCATCATTGACGTCTACAAGCGGGTAGTTAACGACAAGATTGGAAATAGGCACGTTCACGCCAAAGCGGCTTCCGAATCTTGGGCCCGTATCAGCATGAACGTCTTGTGATGTGGTGCCTTTAGGCATCGATGTGTTCGATGCAAAATAAGTAAGCTCGCAATCGGAGCCTAGAATTTGATCCACAATATCCAGGACAAACGGATGCGCAATGAGCGATTCATCGCAGAACGGCTGCTCAAACGGCAAATACATGCCGATATGATTCGTGCCATCATGGAAACCCTCTTCGAGAGTGAACCCGTTCTTCGCCATGAAGCCTTCAAGGTAATCACCAATTCTGTTGTTCAATTGATCGATTTGCGTCCGCGGCATTACTTCTTCAATCAACACATAACCATTTACTTGAATCAACTGTACAGCCAGCTCAATTGTCGCGGGCGATAATTTACCGGATGCTAATTCTTCTGCACTAACTCTCACTTTATCCCATCCAATCTGTTTAGCTTTGGTAACAATGCGCTTGCTAAGCTATAAAATAACAAATTCATGCCCACTTGGAAAGCATTAATTGGTGAAACCGCGTTCACCAACCTTCCCGCAATGGCAAAAAAAGAGAGCTTCAACAAGCTCTCTGCTTCCTATATCGTAACCTTAGCGATTCTATTATAAACGTACAACCGTCCTCGTCTCACTCGCACGGATGATGGCATCGAGCACCTCTTGATTGCGATAACCGTCCATGAAGCCTGGCAGGCCACTCGGCTCCTTGCCACCTAGCATCGCCAGGAAATCCGAATATTGGGAGACTTTGCATGAGTTTGGCACGTCGAGTGTCGATCGGGAAAGCTGGCCTGGCTCCTCCTCGCGGATCCAAATCAGCTTATCCGGATTTTCCGTGGAAGCGTGGATCGTTCCGAAGTCCCCATAGATGGATACCTCATGCTGGTTGCCCGATCCGATCGCATTGCGCGACGTTTGGAAGACGCCCATCACGTCACCGGTCATCCGCGCCTGGAAGCTGGCAAAGTCATCGACTTCGATTGGAACCATTTGCCCAGTCGCCGCATCCGGACGTTCCGTAATAATCGTCTTCAGCTGTGCCGACAGCTCTTCGAACTCACCGAACAGAAAACGCGCCAAGTCGATCATATGCGAGCCGAGATCGCCGAGTGTTCCCGTGCCGGTAATGCTCTTATCGAACCGCCAAACATATGGAACCTTGTACTGCGCCGCGCCCCAGCCCTGCAAATACTGGACGGAGAAGCTGCGGATCGCTCCCAGCTTGCCCTGCAGTACGAGTTCACGAGCATAACGGAAAGCCGGTGTGTACCGATACGTAAAACCGATCATCGCCGCAACAGGCTGCTGCTTATACAGCTCAAGCAGCGGTCCCGCTTCCTCGAACAGGCGAGTGAACGGCTTCTCTGCCATGAACGGTTTGCCTGCCTTCAAGCATGCACGGATAATGTCTGCGTGTACATGATTCGGCGTTGCCGATACGATGGCATCAACATCCGGGTCCTCAACCAGCGTGTTGAAGTCGGCGTATCGTTTGCTTTCATCAAGGCCGAGTTGATTGCCAACACGCGTCAACGCCTCCGAACTTACATCGCTGACAGCCACGACCTCGAACCGCTCGCCTTCGTCAGCCAGCCCGCGGATATGCGCGTTTGCCATGCCGCCAAGACCTATCAATCCAATGCGAAACTTGCTCATCGCTGCTCCCCTTCCCAAATCCATTATGCCTTCACTGTAATCGGCTCCAGCGGTGCCGAATGACCGTATACCGGAGCAGCCGTCCCGCTTGGAGCTGCCCAATGCACGCCATTCTTGATTACGCGAAGAATTTCTTCATTGTAGTAGGTCGGATACGTTTCGTGACCCGGACGGAAGTAGAAGATTTTGCCCTGTCCACGATTGTACGTAACGCCGCTTCGGAACACTTCCCCGCCCTCGAACCACGAGACGAATACTAACTGCTCGGGAGCCGGGATATGGAAATGTTCACCGTACATTTCTTCTTTCTCCAGCTCAATGTACTCCCCGATTCCAGCAGCGATCGGATGCGCAGGATCGATAACCCAGATGCGCTCTTTGTCATCGGCTTCGCGCCACTTCAATTGCCCTGTCGGGGTTCCAAGCAGTTTTGCGAAGATCTTGGAAGCGTGGCCGGAATGCAGAACAATAAGCCCCATGCCTTTCAAAACCCGTTCGTATACCCGCTCCACAATCGCATCGTCCACTTGATCATGCGCCAGATGTCCCCACCAAATAAGCACATCGGTATTCGCCAACGTTTCCTCGGATAAACCGTGCTCCGGCTCCGCAAGCGTTGCCGTCTTCACGCTGATTTGCTCGCTGGACAAGCCTTCTGACAAAGCGCCGTGAATGCCTTTCGGATAAATGGACGCCACGGTAGGATTATTGATTTCATGCAAAAATTCATTCCAAACCGTTACTTTAATCATGTATGAACACCATCCTGTTAGTTGTACCGGCTAATCGATCGACCGGTTTGAAAGAAGAGGGGGTATAATCGCTTGGATTATACCCCCTGGTTGTAATCCTTACTTCCCGTTTGCTGCACGCCATTCGTCCAGCTGTTTTTGCGCTTCGGCAATGATTTTGTCAATGCCTGCACCGTTCAGCTTCTCAATCAATTTCGGAATTTCAACCTCCGGATCAAGCTGACCGGATTGCAGACCCGGATCGAACGTGCTTTGTACTTTGCTAACGGCAATGAGCTCGTTCTTCACAGGCTCAGAGTTAAATACGAAGCCTAAGATCGGCGAAGGATTGCTCGATACCTTCTGGTTAAATTCTTCATAGTTTTTGTACTTATTCGGGTCTTCGCCAACACGAGTGTAGTTCAGCATTTGGTTACCGATTTGCCACATGTTGTCGTGATAGAAGCCGACAGTATCCTGCGTTTTGCCATCAGGCAGCGCAACTTGACCGTCCTTCAGCACGTAATGCGTTCCTTCGACGCCGAAGTTGAACAAGCTCAGCAGCTTCTGGTCTTTGTAGAACAGATTAAGCAGCATCATCGCACGAGCAGGGTCCTTCGATGTTTGCGAAACACCTTGCATCGTTGCAGCCAGCTTCGTGGTTTGCAATCTGTCGATGTTCAGCGGCACTTGAATAATATCGCTGCCTACACTGCTTGTTTTGCTCGGCATCAGCTGCGATAATCCGATTTCCGTACCTGCAAGAATGTCCAGGTCACTTCCGATGGAAGCAAACGCCGTCTTCGCTTGGAACTTCTTCCAGATATCAACGCCAGGCGTTGTTGCGTCCTTGTTAATGTAGCCGGCTTTGAACCATTCACGCGTCAGCTTCGCAAGCTCCATATAACGCGGCGTTGCATAGGTATTCACGACTTTGTAGGTGTTGTTCGGATCGGTATCTCTCAGATCGAGCCCAATCGGGCCAACGATATTCGCTGTGCTGCCTGAACCGTAGTAAGCGCCAAGCGGGAAAGAAGGTCCAACGGCAGGCGTTACGCTCGGCTCATTTTCCTTGATTGTTTTCAAGATAGGCCCGAGGTCTTTGAACTCGCCGGATTTCAACGTGCTTAGATCCAAGTTGTACTTGTCGACGAGTGCTTTGCTGATTGCGACGCCTTGCGGATTGCCCAGCTCCTGATGCACATGGACACCATAGATTTTGCCGTTGCGCAGTGCGCCGTCATGGAACTTACCTTCAACTGCTTCGATATCCGGTGCGTTCTGAGCCAGCAGCTCATCTAGCGGAAGCAGTCCGCCTTTATTCACCTGTGCATCGAAATTCATCCAGTTTGCCGTCCAGATCAAGTCGAACTTTTGTCCGGAGGACATCATCAGATTCGTCTTGTCTGCGTAGGCACTCCAATCGATCGGGTTCAGCTTAACCGTCATATTCATGTCCGGATAGGTTTGTTTTAAGTAATCATTCATCGCCGTCTGCACGACACCAAGGTCATTTTGTTTGCCATCGGGATAAACCATGACAACCTCGTAAGGCTCGAGTGCTTTGGGTGCCTCGGTATTAGCGGTGTCCGTGTTGGCATTCGTGCTCTCTTGAGCCTGGTTCGCAGGCTTCTCGTTATTTGCTGCATTGTTGTTGTTGCCGCTGGAGCAGCCTGCCGCTACGAGTGAGAGTGATAGGAGCAGCGATGATAGAACGAAAGTTCCTTTTGATACACGTTTCATTTTCTGTAACCTCCCATAATGAATGCTCTGTATGATGTCTCTATACTAAATCGGCAAATGCCGAATTCAGCCTTTCACAGCGCCTACCGTCAGGCCTTTTACAAAATATTTCTGCAAGAACGGGAATACCATCGCAACCGGCAGCACCGCGATAATCGCCATTGCCATCTGCAGTTCCTCTAGTGGAAGGATTTGCGTGGAAGATGCGTCAATATGCGCTTTGCTTGCAATCGCTTGCAGGTATTGTGCATTCATAAGCGTGTTGTAAAGGAAATATTGCAGATTGTAGAACTTGTCGTTGTTGATAAACACCAAGCTCGTGAACCAGTCATTCCAGTAGGTCACGATGACGAACAGTCCAATCGTTGCAAGCACCGGAAGCGATAGCGGCAAAATAATGCTGAAGTACGTTCGATACTCGCTTGCTCCGTCAATTTGCGCTGAATCCACTAAGGATGGCGGGATGCTGGTCGTGAAATACGTCCGCATAATGAAAACATTGAATCCGCCGAGTAATCCGGGGATGATGAGTGCCGGAAGCGTGTCCTGTAAGTGTAGAAATTTCGTATATACGAGATACCATGGGAGCAATCCTCCGCCGAAGAGCATCGTGAACAGCACGTAGAAGCTGAGCAAATTGCGGAACGGAAAATCATTCCGTGATAAGGTGTAGGCTAACGCCGATGTGACAAACAAGCTCACGATCGTACCGACTACAGTGACGAATATCGAAACGCCATAAGCGCGAAGAATGGGTTCCGCATCATGCATGAGGAAACGATAGGCGGCCAGATCGAAATCTTTGGGCCAGAAGCTGTATCCATATTTGACTAGTGCATTTTGACCCGTAAGCGACACCATGAGGATGAGCCAGAACGGAAGCAAGCTCGCCAGACTGACGATGATAAAGAATACAATGATGATCGGGTTCGTCCGATTGCTGTTGTTCATGCTCTCCCACCTTTAAAATAAAGCTTTATCACTACTGACTCGTTTCACAAGCATATTGACCGACACGACCAAAATAAATCCGATAACCGACTGAAGCAGCCCAGCCGACGACGCCAAATCCGTGTCACCTGAGACAAGCAGCGCGTTGTACACGTAGGTATCGATGACTTCCGTGACATCCTTCAGCATGCCCGAGTTCATCGTCACCTGATAGAACAATCCGAAGTCCGCATTGAAGATTCGGCCGATCGACAGCAGCGTAAGGATGATCATGATCGGGATCAGGAACGGAACGGTTATCTTCGTCATTTGTTTCCACTTCCCGGCTCCGTCAATCATCGCCGCCTCGTAATATTCCTTATCGATTCCGACGATCGTCGCCAAGTAGATAATTGATCCAAAACCGACTGACTTCCAGCTGTTAACGATGATCAGAATATACGGCCAGTACGTAGGTGACATGTACCATGAGACGGCTTCATGACCCGACGGCTCCAGAATCGCTTTGTTGATGAACCCGAGATCCGGATTAAGAAAGCCGAACACGAGGTAGGCCACCACCACCATCGAAATGAAGTGCGGCAGGAGTATCGAGCTTTGGAAAAACTTCGACAGCACCTTGCTTCTCACCTCATTGAGCAAAAGCGCGAGCAGAATCGAAAGCGCCGTATTGATGACGATAAAAGCGATATTGTACAGCACCGTATTCGCGATAATGCGCCAGATGTCGTTGGTCGCGAATAGAAACTTGAAGTTATCGAAGCCGACCCAGTCGCTGCCCCATATGCCTTTGGAGAAATTCAAGTTCTTGAATGCGAGGAAAATGCCGAACATCGGCAAATAATTATTAATCAGCAGCAGCAAAATGCCGGGTAAAGCCAAAATCCAGAGCGCGTGATATTTCAGCAGCGCCCGAAATGGATTGCCCGCCCTTGCCTTTACTTTCTCTCTTGTTGCCACCACCGTAGTCGGCTGACCTGCTCCCATGCTGTTCACCATCCTGTTGCTTGTTGATGTGACCATCATACCGAGAATCCAACTTGGGCCATATCGATTTTGTCACCCTCGCCTAGTCGATTTGTGACATCTTCACGTGGACATGCAAAAAAACGGCTGTCGCCTGTTTGGGCTGCTGTGTAGATCTCCTGGTGTGCTTCTTGCACGAAATTTGCTGGTTTGACTACTATGTAGACCTCTGGGTGAGCTTCCATGTGTTGCTCTGAGAGCTACTCCTGCGCTAAGTTCACCGGTTTCCCATCCATGTGTTGCTCTGAGAGCTACTCTTGTGCTTATTTCCCCAGCTAACTGCCGATTTCATCGCTGTTCTGCCGGGGCCGCCTGCTGCCAGCGCATAGCAAAACACAAAAAAACATGGCCACCATCGGCCATGTCCCCTTTCACTCCCTATTTCACACGCTCCACTAAGACTGCTTCCGATATTCCTGCGGATTCACTCCCGTATGCTTCTTGAACGTCCTCGTAAAATGCGAGAAGTTCGAATACCCCACCTGCTGGGCGATGGCACTGACGGTCATATCCGTTGCATCGAGCAATTGCTTCGCGCGGTTTACTTTAATTTCAATGAGATAATCGATCAAGTTCCGATCTGTCTCCTTCTTGAAGAGCCGGGAGAGGTAGGCCGGATTGAGGTTCACATATGCGGCCACATCCTCGCGGGAGATATCCTCCTCGACATTCTCTCGCATGAAATAGATCGCTTTCTGCACGAAGCCATCCGCTTCCTTATCGCGAAACACGGTATCCATCACCGCGGATACCAAATGGACAGCCCAATACCTAAACTGGGCGAGCGTACGAATCTGTGCTGTTGACCACATCGTGAAATTCGGAATTTGGCTGACAGCAATGCCGCGGCCATACAGAAAATGATAAATAACCTGCAAAAACTCATGCAAATACGCCTCAAGCTGCTTTGGCGTACTATTCGGATTTTGCTCCAGCTTCGCCACATGCTGCCCGATTAATTGGATCACTTTTTCACGGTTGCCGCTCGAGATTGCGCTCATCCACGCGGAGATAGTAGTACTCACACTCTCACTCGAAGCGCCTCCCCCCTCCGCCAACGCCGTTGCTGCCTTAGCCTCGCTGTACAGCAGCACCGAATGCGGCTTCGTCACATTGTTACGCTCCATATCCTTCAGACCGTCGCACAAGCCCGGCAGCTCCTGAAGCGGCGCGCAATATCCGATATAACAAGAGATTTGACAATAGAAGTAGGAAAGACAAGCTTCTTTGAACCGCTCCGCCGCTTGAACCCAGCCATCTGGGCCATCCCGATCGCCTTCCCCATACACTAATACGAATAGGAAACCATTCCTATCCATAACCGCATGGCCGCGCTTACCCTCCAGAAGCATTTCCTCCGCCGCTTTCTTCACCGCATACTCCAGAATTTCCTGATCCCGCTCCGGAAGCGCCTTCTTCCACTCTTCCAGACTGATCAGAATAGGCTGCACATAATCGCCGGCTGACAGCGCAATTTGAGCATCTTGCAGCGCCCGGTCCAAGAAATCCCCGTAGGACAGGATTCGGCGGGACAGCAAGTCCTGCCAGAAATGCTCCACCAGCAGCGGCTGCTGCTTGTTATATAACGAGTAATATTTCTGATACTTCTCGTTGTAATCCGACTGCTCTCTTCGTTCTTGAATGGATTCGATCATCCGATCGACAACCAGTGCCAATTCCTCGCTGTCGACCGGTTTGAGCAAATAATCGAAGCTCCCTAGATGTACCGCCTGCTTCGCGTATGTAAATTCGCTGTGACAAGTCAGAAACACAAATTCCGTCTGCGGATAATATTCCTTGACCGAGCGGACAAACGAAAGACCGTCCTCGTCAGGCATCTCGATATCGCAAATCAGAATATCAATCGGCTTCTCCAGCATGACCGCTCTGGCCTCATCAGCACTACTGGCCGAGTACACAGCATCAATGCCCCGTGCCTCCCAATCCTGGCAATTCATAATGCCTTCAATGGCAAACTTCTCATCATCGACAATCAGCATATTACACCGTTTCACCGCAAACCTCACTCCTCCGCATATTCAACCGGCAGCAGAAGACGAATCCGGACGCCACTTCCCTCATTCGGATAAAAACCCAGCTCAGCCTTATCCCCGTATTGCATCGTTAATCGCTTCTTCACATTCCATATCCCGATATGATTGTCTTCTGAATCTGGGGCATACCCGTCATTATTTAATTCTGCCAACTTCTCGGCCGTCATGCCTTTGCCGTTATCCTCGATTTCAATCTCCATCATGGCCAGCTCCCCTTGAACACGCCTTGCTGACAACTGCAGGATAAACGGCGCGTTCTTCACGCTCATGCCGTGTATCATCGCATTCTCCACGAACGGCTGTACAATCAGAGAAGGCAGCTTCGCGGGCAGCAAGTCATCCGGCACGTGAATCTCGAAGGAGAACGAATCTTGGAATCGCATTTTTTGAATTTCCAAATAGTTTCGAATATGCTCCAGCTCCTGCTCGAGTGTGATCGCATCCCGCTTCGTCCGCAGACTGAACCGGAAATACTGGACCATATGGCGAACCGTTTTCTTCACGAGCTCGTTACGCTTCAAATCTGCCAATTGGAAAATGATATTCATCGTGTTTAGGAAGAAATGCGGGTTGATCTGCGTCTGCAAATGCTTCAGCTCGGCTTGCTGCGCCCGCAGGTTCTCTTCGTACACGTCGATTTTCAAATGGGTAATCTCTTCGACCATGTTGTTGAACGTATGGTTAATGATCGCGAACTCCGCAATTTGCGAATTCGGCAGCCTCGTACTCATATCGCCCTCTTTAATTCTCCGAATGGCGCCAAGCAGGTGACGAATGGGATTGAAGAGGATATTTCGAAAAATAAATAAGTAAAGCACCAGTATAGCGAACACGAGCAGCGGAAGAAAGTTGATGACGGCTTGAAAACGGCTTAACCCGCTAAGCAGCTCAGAGTTAGGGACCACGACCGCGTAGCTGATACCGGCTGTCCCGGAATGTTTGTTTACCGCGAGCAGCTTGGACTCCCCATCCTCCACGGTGAAGGAACCGGTCACCTTGATGTTGTCCGGAGGCAGCTTCGTAATCGTAGATAGCGGTGCAGATGGGTTCGATAGTACGCTGCCGTCATCGCCTATAATAATGACACCTCCGCCACCTTTTACATCCAAGTTGCCAAGCGGTGTCTTCAAGCTGTTGATGTTGATAATGGCGCCGATGTACGCATTGTTCGTTAAGTCATCGCTGACCAGCCGATATAAGAAATATTGGTCTTTGATGCGAATAACCGACCATTTGTACAAATATTGCTTGAGTAATTCCGGACGCTGGAACGAGTTGTCGATCCACGCCCGAACCGGTTCATAGTATCCCGAGGCTGCACCGACCAGGTTCGTGGAATACAATGCGGCATTCGGCATCGAGTAAACGAAGAACATATCTACCGTATGATAGTACGATTGATAGGTCGTGTTGCGGTGAATCAGTTCCATCTGAGCAAAATAATAATCCGAGTCCGTTAATCCCGGCTGTCCGAATCGCTGAAACTCATCGCTGTTATTCACGATATCCACCATATTCGTCGTGATATCTTCCAGGCTTCTGTCGATCATATTCAAGTTGGAATTCACCAGCGTCTGATAGGAATTCGCCACTTGAGTGAGCACGACACTCTTCGCATAGCTCCCTGCGAGGAACAGAATGATTAGCAGCGGAATGGTAATCGCGCAGAACAGCAGGATAAATCGGGAACCGAGCGTGTTCAGTTTGTTCATATCGATGAGTCCTCCAATCCGCGTCACTAGGCAGTCTTCCCATAATTACTCTAGGAATGATCATAGCGGCAGGCTGCGAATCAATCAAGATAAATAGAAGCCCACAGTTCAGATCGCAACTGTGGGCTTCGTATTATTTCTTCTCTCCTACAAGTAACACTCCATCTGATCCTACTGCGAAGAATCGGTTCCCATCTGTTGTAATATCAACCAGCCCCTTGTTGGTGGGCGAAGGCTGTTTGCGCCACGTCTTACCATCTTCACTCAAATAAATCATCCCATCGGCTAGTCCGACTACAGCTACTGCACCACGGCCGTTCATAGCAATACCGCTATTTGTGACCCCCGTATTCACACTGGTTTTCCAATTCACTCCATCTACTGACTCAATCACCCGAAAGCGACTGATTGCGATAAATTTCTTACCTGTCCATACGGCTTCCTCAGTAAATACGGTCTCCAAATCGTACTGACCAGCGCTTTTGCCATCCAATGTAATCTTCTTAGGTTTCGTCCAAACAATACCGTCTTTCGAGATATACATCTCTCTATCTTGATAGCCGTGCCCCACCCAAAGCTTGCCGTTTGTCGCCACAGGAAGAACTCGATTGCCGGAGAGCTGCTTCCAAGTGACTCCATCTTTGCTGGATGCAACAATTTTCCTAGCTCCGAATGCGATTATATCTCCATTTATCAGATGGAGCTCTTCTATCTCCTCCGTATACGGCCATTTGATAGCTTGAAGCTTATCGTTCCTGTACAGATAATTGAGATCTACCGACGTTTGCCCCTCAATTCGTTGGATGCCGTGCATGACAATCATTCCATTAGCCGATTCCATATCGTATAGCGATGACTCCTCGGTAATCTGCTTTTCATCTACTGGCTTCCAATCCTTACCGTTACCCGACACAAGGAATGTTCCTTTCCCGGTCAAGAAGAAGCGCCTGCCTGCATAGGCAATATGGGCAAAATCATGGTATTTCCCAGCGGCTTCAAGCTGCCAAGCTTCGTCCAGGCTATGGGTCGTGCGTATGGTGCCTAGATTACCCACCGAGAAATAAGTATCATTTATTTTATCAAGCTTCCTGATGTCAGCTTTCAACCCTTGAAATTGAACATGTTGAAAGATAAGCCTTTCCACTGCAGGTGTCTTTCTTACCCATTGTTTACCGTCAGTAGACTGAAAGATTTGACCGTAGCTGCCGCCTACTGCAAACTCTTTGCCGTCCCATGATATCTTGCTTAGAGAAGTATTATGAAACATAGAGGGCTGCTTTAGTTGGAAGGTCAAACCATCCGTAGAAGTGAAGAGATATCCACCGACTCCCCCGGAAATATGACCCGTCCCATCCCAGCCAACAGCGACGATCGTCTTCCCATCAGTGGCCATGTCGGTATACTCGGCTCCTGTATTCGACTGGTGAGTGCTCCAGTTCTTAAGGTCTTTGGATACATAAACGCTATTCTGAGTGACCGCAATCCACTTGTCTTTGAATTTCACAAGCTGAGGGGCCCCTCCAAATATGCTGTCTTTATCCTGTTTGAGTCGGGTTAGCGTCCATTCTGTGCCGTTCGTAGAAACAGCAATAACCGGACATGAGCCATATCCGGGGATGCCGGCACTGGCGGAAGCAACGAACTGTTTGCCATCCCAGATCACATCATTCCATCCTATATCGTCAATCGTGGACTTCAGTTTGCCTTCTTTTTTACCTTTCCAATTGGGAATGAACTCTTCCAGCATAATAAAGTTAGTGAGCTTTGTTGTCGTCCAAGTTAAGCCATCCTTGGAGGTCATCAACTTACCCGCTCCACCAACGACTGCAACTTTGCCGCTTGAGGCAGCCACTGTCAGATTGACCTTTCCTGGAAAAGGAACAACGCTCCACTTGCCATTCCCTTTACTTCGCTGCACCGTGGAGTTATCGCCTACAGCCAGTAGAACACCGTTGTCTAAAGCTGTTATATCGTTTAGCCTGTAATTTGTTTTACCGAATGCATGGGTCCACGTCCACATCGGCGCTGCCGCCTCACCTTTGTTAAGGTGCGGATACTCGGTCTGAATCAGCAATACTACTAACATCAACCATCCTAATTTACGATATAGAGACCTACCCTTTGTCATGCAAACACTCTCCCAGATTCTATGATGAATATCTGTATGAATATCGGGTTTTTTCCATAAAAAGTTAACGGTAATGACAAAAAAACCGCTCATACAGAGCGGTTTAAGTGCAATCTATGCGTGGAGAAGATTATCGTTTCTCCGTCATCGCGAAGGAATCAGGTCGTCCTCTATTTCATCCTATTCGAGTACCGGAAGTCCATTCCTGCCTAATCGTTTATCCGAATAGACCATGTCAAGGCGCGATTAACGACTGCCCCCGGTTTGACGAGGCCTAGGTTAAGGCATAGTATTAAGGGTGAAAAATCAGCCGATAGGATGTGCTACATATGAGTGAATTTCAAGCTCTGCTAGAGCGACTGCAGCAACAGGAGACCGAGCTTCAATTCTCCACGTTTACCAACGAAACCGCTTTTCAAATCGGCACTAAGATCATTGAGAGAGCGCAGCAAGAGAACAAACTTATCGCAGTCACGATTGTAAGAAACGGCGAGCTATTATTCCATAGCAAAATGAACGGCACAAACGCAAACAACGATCAATGGATTCAGCGTAAACGGAACGTTGTTCACCATTTCGGTCACAGCTCGTACTTCATGCATGTCGAGTTTAAAGCAAACGGTTCCTCCATTGAATCATCTCACCTTGATCCTAAGGATTATGCGGCTGAAGGCGGCTCCTTCCCGCTTATCATTAAGAATGTCGGCATAGTAGGGACGATTACAGCCTCCGGACTGCCCGGCGAGCTGGATCATCAAATTATCGTGGATGTATTGCAAGAGTTTCTACTCGGAAAATAATGGCGTCACAAGGAGTGTTTGTTCGCAGTGATTACGCGTATCGCAGCAAGAGACGATGCCCCGGAGGTCATTCCGCTGCTGCTCGAAGCGATCGGTTCGATTGCTTATTTGCTTACAGGCGCATCGGATGAAATCGAGGCGGCAGAGCTGCTGACCGACTTTTACAAACAGCCGGGCAATCGAGTCAGCTCGGGCAATGTCATCGTCGCCGAACAGGATGGCCGAATTGCCGGCATGGTCGTGGCCTATTCCGGTAACGAAGCAGGGCTGCTGGACGAGCCTTTCCTAGCACAGCTTCGTAACAGACCCGGCAAAGAAAACAGCGTTATTATCCGTGAGGCAAGAGATGGCGAGTTCTATCTGGACGCGCTTGCCGTGGCGGAACAATATCGCGGACAAGGTATCGCCAAGCTTCTGATGGCAGCCGCCGAGCAGCGCGCAGCTGGGCTTGGGTTCGAACGCGCGTCGCTAATCGTCGAAACCTATAACGAGCGGGCTTACCGCCTTTATATCGCGAGCGGCTACGAGGAAGACGACATGCTGCGCATCGGCGACAGCGACTACCGCCGCATGGTGAAGCGAGTTTGAGTAATAGTTACAAGAGGACTGTCTCAAAAGTGTGCATGGCGACTTTTGAGTGGTCTTTTTTGTTGTGCAGGTAGGATAACGGTGATGCTTAAGCTCTAACGAACCCAGCAGCCCTTATTTACTCGAAAATAGCCGTAAATGAAATCTAACGAACCGAGTGGACGCTATTTAGGGGAAATGGAACTAAAAAGGGGCTCTCGACACATAATAGCGCCCGTAGGGTTCGTTAGATTTTCAAATGCAGTTATTTTGCTAAAATAAGGTCTCTACGGTTCGTTAGATTTAGCCCGGCGTTCGGCGTTCTTCTTTCAACAAAAAAAGCCGCCGAGTCTATCTCTCGGCAGCTCCCGAAACTCAAACCCTCAAACCCATTCCCCTGAATGCATCCAGCTCAATCACGCGTTTCTCTAAGCGCGATGTTTCCGCGGCGAACGCCATCATATGGCTTTGCACCGATTTGGCCGCAGAAGTAAGGCTGTCACTCGCACCGCCGGACTTCACGAGTCCGATAAAGTCGCTCATTAAGCCATAATCTCCGCCGCCATGACCCGAATGACCCCCTGGCATTTCAAGTGAAATCTTCTCCGGCGCGTGCCCTCCGAAACGAATCAGTTCGATCTCATTCTTCTCCATAGCGGCTCGTATTTCGCCCTTCGTGCCCATCAGCTTCAACGTTCGGCTGCATTCTTGTGTAAATGCGCTCATCGTGAAAACAGCCGTCACTTCATTCGAAAACTCCATATTGACGACCTGATGATCCACCACATTATTATCGCAATGATACACACAGCGTCCATACGGCCCTTCCTGTAAAGCCTTAAGCCTAGCTTCAGGACTTGGATCATCACTAATGGCCGCCGCCATCCAGCTTTCTGAATCCCCCAGATACACATCAGGCGCATAGTATAAACACGTATCAGCCACTGGACAGACATCTGTACATCGCTTTGGCGCCCCCTCAGGAGCATTCGAAGCATTGAAGTAAGAAAGGGATCCGAAGGAGGATAATCGTGTACAATCTGCCCCTGCCAGCCATAATAGGATATCCATATCATGACAGGATTTCGCCAGAATCATCGGACTCGACTCCTCGGCGTTACGCCAATTGCCGCGAACGAAGCTGTGCGCCTGATGCCAATAGCCTACATTCTCATTATGCTGGATCGACATCAACTGACCGATCTGCCCTTCGCTCAGCAGCCGTTTCACCGTGCGGAAGAAATTCGTATAACGAAGCACATGGCAGATCGAGAAAATGAGCCCAGTCTGCTGCGCTTTCGCCCCCATCTCCAAGCATTCCTGCGGGTCCGGTGACATGGGCTTCTCAAGCAGAACATGATACCCCGCATCCAGCGCTATCATCGTCGGCTCGTAGTGCATCTTATCCTGCGTACAAATCAATACGGCATCCGCAAGCTTCGGCTGTGCTAGTAAATCGCGCCAATCGTCAAAACACTTGCTATCCTCTACCCCGTGACGCTGCTTCAAGCGATCACGCCGATCAACGTTGGGGTCGGCCACTGCTACTAATTCCATCTCATCCGGATGTGCCATCGCATAATCGACGTAATTTTGTCCGCGCAGTCCCGCTCCAATTAAGGCAATTTTCACTTTGCTCATCAGACGCTCATCTCCTACTCTTTTACACTGCCAACCGTAATCCCTTTGATGAAGTAACGCTGCAGGAACGGATAAACAAGCATGATCGGCAAAGCGCCTAAGAAAATTTGAGCGGTGCGCAATGTTTTCTCGCTGACCTCTTCCAAGCGCTTCAGATCGTCGATGGATATGGCTGCTTTATTAATCGATGTTACCAAGGTCGATAAATAGGTCTGAAGCGGATACTTCTCCGGTGAATTCATGTACAGGATACCGTCAAACCACGAGTTCCAATGAGCGACGATCGTGAACAATAGAATGGTCGCAAGCGACGGTAACGAAACCGGCAGATAGACGCGAATCAGAATAGCCCATTGGCCTGCCCCATCAATCGTTGCCGCTTCTTCCATATCCTTCGGGATATTGCGGAAGAAATTGAGCAGCATCACCATATTCCATACATTGAGTGCTCCTGGGACAATCAACGCCCAAATGCTGTTAATCAGACCGGTTTCTTTGACCACGATATAGGTCGGAATCAAGCCGCCGCCGAAGAACATCGTAATCGCGAAGAACCACACATATGCGGTACGAAAATCAAACTGTTCCCTGCTTTTGGATAGCGGATACGCCGTAATGATCGTCAGAAACATGCTGATCGCGGTGCCGAGAATAACGCGCTCCAGCGATACTTTGAGCGAACGAATAAACTCTACCTTTTGCGATAAGTATTGATAGGCATCTAACGTAAACCCGACCGGCCACAGCTTAACCTGTGCAGCCACCGCTGCAATATTGGAGCTTAAACTGACGGAAAGCAGATGAATGAACGGTAATATGCCCAGCAGTGTCACCGAAACCAACACAATCGTATTAAGAACCATGAACAGGACTCTGCTCCACGATGCCCGATAAACCACGTCATCTCCCCCAGTCTATTAGAAGATTCTATACTTGGTGAACCGATAAGCTAAATAGTAAGACAAGCCTACCAATCCTAATGAAATCGCGGACTTGAACAATCCGACTGCAGCTGCAGGCGCATATTGCTGGTTGAAAATACCGAGCCGGTAGACGAACGTATCGAGAATATCCGCGCTCTCATAAACGACCGGATTATACAGGATCAGAATTTGATCGAAACCCGCATTCAGAATATTGCCTAGGCTTAACGTAGCAAGCAATATAATAATCGGCGCCATTCCCGGCAGCGTGATATGAACAACCTGCTTCCATTTGCCCGCCCCGTCCACTTCGGCCGCTTCATACAAATTTGAATTGATCCCGGCGATAGCTGCCAGGAAAATAATCATATTGTAGCCCATGCCCTTCCAAACCTCCGAGCCTACAATGATGGCCCGAAACCATTCCCCTTGGCCCATAAACATAATCGGTTCGATCCCCGTTCCGGAGAGCAGATCATTAATCGGCCCTTTCAAGGAGAACAGCTCCAGAATAACGCCGCCAAGCACCGTCCACGAGAGGAAGAACGGCAGAAAAATACTCGTTTGAATGATACGCTTAAACCAGTCTCTGCCCAGCTCATTGAGCAATAAGGCGAGGAGAAGCGGAATGGCCAGCCCAAAGCCGATCTTGAGAACCGATATGACCACCGTATTCCAAATGACTTGATTCATATCCGGCAGATGAAACATGTATCGGAAGTTCTTCCAGCCGACGAATTTGGATTTCCAGAAGCTGAGCACAGGATCAAATTTCTGAAAGGCCATGACGATTCCGAACATCGGGCCATAGGCATAAATGAGCGTAATGATGATTCCGGGGATAAGCATGATATGGAATGGCAATTGCCGAATAAACCGGCTTCTTCGCATGGTCTGCTGTTTCATCAAGGTTCCGCCTCCAGTAAGAAGCAGCGGGGAAGACCCTTACTTACGCGTAAGCGCCCTCCGCCGATTCTGCCATTCTCGTTATTTCGATGCGCTGCTATACCAATCGTTCACTTCTGCCGTCACATCGTCGCCGCCGAGCGCCTTCCAGCTGCTGACGAATTTATCGAAGCTGTCGATGGATTCGCCCATAATGATCTTCGTGAACGTTTCATTCATCAGCTTATCAAGCTGCGCACCGTTCTCGACCTGCGATTCCGTTGCAGAGCCGTAAAACTCGTTATACACGAATTGATTGCTGTCGCGGATTTGACTCGTGAGGCCCCAGCCTCCGTCTTTCGAAACACGGCTGGAGTAGAGTCCCCATCCGGTTTTGTCGCCTGCTAGGAATTTCTGCGTTGCTTCCAGCGGCTTCTGAATGTTGACGTAATACGGAATGTCCTCGCTCACCGAATTCAGCTTGTTCGCAACCGCATTGTTGACTTCATCATGAATCGTTTGAATTTCGACCGGATTGTAAATCCGCGGTACGAACCAGTTGTAGACGTAGCCATTCTCCGGTTTGTTCGTGTCGTAATGGGCTTTCGTATTCATCTCGATATAGAAGTTGATCATCTTAATCGCGGCTTCCGGGTTGCTGAATTTGCTGTTTACGACAACGATATGTCCCATGCGCACTTTCGGTACAAGCGACTTACCCGGGGATCCGTCAAGGGACGGAATTTGTACGCAAATCCATTCTGCATTTGGATCGGCATCCTTGTTCAAATTCAGCGGCCAGTTCGGGAGCCACCATTCGCCGTAGAGCATGCCGACTTTACTGCCGACGATATCTTCGACAACCTTGTTCTCGTCTTTGAGCGCGAATTCCTTATCGAGAATGCCGTTCTTATACCAGCTTTGCAGCTTGCTCAGCGCTGGCTTCATCTCCGGCTGAATCTCGCCCGGCACCAGCTTGCCGTCGCTGCCTTTGATCCATCCGCTCGGATAGGCATTAAATCCGAAGAATAGGCCGCGTGTGTCAAAGCCCCAGTTCACAATATTCTTCTGAAGCGCCAGGCCGTACGTATCCTTCTTGCCATTCTTGTCTGGATCATTATTGACGAAAGCGGTTGCGATTTTCTCTAAATCGTCGATTGTCTTCGGAGCTTCCATGTTCATGTTCTTTAACCAATCGGCGCGAATCCAGAGGATTTGAGTCGATAGGAACGGTTCTTCGAAACCCGGGATTCCGTACAGCTTGCCATCCGAAGTCAATGACTTCATCGCTTGCCCGCCGTCGGATTCCATAAACTTTCTTAATGTCGGTGATGCGTATTTCTCGTAGGCATCCGTTAAGTCAGCCAGGACGCCCTGCGTCTTAAACTTCTCAAAGTTGCGAATGTCGACATCCATGATATCCGGCAAATCACCCGAAGCAATGGAAAGCGAGAACTTCTGCTCGTATTGATCGGTTGGCACCGTCCATTTGTATTTCAGATCAATGTTCAGTTGATCCTTCAAGTCTTTCAAGTATGCATTCTGCTCCGGTGTTAGACCTGATGGTGTCTTCGGATCCTCCGGAGGACCGTACCCGAGTACTTCGGTTACCGTTAACGTCTCGGCATATTTACCTAGCGGATCAACGTTCTCTGTTGCTGCAACATCTGTCGTTTCCGTTGTTGTGTTTGCATTGTCTGTTGCGACTGCGTTGTCTGTCTTGTCGGCTTGATCTGTTGCAGGGTCGTTATTATTGCTTGAGCATGCGGTCATGGTGGCGATTAATGAGATAATCAGAAAAGAACTTGCCCATCTGTTCATTTTGTTTCCCCCCATTAAAGTTGTTTTCACTGCGTTTGACCTTGCTATTTCATCATAAGGTGAGCGGCAGGGGGCTCGCTCTATAAACATCTTTACATGCTTCTGTTTTCTTTACGATCTCTTCGCAATAGGACCGATTCCCGATATTCTTGAGGTGTACTGCTCGTCATTTTACGGAAAAAGGCCGTGAAATACGAAGGAGATTCGAAGCCCAGCCGCAGCGCAATTTCATTCACTTTCATCTGCGTTTCCTCTAGCATTTGCCTCGCAGCATCTGCTCTTGTCGCATTCATATAATCCGACAGCGTCCTTCCAGTCAGCTGTTTGTAGAATCTAGACAGATACGAAGGGTTAAAATAAACCGCCTCCGCAATTCTTGCCAGTGACAGGTCGCGGCCTAAATGCTCGGCAATGAATCGATGAATGCGTTCGATAATGAGATGCTCGCTCTTATTCTGCTGCTGCTTCTTCTGTTCACATAGCTTATGTACAAGCTCTAACAGCTGCTCCCTGGAAGCATTGAGGTCTAGCGTCCATGATCCTTCATCCATTGTCCCCGAAGGGCGAACCTGCGTCATTTGCGTAATAATAACAAGGACGAACTGATAATATCTTTCCATGCCAATGAGGGAATTCGAAGATAGATTCACCTCAACATGGGCATAGAGCTCCGAAGTCAGCTTGGCAGCAGATGGCTCGTCCCCTGCCTCCAAACTGCGTTGCAGCGCATCCAGCTGCTTGTTAAACATCCCCGTGGACAGCTCCGCTGATGGATGCGGCCTCTCTGACTGGATGACTTCATCCATATCGCCCAAATGAATGATCGACATGGGCTGACCGAATAGCGAGCATTTCTTCATCGACGACTTCAAACGTTCAAATTCCGCTGCCGCACCATCCCATTCCACTGCAGCACGACTAATCGCAAATGATACATCCGCGTTTAATGCGATACGACATTGATCTTGTACAGGCTCCAGCATCCCTTTCAAATACGCCGAGATGTCTTCCCACTGCGTGCTGCCCTCGCCATTCTTAAACATACCTGCTTCCTCTGCAGGCTGAACAAACCAGACGAGCAAGGAAGAATCATGTACGACAGACTCCATCTGAAAGTGCGGCGGCAATTGATGCCGTAGTACATCTTGAATGGACATGTACAGATTTAATTTATCTGTATAGGTTGGAACGTGATCATAGCGATCCATCCTTCCGACGATCATCATCACGTTGTCCGTCCTGCTCAGCTGCATGGATAGTCCTGCAAAATAAGGAGCCTGCCACAGATCCAATGCTTTCTCACCGAGCAGCAGCGCTTCAAAAAACTGCTTCTTAAGGTGGGGCTCTGCAATCGTCAACTGCTGCTTAGCCTGCTCAAGAGCAATCTGCACTTGATTAGCCTGATCCAGCTTGTCGATTGCAGCATGGACTGCGGCAACGATCGTTTCGATGCCTTCAGTCTTCAGAATATAGTTGTCTATATTCTTCTGAATGGCACTATACACATAGTCAAACTCGCTGTATCCCGTAAGCAGAATGATCCGGCAAGCCGGCCAGTAGAAGAGAATATCGTCTGCCAATTGCAGTCCGCTCTTCCCCGGCATTCGAATATCGCTGATGACCAAATCAATCTTTGTTTTCTTCACAATGGCGAGCGCTTCTATAGGTGAATAGGCTTTACACACGTCCAGTTCTAACGATTCCACATTCTGAAAGTGCTGTACTAAGCCGTCAACGATAGCCGGTTCATCATCTACAATGAGTAATCGATACATGGAATCTCTCAAACTCCCATCTCGTTAAAGTGAATGACAATATCGGCCTTTAGCCCGCCGAGGGCACTGCGAGAAACAAAGATACCGCTGCTCTGCCCGAATTTGAGCCGGATACGCCGGCAAACGTTGAACAAACCTGTCTTCTCTTGCGAAGCTGAAACATCGTCAAGACGGTCATGAAGCAGCTGAAGCGCTTCGTCCGATAAGGTATCTCCGTCATCTTCAACGGAAATGCGCAGTGTATCAGCTTCATATGCCACTTCAACGGCTACATTTCCTCGCCTCATCCCATCCTCGAAGGCATGCTCGAAGGCATTTTCCACAACAGGCTGAATCAGTAACCTTGGTACCAACAATGACTTACACGCCTCAGGCAGCTCCGCAGCATCAATGTGAATACGATTCGAGAACCGGATGCCCTGAATGTCGCAATAATCTACTGCGTGACGATATTCTTGTTCCAAGGTGACCTCGTCACTCCCGCTGCGGGTTATAAATTGATAGTAGCTGCCGAGCCTTTGTGCCAGCGTTGCCGCATTCTCGGCATCACCGCTTCTGCTGATCATGTAGATATTGAAGAAGCTGTTATATAGAAAATGGGGATTTATTTGCGATTGGAGCTGCTTTAATTCGGAGTGCTGCAGGGCGATTTTCTGCTCGTAATTTTCTTGAATGGAGCCTCTTAGCTTGTCTACCATACGGTCGAAGCTTCGGTACAGATAGCCGAATTCGATATCACCTTGCGGGCGAATGGAAATATTCAGATTATCGGTTTCCAGTATTTTGAAGGCTTGGATTAATCGCTTGAGCGGCCGATGTATCATGACGTTGACCGAGAAGGAGAAGACAACCAGAACCCCTACGGAAACAGTGGACAAAATAATATACCAGAAATTGAATGTCCGAATCGGCCCGAGCACTTCGTTCTGATTGATGTAAGTGAAGATTGTCATCCCAAACATCTCAATACCGCTCGATGTAATCAGATATTTATGCTTGCCGAGCCTCAGCGTATCGGTACGAATGGGATCTTCCAACGTACCTCTGCTGCCGATATGCTTCTGAATCTGATTGAAAATGTTCTCGTCCATTTTCACCGCTATCGTGGTTGTAAAATCATCATTCGTGAGTGCCGCGCCGGAATCCTCATAACTCTCTACAAACCGGCGCAGCGTCTCTTCCAGCTTCGGCTTCGAAATCTCCATGTACGAAACAATTCTGCCGTTGTTGCTCGAAGCAATAAAGTACAGCCTGCCGCCTTTACTGTAGAAGGGTTGTGTCTGATCGGACTCTCGGTATGATGCTATCGCCTCGTATTCCGCGTTAGGCAGGTCTTTAATGCCGGCCCTGACTGAAAATGTTTTCTCAAGCGACTTCACGTACACACCGCTGTTCACTAGGAATTCACTTGAGTTCTGAATCAATAACAGCCGCTCCCGCACGCGATTCACAAGCTGAAATTGTTCGTAGCCTTCCAGTCTTTTTCCAATAAAACTGAGCTTCTGCAGATCGGAATCATTCATGAACTGAAGCTGCAAATTACGGATAAAGGCAATTTGGTCATTCAGCTGACGGGAATAAAACTTCACGTTTGAATTGATCGAGTTTGTATATTCTTTCTTAAGGAATGACGCGCCCGTTGTATTCATCCTCAGGTTAATTAAGAGCAAGGGGACAATCAGCAAGATGAAAATAAGAATAACCTTCTGATACACATGCAGATTTGATCGTCTAAATTTCGTTTTCACGGGCGACTCATCCCCTCAAGGTTCTCCTATAGCGAATAGATTCAATAGATTCCTGTTGCCTTTTGTCACATTATCACTCATTTACAAATAATTTGCACTTGGATTTCTTCGTTAAGGCTGCAAGCCAAAAAAGGCCAGCCTTCGAACCATAGGTTCTCAGCTGACCTTGCGTACTTCAACGTGCATTAGACATTAACGAGTCATAGCATTCGCCCATGGCTGTGTTTCTGTTTGTACCGGCACGCCTGATTCGAGCGCTTCATTGATCTTCATGCTTAAATAATGATCCTGCGACGCTTCTGCTAAGCTATAAAAGCTTGGCCCGCCAGCCGCATAGTCAGCCATCTTCGCAAGAGAGGTCGCAATCGCGATTTCATCATCCGTCAATCTGCCCGGAGCAAACGGATTGCGATAAACCCACTCTTCACCGGCAAGGATGCCTTTGAAATAATAGCCTTCGAGATTCCCGTTCTCCCCTGCGTTCTGTCTGCGCAGCTCGATCTCAATTGGCGTAAGGTAATCCTTCAGATAACGGATTTCCTTATTGTTGATTTCGCCGGATTCGCCGCGCACCAGCAGACGCTGACTGCGTATCCACGAGAAGTATTGATCACCTGTGAAATCATAGATGCCAAGCTTGCCATCGAATGCAAGAGAGGCAATGACCTGTTCGGACGAAATGAGCCGGTGCTCCTTCGGCGCACCTTCTCTACCGGGTCCATTCACCAGCGGGGAACGGAAACGTGAAGCTTGGATAACCGCATTCTCGAAGGTAATGCCGAGAAATTGGCGCAGCAGGCTTACTCCGTGATAACCATGAGCCGCAGAAACTTGTGCTTGCGACACCATTCCGAGCTTCCCTGACCTTGCAATTGCAAGGCGTGCAGCATGAAACGGTTGAAACAGATACTGCTCCGCGACTTGAATTCGGCTGTCGCCAAACTTCTCATTTAATCGAATAAGTGCTTCTACATCCGGTGCCGGCGGTGTCTCGGACAGAACCGGCATTCCTGCTAGTGCTAATTCTTCGATTACGCCAGGATTCGCATCCCATGGAACCGACGACACGACAAACAGCGGATCGGCCTGCTCCAGCATCGCAGCAGTGGAGCTGTAAACAGGCACTTGCCACGCTGCTGCCAGCTTCTTGGCTTTCTCTTCATTTCGGACTACGACACCGCTCACTTCAAACTGTTCAGTCAGCTCCTTGGCAATGCGAAGATAAAACTCCGTACGCCACCCCCCGCCAACAATTCCAAATCGAATTCGACTCATCTATAATCCCTCCTTCATGATCAGAGCTTCCTGCCGTCTCGGCCTCCGCCGGTCCCACTGTACGCAAGACCCGGATTCCAATCCGGTTCAGCCGGTGCTTCGAATAAATCGACGGGAAACGTTACTTTGCAGCGATGTCTGCTGGATATGTATGCCCCTTCCACGATTTCAAGCGCCAGCAAGGAGCTATCCGGGATTGAATAATCCGTCTCGCCGGTCTCGATCCTGCGAGCCATATTCTCAAGATGTGCCTGATGCCCCGTAACCGCCAGCTTTTCAGGGATAATAAACTCGCCTTTGGGAAACTGAGCATTCAGAATATGATAGCCGTTCTCCCAGCCCCAGAATTCTATCTGCCCCGCGGTACCCACTAGACGGAATAAGGTATCTTTCCCCTCGGTGTTAATCTGAACATGGTCTCCCGTATTCATGACAACACGGACTCCGCTCTTCGTTTGCCCATAGGTGACAGCCGTAGTTTCCACCTGCATGCCGTCGCGATATGTCCGCGTACTGGATTCACAAATCCCCATCACATTGTCCATCGGCTCGTTCCCCGTCAATTGCACGAAGAAATGAAGCCAATGAATACCGGCGTTGATGATATCCCAATTCGTATTTTGAATTTCTACGAGCTTTAGATCGCCAATCTCACCGCGCTTCACTCGCTCTATGATTTCCACAGGAGTCTTCTTCGCTAACAGGCCATGCGGCACAGCCATTGGCAAATTACGTTTCTTGATTTCCTCCAAAATCCGCCGACCGGACGCGACCGTATGTCCAAGCGGTTTCTCCACGAGAATTCCTTTGAGCGGTAGCTTAAGCGCATCCATCGCCACTTCTTCATGAGAAGGCGGGAACGTGCTTACACATACGACATCCGTCGGACAATCCTTAAACATCTCGTTATGATCCAAATAAGTTCGGATGCCGGGAAATTGTTTTTGCAGTTTCTCACACACTTCTGGCCGAAGATCTGCAATCGCTACTAACTCGTAATGCTCTGAGTTGTGTAAGGCATTCATGCTGAGCTGCCCGCCGGCTCCTCCGCCAACGACTGATGCAGTCATTTTCTTCATGAAGCTCCTCCTCATTTTCCTAGCATAATTTCACCCAAGCCGCTTCCGTTTAGCTGCACTTGGAACCCCTTTCAATTTAACATACCGAATCTCCCAAAAAATAGTAGGAGCCATAAATATTTCAGGTCAAAAAAAGGCGGCGACCACTCTCCCGCCTGATTCCGGAAGTGTGATCGCCGCATATGGACTTTTTTCAAAATGACCTATTTCAACTGCCAGTCTTCCCAGTCGCCTACATAAGTTACATATTCGTGCGAGATAGAGGCTTCCATAACATCATCATAAGCCCAGTAATCGTGGTACTGTTTAGTCTCCAAATTTTAACTTTGTAATGTAATTGTAATATTTCCTTCATATTCCTTTCATATTTAACCCTTATAATAAACACATGACCCCCCTTTATTATATATTTTCTCTTGTGCCTGCGGATATGCCGCAGGCCTCTTTGTTTTCTACGAGACTTTTCGCTGATAACAGTAGAAATCACAGTAAATGAGTAATGATTTTGTAAGGAATTAGACTGCTTCATGTTGAACCGGAATAAGCACTCTTCCTATTCGGAAGTATATACACTCCCCCAGTATTTGTTATAATCAGAGGGATTGGATATTCCTACTTAAGCAGGTGCACAACATGAATTTATATTTAGATTCACGTACGATTATCATAGCGCTTGGAATCGGTTATTTAGCGGCTCTCGTACTTGCTAGTTCATATTGGTTGAACCGCACTAATTTAGCATCGATCAAAACGTACTTTGTTGCGAAATGCTTGCAAATTCTGTCCTGGTTTTGTATGGCGCTTCGGGGAGATCTATTACCGGACTTTCTCTCCATCGGTTTTGCCAACTCTATTCTATTAATAGGGACTTCCTTGGAAATGGTAGCCCTCTTGAATCTTCATAAACCTATTCAACACAAGACCAAGAAAATATATATGCTCTTGACGATATGCAGCATAGTTGGCTTTCAAGTGATCCTCCTCTTGCACAACAAGGAAGATATGCGAATTGCCTATATCTCTTTCGTCACAGCGGCAATGCTAATCCCAGCCTATCGGCTCGTTCTGGCGCGAGGCGCGACTGTCCTTATGAGAGTCACGGGCAGTCTCTATCTTTTTGCCATTATCGTTTTCTTGGTAAGAGGGGTAATCGCATTACAGTCCGCGGAAAGGGCCAGCTTCTTCATTCCGGGGATCTTTCAATTGATTTCCTTATTGGGTATCTTTCTACTCACGGTTCTTGGGAGTACAGCATTTGTATTGTTATTGAAGGAGAAGACCAATCAAGAATTAGTCCAGCTAGCAAGTTACGATGATTTGACTGGTACGCTTAACCGCAGAACGTTTAAGCTCCATGCGAGGCAGGCTCTCGCGCATTATGCGAAGAAGGGTAAACCTGTATCTTATCTGCTCTTCGATATTGATTGGTTCAAAACGATTAATGATACCTATGGCCATCATATCGGCGATCTGGTTCTGCAGGACCTGTCATCACGGATCAAGCAGCATTTGGACAGCGAGGATTTGTTTGTGCGGTATGGAGGTGATGAGTTCGGTCTCCTTCTTCCCGGAAAGAACGAAGCGGAATCCACCGAAATAGCTGAACGGATTATACAATCACTAAGCGGCTCGCTCAGCGAGAGTCCACCGGTACCTTATACGATCAGCATGGGTGTACTCACCGTAGTTCCGAATAAGCACACGCAGCTGGAGACGTTATACGCAACATGCGACAAAGCGCTTTACACTGCAAAGAGTAATGGGCGAGATGGCATGTTTCGCAGCCAGTCCGAACTGCTACATGAGGCGATTGCATCGTTCTGATGGTCGTAATCCAATTGTAATATTCCCTTCATACTTCTTTCATACTCTCCTCATCTTTTCTTCATATTCGGTCTATATAATAAGTCACATGACCCCCCTTTTAAAATATATTTTTCTCTAGTGCCTGCGGAGATGCCGCAGGCCTCTTTTTTGCCCTCGTGCTTCTCACAGTTCTGCAGAGAGCAATAAAAAAAGCGCGGCAAGATGCCGCGCTTCCACTTCTATTATTTGTCCTACAGCGCTTTAGCCGCGTCTGCAAACTGGCGCGCACGCTCTGTCAGCAGATCAAACCGCCCGCTGCGTACCCAATCCAAGTTCACAAGCTTGCTGCCCATACCGACTGCACATGCTCCGGCTTTGAAGTAATCCGCAATGTTGTCCAGATCGACGCCGCCCGTTGCGAGCATCGGGATTTTGTCTAGCGGAGCGCGAATTTCGGACAAGTATTTCCACCCCAGTGTACCCATCGGGAAGATCTTCACCGCTTCGGCACCGGCTTTCCAAGCACGGACAATTTCTGTCGGTGTCATAACGCCGGGCCATACAGGCACACCGTTGGCATATCCATATTCAACGACTGACTCGTCCAAGTTCGGGGAAATCAGAAACTGGGAACCTGCTGCCACGGCTTCCTTCGCCATATCCAGATCAAGAACGGTTCCGGCACCAATTCCGGCTTGGCTGCCGTATTTCTCGCGCCAGCGGTTAATCATTCCGGCAGCACCTTCGGTATTCATCGTAATCTCCATCAGGGTAATGCCGCCGCTGATTAGCGCTTCGGCCGCTTGGTCTGCATATTGATCCTCGATATAACGAAAAATAGCTACAACCTTCTCTTGCTGTAATCGTTCCAGCATTTGACTCACGTTTTAGCAGCCTCCTCATTCACTATGGACAATCCTATAGATCATTGTAGAACGAGACCTTTACTTAATCAATCCAAACCATTCCAATAATCCCGCAAAATACGTAAAAATACGTTCGGAAACGCAAGCTCCTTCATCTGCTCAGGCCCGATCCAGCGATAGTTGGCCGGGGCTTTCCCTTCAGGCAGTCCATATGCAGCAGCAGTTTCTGCAGCTACAAGTGCTTCCGTACCTGCAGCCGCAACCTCACCTTGCTGCTGCCAGAATCCGAATTCTGCTCGGAATACCTGTACGTCCCACACGATGTGGCTAAACACATGCTCCGTTTCTCCCCACCAGCCTGTCGGCCTGACAAGCAAGCCCTCATCCGCAGATAACATGCGGCTCAAATAATCGGCTTGGACCGCGTGGCGGTCCATCGTGCTGCCTTCGCCGGTCGGTATTGCAGCTTCGGCGATGGTGCCGGCGGCAACAGCTGCTGCCGTTTCAAGCTCAGCCGCAACAACAACTGCGGCAGCGGCTTTGCCTCGGCCTTTGCGCTTCGCAGCAGCGCCGCCGCTATCCCCCGGCAACGCGAGCACATGCGGCAGCTCCCACATCTGGGCGAGCAAGCCGCTCTCCGGCCGCTGCCGCACAAGCAGCTTGCCTTCATGCGCGCCGCTGCCTGTAATAATGGCGGCGAGCCGCGTTTCCGGCCGCGGCGGCTTCGCCTTCGTCTTGATCGGCAGGATATGCTCTTTCCCAGCCATCCTGCCTTCGCAGTGCATCATAACCGGGCAAGTAAGACAGCCCGGTGACTTCGGTGTGCACACAAGCGCTCCCAGCTCCATGAGCGCCTGGTTGAAGTCTCCCGCTGATCCTTCGGGAATCAGCGACGACGCCAGCTTCTCGATGCCGATACGCGTTGATGGCTTCGCAATATCTTCTTCCAAGCAAAAATAGCGAGACAACACGCGCATGACATTGCCGTCCACGGCCGGCTCCGGCCGATTGAATGCGATGCTCATGATCGCACCTGTCGTATACGGCCCTACACCGCGCAGAGCGGCTACCGCTTCTTTATTATCCGGTACGACGCCGCCGTAGAGATTCAGCACCTCGCGCGCGCCAGCCTGCAAATTCCGAGCACGTGAATAATAGCCAAGCCCTTCCCAGCTTTTCAACACCTCAGGCTCCGGCGCTTCTGCAAGTGCAGCTGCTGTCGGGAATTTCTCCATAAACCGTTCATAATACGGAATAACCGTATCCACTCGCGTTTGCTGCAGCATGATTTCCGAGACCCATACCCGGTAGGGATCACGGTTCATCCGCCATGGCAAAACACGTTTATTTGCTAAATACCAATTCAGCAGCTCTTTGCTGAAATATCGGGAAGCTTCCGACTCCATGTTTGTTTCATCCTCTCAACCACTCAGCAATGCACGACTTTTATGATTTGTTTTGTTTTTTGCTCAAATAAATTTGCCGATATCGGCTTGGCGTTACGCCTGTATATTGCTTGAACATGCGCGATAAGTAATGATTCTGCATGCCAACCTGCTGAGCAACCTCAGAAATATTGCAATCCGGCTGCTCAAGCAGCTGCTTGGCGCGCTCCACACGGCGCATATTCACGTATTGTGTAGGTGCGTAGCCGACGATATTTTTAAAGTAGCCGATAAAATAATTCGGATGGAGATAGGCCAGCCTAGCCAAATCTTCCACGCTGATCTGTTCGGACAGATTGTGCTCGATATAATCCAGCACGCGGTCGATTTTCTCCAGCGGTTCGACCTGCTGAAGCGATTCTTCACTGATGCCGCCGTATTCCAAATAGATGGCCATAATATCAAACAAAGCTGCCCGAATGCGCAGCTCCCTTGTCAACATCGACGATCTGTAGACGTCGATCAACCGTTCAAACAACGTCCTCAGGTAAACTTGCTCCCTCGGCTCTACGATAATTGGCAGCTTTAGCAAATCGAACATCTCCATATCCCCGATGGATGCTCGAAAATTACACCAATATACCGCATTCGGCGCTGTCCCTGTATTAAAGGATTGCTTGCCGGGAGGAAGAAGCAGCAGCTGACCCGGTTTGGTATGATACAAGCGGCCGCTTTGCATCAGCTCGCCTTCACCCTCTATAATGAACCAGAGCCTGTAAAATTCAGAAACTTGCTCCATGGCCTGTCCGTTCTTCGGTGCTGAGAATGCCGCTATGGTTACATCCGCTTGAAAGCGGTGAAAATAATTTTGTATGATGGTCTTGTAGGTGTGTTTCATTATTTTTCACCTGCGTCTCCCACTTTTCAGATTTTGCGAGTGTACACGCATTTCATTATTATAGCGCACTATTCGGCAAAATGAACACCTCCGCACGAACCGCGCTTCCCGGGATTCGGCAACGGTAGATTCGATTGTAAGTCCATCAACAGGAGGAGGATTACGCTCATCTATGCGCACTTCTACTAGCAAAAACATTGATTTAACACGCTTTTTACCGCTGTTTGCATGGCTAATCATCATGCTGTTGACCGGGTGCGGCTCGTCCTCACCGACTTCGACCGCAGCCTTAAACGTACCAAAGGTATATAAATCCAATTGCATCTCCTGCCACGGATCGGAGCTCCAAGGCCGGATGGGCCCTACCACGAATCTACAGCATGTCGGTAAACGGATGACGAAGGAGCAAATCACCGCGCAAATTAATAAAGGCGGAGGCGGCATGCCTGCTTTCTCAGGGAAGCTTACCGCGGACGAAGTACAGGAGCTTGCAAACTGGCTCAGTGCCAAGAAATAATAAAAAAGACCCTTGCCACAGCGACATGATGCATCACGCTGCTTGAGCAAAGGGTCTTTTATGTTTATTTGCGAATGTTTCGCCTGCCGATACGCATTTGAGGCAAACCAGAAGCCAAGGTTCCTTCATAATACCATTTGGATGCGCCCATCTTCGGATGAGTCGGAAACAGATCGCCTGCAAGCAGCGGCAGCCAGCAGCCCCAAGCATCACCGTACACGCCATCTGCCGGAACAAGCTGTCCGCTCTTATAGTAGCGCTTATCGTTTTTTTCAGAGTGAGCTGTCATCCTACCACCGTCCCTCTACCCTGTTTTCTGTTAATGGTGTATTCCAATTATGGGCAAAGGGTGACGATATTATGCATACGTTTTCAGTCGAGCTGTTCCACAATCACAAACGCTGAGGCCAGCGACTGATCATGCGTAATCGTGACATGGATGCTCGTCTTCGACTGCAACAAGCCAAGCCGCTCCCAGGCGCCATCTGCCAGTCGGCACAGTGGCTTTCCACTTTCATGTCGATCCACTTCGATATCGCGAAAAGAAAGCTTGCTTCCAATTCCGCAGCCAAACGCCTTGGACACCGCTTCCTTCACCGCAAACCGGCCAGCTGCAAACTCTACCAAACGTTTCCCGCCTGCTGCTTCGGCAAGCTCGAGCTCACGCTCGGTCAGAATTCGGCGCATAAATTTTACGCCGCTCTCGCCTTGTATCATTTTCTCCATCCGCACAAGGGATGAAATGTCATGTCCAATTCCGATAATCACTTCTGTCTACCGCCTTACTTGTCGATGTGGAGTCCATTTTTACTGCAAGCCTTTTTCTGCACTAAGGCAGCATAAATCCGTATTTTCTCCATACTTTCCCCGCTTCTTCGCTTTGCAAATAACCTAACAGCTCCAAGGCTTGCACTTGATGCTTCGTTTCCTTTATTACGGCTGCTGGGTACACGATTGGCTTATGCGTTTCGGCCGGCACTGTTAGAGCGATAGTAACGTTCTTGGATGTCATGGCATCCGTCAAATAGACGAAACCTGCGTCTGCGTTGCCGGTTTCAATGTAGGACAGTACCTGTGTTACATCTTTTGCGTATACCACCCTGGGCTCGATTTTGTCCCAAATACCCGCTTCTTCCAACGACTGTTTCGTATAACTCCCGACTGGAACGCTCTCGGGTTCGCCGATGGCAATTGTCTTGAATGCGGCATCGGTTAATAACGTTAGCTTAGTAGGCACTGCCGTTGTATCCACGGGAACGATTAAAACCAGCTCATTTCGCAGCAAAATCGGGCTTACTCCCACCAGTCCCTTGTTCTGGAGGGCCTCCATTTGTTTCTGTCCCGCGGAAATGTACAGGTCCACCGGAGCACCTTGCTCGATCTGCTGCTGCAGTGTACCCGAGGCTCCGAAATTGTACGTAATTCGCACATCGTGATGCTGCTCTTCGTATGTCGTTTTCATTTCGGTAAGTGCGTTCTTCAAGCTCGCGGCTGCCGACACAGTCACCTCGACTGGTTGATGCGGCTGCTTGCTTCTGCAAGATGACAAGATTACGCTCAGTAGTACGACAATGATCATCGTTAATAATCGATTCGTTCTGTTCATGTTCAACTCCGATATATGGACGCTAGCGGATTACCCCGATATGTGCCAATCTGAAATTCGTCCCTCTGCATTCCGGACTGTCGCCATGCGTGACTTCAAGCTCCAATTTGTGATTGCCAAGCGGCAGCTCATCGCCCAAGAAGCAGGCTCGATACCAGCCGTCATCACCGCACCATTCCGGACGTTCGCGCTGCATGGTGACCCAGTCTCCACCGTCAATCCGGTAACGAAATTCAGAGGATAATTTGCCAAAATCAAACCCCAATGACAGTCCGCGACCCTCAAAAGAGAAGGACAGTTTCGCGCCTACTGCGGCTGTCTCCAGCACTTGGTCGATCCATTCGTAGAACGGCCAGCGGCGGATGACCCATGGGCCTTCCGTTTGTACTTGAGTGAGCGGCAGCAGCTCAGCGTCGCCCCAGTGCTGCGGATGCAGCGGTGCAGGGAGGGAAGCGGAAGACGACGAGTCTAGTTCAGCGAAGCGCTCGGCATGCGCCGCGATGGTGGAGTCGAAGCGCTCAGCGGGCTCGAAGTGCTCGGCATGCGCGATGGTGGACTCACTTTGTTCCGAATTTTCCGTGCGCTCCGCAGGGTTCGCGATGTCCGTCTCCCCCAGCAGCTCTTTCTCTAGAAAAGTGATGATGCTTTGCCCGTAGCTCATGCTGCCTCTATGAGTCGGGTGCAAGCCGTCTGGCAGCCACTCTTCCCAGCGCATTCGGCCTTTACGGACTTCTTCAAGTGCATACAGCCCCATCCACACTGAGCCTATCCCGTAGTGGTCGGCGAGTTCTTCCAACTCGGCGATGGAATCCGGTACGCCTCCTTCGCTCATCACCGCATACATGTTCTGCATAAACGTATGAGCGAGCACGATATCGCGGTCTCCATCTGCAAGCAGCTTTCGGAGTAATCCTTCTCTCGTACGCCGTCTTTGGTCCGACGGATCACCATAGTCATTTACTGCATAATCGATAAAAACGAGCTGGCATCCACGATCCATGAGATCGCGCTTTGCACGGAAAACGGCAAGCTCGCTGCCTGTTGCACCAATCGCTGCATTTTCAACGAGGATTCTTACACCTGGGTATTGCTCCACCAGCCAAGCAATGACAGGCTCCGGCCAATTGTGCCGTGGACGCGCATCCGTGATCGATCCACCGATGAAACCTACCGTCAACTGTCCCTCAGACAGTGCCTTGCGCGTATGTAGTAATGGATTGCGATGTTTCCACACTGCTGCATTCATTTGTTGAGCTTCCTCCCCATGAGGTTCATTTGAACTCACACAACTTCAATTGCGGTGCTGCATATCCATGATGGTTGGTTTGCATTACTTTCCTTATCATACCACTTGTCCTGTAGAGTTTCATGCCACTTCTATGATACAATCATAGCAATAGTTAGGTTGTGAAGCACACACCGCTCGATTGGGCTCTTCTGTCCGATTGTGGCGGTTTTTTTATGTTCATTTTGAGGGAGGATGAGTGGGATGTCGTTTCAAGCAACGTATCAACTATGGATCGATCGTCAGTTGCAGGGGCAGAAGGGGGAGGGGGAGGGGAAACACAGGCTGGACGAAGGGCAAGGCCATGCGGAGCGATTGTTTCTGCAACAAGTGTGGTACCCGGCATTTCGAAATTTCGACCATTTATTCGGCGAGTATGAAGTGGCAGATTTCAAGGACGGTTCTCGGTATTTGGACTTCGCTTACATCCGTGAACCGATCAAGCTGGCTATTGAAATCGACGGGTATGGCCCCCATTCATCCAAAGTCACCCGCTGGCAATTCTCTGACTCCCTCATGCGCCAAAATCACCTCATCATCGACGGCTGGCAGCTTCTGCGTTTCTCCTACGATGACATCAGCGACCGGCCCCGCATGTGTGAACAAATTCTCCAGCAATTTATGGGCTGCTGGCTTGGAGGCGCCCACGACCGCGGACGTTCGCGCGGAGCCTCGGAGCTTCTCGAGGCGGAGGTTCTCCGCTGCGGCCTGCGCCTTGATCGGCCATTGCGACCACGTGATGTGATGGAGCTTTTGCAGATTAGCAAAGACTGGGCATATGACATTTTGCATCAAATGCACCGGAAAAACATGCTGACTCCACTAGGTAAAGGCACAAAAAAGATCCGCAGCTACGCTGTTAATCGGGAACAATTTGGTGATTCTCCACTACATCCTAAGTGAACTGGCTGATGAGGTATATCCGCTTTCAGCTCACAGAATGGACGAGTTTACTCGGGTTTCGGCGATTGTCCCCCATCGAGAGCGGTATATCCGCTTTCGATGCCACAATCGACCACGTTTGGCTGCTGAGAGCGGCATATCCGCTTTCAGCTCACAATAAGGGCGAGTTTACTCTGGTTCGGCGATTGTACCCCTTCGAGAGCGGTATATCCGCTTTCGACGCGACAATCGACCACGTTTTGCTGCTGAGAGCGGCATATCCGCTTTCAGCTCACAGTAATGGCGAGTTTACTCGGTATCGCCGATTGTGCCACTTCGAGAGCGGTATATCCGCTTTCGATGCCACAATCGACCACGTTTGGCTGCTGAGAGCGGCATATCCGCTTTCAGCTCACAGTAAGGGCGAGTTTACTCGGTATCGCCGATTGTGCCACTTCGAGAGCGGTATATCCGCTTTCGATGCCACAATCGACCACGTTTGGCTGCTGAGTGCGGCATATCCGCTTTCAGCTCACAGTAAGGGCAAGTTTACTCGGATTTCGGCGATTGTGCCCCTTTGAGAGCGGTATATCCGCTTTCGATGCACAATCGACCACGTTTGGCTGCTGAGAGCGGCATATCCGCTTTCAGCTCCCAGTAAGGGCGAGTTTACTCGGTATCGCCGATTGTGCCACTTCGAGAGCGGTATATCCGCTTTCAGCTCCCAGTAAGGGCGAGTTTACTTGTGTTTCAGCCTATTTAGGGCAATTAGTGCTTGGCGCAACTGTGCCATAAAACAAAAACCCGCCCCGCCGGCAGAAGCCGGCGGGGCGGGTTGCAAAAATTTAGATACCCGGGATCGGGTCACGTTTGTGGGCGGTTTTGATGAATTGCTTCTCGAGTTTCTCGCGAGTAGCATCGTCGATTTGTTTGCCTTCGAGATACGAGCTGTTGTCATCATAGGTGATGCCAAGCTCGTTCTCATCGGTTTGGCCGTCCCAGAGGCCGGCGGTCGGTGCCTTGGTGACGATTGCGCCCGGTACGCCGAGTGCAGCTGCCAGCTGGCGAACCTGCCGCTTGTTCAAGGAGGTGAGCGGCGTAATATCGACCGCGCCGTCGCCCCATTTGGTGTAGAAGCCGGTGACCGCTTCGGATGCATGATCTGTCCCGACAACGAGCAGATTAAGCTCGAATGCGAGCGCATATTGTGCCACCATGCGGGTACGGGCTTTTACATTGCCTTTGCCCCCACGGCTGATGTGGCGCGAGATGCCAATCGACTTCATGCTGTGTTCCACTTCAAGGGCAATCTCATCGACGGCCTCTTGAATGTTGGTTTCCACGCGATGTTTCAGATTAAATGCTTCCGCTACCGCGTAGCTGTCTGCAATATCAACCTGCTCACCATAGGGCTGGAACACGCCGAGTGTCATATATTCTTTGCCCGTCTCAGCGGACAATTCATCTGTTGCTTTCTTGCAGAGACCTGTCGCTACCGCGCTATCGATCCCGCCGCTGATCGCAATGAGCAGCCCCGTCGTGCCGGACTTGCGCACGTATTCTTTGAGGAAATCAACGCGACGGCGAATTTCCTGCTCTGGATCGATTTCAGGCTTAACGCCCAATTGCTTAATGATTTCGTCCTGCAAGCTCATCCCCATGTCTCCTGCACCTCTTAACGGCAGAAACGCTCGAAAGCAGATGTCAAATCTGCAGCAATATCAGCAGCCGAACGGTTCTCGATTTGATGACGTTCAATAAAATGAACAAGCTCTCCGTCTTTCATGAGTGCGATGGAAGGTGAAGACGGCGGGTATGGCGCGAAGAATTCACGCGCTTTCGCAGTTGCTTCTTTATCTTGACCGGCAAATACCGTATACAGGTGATCCGGAGTAATATCATGTTGCAGCGCCTGAGCAACGCCTGGACGACATTGACCTGCAGCACAGCCGCAAACGGAGTTAACCACGACAAGCGCAGTTCCCTTGGAATCTGTCAGCTTAGCAGCAACATCGTCAGGTGTACGAAGCTCCTCAATTCCGATTCGAGTTAAATCATCGCGCATTGGCTGCACCATATCCACCATGTATTTTTCAAAAGACATCGACATGTATAATCGCTCCTTAAAAGTTCATTTTTCTTTCTATTATACGCCCCGCTCAATTTGAAAGCAAAGAAAAAGCAACCGGACCCGCGCCCGATTGCTTCCTATTTACCTCTTTACTTATCCTCAGCAGGCTCATTCTCCGCGATTCCGGAAGCCGCATTCTTATCTTCATGCAGAAAAATGCCGCCTTGCGGAGGGATCCCTTGTTCAAAATAGTCCCGGTTCTCGCTTGTCAGAAAACCGATATCCTTAAACGGATGTACCCACTCGCTGCCCGCCATAACGGCCGGATCCGTTTCCTCCGTCCATTGATTGAGCGGAGAATTCGGCGACTCATAATTATGATCGCCGATAACGACGCCGCTGCTGTTCACAAACGGCCCCCGAGGCCCCCGATTATTGCGAAACTCGGGCAGAAAGTTAATTTCAAAAGGATCCAAGTCCGGATCATCCTTGCTGAAAGCAAGCGGATGGGAATCCAAATCCCGCTCTTTATCCTTGCTCATACTAAGTCCCCCTTAGTCCGCAGGGCGATTAGGGCCGTCTAATTTCTTGTCGTAACCTTCCGATTCCGGTGCTTTACCGCTGCTGCGCTGCTTGTTGCTTGCTGCGGCATCCTGTGCCCCTGCATTGTGCTGCTGTTGTTTGTTTCCCAATACTGGCACCCCCTTCCACCGCTAGTATGTGCGGGGGGCAATCAGCTTATCCGTACCTTCCGAGGCATGAAAATACCGATAAACGACAACGCGATAAACAACCATTGCAGCATCGTCAACCCTAAGGTTAAGGCGGGTAATGTTCCGGGAGGATATGCCGCAAACAGACTAACGAACAAACCGCCTATCCCCGTACCAAGCAGGCCATATGATGCGGATTCCCCGCTGCCGATTCGACCTGATGCGCCGGTGCGAAACAAAACTCCATACACACAAGCGATTAGCAGTGCGTAAGGAATTCCATAGGGGAAATCCGTTAATAACGTCCACACGAAGCAGCCGGGTAAAATCGCATAAGGCCAAACGTCCAGCAGCTTCATAAGTGGAATTTTACGTTTCCAGCCTGCATAAGCGATATACCCACAAGCGAGGAGAAAGCCGACAGCCGTATCGGATACACTGCCGCGAACAAGAATTAACGCACTTGGCCGTTCCCACAGCAGCTCCGGATCTCGGACAAGGAACGCCAGCTTCCAACCAATAATCGTACAAATAATAGCATTCAGTCCGATATCAAGCCAATAGGTCTCCCCTTGAAGGGATGAACGCGCGATCCATAACTTAAACAGCGCCAGTCCGGCTGCCGCAGATAGAAGACCCGCAAGCAGCATAGCATCCAGGCGCAAAGGGCCGATTTCGATCGCTTCCGACATGTTCTGCTCTCCTTAGTAGCTGCTCAGTGCAGCGGCGGCTTCATTATGATTGCGAGTTCTGTCGATCTTGACGATGAACGTCGTACCTACGCCTTCCTCGGAGTCCACCTGTATACCGCCTCCATGACGCTCGATGATGCTCAGACATAGCGGTAAACCAAGGCCGGTACCGCTTGATTTGGTTGTGAAGAAAGGTTCGAACAACCGCTCCAGCTTCTCTTTCGGAATACCGCTTCCATTATCGTTAACTCGAAGCTCCACATAATCAGGATAAGATTCCGTCTGGATCGTCAATACGCCATGCTGATCCATCGCCTCCATCCCGTTGCGGGCTAAGTTCAAAATCAGCTGCTTCATCTCTTTCTCATTCAACATCAACGAGGGAATCCGCTCAGCCAAACGGAGCTCAATCGACTGTCCGCGCAAATTGGCATCTGCCCAAAGCAAAGGCATAATCTCATTTAGGATGTCGTGCAGCGAGCAGTTTTCTTTCTCAATGATCCGGTTCTGTGCCAGAGAAAGAAAGTCGTTAATAATACTGTTCGCCCGATCAAGCTCATCCATGACAATACGGAAATATTCTTGCTGATGCTCCGGACTGCGCTCCCGCATTAATTGAACAAACCCGCGAATAACAGCCATCGGGTTGCGGATTTCATGGGTAATACTTGCCGCCATTTGGCCGACCAAACTTAACCGTTCCATCCGTCCAATCTCATCTCGCAAACGGCTAAGCTCGGTAATATCATGAGCGATGAGAGCCGCCCCAATGATTTGGTTATTTTGCATATCACGCACACAGATGCCGGAGTTTACATACATTTTGCCCTGCTCCTGGACATACTCCGTCGTAAGTCGATGTCCATTGAGCGCCTGATAGAGAAGCCTGCCGAGAACGTCCTTCTCAATATGATCGTACATGATCGTAAACGGCTGACCTAGCAGCTCATGACGCTGCTTACCGCCTACTTTGTCACGCAGCAAATGGATCGCCATTTCGTTGATATGCGTAATTGTTCCCTGCTGATCAACGAAGATGACGCCAAGCGGTGTTTCATCAATAAATTGCTGCAGCTTCTGGACTTCGATGCGATAGTTGTTGGAAATGTCATTGAGCTCGTAAGCGATCATTTGCCTGCGGATGAAATTCTCAGCGAACGTTAGAATCATCCACATGACTAAGAAGTAGAGAAGCTCATGGCCGATGAAGTAGATGAGGTCAGTTGAGGATAAACCAGGTTGTTCGGCCCGATCATAATATAAGAAGGCGCTTGCGCGAATCAATAGAATGCTACCAGTCGAAGCCATCACGATCTTAAGCTTTCGTTGTCTTGAGAAGTTCAGAAAGCCTTTATGATACTTATAGATAATGGGGAAAAGCAGCAGCAACATACCGATGACATCGATCCAAACCCATGGCCCATCCATCAGATACAATTCCGATACGATGAATATGGTTGCTAACGGAATCAATACTCCGATACCGCCATATAACGATCCGATCAAGAGCGGTGCATAATGATAATCCAGATAGAAGTCTTTAATTTCGACACAAACTCCCAGTCCGAGCAGGACGCAGGCTCCACAAATGAGGACGAGAATGATAGGGATATTTTTGCGTGGTTTCGAATAGTCATACCAAACTTGAAAGGCGAATACGGGCATTACAGCTACGATAATTTGCAGGAGTATTGGCTGCCACACAAAAACAAGTCCCACCTTCCTACTAGCACCTAGAAACCCAGTATATGTAATAGTAAAAACCTGTTAATCCGATTAAAGCATAGGTCTTGGAAATTTACAACGTTTCAAAATGGTAGTTTTCAAACTGACTAATGAGTAGACGCGGCCAGAACGGGGTAGTATGATAATTAACGGTAAATTAACGGTAAATTGCAGTTTAATTCATTAAATAATTAGCGAAACTAGTGGATATTTTCCCACTCTAATAAAGGCGGAATAATAGAAATGAAACCCTATGATATTATCATCGTCGGCGCAGGCTCTGCCGGTTTGATGGCTGCTGTGGCAGCCGGCAAGCTCGGTGCCAGAATACTGCTGCTCGATAAAGGAGACAAGCTTGGGCGCAAGCTCGGCATCTCCGGCGGCGGACGCTGCAACGTAACGAACAATAAAGATACCGACGAGCTGATCAAAAACATCCCAGGCAACGGACGATTCCTCCACAGCGCGCTGAGTAATTTCTCCAATAAACAGATTATCGAGTTCTTCGAAGGACTTGGCATCGCGCTCAAGGAGGAGGATAACGGCCGCATGTTCCCCGTTTCGGACAAAGCCAAGACAGTAGTCGATGCCTTGGTAGGCGAAGTGAAACGCTGCGACGTCGACTTACTTGTCAACTCACCGGTTGCGAGTGTGCTATATGATGAGGAGAAAGTGCTTGGCGTTAAGCTTGCCAGCGGCAAACGAATCGAGGGCAAAGCTGTTATCGTCGCTGTCGGCGGCAAATCGGTGCCTCACACAGGCTCGACCGGAGATGGCTATGCATGGGCTGAGGCAGCTGGACACACCATAACGCCGTTATTCCCGACGGAGGTTCCGCTGACATCGAAGGAAGATTTTATCGTGAAACGGGAGATTCAAGGACTTGCTTTGAGAGACGTGGCGCTCAGCGTTCATAATGAGAAAGGCAAATCGATCATTACGCACCGAGGCGACATGCTGTTTACGCACTTTGGCATTTCCGGCCCGATTGTGCTGCGCTGCAGTCAATTCGTCGTGAAGCAGCGAGTGAAAACCAAGTCACCCGTTCAGCTGACGATTGACTTCTTCCCTGATTTAACCGTAGAGACTCTCTATAATCAAACCTTGAATGCTGCGAAATCGGAATCCAAGAAAGCCATTATCAATGTGCTCAAAGGGTATGTGCCTGAACGAATTCTACCGATCGTGCTCGGACGAACTACGCTAGATCCCTATGTCACCTACGATAATATTCCAAAGCAAGAATGGCGCGATCTTAGTATCCTGATGAAGGCATTCCCCATTTACGTGAACGGGACTTTATCGATTGAGGAAGCATTCGTTACGGGCGGCGGCGTGAATTTGAAAGAAATCGATCCGAAGACGATGCAGTCCAAATGCAAGGAAGGACTCTACTTCTGCGGCGAGATATTGGATATCCACGGCTATACCGGCGGCTATAACATTACAGCGGCTTTCTCCACCGGTTACACTGCGGGCAGTCATGCTGCGATGCAAACTGGTGCGAGCGGGCAATAAGTGCAAGTAATAAAAATGGTGGCAATAGGGATTCCCCTAATGCCACCATTTTTTCATCCTCTCATCAGCCCTTCACACCGCTAAACAAAATCCCCTTCTCCAGCGCACCTTGAGTACCCATAAATACAAGAAGCAGCGGAAGAATCGAGATGACACCACTCGCGCTAATCCAGTTGGGACGCGGGTTCTGCCCGTTTTGCATATCGTTCATCGCCACTGTAAACGTCCAATTATGCGGCGACCTTGATACCACGTAGGGCCATAGGAAATCATTCCATACCGGAATGAAGGTCAGCACAGCCACGATCGTAAAGACCGGAACGGACATCGGGACGACGATGCGCAGAAAAGTCCGAAGCTCCGATGCGCCATCTACGCGTGCTGCTTGGAGCAGTTCTTTGGGCAGCTGATCAAAGAAGCCTTTGAACAGAAAAATAACGAAGCCCCATGCAAAATGCGGCAGAATAATCGCCCAAATATTATCCACAAGGCCGAGCTTCTGCATGAGCAAATATTGCGGAATGAGCACGGATACGCTCGGGATCATAATGGTCGCGAGGAAATACATCAAGACGATGAATCGAATTCTGCGATTCGGAATCAGCTGCGACAACGCATAGCTGGACAACGCCCCGAAGAAAAGCTGCCACGCGATGACCACCAGACAGATGATAAGGCTGTTCATGAAGAAATGATAGAATCCAAGGCTGCCCGCTGTCTCCACAGCCAGTAGATTCAAGCTTCGAAAGCTATCGAACAAACGCACCCAATTACGAGACTGCTCCATCTCCACTACTTTGCCGTCCAGCAAACCGATGTCGTCTATATACGCTCTCAGCTGCGTACTCAGTGGCTGATTCGATAGCACAGACTTCCTTTGATAACGATCACCTTCCGCAATCCCGTACCACGTGAAGTCCGATAAGCGGCGCTCTCGAATTTGGGTCAGCTTTGTATTCATGATTTTGTCGGAGAAACGATCCGTGGATACGATGAAGGGCTGACCGACATAGAATTCCGCTGCGGTCGTCTTCGCCCGGTACAGCTTGAGCCCGTCCTTAATGCCGATTACGGTAATCTCCCCGATATTGTCCCGCATGAAGGCTCGCCACGGATACCAAATCGCTTTCATCGCATCTTTCTCATAGAACGTCTGCTCATTGCTTGCCTGCCCGGAGTAATCCAGTGTCAACTCGATCGTATGCGGGATTCTCGGTAGAAACTTAGGTGTCGTCGATTCGATCGATTCATTATCCATGATGGCTGTCACGAGCAGCCAAACCAGGGGAAGCAGTCCAAGCACGACGAACACGATCGTAACCAGATAGGAAGCGACGTCCAGCTTGCGTTCGCCCTTTTCCACAATGCGGTTAGGTCTCATCACCTTTCAGTCGTCCTCTCTTTGCAAGCGGAATTGAATCACGGTCAATACGGCGATCAAGAGGAACATGAAGAAGGAGAGCGCTGCCGAAACGCCGAATCTCGATTGTTCGAAGGCGGTCTTCTGAATCATGAGCGCTACAACAAGCGAGGCATCGGCCGGTCCGCCTTGCGTCATTACAAAAATAGTGTCAAACGACAGCAGAACACCTGACATAAACCCGACGAACTGAATGATAATGACAAACGAAATGTTCGGCAAAATCATAATCAGCATACGCCGCCAAGGTCCGCAGCCGTCAATTTTCGCTGCTTCGAATAGCTCGGATGAAATGGATTTGATGGCTGCATAGTAGAGCAGCACACCGATGCCTCCGCTGGCGAAGAAACCGGGCAGCACAATTGCGAGCTTGGTCATGCGAAGGTCGTTCAGAAAGCCAAATGGGCCAAGCCCAAGCTTACCAAGCAGATAGTTGAACAATCCATGATCGGGATTGTACATCCACTTCCACAGCAATGCTCCTGCAACAAGCGGCAGGACATTGGGGATTTGATAGAGCACGAGATAGAGTCCGCTCAGCCGCTTCATATGACTGAGGAAAAGCGCCTGCACGATCGGAACCCAGAATACAAGCAGCACCGACAAGCCGAAGAATATAAAGGTGTTCTTCATCGCAACCCAGAACGTGTGACTGCTGAGAAATTCGAAATAGTTGCCAAGACCGACAAATTTGCCGGGCGGGGTCATGATATCGTAGTTAAAGAGACTGATATAGACCGCTTTAAACAGCAAATAATATTTAAATATGAAAAACACGACGATAGAAGGAAGCAGGAACAAAATCGGTGTCCACGGGATCTTCCATTTATTCACCATTTCCTCACCACCTACTTGCTGCACCGCGCTCTCTGCTGAATCACGAAGTACGGTGCAGTAATGAATTGTTGAAATCAGCTATTTGCCTGCCATGATATCGTTGTTATATTTATCGATCACTTCCTTCTGGGCAAGTGTTTCGGCCGCTTTAAGCTCTGTAGCAGGGTCGGCGTTTGGATCGAGCAGAATCTTCTGAATCGGCTTTACAAGGTAGCTGCTCAGGCTGCTTTTCAGGTAATATTCCAAATGTTTGTCCTTCGCCGTGGCCTGCACAGCTGCTACATAATCTGCAGGTAAATCCTTTATCCATTTCGTTACGTCGAAGTCATTGACGATCGACAGCGGATTAATGGCAAAGCCGTTGTCCAAGCAGAATTGCGCCCATGCATCCATGTGCTCCTTCGACAGGAAGAACATCGCATATTCGAATGCTGCCTTCTGCTGCTCCGGCGCCGATTTGGGATTCAGCATCCAGAAGTTCCCTCCCACTTGTGAAGGTGCTCTGCCGGAAGGTCCGACCGGGAAAGGCGTAAACCCGATATCCTCTGCTTTCATCCCTTGCTTCAAGAAGTTGCCGAAGCTGTCGGAGCTGCCAAGAATCATAGCTGAACGTCCGGTGTAGAAGTCTCGCAAATTCTCGTTGTAATCTTGAACGACATTCTTCTGGGTCACTTTATGGGTCCATTTCAAATCTTTATAATATTGAAGCGCCTTCACTGCCGCTTCCGAGCTGAACTTCAGCTTAACGGTTCCGTCTGGCTGAAGCTCCGTCAAGTCCCCGCCTGCTTGCCACACATAATATTCGAAATGCCAGTCTGCCCAGTCCATGCCCAGAATATCGAAACCGATCGTATCGGGATTGTGCTGCTGCACTTTCTTGGCTGCCTCTGCAAATTCATCCCATGTCTTCGGCGGACTGTCGATCCCTGCTTTCTTGAACATCGACTTGTTATAGAGTAAGCCGGACGAATACATAAAGCTTGGAATGCCGTAAATACGGCCGTCCTTCGTTGCCAGATCAAACGCGCCGTCAATGAAACGCCCCTTATCCGGCGAGTTATTCATCATGTCCGTGATGTCTGCGGCAATTCCCTTCTGCATATAAAGCTGCATGTCCGGGAACGGCTGCTCCATCACATCAGGTCCTTCTCCTCCTGCAACCGCTGTCATAAATTTCTCGCGGACATTCGTCTGGAACGCTTCGACATGCTTGACCTTGATATTCGGATGAAGCTCCTCGAACCGCTTAAACCGGCTTTCGATGAATGGCTTGCCTGGATCGTCAGGCGCCGGTTGATCCCATGCCGTAATCTCGATGATGGGTTCCGTCTCTTCCAGCGTAGTTTCTGCAGCAGCGTCGTTACTCTCTGCAGCTACAGCCCCATTGTTATCCTCATGTACAGCCGTGTCCGATAGATTGTTATTGGAATTGCACGCGCTAAGCAGTACTGAGCATAAGGCGGCTGCCAGCAATCCAGCGGCCGTCCTGTTAGGAATCTTGTGCTCTCTCATTCCTTACCTCCTGAGCATAAATAGCACGGTTACTACCGCCGCCGTTTACAGGTTAATCATAGCTGGATCGGCTGAACTCGTTAATGGAAATAACGAACTTATGCGCTATTAAATTTTTGATGAAACCGTTGCGCGGAATTGTACCGGTGTCATGCCGGTAGACTTGCGGAATACGCTGCTGAAATAAGCAGCATCCTTGAAGCCGACCAGCTCGGCTATCTCTTGGATTTTCAAATTGGAATCTCGAAGAAACTGTTCAGATTTGCGCAGTCTGGCAGCGGTCAAATAGTTGACGAAGCTCTCACCGAATCGTTCTTTAAAGCGCCTGGAGAAATAGCTGGGATGAAAGAAGAAACGGTCTGCAATCGTTTGCAGGTTAATCGGCTCGTGCAGGGAGCTGTCGATGAAGAGCTTCACCTCATCGATAACACTGTAATCGGAGGAATGTCGCAGTTTATACAAGTGGCCTACGATATTGTGGACCATTTCACTTAGATGTCCTTGAATGTCCTGCCACTGCGTGAGACCGTGCAGCCAAGTCAGCAGATCATCAAGCTCGCCGATAATCCATTCCGGGATGCTCGTTTGCGTAAGCAAATATTTGCGCAGCAGCAGATGAAACTCTACGCAGAAGCTTTCCAGATGGGCGAAGTACACCTGCTTGCCTGTCGCTATGACCTCGACACGTTCATCAATCCAGCTTGTCAGCGCGGAGACATTGCACTCGCTCAGGTAACGCAGCAGCAGTGCCTCATCTTCTCTGGAAATTACGGAATGTAAGCCAGCCTTAACTTGTTCGCCGGCGTCAATCATATAAATACGGCCATTGCCATGAATAATGCAGTTGCGGAGCGCCTGCTTCGCTTGCTGGTACGATTGCTGTATGGTTTCCATCTGATTAACGGCGCCGCCGCATCCGATGGTCGCTTGCAGCTTAAGATGACGCTGAATACCGCCTAGTATCTCTTCCAGCTCTCGATGAAGCGTTTCCGATTCAACTGGCGAGTGACCGCCAAGCACATACACAAGCTCATTTTCCAGCATCGCATGACGGAATAACACGCCTTTGCGCTCCGTTGATTCGAGAACGGTAGAAATCATATTTTGAATGGCGAACGAAAGCAGCTTCTCGTCCCCTTGCCGAAAGGACAGATGCGGCAGCTTCACCGACTTTAATACGAAGACAACTGCTACAAAATAACTGCAGCTCTGGCGAAGCGCCAGCAGCTGCTCGTCTCTCTCCGCTTGAGGCTCACCGCCTGGTCCATACTGGATCAGCTTGCTCAGCATCCGTTCACGGATCGATTCCTCCGCACTGCTCTGCAGGTGCTTAATCTGCTCTCCTGCTTCGGATTGCTCCAGGCGCTGCTGGATTTTGCCCATCACTCGCATTAAGCTCTCCTTCAGCTCCTCCTTGTCGACTGGCTTCAGCAAGTAATCGGTTACGCCAAATTGAATCGCTTTGCGGGCATAATCGAACTCCCCGTAGCCGCTTATGACAATGAACTGCAGCTCGGGCATCACCTGCGCCGCTTCCTTCAAGAAAGTGAGCCCATCCATAAGCGGCATCCGAATATCGGTGATGACGATATCGGGCCTCACCTCGTGCAGCACTCGTAACGCTTCCACGCCGTCTCCCGCTTCGGTGAACGATGTAACCGGCAGGCCGGACATCTGAATCTTCTTCATAATGCCTTGCCGCATCAGCTGTTCGTCATCTACGACTAGCAATTTCATAGGAAGGCTCCTCCACTCGCGTTTTTTTGATCAGAACCGTTACCGTTGTCCCCTGATCTTGGCTGCTTTGAACGGTTAACCCATAGCTGCTGCCGAAGACTAGCTTGATGCGGTAAAGCACATTGAACAGGCCGATGGATGAAGCCGTATGATCCGAATAATTAAGCTGATGACATTGCTCCAGCTTCCCTTGAAGTACAATTAGTTTCTGCGGATCGATAGCAGGGCCGTTGTTCCATACCGTAATAGCTGCGTCGGTATCCGACAGGCTGCAGGCCCGTATTCGAATTTCCCCGCCTTGCGTAAGGTGGTCAATCCCGTGAATGAAGCTGTTCTCGACAAGCGGCTGAAGGAGCAGCTTTGGCGTCAGCGTGGCATGAAGTCCCTCCTCGATCTCAATGGAATAACGAAGCCGTTCCCCGAAACGGATTTGTTGGATCGACAGATAGATTTCGAGCTGGCGAATTTCGGTTTGCAGCGTGGACATGTGGCCGCCGCTGATGTTATACCGGAACATTTTGGCAAGTGAGGAGCTGATCAGACTGATTCGATCATCCTCGTGAAGCGAGGCCAAACTATCAATCATCCCAAGCGTGTTGTATAGAAAATGCGGATTGATTTGGGATTGCAGCGATTTGATCTCTGCATCTTTCTTCACAAGCTCCGTCTCGTATACTTTCACGATGAGCGAGTTGATCTCCTTCGCCATTTGATTGAAATGTCGGATAAAATAGCCGATTTCGTCCTTAGAAGTAACCGGCACGGAAACCTCGTAATTCCCTTGCTCGATGGAAATGATCCCATTCTTCAACAGCTTAAGCGGCGTAATAATGCGACTGGCCAGAAGGCTCGCGATCACCATCGCGCCTAGCAGACAGATCATCCCGATTACAAGCGTTCGGAGAGCAAACGTATTCAACTGCTTCAGCAGCACCTGCAGCGGAACTTTCCCAATGAGCGCCCAGGACGTATTGTTAAGCTCGTTGGAAACGAATAACGTCTCCACGCCGTGGTCATCGCCGAACATGTATCTGGACGATATGCCATAGCTGAACTTGAAAAGTCCGTTCAATCCTTGCAGCTGCGCGTCTGTCCGTTCATGATCCGAGAGCATGACTTGCCCGTTTGCCGAGTCGACCAGCATGTAATTCCCCTGTTCGTCGCTGGCAATATCGCCGAGCCACTTCTTCAAATATTCCGGCGAGAGCCGGATATAGAGGACACCGACGATCGGGGTGTCGATATTGAAATTGATGATTTTGACCGCTTGCGCGAACATCAATGTATTCACTTGTTGATTCGTAGCCGAGTCAATCGTATGCGTTGGCACCCATATCCCCTTGCCGTCCTTGGCGACAGCTGCCGCTTCGATCGGTTCGAAATCAAAGTCTAGGTCGTTACTTTCATTCATTCTGCCGCTTGATAGCGTATAGCCGTCCAATTGGCTGACCATGATATAGTCCACCACCGGGTTGTCGGTCAGAAACTGGCTGAATTTCGCAGAGTAATGGGAGTATGCATCGGGATCGGCCCCCATTTTGCTGACAAACTGCTGGAAATCCTTATTTCCAAAATAGTCCCACGCGAAGTTCTTCACGTTCAGCATGTAGGATTCCAGCGTGGCGGCTGATTGATTGCTGATCTGCTCCATGTTGCCGACCGCTCGCTGCTTGATGTCTGAGGAGGTTTGCACATAGTAATCGAGCCCCAGAGCTGAGACGGTGATCGAGATGGTGATGAAGAAGCAGAACCAAATCTTCCGATAGAGCGACTTTGTTATCCAATGGTAGGGAAATAGCAGCACCTTTGTCCGCATCTTCTGCATCCTGAACACCTTCTCACCTTAATTACTTAAATTATAGATGGAAGAGTGCCTTTCTTTCATTAGTTTTTAGACTTCTTTCTACTAAAATCGTGATCATTTGCACCATACACAGCACAAACAGTCCGTTCCTGCCAGTTGGGAACGGACTGTTTGTAGGATCAGACTGTTTCTCGCTACATAGGGAACTCAATCATATTAACCTCGGTCACGTCCAGATCCGGGTCAGAAGGAATTCGGAACGTCTTAATCTCGCATTGGCCAAACTGCAGCGTCCACGTTCGCTTCAGTGATGGAAGCTCTATTACAGCCTCGCCGCTGCGCCCGCACGCTTCATAACATCGCAGCACATAACCGTCTCCATCCTCTGCAGGCTTAAACGCCGTAACGATCAGATTATCTGCGGAAACTCGAACGCCCTCAGAGGATTGAGGCAGCGAGCCTTTATGGTACGTTTCCACGATGTGAATAGGCGGTACATTCAGCTCAAGCGCCTTCTTGGACACCTGCGCTTGCCGCCAATCACCTTCATGGGGAATGAGCATATAGCGGAACTGCTGCAGCCCTTGATCCATATATTCGCAGTATTCATCTCGTTCGCCAAAGTGGTCCGCATAGATCGGGCTGCGAACGACAGTCATTCGCAGATCGTTATCTTTCACATCCGAGCTGTACTTCGAATCGTTCAGCAGGGTTAAACCATATTGCTGCAAGCCTGTTGCTTCGTCCGGTTTGCCGCTCACATCCAACCACTGCTGGCCCGGCTCTTCCTCGCCGTTCACCGGCCGCTCGATATAGCCGTACGGGATTTCGTACGTCGCCTTTGGCTGGCTGACACGTACAGGGAACGACAGCTTGAGCATCTTATGCTTCTCTCGCCAATCCAGCTTCGCTCGCACTTCAATGCCCGACTTGTCGCGATATAGGATGAAATCCTGCCGCAGCTCGGACTGGCCGCTGCGATTCGTCACTCTCATGACAGCGCGGAGCGGCCCCGCTTCCAGCAGCTTCACCTGCGCATCGCCGAATCTCGCAACTTCGTTACGGAATTCAAAAACGCCATGCGCCCATGTATCGCAATGATGCTCATCGATGACAATCGGTACAGCACCATTGCCGCTTAGCACTTCGACCGCATTCTTCTTGTCATACAATCTGCGGATATGGCCGGTATGCGGTTCAAACTCAACCCGGTACCAGTCGTTCTCAAGTGCAGCCGGCTCGGCGAGCAACTGATGCTGTGATGCCGCTGCTTCTCCAAGCTCCTTCTCTTTGTAGATCCAGTACACACGGTAACCCATTGCCGGAATACTTGCCATGAAAGCCGTATCGAATTTGTCATCACTGCCATTGGTCCGCGATCCACGGACGATCTGATGATGGATGACGGTACCTTGATCATCGGTGACGCTCGTCACTTTCTTGTTCACCTGGATCAGCTCATTCACTTCCCAAGACAACGGATTAAACACGACGACCGGAATGCCTGCGTCCTTCTGCTCCCAGAGCACCCAATCCATATCTTTGCTGAGCGACTGGATCTCGTCCTTCATCGTATCGATCGACCACGAGATTCGCTGCAGCGCCGCATTCAGCGTCACGGCCGCAATATTCAGCGACTCCCCATACGCCTCCCGTGCATCTGTAAAGGCCTCCTGGATGGAGCAGCCGCCCATAATATCGTGGAACTGATTGAACATGACATTTTTCCAGCCCCGCTGAATCTCATGTGCGGAGTAATCGTAGCCTGCGAGCAAGTGAGCGAGTGTACCGAACTTCTCCGCTGTGATGAGCCGATGCTCGGCTTTGCGGTTCAGCGCCTTGGACTCGGAATGAGTCGAGTAGCAGCCGCTCGCATGATGCTGCAGATCGTCCTCGAATACCGGGAACTGTACCCCGCTTTGCATCATTTCGTCAAAATAAGCATTCGGAGAGCTGAAACGGAAGCGTTCGCTGCCTAGATCCGACTGCAGTCGGTGAATGGACTGGATGTTAGCGATGGTCGGACCGCCGCCGTGATTGCCCACGCCATAGAAGCCCATGAAATTGTGCTCATGCTGCTCAGCCAGCTCCATGACCTCCAGTGATTTGCCATAGACAGGGTCGGCATGGTTGATAGGGGAATAGTTGCTATAGCTGATCGGATTACGGAAGGCCAGCACTTGGCTGCCATCTAGGCTCTTCCACCAGAACACATTGCGCTCCATGCTCTTCTCTTGTTCTTGCGGGCGCATATAGACATAGCTGTCCATACCGCTCTTCTTCAAGATTTGCGGCAGCATATTGTGATGTCCGAAGGAATCGACATTGTAGCCAACCTTAGCCATTACACCAAATTTCTCTTGAAAATACCGCTGGCTGTACAAGCCATGCCGAACGAAGGATTCACCTGAAGGCAAATTGCAATCCGGCTGTATCCACCAGCCTCCTACGATAACCCAGCGGCCTTCGCTCACTCTGGCGCGAATCTCTTCGAACATATCGGGGGCATTTTGCTCAATCCATTCGTAATACGCAGCCCCTGCACAAGTAAATATAAAGTCCGGAAACTCATTCATTCGATCAAGCGCGGAGCGGAACGTCGCCTTAATCTCCGCATAACCTTCCTGCCACTGCCACAACCATACCGGATCCAAATGCGCATTGCCGATCATATGCAGCTGAATGCTGTTAGTCATCGATTCAATCCCTCTTCTCCATCAGATTCCCGGCAACGGATAACGCGGCATAATCGCCGACATGCTCTCCGAGTCCGGCAGGAACGATTTCACAAACGGCTGCGGAACCGCTCAGTGCTTCCCGGCGCAGCTCTTCAAACATATAGGGATCAAGCAAATCCTGCTGCCTTGCATAGATACTGCCAATGACGATGCGCTCCGGATTGATAATATCGATCAGCACAGCGGCACCTCGCCCAAGCATGCGTCCAACCTCGGCGAAAATCTGTAAGGCCAGCGGGTCCCCCTGCCTTGCTGCTTCTGCGACCGCTTTAGTTGTTATTTCTTGTGGTGGTTGGTAGTAGGACGGAAGCGTATCTCCAGCTTCAAGCCGCTCCGTTACCTTCGACTGCGCAAGTCTGGCAATCCCGCCCCCGCTGCAAAATCCTTCGAAGGAACCGGTCTTGTTGTATCCAACCGGCCCTCCCTCCGCAAGCCGTATATGACCAACCTCGCCTGCATTATCGTTCGTTCCGGAATACAGGCGGCCATCCAGAATGAGTCCGGCTCCCATGCCGGTGCCGAACGTCAAGAAGATCATGTTTCGCGTCCCTTGTCCCGCTCCCCACTGCCATTCTGCCAACGCGCATGCATTGGCGTCGTTTTGCAAACCGACCGGCACGCCGAATCGTTGCTTCATCGGCGTAATGACATCAACGCGATCCCAATTCGGTAGATTCGGCGGCGAAAGAATCAGCCCATTCCGGCTGTCCAGTGGACCGCCGCAGCTAATGCCGATCGCCCCCAGCCGCTCCTTCTCCGATGGATGCCGTTCAAGGAGCAGCTCCAGCTCTGCCATAAGCCGATCAAGTGTAGCTTCGGGAGTTGGTTCGGTTGGAAAAGCAACCTTATCTACCAATTCGATTTGTTCGCCATCTGCCCCTGCTGTACGCCCCAGCGTAACCGCACATTTCGTGCCTCCGATGTCGAGTCCGGCATATGTCATCCTCATCCGAAGAACGCCTCCTCTAGCATCATGCACAAGGTATGATAGATTGGCAGATGGCGCTCCTGGATGTCCGGTGTCACTGCATGGGGGACAACGATCGTGCAGTCGCTAAGCGCTTTCATTTCTCCGCCTGTGCCGCCGGTTAACCCGATGCTGATCATCCCTTTCGCTTTGGCTACTTGAATCGCTTGGATGATATTGCGGGAATTACCCGATGTGCTGATGCCGAGGAATATATCCCCTGGCCGGCCATATCCGTACACCTGCTGGGCGAAGACCATATCAGAAGCCACATCGTTGGCGAATGCCGTCATAAGTGCGCTGTGGCTGACAAGCGAAATTGCCGGAAGCGCGCCTTGCAAATTGTCGCACAGCGAATCCCCTTCTGCCGGGAACAACTTGATTAACGATTCTCGGAATGACTGCGGAACTGGACGCGGAAGCATAAATCCTTTCATCAATTCCCCTACGATATGCTCGCTGTCTGCAGCACTGCCTCCATTGCCGGCTACCAATACTTGACCGCCTTGTCGATAGCAGGCTTCCATCAGCTCGAAGCTGCGCTGGATGTCAGTGAGGCATCCTGCAAGCTCCGGATATTTGCTTTGAAGCACGTCCAGATGCTGTTTCATAAGCAATCGATTCCTTTCGCCGTGGCTTTCATGGCTTCGTGGCTCCGTGACACTCATAGCTTCGCAGCCTCACTCAATCGCCAGCGAAACTTTTTAATATAATATTAATAAGTAGTGATTATAGGATAGATTTTACAACTGATCTATTATTGCGTCAATGTTATTTTTCCATCTTATAAATATGAATTTAAGAAGTATCCAACATAAAAGCCGCCCTCAACTCAGCAGCGGCTTCCTATCTGTCTATTCGCTCAAATCTTTTTGAAAAAACTGCTCCAGCACCAGCGTCCCAGCGCCGATTGCCCCGCCTAACACACCTAATTCGGCTTTATAGATTCGAATGTGGTCGGCAAAGGAAGCGAAGATTCGGCTCATCGCAATATCCTTTGTATGCTCGAAGTATGGAGGGTACGCATGTGTAAGCGCCCCGCCAATAATTATGATTTCCGGCATTAGTAGATGAATGACATTGCCTATCGCAATGCCGACATAGCGAGCTGATTCCGTTAACAGCTGCTTCGACAACGGATCACCATCACTCGCCGCATTCAGTATTGCAGCGATCGAAACCGACTTCTCATCTGCAAGGTAACGTTCTCGATACGAAGCCTCTGCACCTCTGCGAATCTCCTCACCTGCACGCCGCTCAATCGCAAGGCCTGACGCTACCGCCTCGAGACAGCCATAGTTTCCACAGTTGCAGCGAGGACCATCGATGTTGATCGTTCCGTGTCCGACTTCACCTGCACCATAGGGTGATCCGTGGAGCAGCTTACCGTCAATAATCATGCCGCTTCCGATCCCAACGTCAGCATCGAGATAAAACACATTTTGCTTCCCCTGCGCGGCGCCATGCCAATATTCACCGAGTGCGATCAGGTTAGCATCCTTCTCGATAAAAGTCTCGATTTGAAAATGGTCCGTAATCAGCTGCTTAAGCGGCAAACCCGCAAGCCCCCTCATGTTTGGCGGCGTTAGTACGACACCTCCGAAAGGATCAAGCGGTCCGGGAATGGCCATGCCAATACCGAGTATTCGAGTGCGGTCCACACCTGACTGTACAAGTGCTTCTTCGATGCAGTCAATCAGTTGATCTACGATAGCAGTCGATAGAAGAGCATCCGGATTTGTTTCCGACTCGTAATGTGCATGCACGCCGCCTGATAGATTCAGAACGACGACATGAATGCGAGCGACACTAAGATGAAGACCAACCGAGTAGAATCGGTCTTCCTTGAGCTTATATAGGAGCGGCTTCCTGCCGCCTGTTGATTCATCGTAGCCTACTTCGCTGATGAACGAATAAGAGAGCAATTCATCAATGATGTTCTTAACCGCTGTAAAACTCAGATGCGTTTGCGCCGCAATGTCGGCTTTGGACGTTTGTCCCTGCTTGCGGACGTATTGGAGCACCGCGCTGCGGTTAAGGCTCTTAACCCGCCTGTTGTTGGCTCCTCTCATTTGATTCATTTCAACCAACGCTCCTTAGGCTTACATCGTTATCGGAATTATAGCATAAAAGGCTCATTGTTGGAGAAGCGCCTAACCCCACTCCCCACCAATCCGCTATTCCGCAACTATACTCATCCAATATTCAACTAATCTGCACCCCACACCTCTTGGAATCATCCCCGCAAACATCCACCACCTCAGCTCCACCTCACCACCTACCAATCGACTTTGCAACTCTACTGGTTTAATAACTCACTCCCCCGTTAATAGCTCTTATATCCTCTTATACGCGCAATCCCACCGACCTCGCACCATCACTACCTCCACAACCCTGTAACTTCGAAACCTCGCATCCCCACTGATCCTGCAACCTGTCACCCCAAACCTCGCATCCCCGCTAACCCTGCATTTTCCCCGCCATCTCAACCTCACCACCACCTCTAACGAATCCTACAGGCCTTATTTGATCAAAAAGCATCGATATGAAATTCTAACGAATCCTACAGGTCCTATTCGCTCGAAAACGCGTAGATTTCTGCCTATTTCGGTCCAATAAGGCCTCTGTGATTCGTTAGAATATTTGAAGTGCCTATTTCTCCAAAATAAGACCTCCACGGTTCGTTAGAAATCTCGTTATGACTTTTCTATGACATTCACTTCCAGTTTTGCTATACTAGTCGTATATTATCGGTCGTGAAGCACACGCCGCTTTAGCACATGCACCTCATTGGGAGGTGTACATGTGTTGAGGCGGCTTTTTCTGTTTGCGCGGCTAATAGGAAGGATGCGAGGAGCTATTACTAGATTTGAGCAAGCCTACGAGGAATGGATAACGTCCAACATTACCCAAGAACAGAATCATAGAAGACGCGAAATATTGGAGAATGGACTCGGTCACGGCACAATTGAGTTTTTGCGCACCGTTTGGTTTCCTGCTGTACGCAACTTCAACCATCTACATCCCGAATGGGAGGTGCGGGATTCTAACAATGGGTATCGTTACCTCGATTTGGCTTATATGCCAGGCGGCGATGTAAAAGGCGGAATCGAGATTCAAGGATACGGCCCCCACGCGAGGGATCTCGATGTTCGCCGCTTTAAGGATTTATGCTGGCGGCATTGTTTATTAGCGCTTGACGATTGGATCTTCATGCCGATTGCTTATCTTTCCATTACAGATGAACCCAAGCGCTGTCAGCAGCTCATTCTTTCCTTTATTGGCAAGTTCATTGCCATGGACGTGCCCGATGGTTTGAATTGTTTTGAAGCCGAGACCATCCGTTTCGCGAGAAGGCTATTTCGTCCATTTACTCCATTAGAATTGGCCTCCCATCTACGAATTTCAGACAATCATGCACGGCTTGTTCTACACAACCTAGTCGAACATCAGCTTCTTATTGTGGCCAACGGTAAACTGCGGTATCGCACCTACACCTTACTGACTTCCTAATTCTAACGAATCGTACAGGTCTTATTTGATCAAAAAGTAACGATTTGAAATTCTAACGAATCCTACAGGTCCTATTCGCTCGAAAACTCATGCATTTCTGCCTATTTCGGTCCAATAAGCCCTCTGTGATTCGTTAGAATAATTGAAGTGCCTATTTCTCCAAAATAAGACCTCCACGGTTCGTTAGAGTGGTGAGGGATAGCGAATGGTCGGCTTTTAGCTGCTGGCGTGGGACTGATGAATGGTTGGCGAAGGGTTTAGCTGCTGGCGTGGGGTTGGTTGGTGGGGGGGTTGCGAAGGGCTGGCTTTTAGCTACCGGTGTGCGACTGATGAGTGGTTGGCGAAAGGCTGGCTTTGGGCTGCTGGCGTGGGACTGATGAGTGTTGGCGAAGGGTTGGCTTTGGGCTACTGGCGTGGGACTGATGAGTGGTTGGCAAAAGGTTGGCTTTGGGCTGCTGGCGTGGGACTGGTCGGGGACTAGCCACCAAATGAAAACAAGTCCACGACATTCATCGTGGACTTGTTCTATACGCTGCTACTATTCTCTAGTAAATAGTCGGTAGAGCACGACAGCAGCTTGCGCTCTCGTTACATGTCCTGTTGGGGAGACTTTGCTTCCATCGCCTACCAGGATCCCTTCTTTCACTAGGGAGGCCATACTTGAAACCGCATAGCCGGCAATTTGCGAAGCATCGGCAAAAGCTTTCAGGTCGCTGTCCGAACCTGCAGCCAGCGAAGATTTCGCCAGCTTCATCGCTCTGACAACGAGCGCAGCCATCTCTTGTCTAGTGATTTGACCGTTCGGATTGAATTTGTTGCCGCCTGTTCCGAGTGACAAGCCAATCGCCTTCGCGATGCCAAGCGACTCGTAATACGCAGCCGACTTGTCGATATCGCTGAAGTTCGTTTCGAACTTCGCAGAAAGTCCCAGCACTTTCACCAGACCATCGACGAAATCTGCTCTTGTAATGTTTTTGGCAGGACTAAACTGCGTGTCACTTGTTCCGTTCAAGACACCTTTGGATGCCATAACCTCAATGGCTTGCAGTGCCCATTTGTACTTAGCCGCATCTTCAAAAGTCTTGAAGCTGTACGCGACCGCGTATTTGCTGAAATGCGTCGTCGTAAAGACGACCTTACCTGACTCAGCATCATACTTGGCATTCGGTACAGGAATCGCATGACCGGCCTCGTCGAGATACCAAATTACGATGTGATCCGGATGCTCCAGTTCTTCCTTGGTCGGCGTGTACGGGATCGATACGACCACCGGCGCATTCGGATTGTTCCAATGAAGCGACTTGCCATCCGCTGTGATGCTGATATCGACAACTGGTTTGCCATCCTTCAGCACGCGGCTGATCGACAGCGTAATTGTCTTCGCACCAGCAATCTCTTTATCCGCAAACATATCAAGTGGAAGCACTACCTCAGCGTCACCTGTTTGGATCGCCACTTTCGTCGCAGCATTCTTCTCGGAGAATAGAGAAGCCGGCTGTTCCAGCACGTAACCATTTGCACCTGTAAGAGCACTGATCGCAACGGTCACGATGCTATTGCCTTGCTCATCCTTCTTCGCCGCTTTAAGAGCTGTAGCAAAATCACCTTCCGATACAGCAGCTGCAGCTTTGCCATCTTTCAATGAAGGTGTCACCTTAATGACGGTGTCCTTGACCTCAGTTTGGTTTTGGCTGCCTCCTACTGTTACAGGAGCAGTTGGACCCACATCTTTGAGTTCAAGTGCTAGCAAGTAAGGTTTCTCCAGCGCAACCGTGAAGTTATTCGTATCAACGGCACCGCCATTGATCAATTCCTGCGCGTTCACGACCGCTTTGCCATTTACTTCAATTTTAATTGTTTTGGAGGCTGTAGTCGGGTCATAGTTAGCAATGTTGACAAGCAATTTGCCGTCATAGTTCGTGCTCAGCCATTCTACGCCATCGATCGGCTGGCCTGTAGCCTTATCCTTCAGAACAACGTTCATTAGGCCTAATTCAGTCAAGCTCGCTCTGACAGATTGCTTCAACGCGCCGCTGTCGATGTCGTCGCCGAGTACCTTCGAACCTGCAACAACAACATCTCTGACTGCACCACTCAGCGGCTTATTGTTCTCGTCTGCACTCAGTGAATGGTCACCAATCATAATGACCTTCCCGCCTGCAGCTACAAAATCTTTAATAGCCGCCAACGTAGAAGCCGAAACATTCGTAGCTTGCGGAACGATTAACAGCTTGTAATCAGCTAAATCGCCATCTTGCGATTGCTTCTCGGACACAAAGCCTACTCGTTGGCCGTTGAACGTCAGCGCTTCGTACGCACGGTCCATTGTATCTAAATATGCACTCGAGTAAACCATGGAAGGAAGCGAGTAGAGAATAGCTGCCTTCGGCGCAATATTTTGCAATTCCGTTACCTCATAAGCCAATCGGTTTAAGTCCAAGTTCACTTTCCCGATCGATTGTACAACATCCGGGCGCTGTAACACGCTGCCGTAGAAATCGCTGCTCGGATCATAGGATCTCTCCCATACCCAAATCGCTGATGCATTCTTACCATGTACGGCAGATTGCCAGAGTGATGTTTCTACGTGCTTGGCTTGCTCCGGTGTGTATACCGTATCTCTGTCAGCAATAACATGGGTCTCAGAGTTGAAAATCGGTGCTTTTCTAAACGAGCCTTGCAAATCATAGAACCGGTTCTCGCGAATAAATCCGCTGATTCCGCTTCCGAGGTAGTTCCAGTTATCATTGCCGTTCATATCCGAGAACTCACTGAAGTCCTCCGGATCTACGCCATAGGATGTTGCACCGTTCAAGTTAGCCATAATTTTGGCGCTGACAGGTACATCAGGTGCAAGCTCCTTTACCAGCTCAGCCATCCACTTATGCCATGATGAGAAGTACTCATTGTTAAACACGGTCCAGTCGTAGTAATAAGGCGTTGCATCCTTAACAGAAGGCATCGCAACTTCGTCAAATGAACCGTAATCCTTACCATAATTCGCATTCAAGCTTGCGATTGTCGTGTATTTAGCGGCAAGGAATTGATGCCAAGGCACAACTGCAGTCGAATCCGTTCTTGTATCGTACATCGGCTCATTGCTGATGATGATACTGTGCAGCGAAGGCAAATCCTTCACTAGTGGAACTAAGGTTCTGATGTAAGCTTCAACGATTTCACGCGCTTTCGGAGCGTTAACGTTATATTTCAGGAAGCCCGCATTGTTGCCATTGACCAAATCCGACCACTTATCCTTCGCCCACTGTGGGAAATAATGCGGCGAGATGAGCAGGCTGACTGCGATATTATGCTCTGCTGCATTTTCCAGTGTTGGGATAACGCTGGTCGTAATCAAGTCCGTGGAAATGTCGTAATCATCGGTGCTTCCTTCTCCTGGCTCCTCCATCGTACCTGGCGCCAGTACCGTACCGTCCGGACCTAGCTCCATCTGAATGATGTTCGTGCCGTAATCGCTAAACTGTGGAATATCGGCTTTCGCTTGATTGAAGTGACCGTAACCCGTGAAGAAGATCGGTCGTTCAACTGCGTCAGCCGAAGTCGATGTTTTCGTCGGACCGACAAACGAGAAACCTTCCATCTTCGAACGAGAAGTAACATATCGCGGAACGCTTAATGCTGTCTTCTCGCCGCTCAAGTATGCCTGCACATTAGCAGTCGCTTCATTGTAGAGACGATCCAGTTCATTCACGACATAATCGGCTCGTGATAAGAAATTGTTCGTAATGTCGTCTTTGCCGTACTGGATAAAGTTCTTAATGACGGTGTAATTCACCGTTTCATAGTCTACCGGGATGTTCTGCTCTTTGGCTGTCGCAAGCAGATCCTCCAGTGCCGGCAGCTTCTCATTCAGCTCATCCAACAAGCCCAACAAGGCTTCTGCATTCCGTTTTACGGATACAGCGATCGTTTCTTGCTTGGACTCACCTGTTTCTTTATTGATAATGACGGCCTCAAACTGCTGGTTGCCGACAGTTGGGAATGATACCGGAATTGCTTTCTTGAGTACTTTTCCTGCTGGTACGGTGATTTCTTGAACTTCAGAACCGCTGACATTCGGAAGGGAAATTTGGAACGTTTCCGCTTCTTCTCCGAAGTTAGCTACTGCGATCGAATAGTCGTAAGTTGTGTTCTGAAGGGCATCTTGCGGTCCGTGCATCCAAGTGCTCCACGTTTGTTCGTCATCAAGCAGCATCAAGGAACCAAGACTTGTTGCATCCTTGCCGTTACCGATCCCCGGCGTCCATTCGATGTAACCTCTTCTTTCACCGCCATCGTTGTCATTAATGAGCAGTGTGAAAGGAACCTTATCCCCAGGTGCTGCAGGCAATGCTGCAAGCCATGGAATAGCTAGGTCATAGACAGTGACTTTATTCGTATTGTCACGATTCACTTTCAACTTAATCGAATCAACGCCAAGCTTAGCGCTTCCGCTGTTCCAGCTAAACTTGCTGGCCGTGCCGCTGCCATACGAGAACCCGTATTCCGGTCCATAAACCGCGCCATCTTTGGAAAATGCAACCTGAACACTATCTCCCCGCCAGATGACATCGCCAGAGAAATCAAGATGGTCTGCATCTTTAACATCAACATGCACATAGAGATTGTTGTCGTCGTAAGCTAGAGCCGCATTCGCCGACAAATCGTTAACGCCGGCCCAGCCTGGGATTTTCACTTGCTTGCTTGCATTGGACGGCAGAATGAATGAAGCCTGCCCGTTCCAGTCGCTTACAAAACCATCTTCACCGACTGCAGTCGTACGGTGAATTCCCGCAAGCATGCTGCTTCCGATATCTGCCACACTGGAATTAATCCCATAAACCTCTTCTCCCGGTACACCGGTTCCAATTGTGTAGTCGAAGACGGAAACCGCGCTTTTCGGTTTGCCAGGAATCTCAGCATATGCTTTAATCGTCGTTACATCTGCGATTGTAATCGGAGCACTGTACAACGCTTTGGTAGCGGAGGTCTTCGGATCAGACCCATCAACCGTATAGTAAATGCTAGCTCCCACAGACGGCGTAGTAAGGCTTACTGTAGTACCAGGCGTAACTGCCGAGGACCCCGGAGCTGCCATTACGCGCTGTACCTGACTCGTAAGAATCGTCAAGTTATCGAACAAGTAACGCAGTGTTCCTCTGCCTTTGATCACATCGTCCTGGTTAAAGACGTAGAAGATGATTTTATTAATATGTGCCCGGTTTTGTGCCGGTATTGTGGTTAAATCCAGTTTGAAATTCGTCCACTGATCCGCAGTCAATACCGGGAGTGCGTCTTCATAAATAACATTACCAACCGTATCCATCACCTTGAAACGGATAGGTTCATGACTGCCCTCCGTTTGGCTGCCAACCGGACGGATATCGAACGCAATCTCCGTCGCTGGCGACAAGTCCATCGGATTCGCATTCAAATCCCATGAATACTCGACCCATGCATTCCCTTTACTCTTGTCCGGTACAATGTACGTGACATCGGCGGCTTGTGCGCCTTCGGTCTTATTCACTGTATCTGCAGTGTCGGTTGGCCCGTTCCACTCAGATAAGTTCTCAAAACCGTTAATGACGTTCTTCATTAATGGATCCACAGGTTTAATTACTCTTAAATTATCTAGTTGATAGTGAAGCGATGTTCTGCCTTCGAATACGTCATCTTTGCTGAATACATAGAAAGCAATGTGGCTGATCGCTGACTTCTCAGAAGCCGGAATAGCGCTCAAATCCAGCGTAAAGGTGCTCCACTCGTTAGCCGTTTGTACAGGAAGCGCATTCTCGAAAATTGCTTTATTAATAGACTTGTTGTACAGCTTCAATCGAATCGGCTCATGCCCGCCGGTCGTTTGATTGTTCGCCGAGCGAATATCAAGCTTCAACTGAGTTGCCGTTGACAGGTCCAGCGGATTTGCTGAAGTATCCCATTCGATTGTATGCCATGACCCAGGCTCCGGAACAGGCACCGTGAAGTCTACACTAAGCGATTGCGAGCCTTCTGTTTTGTTTGCGGTATCAGCCGCAAGCGTTATATCATCGTAATTTTTCGACCAGTCTGCTATATTCTCGAAGCCTGTAATCACTTGCTCCTGCAGTTGAATCGGCCTTACCACTCGCAAATTATCTAGTTGATAATGCAGTGAGGTTCTGCCTTCGAATACGTCATCTTTACTGAAAACATAGAAAGCAATGTGACTGATCGCTGCCTTCTCAGAAGCCGGAATGCTGCTCAAATCCAGTGTATACGTGCTCCACTCATTGGCCGTTTGTACGGGAAGCGCATTCTCGAAAATTGCTTTATTAATAGACTTGTTGTACAGCTTCAATCGAATCGGCTCGTGCCCACCGGTCGTTTGATTGTTCGCTGAGCGAATATCAAGCTTCAGCTGCGTTGCCGTTGACAGGTCCAGCGGATCAGCCGAAGTATCCCATTCGATTGTATGCCATGACCCAGGCTCCGGCACAGGCACCGTATAGGTCACACTAAGCGATTGAGAGCCTTCTGTTTTGTTTGCGGTATCAGCCGCAAGCGTTATATCATCGTAATTTTTCGACCAGTTAGCAACATTCTCGAAACCGTTGATAACCTCTTCTTGCATAGTCGATTCTGTCGGCGACACGTTAACGTTATCAGCGGCAGATGCCCGGCTCGCCGGAGCGACGCCGAAGCCGATCAATCCGACCAGCATTGTGGTTGTAAGAATAATGGCATTTATTCGTCTGAACATGCTCATATAACCTCCCGTTTATTTGCTCCATCAATCTGTTTGTCCCAACAGCAATATGCGTTTCGGGCCATTTCTTGTCCCCTCTGCAACGCCTCCTTCAATGGTTTCCTTCCCTGCTTAAGCGAATGGCATGTATGTAATATCGCTAGATTGAAGCGCTTTCAAGTTTTCACAGCTATTGTACTGCGATTCGCAATACGCATTAATAGAATATCTTTACTTGTGTCTGTTGTTATTTTGACATCTGAGCTTTCACACGGAAACGAACAGCAACGTGAAACGGCTCAGTATGTTCACATTTCACATGCCAAATGCCGCCTACCCGCGTCCGCGAAAAGCTAACGAACCGTAGGGGCGTTATTGGGCCGAATTTCGGGGCTCCGAGATTCTAACGAACCGTAGAGACGTTATTGTGGGATAATCGCCTCCCAAAACCCCACATACGATCAAATAGAGCCTGTACGGTTCGTTAAAATTTTTTTGGAGCTGTTTTCGGGCAAATAAGCGCTGTACGGTTCGTTAGAGCATTTCGCATTTCGCATTTCGCACCTCACACCTCGCACCTCCATTCCACATCCCGCACCCGCATCGCGCATCGCGCATCGCGCATCCCGCTACCGCATCACACACCCCCCGTGCTGAATTTGAGTACTTTTAATTCTCTATACAGCAAAAAAAGCTGACCAACAGCAGCTGGTCAGCTTATCAAATGAACTCGCATCCCGTGCGAGCTTATGTATGTACATCTCCGGAGAAATACCCGTACGAGCCGTCGTCCGGGAAGAATTCATCCTGCTGCGGGGCGTCGTCGTCCCAATTGGATAATCCGGCTTGCGTTTCTTCTTGTGCGATCAAGTCTTCGTTGACCACATGCGCCGGTATCGTAATATTCTCCATATTGTAAGCGTCATTCGTGAGCTCAATATCCGGGATGGAAGAGTGAACCGCAAGCTGGCCGCCATGCGCCTGAGCAATCTCAAGTGCAGAGGTTAGATCACTGCCGTGCAAATGAATGTGCACCCCCATCTCCTGCTGGATGACAGGTTCATAACCTAGTTCCTGAAGCGTGCTGCACGCGAGCGCGGCGGTCTTGCTGTCACCGAATTGAAAAAATAACGCAGTATCATTCTGCATCTTTCAGGCACACCCTTCTCCGGCAAAATAGTCCATTCCCGTTTAGAATACCCATTTCACGAGAAGTCATTCCTGCCCCTTACCAAATCCATTCACTGCGGGACGAATTTGCCACCTGCTCCATTCAATCGGATGTACCGCAGCATAACCTGGCAGCGGCTCTTCTCCTTCTATACTAATCAGCGCATGATCCCCTGCTGCCATCTTGCTCAGCACAGACCAATATGACAAATCTCCCATCCCAAGCATCGGCAGCTCCGCCGAAACGATGCCGAATAACTTATCCGGGGTCATCGGCCTTTGCCCCTCTGCTAGTGCTTCCAGCGTTAAACGCTCCACAATTCCTAGCTCACCCTCCGCCTCGGAAGGAATCCGCTGGAGTTGGAACCGGAGCGCTGCTGCCATCACGGGAAGCATGGCTCCATCTTGGCTTTGCAGCCAAGCATCAATCGATTCCCTGCTGCCCGCCGCATAAGCCTCCCATGCACGAGCGCCTGCAGCGAGTTCATCACAGGATACCGGCTTTCGCTCCGGCCACAAGCCGCCAATCTGCTCCGCTGTCAGCTGACCAAGGCCGCGAAAATCTGTAACACCGGCGACCTCTTCGGCAATAACCCAACTAAGCTTCGGAGCTTGACCAAGCCGTGATTCACATGCTTCCGAGCGCCACAGCCAATAGAGCAGTGCCGCAAGCATCGCCTGATCGAACAAATCATATTCAAACCAGAGCACAATTTCCTCGCCTTCTTGTACCGCGCTCGTCAGTACCGCTAACTGCACTTCGCACTCACGTCGGTAATGCTCACTCGGTACACCAAAGTCACGTTCTATCCATGCAGCACGCTCGATTGTTTCTGCTTGTCCCCACCATTCCAAAGGCGTTGGACCGTCTATCCAGCTCTCTCTCCAAGGCAGAATCCGATCTGATGCGAATCGCTCGCTTCGCCCTATCAACGCGGCAGCATGATCTCCATTTGTGATGTGAAGCATGATTATCCATTCCCTTCCATAAATAATGTGTTATAATAAACGAACAACAGGTGCAGGGGTGCATAATAGTGGATGATTTATTTACTTATTATACAGATGCAATCATGATCATTCATGAAAATCAAGGCGTACTCACAATTCATACGATTAATAATGCCTTCTCGACTATAACCGGGTTCTCCTCTGAGCAGTTAATCGGGCACGATATAACAAAGATACAACCTCATACTGCTAATACGTTATGGGAGCTTGTTGAACGGCTTTGCGCCGACTTCTCAGATCAGAAGGACAGCGCATATGCGGAATGCAACCTTACTTTGCAGGCAGATAAGCATATCTTCGCCGAAGTTCATATTCAGCAGCTTGAAATTATTAATGCGGTCTACTACACCATTAAGCTCGTTGACCGATCTGAGCACAAATGGATTGAAGACATGGTGCTGAAACAGAACATTGTTTCCTCTGTCATTTATACGAGCGGCGGGTTAATCATGTCGCTTCGCAGCTATCGCAACTCGATTCCGTATGACCGATATAAGCTTTCCCTGAAACAAAACAAAGAGTTTATTGTAGAAGAAGACCAAGTTCGTGTCCACAGCTTTTTTAAATCCCTTCGTGAAAGTCGCCAGTCGGGTCAAATCACGTACACACTGCGGCTTTTTGAAGATCGCTACCTAACGACATCCCTCATCCAACCCTTCTACAATGCAGATGACAGCTTTAAATGCTACGCCATCGTAACCCTTGCCATGAATGCCATTCACCTATCCAAGTTTGGACAAGCCATTCGCAAACAATCACAAGCCTTTAAGAGCGAAATGCGCGATGCTGAGATTGATCCGGCCTATAAGCTTCGTCTGCTCATGGTGGAGAAGAAGCTTTCTGTCACCCAGCTTGCTGAGAACACCCAAATCTCATTAACGACCATATCCAATATCCGCAACGGTAAAATCAAGAAGCCGCAGCGCTTAACCGCCCATTTGATAGCGGCAGAGCTTGGCGTAGAGCCAGGGGAAATCTGGGGAGATTAACTCAAAATAGAACGGGCCTTCTCAAGTTATTGAGAAGGCCCTTTTCTGTTATAGTTTAAACCTCGCCGTCAATTCATTCATCTCAAGCGCAATATCGCTCAGCGAACGTGAAGAATTGGCGATTTGCTCCGCAGATGCGGTTTGCTCTTCTGTCGTAGCCGCTACAGTCATTGCCGTCTCGGAGCTGTTTCTTGCGATCTCCTGCAGACGCTGCATCGAGCTGATGACTTGCTCCGAGCCTGCTGCCATTTGCTCCGAAGCAGCTGCAACCTCTTGCACCTGACCAGATACGCGCTCCGACGCTGCTGCAATGCCAGCGAAAGATGCACCGGCTTCACGCACGCTGCGCAGACCGGCCTCCACCTCTATGGAGCTGGAGCGCATCGTTTCCACCACTGTAAGCGTGTCATTCGTGACATGCTCAATGACTTGTTCTATCTCATCGATGGCCTCCGAAGTTTGAAGCGCCAGCTTCCTCACCTCGTCCGCGACTACAGCGAAGCCGCGGCCGTGCTCACCTGCGCGGGCTGCTTCAATCGCCGCATTGAGGGCGAGTAAGTTAGTGTGTTTCGACACTTCACCGATCAGCTTCGAAATGCCGCCAATGTTGCGAGTATGTATTTCGAGTCGATTGACTTGCTCGGTTGCTTGCTGCACGGTCTCGTGAATGGCCGACATACGTACCATTGCCTGCGACACCGCTTCATGCCCAATCGCAGCCTGACGGCTCGCATCTGCCGATAAGCTCGCGACGAGGGAGGTCGATTCCGCGATGCGATTGATGCCTTCGCCAAGATCCTGCGTCGTCTTGCTTACTTCCTCGAAACGCTGCAGCGTGATCTCTGTTCCGGCAGCCATCTCCGCAACCGATTCAGCAGCTTGCTGTGACGAGCCCGCGTTCTGCTCCGAAATAGCCAGCATCTGCTGAGAAGAAGAGGCAATGCCTGCCGACGCTTCTTGTACGCCTTGCATAGCTGATCGCAATTGCACGATCATACCGGAAAGCGAGTTAAACAAGGCTCCGATCTCATCCTTATTGCGAATCTTAGGCATTTGAGTGACCAAGTTACCGCTTGCGACTTCATTGACGACGACAGCCGCCTGCTTAATTGGCTTCGATATCGTTCTACGTACATACCAGGTTAGGAAAATGACCAGAAGCGTACCGACAACCAATGCAATTTGGCTTGTCCGCTGCGATTGCGAATTGATGGTCATGTTTTGCTCCTTCGCCTCTTCTGCCCCGGTATGGTTGTTACGAACCAAATAATCAATGCTGCTTTGAATAGCGGCATAGGAATGCTCCGAATCTTTCATCAGCGTGACGATCTCTTCTGTGCTCAGCGCTTGCTTGTTGCTCGCGGACACTTTCTTCGTCACGTCCTGATAACCTTTCCACGCTTCTTCGAGTTTCGTGAACAGATCCTGATCCGTCTGATCTCCGGCCGTCATAATGCCTTTGTAAGCGGCGAGGCTCTCATCGACTTTCTTAACCGTAGCATCGGTATCGGATACATATTGCTTCTTCAAACTTGCATTGGTTTCAAGAAGAATCTTGTACTGCAAGGTGAGCACATGATCCGCCATGTAATTGATGTTGTTGATCGTCTCGACGCCTACAAGCCATTTGTCCGCGATCATCTTCGTGTTGTCATTAATTTTGGTCATCATGAGGGAACTCAATACCCCATTCACAAGCAGCAACAGCAGAACGCTGATAAAGGAAATCATCAGCTTGGCTCCAACCGTAAATCTAACCTTACCATTCTTCTTCCCCATGTTGATCTCCGCCTCTGCCCCAGATAGGTTAACGCCATTAATAACAGCAACATTTCCAGTATACTTGGAAAATGATCACTTTAATAATTACATTTTTCGACATTTTCCGTAATTAGGAAACGCCAATTAAAACCTCCATTTTAGCGCCATATGTTTATTTTTTAAATCTACCATATTTTTGCTGAAAGTTAAATATTTAAAGAAAGCTGATGACTACACAACGCAAAAAAGCCGCTTCTCTCAACTTTCGAAAGAAGCGGCTTCAACGATTTCACCCTAAGTTCGATACGGCTGCAAACCTGCATTGAGCGTTTTAGTCTGCGCATAAACGTCCTGATAGACACGGAACAGCCCTGCATATGCATTGACAGCTGCTGGGTCTGGATGATAGACAGCGGCGCGTTTCACGAACAGTTCCGCGCACGCCTCCAAACTATCGAACCATCCACAGCCATAGGCCGCGAGCATGGCCGCACCAAGTCCCGGACCTTGCTCATTCTCCAAGGATACGACATCTGCGCCGAAAATATCAGCCTGCATCTGAAGCCATACCGGATTCTGAGCACCGCCGCCGATGGAAATGATCGTATCGACTGTTTTGCCGGCTTGTCTGAACAGATCCACCGATTCGTTCAGCGAGAACGTAATGCCTTCCATAACAGCACGGGCAAAGTGAATCCGTTCATGCGACCCATCGATGCCGATGAAGCTGCCGCGGATAACCGAATCGGCATGCGGTGTACGCTCGCCAACCAGATAAGGTGTGAACAGCAGGCCGTTAGCGCCTGGTTTCACTTCGCCAATACCGGCAAGCAGCTCGTCGAACGATTCCCCTTTAGCAAAGGTGTTCTTAAACCAGCTGAGACTGTAGCCTGCCGCGAGCGTAACGCCCATCGCGTAGAACGCATTCTCTTTACCATGATTGAAGAAATGCACTTTGCCGCGGAAATCATTGCCGCTGCCTTGCTCGAACGAAAGAATAACGCCGGAAGTGCCGATGCTGCACATCGTCAGCCCCTCTTGCAAAATACCGGAGCCAATGGCTCCGCAAGCATTATCCGCACCGCCCGCGAACACCTTCGTGCTCTCGGAAAGTCCTGATGCTGCTGCTTGATCGGGCAGCAATGTGCCGGTCAACGAATGGGATTCCACAAGCGGCGGCGCGAACGAAGCCGGAAGACCAACTGCTTCTAGTACCTCGCTGCTCCAGCATTTGCCCGCAACATCGAGCAGCAATGTACCTGCTGCATCCGAATAGTCCATGTGAAGTGCGCCCGTAAGGCGATAACGCACATAGTCTTTCGGCAGCAAGAACGAAACCGCCTGCGCGAAAACTTCCGGTTCATGCTTGCGCACCCACAAAATCTTCGGCAGTGTGAAGCCTTCAAGCGCTGGATTACGCGTTACCGTAAGCAGCAGCTCTTGACCCACTAACGCTTCGATCTCCCGGCATTCCGCCGTTGTGCGCGTATCGTTCCATAGAATGGCTTTGCGAACGGGATCTCCTGCCGCATTCAGCAGCACCAAGCCATGCATTTGACCGGAGAAGCTGATGCCTTCAATCGCATCAGCCGGTACGCCGGATTGCTCCACAAGCTCGCGAAGCGCGCCGATTGTACCTTCCACCCAGTCATCCGGCGTCTGCTCGCTCCAGCCGGAGTGTTCATGATACAGCGGATAATCACGGGAAGCTTCAGCAGCTACAGTTCCGCTTCGATCCAGGAGAAGCGCTTTGACGGCGCTTGTACCAAGGTCAATTCCGATAACATAGGACATGCGATGATGGACCCCCTCGACTTAAACGCTGTAGATAACTTCGTTCAGCACCAATTTGATCCGCTCTAGACGGCCGGACTCGTTCTTGATCGTGTTGTTTTGCATTGCGTACTGCTCAAGCGATTGCAGCGTTGCACGGCCAGCAACGATTTCGGCGCCGATGCCGTCGCGGAAGCTGCGGTAACGGTTGTCTACGATGTTGTCGATGATTTTCTCGTCGATCAGCTTCGCAGCTGCTTTCAGACCCCAAGCATAAGTGTCCATACCGGCAATGTGAGCAAGGAACAAATCCTCATCTTCGAAAGAGCCACGGCGTACTTTCGCGTCGAAGTTTACGCCGCCTTTGCCAATTCCGCCTGCTTTAAGCACTTCATACAAGGTAAGCGTTGTGGAGTAAAGGTCTGTCGGGAATTCATCTGTATCCCAGCCAAGCAGCAAGTCGCCTTGGTTCGCATCAAGCGATCCAAGCATGCCGTTAATGGCAGCAACGCGGATTTCGTGCTCGAATGTATGGCCGGCAAGCGTAGCATGGTTCGCTTCAAGGTTCAGCTTGAAGTATTCTTTCAGATCATATTTCTGCAGGAACGCAATTGTCGTTGCCGCGTCAAAGTCATATTGATGTTTTGTCGGCTCTTTCGGCTTAGGCTCAATCAGGAACTGAGCGCCAAATCCGATTTCTTTGGAGTAAGCAACAGCCATGTGAAGCAAACGTGCAAGGTTGTCGAGCTCAAGCGCCATATCTGTATTAAGAAGCGTTTCGTAGCCTTCGCGGCCGCCCCAGAATACATAGTTCTCAGCACCGAGACGTTTACCCACTTCAAGGCTCTTCTTCAATTGTGCACCGGCATAAGCGAACACATCCGCATTGGAAGTCGTACCTGCACCATGTACAAAACGCGGGTTCGTGAACATATTCGCTGTGTTCCAGAGCAGTTTTGCGCCGGAAGCTTTCATGTTCTCTTCCATCAAGTCTACGATAATATCAAGGTTCTTGTTCGTTTCAGCCAGCGTTGCGCCTTCTGGAGCAATATCGCGGTCATGGAAACAGAAATAAGGAATGCCGATTTTGTTCAGGAATTCGAAGTTCGCTTCAACGCGTGCTTTCGCTTGGTCCATCTCATTAGCAGAATCCCAGCCGCGAACCGCAGTGCCAACACCGAACGGGTCGGAGCCGGAACCAGTGAATGTATGCCAGTAAGCTACTGCAAAGCGCAGATGCTCTTCCATTGTTTTGCCGAGTACAACCTCTTTAGGATTGTAATGTTTGAATGCTAACGGATTGTCGGAACCTTTGCCTTCGTAAGCGATTTTACCGATATTTTGAAAATAAGCCATGAATAATTCCTCCTAGAATGGATGTATTGAAAACGCTCTTACAGCTATTCTAGCATCTCCAAACTTAGTTTGTCTACTAAACAAAGTATGTTTTTTTAATAAAATCCGCAATCCAAATACAGGCATTCATCCCTGCTCGCTCGCATACATTGTACATAGTTTATTTTTCATCTACACACAGGAGGCGAACGTGGATGGCCTGCGGCAATTTAGGCGTGGCAAATGATTTTAACGTGTTCGTACTGGGGAACCACACGCAATCCTTCGTTGATTCCGGCGGGCGCGTGGCCGTTGGAGGTAACGCAACGTACAACAGCTACGGGATTGGGAACGCACTTCCCTCATCAACAACGCGTGCCGACTTAATCGTTGGCGGCAATATGAACATTATCGGCGGAACCAATTTCAACGGAAATAGCGTCATCAGCCCGACTGGTACAATTATCAACTATACGATGACGAACAATAACGGCGTCACCGGGCAGCCTTTTCGCGGCACTCCCGTTGATTTTGCATTAGCAACCCAATATCTGACCTGCGCCTCAAGCTCATGGGGCTCACTCAGCCCTAATGGAACCGCCTTCGTCAATTTCGGTCAGATCGTATTAAGCGGAAGCAGCCCGACGCTGAATATTTTCACCATTAACGGCAATAACGTAGCCGGCTCCGGCGTTTCGCTGTCTACCGCGAACGGCATCAATATCATCACGCCTCCTGGCTCCACGGTACTTGTGAACATTACGGGCACCAATGTCGGATTCGGCAGCTATGCGATTTTCATCAATGGCGGTCAATCCTCTCCATCCAACGGTGCCGTTATTCTATGGAATTTCTTTCAGGCGACAACCGCGTTCAACCTGAATCTGTCGATCAAAGGTTCCGTGCTTGCGCCATTCGCTGCGTGGAGCGCATCCGGCTTTGGCAATATCGACGGCTCGATTGTCGTCGGCTCGCTGACCAATACGACTGGTTCCATCGAAGAACATCACGTCCCGTTTACCGGCTGTTTGCCCGAAGTATTCTGCACGCCGAGGCTGCAGCTCGGGAAGACCGTCAATGGAGCGAGCTCCGTAAGCGGTCCTCCCGGAACACCGTTAACTTACGTCATCACGGTCACTAACACCGGCGCCGGAACGTTAACGAACATCGTCGTCGACGACCCTGAACTCAACTTCAATCAAACGATCATGGTGCTGCCGGCCGGACAGTCTGTGCAGTTCACGATCAATTCCGTTATCAAACCCGGTCCGCCCAATAGCAGCTATCAGAATATCGTCACGGCGAAGAGCAATCAAACGCCATTGCAGTCCGCAGCCGTCACCATCAATATTGTCGGCCCGATTGTTGCGGAGCTGATCAAGACCGTTCAACCCACCACTGCAGAACCCGGGGATACGGTAACTTACACTTTTACGCTTGTTGTTCAAAATAATGCCACGCTCTTAAATGTGCATCTGGTCGACCCCGTGCTTGGTCTTGACTTGACGTTTCCTTCGGCGACGAGCGGTGAGCTGGCTTCTGTTCCTTTCGTCATTCCTGCGAACACGCCCATCGGCAGCAATTTCGTCAATACCGCAACGCTGACCGCGAGCAATTTGCCGCAGCCCTTAATCGATTCGGCATTCGTCTTCATCACAGAAACGCCGTCTGTCGTCTTAACCAAGTCAGCGGACACCACAACAGCCGTTCCCGGACAAACGATTACGTACACCCTAACTGTCAGCAATGAATCCAAAGCAACGACGCTGTTCAATCTCGTACTGACGGATCCGCTGCTTCAAGTCGATCAAACCATCGCGAAGCTCGACCCGCAAACGTCTGTAGTCTTTCATGGGATGTACACGGTTCCGGCTGGAACGCCGGCCGGCACTGTTATTCACAATACCGCGACACTCGTATCTTCACTTGGCACACAAACAGCGAGTACAGATGTCACCATCGCCGCTGCTCCCAGCATTGCAATTACGAAAACACCAAGTGCGACGCTGGTAACGCCAGGCGAGACGGTCTTCTACGACATTACGGTAACGAACACGGGCAATATTCCGCTTACGGACGTCTTTATTTCAGATCCGGTGTTGTCATTTTCCGTTACAGTGCCCATTCTCCCGCTCGGCGGACAGTATGCCGCAAACGCCTCTTATTTGGTTCCGCTTGGAACAGCCGCAGGAACGAAGATTATCAACACCGCTACCGTAACAACCGATCAAACCCCTGCTGTTTCTGCATCCGCCGAAGTTGTAGTCGCCGCTGTTTATTCTTTATCGCTGGATAAGAAAGCGGATGTGAGCACGGCAGTGCCTGGCGAAATTATCAATTACACCATTATTGTCACCAATACTTCCAACGCCGATTTATCGAATATCACCATTACGGACCCTCTGTTGTCCTTCAGCACAACGATTGCCTTGCTTCATCCCGGCGTCTCGTTTATGTGCGAAATTCCGTACACGGTACCCGCCGGTACGCCTGCCGGTACCATTCTGACGAACACCGCGACAGCCGACTCTGACCAAACGGAGCCCGTAACCGCAACCACGATGGTTATTATCACTGCCGTGCCATCGCTTAGTTTAGCCAAAACCGTTTCGCCGACCAGCGGTCCGGCCGGCACGCCGCTCACCTATACGTTCACGGTTACCAATACAGGCAATACGGACTTGACGCAAGTACGCGTTCAAGATCCTCTCCTTGGCGTGGATACCATCATTCCGCTAATCGCGCAAGGCGGGCAATCAGCGTTCAACTTCCCTTCGGTCATTCCAGCCTTGCCGCCGGGAACGATCATTCATAATATCGCTAATGCGACGTCAACCGAGACGCCGATTCCGGTATTCGCCGACGCGTATGTAACCGTCGGTACTCCGCCAACCATCTCGCTGACCAAGACCGTAAGCGAAGCTTCCGCTCTTCCGGGCGAAACCGTGACCTTCACGATTATACTGACGAATACGTCAGCGGTCGTATTAACGAATGTGCTGCTCGTGGATGAATTTTTCAATTTAAACTATACGTTTGACAGCCTCGCACCGGGCGAATCCCGGACAATCGAAGCTGATTTCACGATTCCGCTAGATACACTCGGAGGAACTGTATTTGTTAACACCGTAACGGTTTCTTCCGACCAGACGCCGCCTGTCTCAGCAACAGCTTCCGTGACCACCGAGAATGTGTTTGACATGACCATCTCGAAGCAGGTCAATTTCGCCACAGCACTGCCCGGTCAAACCATCACCTATACCATCGAAGTCGAAAATACAGGCAACGTCTCACTCTTCAACGTCCAGGTGTCGGACCCTTTCCTTGATCTGCTGACGGTAATCGCAGAGCTTCAGCCTAACTCCGTTCAGACGTATATGCTTCCGTACACCATTCCGGATGATGCCGCTCCCGGCTCCATAATTGTGAACACCGCAACTGCAAGCAATGTACAGACCGGCGATCGCACGGCAAGCGCCAGTGTCGAGATACTGCCTATTCCTGCCGGAGATATTAAAGTGCAGAAGCTTGTGAGCACCTTAACCGCTGATCCGGGCGATACAATCTTTTACACGATTGTTGTATATAACGACTCCACAGGGCTCGTGACAAACATTCAAATTACGGACCCCGTTCTTGGTGTCAGCGAGACGTTGGCCGAACTTCCGCCGCAGAGTTCTTATATACTGAGCGTGCCTTATACCGTTCCGCTTGGTACGCCCGGAGGCACGGTAATCGTCAATACGGTCTTCGTCGATGCACTTGGTGAAACACAGACGGCCAGTGCAACTGTCACTGTGAACGGGATTCCGGCGGTCGCCTTGACCAAGACGGCCAGTCAGCAGACCGCCATGCCCGGCGACCTTGTGAACTACACCATAACGGTGCAAAATACCGGAAACGTACCGCTGACGAATGTAACGGTTACCGATCCGTCACTCGGCTTCGTAGAAGTAATCCCATCGCTTGCGATCGGCCAAAGCGTGCCAGCCATTGTGCAGTTCCTAGTCCCGGCCGTACCTTCCGGTACGATTATTACCAATACGGCATCTGTGACCTCAGACCAAATTCCGACGCCTGTCACTGCCTCCGCATCGATCAGCGTAGATACGCCGGCAAGCATTTCCATTACAAAGACGGTCAGCCCTGATTCTGCTGCTCCAGGCGAGACCGTTACATTCACCATCGAGGTGATCAATACCTCGTCCATCGATATAACGAACGCTGTGTTGACCGATGAACTGCTTGGCTTATTCATTCAAGCGCCTGTTATTCCGGCAGGTGTGACACGAACCATTACGGTTGACTACACAATTCCACCGCAAACGGCTGCAGGCACAGTTATCAACAATGTCGCCGTTGTAACCTCCGACCAGACGCTGCCCGCTTCCGCCGCTGCTGCCGTTACTGTGGCCGCCGCTCCTTCTTTGAGTCTGGAGAAGCTTGAAAGCACGAGAACCGCCAGCCCCGGACAAATCGTCAATTATATGATCACGGTCACGAATACGGGCAATGTGCCGTTAACGGGCATACGGATAACGGATACCTTGCTCAATCTGAACGAAGTCATTTCGCAGTTAGAACCTCAGCACTCCGTTCTGTTGACTATTCCGTATCAAATTCCTCTCGGAATTCAGGCTGGAACCAAGATATTCAATACTGTTGTAGCCTTCTCCGACCAGACCGATCCGCAAGAGGCCATGACGAATCTGGATATTTTGCCGGTCTATTCGATTGATGTTCGGAAGACGTCCGCGCAAACCGAGGTACTGCCGGGAGGAACGATTACGTTCGAAACGACCGTAACGAATACCTCCAACGCGATCTTGACGAATATCGTGCTGCACGACCCGTTTATTTCCGTGGATGAAACGATCAGCTCCTTGGATATCGGCGATTCCTTCACCCTTCTGTTTGACTACATCGTCCCTGCAGGCACACTGGCTGGTACCGTTATTACCAACGTTGTAACGGTCACTTCGAGCGAAACGCCGCCTGCTGTCGCGGAAAGTTCCGTGCTTGTTCTGCCGAGTCCACGGCTTGAGTTAACCAAACGGCTGCCGATCATCGGAGTTCCGGGCGGCAAGCTAAGAATGGAACTGTTCTTCGTCAACAGCGGTAACGTCACCTTGCATAACATTCATTTGTTCGATTCGGCAGCCCGGTATGATTTCCATCTGGAAGAGCTGACGCCTGGCGCGAATCAGCGCGGAGCTCTCTGGTTCACCCTTCCTCAGGATGCGCAGATTGGTTCCCAGGTCGTCAATACGGCTGTCATCACCTCGAATGAAACGGCACCTCTCGAAGCGCGCGCCCTTGTTACGGTCGTTGGCCTGCTCGTTGAGAAAACATCAAGTGCGATATCTGTTGTTGTAGGCGATCGCATCACGTATTCATTCGTTGTACGGAATCCAACGCCATATGCGGCGCATAATGTTGTACTGAGAGATCCGCTTCCGGTGGAAGCCGCCTTTATTCCGGGCAGTGTGACGGTTAACGGCGAACGGCTGCTTGATGCTGCTCCGGGCGGGCCTGGTATTCCGATCGGTACTATCCCTGCCGGCACATTCGCGACGGTTTCGTTCAAGGCTAGGGTGAAGTCGGAGCCGCCGGGCCGCAAATTAGAGAACCAAGCGCATGTCGGATTTACGTTTAGAGAAGGCGGATATTCGGTCAGCGGTACAGCGGAGTCGAATGTGTGGATCATCGACGTGTTCGATGACGAGGAATAAAAAGGTGCAACTTCATCTTCTCCGTGGTAAAATCGTACCCAAATCATCCGCGAGGCGGATTCGGGGGACGTTATGGCCATTAAGAAGACCGGAGATCTGACCTTAGTCAAAAAAATGAATACGGCAATCGTGCTGGAGGCGGTGGTTCGTCATGCGCCTCTTTCACGTGCTCAAATATCGGAGCGTACCGGACTGAACAAGGCGACGGTGTCGAGCCTCGTGCAGGATTTGATCGACCGTCACCTCGTGCTGGACATTGGACCAGGTGAATCGAGCGGCGGACGCAAGCCGTTTCTCCTCTTGTTCCATGCCCGTGCAGGCTACGCGGTTGGCATCGATCTTGGGGTCAATTACATCCGCGGCATTTTGACCGATCTGGAAGGCGTCGTCGTGCTCGAACGCGAGCTGCCGATCGATAACCATGAGGCCGAGATTGTGCTTCCGAAGCTAATGGATTGCATCGAAGAGCTGCAAACATCTATGCCTGCGAGTCCATATGGGCTAGTTGGTATTGGTATAGGCGTGCCAGGTATCGTTAATGGCGAGGGCACGATATTGTTCGCACCCAACTTATCTTGGCCGCAAGTTCCGCTTCGGGCTATGATCGAGGAACGTTTCGGCGTGCCGGCTACGATCGACAACGAAGCGAACGCCGGGGCGCAGGGCGAGCAGAAATACGGCGCCGGACGCGGCATTGCCAATCAAATCTATGTCAGTGTCGGCATCGGGATCGGAACCGGCATTATTTTGAACAAGGAGCTGTACAAAGGGGCGGCCGGCTTCTCCGGAGAGCTTGGCCATCTGTCCGTTATGGCCGATGGCACGCCATGCCGCTGCGGCAATCGCGGCTGTTGGGAGCTCTACGCGTCCGAGAACGCGCTGCTTGAACAGGCGGAACCGCTGGGTTACACGGATTTGGACGCCCTGATCGGCGCAGCCGAACAAGGCGATGAGAAAGTCATCGCCCTGTTTCATCGTATAGGGGAGTGGATCGGAACGGGGATTGCGAACATCGTCAATGTATTCAATCCCAATGTTGTCATCATCGGCAACCGGATGCGCCGCGCGGAACCGTGGATTCGCGAAGCGGTCGCCTCTACGGTCGGCAGCCGCGCGCTCGCTTATCACCGGGAACAATTCCGCCTGCTCTATGCGGAGCAAGGTGACAAGTCCGCTGTGCGGGGGGCTGCTCATTATGCGATTTCCGCATTTCTGACCAAGATGAAGGACAGCTAATAGTTAAACGGATTTCGCAGCACTCGTATGTCATTTAGCCGAACCGATCGGTTCGCCTAGACAGCCAGATTGCGGCGTATAGCAGAATGAACCCAGTACATTCGTCTCGCAGCGGATCATATCGTTAATCGGGAGCGACGATTCTGCACTGCCAAGCCCGATGTTCATGATCGTACCGCCGGACTCCTTTTAGAGGTGGCAGCCCAGCGCCGCTTTCGAATTAAGTATGCAATGTATATTATTTAGTTTAAATAATAGTTTTAATTTATACATAGGTATACTTTTATTGGGTTACGGAGTAATGCGTGGTACTGCTGCGAACCAGCAGCTTCGGCACAATTTCCTCTTTCACAAAAGACTCTTCAATCGCCTTTTCACTCCATGGCTTCAGCAGTAATTCAACGGCCCGCTTGCCCATCCGCTCCGTATTCTGATTGACCGTTGTGAGCGCCGGCGAGGTATAGCGGCTTTGGATGACGTCGTCATAGCCGACGATGCTGAGCTCATCGGGAATGCGCAGCCCGAGTTCTTTGCCAGCGCGAATGGCGCCAAATGCCTTGTAATCACTCGTTGCGAAGATGGCGGTCGGCTTATTCTCAAGCGCCAACAGCTGCTTGGCACCTTCGTAGCCCATCTCCTCCAGTTCTTCATTCGCTTCCATCACCGATACAAGCGACTCATCGAACGCGATTCCATGCTGCGATAATGCCAGCTTATATCCTTGCAGGCGAAGCGAGAACTCTTGGTTGATGTCCATTAGCGAGTGGCCCGTTACAATGATGCCGATGCGCTTGTGACCAAGCGATATCAGATGCTCGGTGGCCAAGTAACCGCCCGTCAGATTATCGACGATGACATACGGAATACGAAGCTGCGGGAAATAGAAATGAGCCAGCACCATGCGCAGTTCGGCTTCTTTCCATGCTTTCAGTAGGGGGATCAATATATTTTGCGCACCCGGTGCGCCTGGCAGCACGATGGCTCCGACCAGCGGATTCGACTCGATTCCATCGCTTTCGCTTACGTCGAGCAGCTGGAATCGGATATTATGTTCTTCGCACGCTGCATGAATGCCACTCATAAAATTGGCATAGAACGGATGGTTGAACAGATGCGGCGAGGCAGACGGATGAATCAACACGATCTGTTCGAGCGCAATCTTGCCGCCGTTCGAAGCATCGGCATGCTGTAGGTCTCGCAGCTGAATGAACGTCCCTTTGCCGCGAATGCGGACAACCAGCCCTTCATTCACGAGTTCACTTAGCGCACGCCGCGACGTAATTTCACTCGTCTCGTACAACTTGGCCAGCTCGATCTGCGTTGGTATCGCATCCCCGTCCTTCAGTTGGCCGCTGCCGATCTTCTCTTTAATGTCTTCCACAATAAACTTGTAAAGCGGCATTGTCTCTCTCATCTCATCCACCCCTTCTGCCAGTTCCTACCCGATGTGCGAACACTACATTATACTTATAAATCCATAACTTGATTATATAGTATACTTTATCGGAAAACCAATGAAAAGTTGGCGGAGAACGCGGTAACCGCTACCTCTCTTTCGCTCAAATCCCCCTATTTCGGCGGATGAGCAGTAACTGTTACCTCTCATCATTCTGCATACCAACAATGTAGATCACTAGGTGAGCTACATTCCCTCTTTCCGCCGATTTTCCGCTAATGTAGATCACTGGGGAGCTTCTTGTCTAGCAAATCACACGATGGCGGCAAGGTGCTGCTTCGAGCAGCCTTCAACCTTTAACCAACCTATACAAAAAAAGTGACCGAGCAGGATGCACTCTCCCTGCCCGCCCACTCTCCTGACTCTACTGCGGTGTGTTCGTCCCCGTTATTAGTCTTCTATTGCCGGCGGAGGCGTAAGCAACCACGCCAAATTAAATGCATAGTGCACGCGACTGCTGATTAGATGAATGACATTGTTTCTAGCCTGAACCATGGCCAGATATCCCTTCGGTTCGGCATTGCTCTTGTCCATCGTAAATTCACCCGTCCATGCGCCGCCATTCCATACTTCACCCACCGAATCTCGGGACACGAGCCGTTTATATGGCCATGTCTTCCCGTCATCATAAGACAATGCCGCGAACAAACCGTTGATTAGGCGCGTCTTCCCGGACGCATCTTCTATCGGCATATTCGTTGCGAATGAGGCGAAGAAGATCGGTCCCTCGTTCAGCCTGCGAAGAACGGCACGCTGTCCCATGCCGATCGGGTCGAATTCCGATGCGCGGTAAGTCCAGCTTTGGCCCAAATTATCGGATAGACTCATTGGCATTTTGCCGTTTATTTCGTCTCCACGTCCAAGTGCCATTAATCGTCCGTCACTCAGCTCCACAACAGGAGCGTGAATGCCAGCAATCAAACCGCCAGCATCGTACCATGAATCGCCATCGTCCTTGCTAATCCATACGTTGGAGCCGCCGCTCCCTCCGGTTTCCGCGTCGCAGGACAGCACAAGCGCGCCTGACTTCGTTCGGAATAACGATGGTATCGGCATCGTCCGTACACCGTGATCGATAGACATCAGCCGACCTTTGCTCCACGTCACTCCACTATCAGTCGAAGTACGTATGACCTGAACCAGTGTCCCCCAAGTACCTGCTGCCCCCAGACCGCAAATATGAAATAGTTTGCCGTGCCCGTCATTCCACAGTGCGCCGCCTGTCATATTTCGGTCAGGAGCATCCCAGAAAACGGAGGCTTCCTCCCATTGCTCTGCCCCGTAACGCAGACGGCTCGCGATTAGCTTCATTTCACGTCCGCTCTCCTCATTCGTCGTGAACCAAACGGCCAATAAATCGCCATTGGGAGCTTGCGTTAATGCGGGGGAATGATGATGTCGAAAGAAAGGTCCTCGTTCATTATTTTCAGCATGAACATAGAGTTTAGGCGGAGTGAAATACGCAATTTCCGGATCATGGCCTGCCTCAATATCCTTCGGTATATCCTGTTTAACGTCCCGCTGATACTGTGCTTTCTGCGGCGCAGGCCGCACCTCAAAGTCCGATTCCACCGCCATAACGATTCGAAATCCAATCATCCAGTGCTTGTCTTGCGGCAGCGTACCCATACGCTCTGCCGAGCGCAAATAATGAACAGGAGTTGAGTGACTGCCCCCTCTGCATACTTTAAAATCCCCGTCTTCCCGACCTATGGGATCCTTCTGCTTGTCCGCTTCGTAAGGTCCGTACCAGTCCAGAACCCATTCCTCCACGTTACCGTGCATGTCGTATAAGCCCCAAGGATTCGCCGGAAATTCGGCAACGGTTAAGGGCACAACCTCAAATTCTTTCTTCGTCTTAACCGGGTCGGGGTACCAGCTGTGACGCTGATGTTTATACTGCTCAATTGGGAATCTATCTCCCATGGAATACGCCGTCTCCGTCCCCGCCCGGCAGGCATATTCCCATTCGGCCTCAGTAGGAAGCCGGTAAGACTTCCCTTCACGTTCGGACAGCCATGCACAATAGGCAACGGCATCATACCAGCTTACAAAAACAACCGCCTCATCATCTTCAATCGAGAATCCTAGCTTGCCGCGGAGCTTACGGTGCTCCGGATCGAACCGCTCATACTGCGCGTTCGTCACCTGGCAGGCACCCATATAGAACGGTTGGCTGATCGTGACCCGGTGCGGCGGCTGCTCATCCAAGTCACCGTGCAGATCACCCATCGTAAATTCGCCGGGTTCAATTCGCATCAATTTCATGCCAACGGAATTGATTAATTCCGCAGCGCTAAATCCAGTGGTACGGTGTGGCATCGCGTCATCATCCTTTTCCCTGAAATCCTATGTACTCTCGTAGAATGAATTCATCTTATCCCATGCGATGCCACGAAATAAATTTGCTTTTTTCTATTAAGAACCAATTTTCGCCAAAAAGAAAAGCCGGCATCCTAGGCCACGGCTTCGAGGGGCTGTTCAAAGCCAAACCTTTTCAATAACAGTTCGAGTCGTTCCAATTAAGGCGTAGAATCATGAACAAAGAAGCCTCACGGTTTTTTTTTGGAGTGCGGAATGTTCTAACGAACCGTATGGCGCTTATTTGCCCATTATTGGCACCGAAAATATGCTAACGAACCGTAGGGGCTCTATTTGACGGTTTTGGCGTAGTTGAGAGCTGATTATCCTTTCATAACGTCTCTACGGTTCGTTAGACTCTCGAAGTCCCGAAATTCGGCCCAATAACGTCTCTACGGTTCGTTAGATTTTCGCGGAATGGAAGATGAGGCGTGAGACTTTACCTACAGCAAAAAGCCGGCATGATAGCCGGCTCAATTACTACTCTATGATTTCAATTAGAATGCATGCCTGATGCTGCCCCTGTAACAACCGCTGCTTGATTTTGAAGTTTCATCGTTGTTCTTCTTCTTTGTTATCTATTAGATACACGAACTTGTTTAGGTTCCAACGTGATTCCAGCTGCTTTCTCTTCGACGACTTGACCCGTACGTTTAATGAAGAAAGAAAGCAAGAGACCGACAACGCCAATTCCAATAATGACTAGATATGCATCATTAATCCCTTGAATCGTCGACTCCATGATCATATGCTCTTGTGTAGCATTTCCACCGGATGCAGCCATATCCTGAAAATGACTCTTTGTTCTGGTTGTCATAACCGTGATCAGCAAGGAGGTGCCAATCGCGCCGGCTACTTGCTTGATTGTATTGGAGATAGCTGTACCATGCGCATTCAATCTAGCAGGCAGTTGGTTCAAACCGGCCGTTGTAATCGGCATTAGGAACATCGCCATACCGAAACGTCTTCCTGTGGACATCAGAACCAGATACGTATAACTGGTGGAATCCGTCAGATTCACGAAGCCGATTGTTGTTGCGATCGTAATGGCCATACCGATAATGGACAACCATTTGGCTCCAAATTTGTCGAAAAGCCTTCCTGTGATCGGCATCATAACGCCCATCAGAAGCGCGCCAGGCAGCATCAGCAAACCAGACTCCAGCGCCGTGTATCCACGTGCATTTTGCAAATACAGCGGCAGCAGCATCATATCCGCATACATCACCATCGTAACCGCAATATTAATAATGGTCGTCAGCGAGAACATACTATATTTGAATGTCCGAAGTTCAAGAAGCGGTTCCTTGGAGATGAGTTGTTTCCAAGTGAACAGAATCAAAGCAATCACACCGACCACGATTGAAAGAATAACTTCCGTGCTTGACCAACCCTTGCTTCCGGCGCTGCTGAATCCGTACAGAACGGCACCAAATCCGACAGTGGAGAGGAGTACGCTCCAGAGGTCAATTTTAGGAAATTGTCGTTCAGCAACATTTTTCAAGAAGATAAAGGCTACTCCGATGACGATCACGGCAAGCGGGATCATGCCATAGAACATCGTACGCCATGAGTAATGCTCCATAACATAACCAGCCAATGTTGGCCCAATTGCAGGTGCGAAAATAATAGCGAAACCGACCATGCCCATAGCTGCTCCTCGCTTGTCAGGAGGGAATACAGTTAAGATGACAGTCATTAGCAGCGGCATAATAATGCCGGCACCGGCTGCTTGAATGAGACGACCGGCCAACAAGACGTCAAAGTTAGGTGCTACTGCCGAAACAATGGTACCTCCGAGAAAAATAATCATTGCGGTCTGGAACAGCTCACGTGTCGTAAACCGCTGCATGAGATAGGCTGTAATCGGAATTAGCACACCGTTCACTAACATATATCCGGTAGTCAGCCATTGCGCGGTAGACGCCGCAATGTCAAAGTCGATCATCAGCTCCGGCATGGCAACGCTCATAATCGTTTGATTCAATACCGCGATAAACGCCCCCAGAATCATAACAAACAACAGAGGACCTTTCTTAATACTGCTGATTTCAAAGCCTGAAGAATGACTCATAGTATTGCTCAACCCCTTCAAAATTCTTTTCTGAACTAATTTACACAGTGTTGTATAATGTACCTAATGTAAGATTATAGTCACCGTACTTCTCGATCACAAGCAACAGCTTTTCGAGAAATGTTAATTAGTTTACGAATGCGCCGATTGTGTCGTCTAAACGAAACATCTTTTACGAAGCGGCCGTTATTGTCGTGAAGAAGATGGTGGAAAAAGGGGTTGAACTTTTGCCGGTAAAATCAACACGGACGGATCCGCGCGTACTTCGAACGCGTCAATTGATTCGTGATGCCTTCATCGATCTGCTTCAGGAGTATGACCTTGAGAAAATAACCGTAAATCGTATTGCAGAACGCTCAACGATCAGTCGGGTTACCTTCTATCTTCATTATCGGGATATTCCGGATTTGATGGATCGGATGGCCGATGACATGATTAATGAAATCCATGCTATTTTGAAAGAAGTGCCGGAGCAGCCCCAAGTGGAGGTGGATTGGACCATTCTGCTGCGAATTCTTGAACATATCGCGGAGAATTCGAAATTCTACACGGTGCTTCTCGCCTCCAAACGGATATCCATTTTCACCGATCGCCTTATGAAGCTAATGGTTGAAATCATCACCAAGCGGGCAGAGAACCGAGACGTTTCCTCATCTGCACCGGCTGTGAACGTTCCCCATGACATTGCCATCTGGTATGGCTCCTCCGCATTCATCGGCACTATAGTCTGCTGGCTTCGCAATGATATGCCCTATACACCGCTTTATCTCGCTAAGCAGCTTTCACTTCTGTTCCGGTTGCATCAAAATCCGACCCGTACATAACGCCATGCAATGACAAAAGCGGCGGACAAGGTTGTAATAAACCTTAGTCCGCCGCTTCTATTAAGCAGGCAATTCTTTTCGCTTACCCGATAGCGAGTACCAGAGCAGCACGCACAATGAGCAAATGCTAACTGCAATTAGAACGCCGTATACGTATTCATAGGCACGCAGGAGCGAATATTTCTTATGGAATTCAAGCAGCATACCGCACACCGCAACAGACAACGATCCGCCGAAAAACTGGATGAGCTGCATAAGTCCCATGCCCGAACCGATCAGCTCGGCCGGTAAAATGCGTGACGTTTCGTTGTTTAACGATGCCAATGTTGCGGAAGCCGCCGGCGAGAAGAACAGGTAACCAATCAAGATGACAAGCGGTGATGCTCCAAGTTCCGACTTAAAGAGGATCATGACGAATGCCAGAAGGCCATGCCCCAGGATCAAGAATCGCACATTGCCGTACTGATCAATCCAGCGTCCGATGAAGCGCGTGAGAAAGGCAGATAATACGGCTCCCGGTGCAATAATAAAACCTATAACCAAAGGTGACTTATCGAAGAGATTCGCAAGGGCCAGCGGCATCAGAAACAAGTTGCCGAGATTCATAACCAAGATGGAGAAACCGACAACAAGCAGCTTCAGGTAGGTTGGTTTTGTTAAGAGCTGCGGATTGATGAACGTTTCTTCGGCACGTTTGAGATGCCAGGCATGAGCGATGATTGATAACAAGCCGGCAATCAGCCAGATAATCGAGCGCTGCGTAACGGCAATCAGCAGTGCCGCGGCATTAACGACGGTGAGGACGGCTCCGATCAAGTCAAACCGAAACGGCTTAGGCTGTTCTTTAGGGAGCAATCGCAGCAGAATCGGGAGCAGGACAAGTACAATGCAAGTGACGGCGAACAATCCGTTCCAGCCGATGTACTCGCTGATCAGCCCGCCGACTATTGGCCCAAGTCCGAATGCCATGGCCGATCCCGCCGAGATCATCGAAATCGTTCTGCCGCGCCTTTCATAAGGAATATACCGGCTGGCAAGCACGAGACCAAGTCCCGCCATCGCGCCGGAGCCGGCGGACTGCGCAATGCGCGCGAGCAGCAGCGTTTGGAAGTTCGTCGCCAGCATCCCGATAACTGAGGAAAGCCCTAGTATCAGAAGTCCGACCGCCACCAATCTTCGAATCGGCAGCACATCGGAGAGTCTGCTGTAAATAACCGTTGATAAGGCATAACCAATGGAGTAACTTGAAACAATCCACGATCCCAGAACGGCCGAAACGCCGATATCTTGAATGATACTCGGAATGGATACGTTAAACATCGTCGTATTCATCACCACGATGAACAGACCGAACGTCCAGACCGGCATTACGATTTTGTCATTCATACTGTTGGTACCTTCCTGATCTTAAGCTTTCCGTGCATGCTTCTTACAATGCAGCAAGAAGTTCTTCTGTTGTTACAATGGCATGCGCGAACGTTGGTCCGTTAATTTCATGCGCCGCATGCATCGCCTCCTTACTGAAAGCCGATGTAGCATCTTTCACAAGCGTCACATGGTAACCAAGCTCCATGCCGAAGCGTCCGGTCGATTCAATGCACGTATTGGCTATCATACCGATAAGAATTATCTTTTGTAAACCGTGCATTTTAAGTTGGTGATCCAGATCCGTGTTCGCAAATCCGCTGCTGCCCCAGTGCTCCTTGATAAGGATATCACCTATCAAAGGTTGAAAATCCGCATGAAATTCCCCTCCCCAGGATCCTTTGGCAAACGACTGTCCGGCTTTGGTTCGGAGCTGATAGGGGGTCGGATGCTTCCACGTTACGTAATCATCCGGTTCCGCTCTATGATGTGGTACGAAAAAAACGCGAATGCCTGCCTTTCGAACCGCAGCAACAATTTCTCTGAGATGGTCGAGCAAGTTCACGGATTCGCTCACTTCTTTCGTTCGCGGATAAATCTTCCCCTCCGGTGCCAAGAAATCATTATAAGGATCCACCAGAAGTAGTCCTGTTGTTGTTTTGTCGTATATCTTGGTGGTCATTTCATTTACGCTCCCTTCCGTATGTTCAGTTTTCCCATAAACGACAAGATGAACCGGAACGTTAATCGTAACTTTATTGTTACTGTTTCGTTACCTATCTGTCATTCATTCGGAGGCTGGGCTGGTTAATATGTAGTTGTAAGGCAAGCCAAGTTGTCAACCGTCCTAGTCTCCAATAAACAGAAGAGGTGAATATAGTATGTTGAAGAATACTAAAGCGAAATCGTCGTTTAAAATAGGAACAAAACTGGCACTGGCCGGATTGATTGCAGTAGGCTCAATGGCTGTCATCTCCCACTCGGATGTAAATGCAGCGGCGGCAAAAGTGGATACCAGCAGCATTAAAGCACAGCAAGGCAGCACTTATATCAAGACGATCTACAGTCTTGCAAAAGAAGGCAAAATTCCCGGACTGAACGCCATCGCAGGCAAAACGCCAATCTCCGCCGTCCATTACAAATGGGGCGATCCGGAAGTAGGCGGCGACTTAAAGGGCAATCATTACGAAATGTATAATTTCGGCATGGGACAAGGTGCCTATGGTTTCGGGATCAACAAATCCGGCGTCATCTACGATCTGCGCAATTTCGGGCAGTCTATCGATCAGAGCGTTGGCATCAAGTCACTGACATTCGAGTCCGTTATCAAAACGCTTGGTATGCCTAAAGAAGTTCGATTCACCGGCACGGACAAAATCTACGTCTACCACCCTTCAACGAAATACGAACTGAAATTCGTCGGCCCGAGCAAAGTCGTGAAAGGCAAAGTCGCTCATATCGATCACGTTAACGTGTACGCAGGCAAAGCGAATCTATAATCCGCCGCAGCTTAGGAAGCCAAACAGCCCGTCCCTTCTCGAAATGGGGCGGGCTGTTTGGCTGTTATTTCTCCGGGAATATGAGTCGGACGGGTACAACGACGCTTGTAGGGGCGTAGGTATGCATGATTTGATCTCGCAGCAGCGAGACGGCGGCGCGTGCCATCTCCCGTTCATCCTGCTGCACATACGCAACGTTCGGGAGGCTGGGATTATCAAAGGAAATCAGCTCCACGTCGGATTGGGTTTCAAAGCTTTGAAGTGCCTTTGACGTCAATTGCGCGATTTCCTCCGTTAACGTGAAGGCAGCGGTAATGGACTTATGCCCTTTCAGGAAATCCGTAATGTAATCAAGCGCTCTGTCGCTTCGGAGAATGTCGAGCGGCACGTGGCACCATAGGCTTTTGTCGATGGAAATTTCTTGATCAATATAGGCCTTCTCAAACCCGGTCGTCCGATCTTCGACGGCCGTGTTTGCGTTCTCCGGGGATATGAGCGCGATTTGACGGTGCCCCTTCGATAGCAGGTACGACACCGTTTCGTAGGCTCCGCCAAGATTGTCGGACGTGATCGTATAGGTCTTAATATTACGAAGATAACGATCAATGAAGACGAACGGGAACTTATCGAGTGACAGGCGGAGCAAGGATTCATTATATTTCTCATCCTCGGTCGGGAAGACGATCAAGCCTTGTACGCCTGCGTCAACCAAATCGCGAATCGATCTCGTCTCTTCGGCTGCTGATTCGCGCGTAATGCTTAATAACATTTGATACCCAGCTTCCTTTAGGTAAAACTCCGTGTAGTCCACGAGCTTCTGGATAACGCTCGTTTTCATCGTCGGGATGTTAAAGCCGATCAACGCAGGTCCCTTCGGCGCTGAACCCCGAGAGGATGAAGCACCGGATTGTGCCACGTCCAAAGAGACAAACGTCCCTTTTCCTTGAATGCGGGTAACAAGTCCTTCATCCGCCAGCTCGGTCAATGCGTTCTTGACAGTGATCTTGCTCACCTTGTATTCATCCATTAATTCTTGTTCGGACGGGATACGATCGGCAGGCCTTAATTGCCCCGAGACGATTTTCTCTCGAATCCGTTGTTGGATTTGCTTATAGAGAGCCGTCTTCTTTATCATGTCATCCACTCCCAATAAAAAATATGATTTTATATCCAATTGGTTATATAAATAATATTTAATACCTATTATAATCCAAAGTGTAAAGCGCTTTCAATACTAATTATGGTAAATCTAGCGCCTAACACTAATCTTTCAAGGGGGATTATCCGAATGAAAAAAGCGCTTCATTATTCGCTTACTCTGGTGCTGCTCAGTTCGATCGCATTAACAGGGTGCAGCTCGAAGAACAATGATAATAATGCTTCTTCCGACTCATCCAATTCATCAAGTGCCCAGTCGGGCACGCCGACCACTTTGGAGTTCTGGACGTTCAACGAATTGCATCAGAAGTTTTTCGAAAGTATGGCCGAGAAGTGGAATACCGCGCATCCGGATATGGCGGTTAAGTTAACCGCCACGACGTTCCCCTACGATGATGCCCACAACAAGCTGCTGCTAGCGCTTCAATCCGGCAAAGGTGCCCCTGATCTGGCAGATATCGAGATTAGTAAAATTGGCAACTTCCTTAAAGGCGATCCACAATTTGTCGCACTGAATGATATTGTAGAGCCGTCGCAAGAGAAACTCGTTATGTCCCGTCTCGACAACTACGCCAAAGACGGCAAGTATTACGGCATCGACTACCACGTCGGCGCACAAGTCATTTATTACAATAAAGAAATTCTTGATCAAGCCGGCGTGAACGCCGATACGATCATCACGTGGGATGACTTTGAAGAAGCCGGCAAGCAAGTGCTGGCTAAGACCGGCAAGCCGATGACGACTGTCGAAACGACTGACCAATGGACCTACTGGCCAATGGTCGTGCAGCACGGTTCCGACTTCCTCGATAAAGACGGCAACGTGACACTGAATGATCAAGTGAATCTGGATGTCCTCACCTACTTGCAGAATCTAGTGAAAGAGAAAGTGGCGATCCCGGCACCCGGCGGCTTCCATCACGCCGAAGAATATTATGGTTTCATGAATGGCGGCGGCGCCGCTTCCATCTGGATGCCAATGTGGTACATGGGCCGATTCACGGACTACATGCCGGATCTGAAAGGCAAGATCATTATCAAGCCGATGCCTGTATTTAAGCAAGGCGAGATGCGCTCCTCCGGTATGGGCGGCACAGGCACAGTTATTACGAATCAATCCAAAAACCAAGAGCTCGCATTGAAGTTCCTCGAATTCGCCAAAATTTCGAAGGAAGGCAACATTGAAATTTGGAAGCAGCTCGGCTTCGATCCGATCAACACAGATGCTTGGACAGATCCGGCGATGAGCGAGCCTAACAAGTATACCGACTACTTCGGCACAGGCGTCTTCACCTTCCTTGACAGCCTGAAGAAAGAGATTGCACCAACGAACATTAAGGAGAGAACACCAGCGGTATCTGACGTCATCAAGACGAAGGCGATGTTCCAAGCCCTGAATGACTTGAACGATCCGAAGAAAGCGCTGGACGACGCGGCAGCTAGCATTAAGTAATTCAATTCGGCCAGAAAACGTTGCCGTAAGGATCGAAATCGGTTCCTTCGGCAACGTTTCTCCTGCCAGGAAAGGAGCGAATGGGCGGTATGAGGTGGATGTATAACCAGCGGCTCGCGCCTTATGTATTCGTATTACCGTTCGTACTCTCGCTTGCGGTGTTCTTCGTCTATCCCGTTCTGTCTACGTTCATCATGAGCTTTCAAGAAGTGCTGCCGGGACAGACGCATTACATCGGCTGGACGAACTATAAGGACTTATGGGCAGATGATTCATTCTACACAGCGCTCTGGAACAGTTCGAAGTATACGTTCTTGACAATCTTCATATTAATTCCACTGCCGCTTGTGCTGGCCGTGTTCCTTAATGCCAAGCGGATGAAGTGGAGCCCCTTCTTCCGCTCTGCCTTGTTCGTTCCGGCTTTGACATCCGTTGTCGTGGCGGGCATCATCTTCCGTCTCGTATTCGGTTCGCTTGACGCCTCCGTCATGAATACGTTCCGCCATCTGTTCGGGTTGGAGACGATCAATTGGCTTGGGGACGGCGTGACGGGCATGCTCGTGCTCGTCATCTTGGCGACATGGCGATATGCCGGCATTAATATCGTCTACTTCTTGTCGGCGCTGCAGTCCATCCCGAATGAACTGTACGAATCAGCGGACATCGACGGTGCGAATACGTGGCAGAAGTTCAGGCGCATCACGCTTCCGCTGCTGAAACCGATTGCGATCTACGTCATCACGATCAGCATCTACGGCGGCTATGCGATGTTTACCGAAAGCTTCATCTTATGGAGCGGCAACCGTTCGCCGAACGATATCGGCCTCACGATGATTGGGCTGCTCTATCGTCACGGTATCGAGAAGAACAATTTGGGGCTCGGCTCTGCGATCGGAATCGTCCTCCTGACGTTCACGATGATCTTGAACGTCATTCAACTTCGACTATTCGGCTTGTTTAAGAAGGAGGATTGATTATGGGTGCCAAACGTTTCCATCCACAAACGTTCCTTCTCCTTGTTTTGTTCCTGATTTTGGCCGCGCTGGCTTTGTTTCCTTTCTACTGTCTGGCGCTCGCTTCACTGAAGCCGTCCAAGGAGCTGCTCCGGTTCGGCCTCAACATCCGTCTGCAAACGGATTTGCTCTCTTTCGACAATTACTCGTTCATCTTCTCTTCGGGTGCCGCCAAGTATGCGAATTGGTACAAGAACAGTCTGATCATAACGGTCGTCTATACGGCTGGCTGCATGCTTCTATCATCGATGGTCGGTTACGGGCTGGCGATGTATCGGTTCGTCGGGCGGAATCTCGTGTTCTTGTGCGTCCTGCTCGTCATGATGGTTCCGGTCGAAATCATCATGCTTCCACTGTACAAACAGCTGATCGCGCTTGATTTGATCGATCGGTTCAGCGGGGTAATTCTGCCTTTCGTCGTCTCGCCGCTCCCGATATTCTTCTTTAGACAGTACGCGTCAAGTTTACCGAAAGACTTCCTCGATGCCGGCAGGATCGACGGTTGCTCGGAATACGGCATCTTCTTCCGCATCTTCGTACCGCTCATGACACCGGCCTTCGGCGCCATGATCATCGTACAGGCGCTTGCCAGCTGGAACAGCTTCGTATGGCCGCTGCTCGTGCTCAACTCAGCCGAGAAGCTGACGCTTCCGATCGGGCTCTCGAGTCTCGTAACGCCATACGGCAATAACTACGATATTCTGATCGCAGGCTCCGTGCTGGCCATCGTACCGATTATGATCATATTCGTTTTCTTCCAGCGCTACTTCGTATCAGGTTTAACCGTGGGCGGCGTTAAGGGCTAACAATTAAAAAAAAGATAAAGCAGGTGACGGGATGGGAGTCCAACAAACGAAGCTAGACGGCGTTAAGCCATTAATCGAACAACGCGCAGATCCGCATATTTTCCGGCATACCGACGGGCATTACTATTTCGTGGCCTCTGTTCCTGAATATGACCGCATCGAAATTCGCAGAGCGAAGACAATCGAAGAACTTCCTCATGCGAGTCCAGCCATTGTTTGGAGAAAACATGAATCGGGCTTGTTAAGTGCGAACATATGGGCTCCCGAAATTCATCATATTGACGGCAAATGGTACATCTATTTTGCTGCCGCCCGCACGGCCGAGACGAACGAAGGCTTGTTCGATCACCGGATGTTCGTGCTGGAGAATGGGAACGCCAATCCATTGGAAGGGGAGTGGGAGGAAAAAGGACAAGTCCGCGCCGAATGGGAAAGCTTCTCGCTTGACGCTACAACGTTCGAGCACCGTGGGACGCGTTATTACGTATGGGCGCAGAAAGATCCTACCATCGACGGCAATTCCAATCTGTATATCTCGAAAATGAGCAATCCATGGACGTTAACCGGAAAACAGACGATGATCACCATGCCGGAGTACGACTGGGAGATCATTGGTTTCAAGGTAAACGAAGGCGCTGCGTTCCTCCGCAAGGACAACTTGATATTCCTCGCCTATTCGGCCAGCGCGACGGACTTTAACTATTGCGTCGGGCTGCTAGAGGCGGACGAAGATGCTGACTTGCTCGATGCTGCTTCGTGGCGCAAGTCTACAGCTCCCTGCCTGACGACCGACGAGGAGCTCGGGCTCTACGGGCCCGGACATAACAGTTTCACTGTAACGGAGGACGGTACGAAAGCATTATTCGTATTTCATGCGAGAACGTACAAGGATATTGTCGGAGATCCGCTATACGATCCCAATCGACATACATTCGTCGCGGAGCTTCAATGGACGAACGACGGAAGGCCGGATTTTCGCAGCTCAGTCGCTACTCTTTCGCGCTTCCGATCTTAATCGGAAAAGAGGAATTCGATAATGGGTTCAAGAATAAGGAGAAAATGGGCAAAAATCTTCGTATTGGGGTTGGCAGCGTTGTTTATGGTATTTGGGGAGGCGAGCGCATTCGGTCCGAGTGTGATGTATACGTCTCCATCGTCTGACCCGGGGCCGGGCACGTTATATCCCCGCGCGCTTCGGCTTCAGTACAGCGGCAGCTCAAACGGAACGCTGCTAGCGACATTCGAGCATTACGTGAATGGCACACCGTCGTTCCCGATTTATCGCAGCACAGACGGAGGCGTCACTTGGACGCATCTATCTGAGGTTACCGATACCGTTAACGGATGGGGGCTTCGTTACCAGCCTTTCCTGTATGAATTACCTCAAGCTATCGGCAGCATGCCGGCAGGTACGTTATTGTGTGCAGGAAACGCAATCCCTTCTGATTTATCCGTGACGAAGCTCGACCTCTACAAAAGCACGGACCATGGCGTAACGTGGTCCTATGTCAGCTCGATTGCCACAGGCGGCAAAGCCGACCCATCGGGCGCTTTCGACCCGGTTTGGGAACCCTTCCTCCTCGTGGCGAACAACAAGCTGATTCTCTACTATTCGGACGAACGGGATGCAGCACATAACCAGAAGCTCGTGCACGTGACGACTACGAACGGCACGACCTGGAGCTCTGCAATCGAGGATATCGCGCTAGCCGACTCTACCAAACGTCCGGGCATGTCGACAGTTGCTAAGCTCGGCAATGGCAACTACATTTTGACGTATGAATACGGCGGTTCTCCGAACGGAAATTTCGCGGTATACTACAAAATCTCGTCCAATCCGGAAAACTTCGGGGCGGCGACCGACCCAGGGACATTGCTTAAAACCCGGGACAACGTCATTCCTTCCAGCTCGCCTTACGTTGTTTGGTTACCGGGAACTGGGCCAAACGGTACGATTGCCGTAACGTCCAACTCCAGCACGGATCTGTTCCTCAACGCGGAGAATGGGGCATCCGATAAGTGGACGAGAGTCAGTACCGTCGTTCCGCAAGGATACAGCCGAGCGCTCGTTCCGCTTGCAGACAACCACAACCTGCTGGTCATCACCGGCGGTCCGCTGGGCAGCGGCCACAACTCGGTCCGGTACGGCAGTATTGATCTTGGCGATGCGGCCTTAATCCGCCAATGGGAATCCAACCGGGTTCCTGGCTCTTATATTCGCCATTACAACTTCGCCGGACGAATTGACTCGAATCCGACACCGGTTAACGATTCCAAGTTTCGAATGGTTCCCGGCCTCGCAGATCCTGCGGGCGTTTCGTTCGAATCGATCAACTTTCCGGGTTATTATCTGAGGCATTATAATTACGTACTTCAGTTGGCCCGAAACGACGGATCGACTACCTTCAAGCAAGACGCGACGTTCTATCAGACGGCTGGACTCGCCAATACGGCGCAAGTATCCTTCAAGTCCTACAACTTCCCGACTTATTACATTCGGCAATCCAGCAATCTGCTGAGGATCGATCCGATCAGCACGACAACGGATAAGCAAGACGCCACCTTCATTTCCCATTAACGTAAAGAACCCCAGGCTGCATGAACTGCGCCTGGGGTTCTTTTCAGCGATTCATGTCTGCCAATCCGGGGCTGTGTTCATTCGGCATATCAGGCAACTCCGGTACCATGTAGCCTTGTGGAGGCGGCGTGACTGATAGATTCCCCCCATTTCGACTCGGTGTCGTGCCAGTAAATATTTCCCCGATTCTAGTTGGATCTAACCTGAAGTTAAATTGAACGTTATGAAAACCCATATCTACATATTTTCGACATTCGGGATACTTATTAATATCGTAATTCGGCACGGGAAACAGCTTGCCCCAATCAACACCTAATACTTCTAAGGCTTTTGCAAATGCATTTTGATGCGCATTATCGCGCACGATCAAGAAACCAAGCGTTTCGCGGAAGGTTTTATTCGAACTCATTTCATAAATCCTAGTTTTCTGCAGCACACCGGTCGATTCGAGCACGACGTTGTTCAACAAATCGCTTATCAGATTTCCATGACTGTACACATAGGACCCACTCCAAGGATTCCCGCCGGCATCTACCGGCAGTGAGCTCTTAGCTCCCATGATGAAATGATGCGGATTAGCATGCTTGACTGCCTCGTCCAAAGGTGCGTGATCGATACCGGCATTGCCCGGCATAGACTCCCCTGCTCCGTTAAGCAATTGATTAATGGTACTTTGGACAAGCTCTACATGTGCAATTTCTTCTAAGAAAACGCCTCGCAGCAAATCACGAAATTGTTTATCTTTGCCCCTAAAGTTGGCACTCTGGAAAGAGTACTGCATCATTGTTCTCATCTCACCGAATTGTCCACCAAGCGCTTCTTGTAATACCTTCGCAGCTGCAGGATCAGGCTGATCGATTTCAATTTTGTTGATTAATTCTTCTTTATAGTAGTACATGGTCTCACTCCTTCTGTAGACTACGTTTTCCTACTTTTAAACACACTATTCGTATGATTCTTGCAATCATAATCCAGGTCTCCAGGTCTGAGTCCCGCAGCATAAAAGCCGCCACTTTCGCATGCAGCGAAGTGGCGGCTTCTTAGTTGAAGTTAATTACCGAAAAACGCATTTAGCAATTTCACGGTTTCTTGCGGGCTCTGCTCTGAGATCCAGTGTCCCGCTTTATTTATTTTGACCATTTTCATGTCAGTTGCATTGAGCTTCAGAAACTCTTCAAGCGTATGTGCAGTGGAATCCCAGCCAGCAATACCAAGTGCAGGTACGGACAGCTTCTTATAGGTTTTCAGATCATCAATATCTTGTCTGAATGTGTTATACCACCCATTGCTTGCGCGAATCGCGTCAGGACTTGAGTATGCCGAATAATAGATATCTTTGGTCTCTTGCGTCATTGGCGGTTTGCCACCAAATGCCAAGTAATTGAAGAGCCAATCTTGAAAAATACGCATTTGTTTTCCTTGCAGCAGCTTCTCCGGCAAGTCCGGCACGGAATTGAGTGAAAACCACCATGGGTAAATAGGACGTTCATTACTGCTTATATCGTATACGCCCGGCGGCGGTAAGAGCGGAAGGTTCAGAAATCCTTCGAAGGGATGAGGAACATCCATCATCACTAGTTTTGTCGTAGCCTCTGGGTATTGAGCTGCATAAGCATAAGCAACCTGTGCTCCGATATCGTGGCCCACCATGTGAACCTTGTCATAACCAAGCTCTTTGACCAAAGCATGAATATCTGAAGACAGGGTCTTCTTATCGTAGCCAGTTGGAGGCTTGTCCGAGCTGCCCATTCCCCGATATTCAACGACATATACGTGATACTTCTTCGCCAGCTCCGGCATAATTTTGTGATACGCATACCAGTTCTGCGGCCATCCGGGAAGAAGGAATAGCGGCTCACCCTTACCGCCTTCAACATAGTGAAGCGTGACTCCATTTACCTTTTTGTATCCGTTCTTGAATCCGGGTACCTTCTTAATGAGCTCCTGATCCGAAAACTTCTTTATGTCCATTTCGGGGTCAGCCGGATGCTGCTTAGCTGAAACCACAGCCATTTCACTTCGACTATCACTTCGACTATCGTAACCTGTGAAAGCGGTAAGAAACACCACCATCATCAACGACATAGCCAACAAGCCGACCACTTTTGCATTCCTTCTTACCATTACTATTCCTCCGCATAAGCGCATCTGTTGATGGCTATTTATTGAAGTCTTTGCAGCCTTCAAGCTACAACGCCATTATTATTGGACAGATGCGCCGCGGTTATTATAATGGGCTCGCATTCCGCGGCTCCATATTATTGTGATGTCATTTTAGTGAAATAACGATTAAACGTTACGGAATACATGAGCACATAGATGACGATTAGTGCAGCAAACAGATTAAAAATAACCAATGACAAGTTCAGATTAAAAAATTGAGTCAGTACGCCTACAGCAACAGGGGGCACAATAAATCCGGAATATGCGCATAGATAAAAGGCTGAAATCACTCGTGGACGTTCTTCCGGCTTGGGCAGCTGACCGGCAAACCGTAATGCAACCTGAAATGTCCATCCGGCGCCAATACCTTGAATGAAGATGCCGGCCCAGAGTAGAAATAAACTCTCTGCCTGACCGGAGAAAACGATGATCCACGATCCAATGGCAAGAGACAAGATTGCGATTCTCATCCGTGTAACAGGGTTATGCGGCCAAGGGAAGTACTGCATCAGCGCTCCGATGCCTAGGAGCACTAAGATTAACAAGCCCGAAATAGACAGATTGTTGGTGTGAATGACATGCTTAACGAATGTTGGAATAAGAGAGAGCACAACTCCGCCTAAGGTAAATACGGTAAAGATCGGAAGTCCGATAAAAGACCAGAATTGAGCAGTAATATTGTCAGGTACACCGAGCGAAATCTTTACTTTAGGTTGCTTCCGCGCTTCCAAGTCTTCGTGTTTGGGCAGCAATTCCAGCACAACCAAGGAACTGAACAACATGACGAGCAAAATCCAAAACGGTAAACGAAGCGGCTGAACATGCAAGTATTGTATGATTAAACCCGAAATCGCCGGGCCTAAGCCAAAACCAATGTTCACCACTGCCCCTGATAACTTAAGTGCTGTGCCCACTTTTTCTTTAGCGGTTTGTTTGATTAGAAACGCACTGGCCGCACCTGTAAAAGCACCATACGCGACGCCTTCCAAAATCCTTGCCGCATACAGCATCCAAGTGTCAGAACTAATGCTAAACAGCAGTGTCGATGCGATTGATATCCAAATGCTGTAACGAAGGACTCGTTTCAATCCCCAGGCATTCCCTCTTGCTCCTACGACAAGTAAAGTTGGCAGCAGGACTGCTGCATAAATGGCAAACAAAATCGTGATTTCCAAACTGCTCAGCCGATAATGCTCCCCATATAAAGGAAATAAAGAAGAAATAAACGTGGCCCCGCAGGACATGATTAATACAACCAAAAGCATTCTTTTCATGAGGTCCGTTCATCTCCTTTTGTAGATTAGTTTGCTACAATATCACCTGTTTATTGCAAGATGCATCAAAAGATTCGACTACACTTAGTCTCATATGCCCTTATTTGACATACATCGAATCGACGATAATAACGGATAATAAGAAGATTATGGCCCTTATCGTCGATATTCCGAATATCATCTGTCATGTATTAAAGCTGAGGCCGACAACTCCATCCATCATGTTTCTCATTGAACCTGCATGTTCTGCGCCGAATTTCTCTTCGAATTCCGCCTGAGCGCGAGCCCAGCCTACTTTTCCTACTTCCATGCGACTCAGACCTTCGTCCGTAATGGATACGATTCTGGCACGCCGATCGCGTTCGCTAACCTGAATACTTACCAAACCATCACGCTCCAGCGGCCGCAGATTATGTCCAATCGTGGCACGATCCATCGTCATCAGCTCAGCGAGTTCATTCATCGTCTGCGCTCCTTGGTTCTTCAGGTAACCTAAGATGGCATATTGCGTAGCACGCAGCCCCGATCCCGACTCTGCCAAGCATGTATCATAAAAACGCGTAACATGGCGTGCTGCCCGTCTTAGCTTCGTACAGTTACAGAGATCCATGTTGGTGATCATGATTTTTCCACCTCCTAAACGTTTGTTTACTCATCGCATAAATTTGATTTTAGTCTCATATTCCCCTAATTGCAAGAGGAAGAACATGGCCCTCATAAAATGCGCAGCCCCAAGCAGCCGCGACAATCGAAGTTTCTGAATGATTTAACGCGAAAAAACTAACGAACCGTAGAGGTGCTCCCAAATACCCATAAACAGTCAATTAGAGCCTCCTCGGTTCGTTAGAATTTTTTTGGTGCTATTTTGGAGCAAATAAGCGTCGTACGGTTCGCTAGAATATTCCGTAACCCACTTACAAATGGGAAACCATCGCATCAACAAACTTCTCTAAGTAATGCTGATCCATCTCGTCAAAACGCTCTATGATCGGACTATCGATATCAAGTACGCCTAACAATTCGCCGTTTTTGATCATTGGAATCACAATCTCCGATTGGGAAGCCGCATCACACGCGATATGCCCGGGGAACTCATGGACATTAGCTACACGAACCGTCGCCCTGTCACTGGCTGCCTTACCGCACACGCCTCGAGATAACGGGATTCGCACACAAGCAGGCAAACCTTGGAATGGACCTAACACAAGTTCATTGCCCTTATATAGATAAAATCCTACCCAATTGATATTATCCAGAAACTGATTAAGCAAAGACGAAGTGTTGGATAAGTTGGCTATAGTATCACTTTCCCCGTCTAGCAACGCATCTAATTGGCGGATTAACATTTCATAATTATCTTCTCGTGACTCGTTGTACGCTTCAGTCTTAAACATCACTTTACTCCTTTATCGCCGTGAAAGGCTGTTTGCTATAGTCATTTTCAAGTATAACATCTTCTGCAATGAGATAAAATTCGCTCCGTTTCAGGGCAAATAGGCTATGCGCCTGAGAGATGCTCACTCAGGGCCGCATAGCCTTTACTCTACCGATTCTTACTTCTTGCTATCGTACGCCTTTTGATAGATATCTAGATAGTGAGCTAGATTCAAGCCCTCAAAGCCCTTCACGTAGCTATCCCACTCGGAATCCGACAGCTGCTTCGAGCCCGTTACAAACTGCGCCATGTTGGAGCGGATGTACTCGTTGATCTGCGTGCGCAGCATGATCGTTTCTTTCGCATCGTTCTCATCCATGAAGATTGTGAGCGGGAACGTCTCTTCCGGCTGCTTGTTCTCGTAATTATTCGCCGTTTCGGTGAAGAGTCGGAATTCATAGCCCTGTTGGGAGAACATATCAGCCGGCGCTGTCCAGGATTCACGGATATCACGCGTCCGTCTCGTGATGCCCATCTGATCCCATGTATCGTTGGACGTCGTCGTAATATCCCAATATTTCGGCTTCAAGCTGTACTTGGCCGGATTGCCGTGCACATCCTTCTCGCCATCCGGTGCTTTCTCCCAGAAGTTACCTTCAAGCCCGTACTCATTCATAATTGCATGCTCTTCGGAATACATGTAATCCGCCATTTTGATCGCTGCAATTGCCTCTTCCTCCGAAGCCTTATTCGTAATGGCGAACTGCCCGTTCCCGTATGCCTTATAATAGCCGGCATAAGCAACTCCGCCCGGACCTGTAAGCGGAGGTACCGTTACATAGTCCTTATGACGGTTCTGACCTTCAGCCAAACTGAAGGCCATGCCGATGTGACCCGCGGTCACGCTGCCAATGACATTGTCGCCTTCTTTATTGCCTACTTGCGCCATTTGGTCGATATTCTGCGTGAATGCTTCTTTGTCGATCAAGCCTTCGCTGAAGAGCTTGTTAATGTAGGTTAAGCCTTCGCGCCACGCCGGCTGATTGGCTGCCAGCTGCACTTTACCGTCCTCCAAGTAGAAGAAATCCTCATCATTATCATAAATAAAGGCATTCATTAAGAAGTTGGACGGAATGGCGTGCCATGTGTTGAATGCGCCGGACAACGGAACTTCGTCCGCTTTGCCGTTGCCGTTCGGGTCCTGCGTTTTGAACGCCTTTAGCACCTCGAAATATTCGTCCGTCGTCGTCGGCATTTTCAGACCCAGCTTATCCAGCCACGTCTTGTTAATCCATAATTTCTGCGAATACCAGCAGTGAAAACAGTCGTTAATATGCGGCAGCGAATAGATGTTACCGTCCGGAGCTGTAATCGCGTCCTTCAGATCCTTGTCCTCTGTGAACGCGCGTTTGATTTCATCGCCATATTTGTCAATCAAGTCATTCAGCGGTCTGAGAATGCCCTGCTTACCGTAATCGATTTGCTCTGCTTGCGTGAAGTTACCAGAGAGGAACACGGCCGGATAATCACCGCTCGCCAGAATCAGCTTCTTCTTGTCCGCTGCGTTGGCACTAGGCGTTGCATCGAACTTGAATTTGATATTGAGCTTCTCCTCCATATACGTCGTTACTGCATTCGTATTAATGTCCTCGATCTTAGGCGAGACGCTAATGAACGTATTCAGCGTGACCGTTTTACCGGTATCTACCTTATCGCCTGATCCGTTATCTGCTCCCTCGCTGCTGTTCCCGTTATTGCCGTTGTTGCTGCTGCATGCCGTGATGATTAACGCGATCATGACTAGTAAAGCTAGCATTTTCGAGCTTCTCTTCATCTTCAAGACAGACGCCTCCTCGATAATTTCAATCTTATCATGCTTCTCTCTTCCCGCACATGCACCCTAACAGCTAACTTCCGGCATCACCTCCAGGACCGAATAAGCGCTATTATCCTTTCAGAGAGCCGATCAGAATACCTTGTACGAAATACTTCTGAACAAACGGATAAATCGCGAGCACCGGTACCGTAGCGACGACGATAAGCGAGAATTTCAACAAATCTCGCAGCCCCTGCATCGCGGACATTTTGTTGGCGTCTATCATCATACTGGAGTCGATAGAATTGAGGATTAGAATATTTCGCAGCACGATTTGAAGCGGAAACAGCTCCTGCGACTTCAGGAAAATAAGCGCTTCAAAGTAGGCATTCCAATGGCCGACCGCATACATGAGCACAAGTACGGCCAAGATCGGCTTTGAGAGCGGCAACACGACCCGCATTAAGAAGCCTAAGTCCGAACACCCATCGAGCTCTGCGGCTTCGCCAAGCTCCTTGGGAATGCTGGACTGGAAGAAGGTTCGGGCAATGATAACCTGCCAGACCGCCATCGCGCCCGGCAGGAGCATGGCCCATCTTGTGTCCAGAATGCCGATATTTTTCACCGTCAAGTAATACGGGATCAGACCGCCGCTGAACATCATCGTAATGACTAAGATAACCATGATGGCATGCCTGCCGTAGAACGTCGATTTAGAGAGTGGATACGCCAGCATGACGGTCAAGGTTACGTTGATTAAGACCCCGAATCCCGTATAGAAGAGCGAGTTGCCGTACCCTGTCATAATCATCGGGTTGGAGAAGATCGCCTTGTATCCGGCTAGGCTGAAGTCCACCGGAAACAACCATACTCTCCCGCTGATTACGGCCTGCGGCGAGCTAAAGGACGAGCTTATGATATACAAGAGCGGATAAAGCACGGCCAGCAGGATGATCGTCAAGAAGGCATAAATCATCGTCAAAAACAGCTTGTCTCCGAACGATTCTCGAATTGCATTTGTACGCGCCATCTGTGAACGCCTCCTACCATAAACTGCTGTCTGATATGCGTCTTGCGAAATAGTTGACGCTTAGCAGCAGAATGAGATTGATGACCGAATTGAATAAATCGACGGCGGCTGAGAAACTGAAGTTCGCGCCAAGCAAACCAATCTTATACACGTAGGTCGAGATAACCTCCGAGGTGCTCGTATTAAGCGGGTTTTGCATTAAGTAAATTTTCTCAAAGCCCACGTTCATGATCTGCCCGACATTCAGTATGAGCAAAATGATCGCCGCAGGCATGATGCCGGGTATATCGATATGCCATACCTTCTGGATACGCGAAGCTCCATCCACTCGGGCCGCTTCGTACAAATCGGTATTAATGCCGGCTAAAGCCGCCAAATAAATAACCGCGCCGTATCCGATGCCCTGCCACACGTTCGACCATACGAAGATACTGCTGAAGTAGCTGGGGATACCCATGAAGTTCATGGCTTCCATGCCAAAAACACTCAGAAAATGATCGATAAAACCGAGTCTGGGCGACAGGAACAGAATGATCATGGAAACCATGACAATCGTCGAGATGAAATACGGCGCGAACGTCACCATTTGCACGATTCGTTTGAAACGCATGCTTCGCACCTCATTTAGTGCAAGGGCCAATATAATCGGCGCGGGAAACCCGATCAGCAGCGAGTAAATGCTGATCACAAGCGTGTTCTTGATCAGCAACCAGAAGTTCGGCGATTTGAAGAAGGTGTTGAAATTCGTTAAGCCGACCCATTCGCTTCCGAGAAAGCCTCGTACCGGGCTGAAATCCCGAAAGGCGATTTGAGCACCGTACATGGGGATATATTTGAAAATAAACAAATATGCGAGCGGCAGCAGAACAAGCAGATAGAGCTGCCAATGCCGCTTCACACGTTTGCCCCGATCCCTCAGCAGGAGCGAGGTGCCGCTGACACGAACTTCCGATTTCTTCCTTTCGATGACCCCTGTCGATGAAGGCATGTTGTCTCATCACATCCCCTATTGAAGTGTTGGCCTTGATTGCTTTTTACGATATAGGACGCAAGGCAAGGCCCGCAACAACCACTAATCCACCTGATGTTCATTTTTCCAAAGCCGCGCCGTTACTGGCTTTCCGCCCTTGATCGCTCAACTTTCCGCAAGCGCTCAACTTTCCGATTTCAGCCTATGAACAACAATAGAGGCCGCCCACGAGCAATGCTTCTGCTCGAGAGCGGCCTCTATCGTTTACATCGCATGGCGCTTACGGAAATCGACTGGTGATATGCCTTCCACTTTACGAAAGACTCGCCGGAACGTTGCCGCATTCAAGTAACCGACGTGCTCGCCGACTTCCTGAATGGAATCCCGCTCCTCGAGCAGCCGTTTCTTCGCTTCGGCAATGCGCAGCTGGGACAAGTAATCGAGGAAGTTCTCGCCGAACTCTTCTTTAAAGAGCTGGCTGATATATTTGGCGCTGATACCGAATTTATCTCCGAGGTATTCGAGCGATAAATCCGGATTGGCGTAGTGTTGTCCGATGTAAACTCGGATGTTTTGCAGAAGCTGATGATGCAGACGACCGGTGTACATTTGCCCCATCTTGTCAGCGAAAGATTGCAGCGTCACGCTGAACAGGCTTTGCAGCTCGTCAAGCGTATCGAACTCGTCTATGATTTGGCGCAAGGACACCGCGGACTCGGACATCCAAACCTCATAATAATCCTTCGAAGCTTGAGAGAGTTGAAGATCCATATGTGCGACAAAATAGCGGCAAAGCTCGTCGATCTCACTCTTGGGCAGACAGCAGCATCGCATGCCGCTAAACATGGCGTCGAAACTTTCCCTCCAGCTCTCTTCGTGCAGGCGAAATTGCTGGATTAATCGATGAATCGCCTGCAAATGTTTGTTGGTTTCTTTCGCCGTCGCTCCCTGCTGCGTTTCGCTGTAGTAGATGACCCGATTGTGACCAAGCGCAGCCTTGAACGTCAGTGCCTCCAGTGCTTGTTTATTGGAAGCTCCCGCCCCTTCAGCGGCCGCCTCCCCAAGACCGATGGTCACCGAGAAGGCTAGATGCTGATGAATCCACGTGGTTATATGCTCGCAGATCGACTCTGCCTTTTCGTTAGAAGTGTCCGGAATGAACAGAATGCCTGTCATTTGCAGCGGAGTTGTCCACTCCAGCCAGATCGGAATATCATGCTGGGTGTATAATTCATGGGCCGCACTGCTAATGACGAATTTGAACAGAGATTGGTCGCGGCTTTTATATTGATTGAACACTTGCTCCGGATGATCAATTTCAATAACGAATACCCGCTGCTTATCATGCTGCGGCAGCGCGGACAGATCACCGGCTTCCGCCTGCGTGCCTCGCTCAACCTGCAGCAGCTCCCTGAAGGTGGCTTTCTGCTTTCGGGCAGCCGATGCTTCGGCTTCTTTGCGAAACAGTTTGGTCTGCTCGGCAAAGTTGTTAATCGCCGTCTCGATGAACGTAAACTCATCCACCGCGAGCCTTCCGAGCGTCGGCTTCCCTGATCCGAATTGATCCTGAATGCGGAAGACGAGCTCTTCGATCGGCTTATAGCTTTTGCGCGTGATGTACACAATTGAGACGCTGCCAGCCAGGAAAATGATCAATCCCAGTACGAGCCAAATGCTCGAGAGGTTCGACATGACGGACACGATTTTCCCGTTCACGATGCCGCTCTCAACCGTCCAGCCGGAATACGGCGATGTCAGGCTTGCCAGTACCTTCCCGGTTTCGAGCGCCTCATCCTTCTTAAACAGCGGCTCCCCATCGTGATCGTACAACTGGACGAACGCTTGCTTCGGATCGTACATCTCTTTGATAATGTTCCGCAGCGATGCGGCACTGACATTTACGACAACAAGCCCATCCGCGCCGCTGCCGACGGAGACCTTGTGTACGAGACTGATGACATTCTTGGGCTTCTGGGCGACCAGCTCACGATAAGGCCGAATCGAACTCCAAGCTGAGGAATTACTCTCCTTGCTGTACCGCTGGCTGCGAATAAAGGCGATGTCTTCAAATTCGTTCAACTTGGTTGTCACCCCGCTGAAGACGATGCCGTCCTTATATCGGACCAAATAATAGGAGTCGATGATCGACATTTCGTGCTGTAATTGCAGCATCCGATTCACAACCTGATAGTTCAGAAATATGTTGTCGCTGCCGTTCTCCAGGAAGAAATCGTTCAGCAGCTTGCTGGATACCAGCTCGCGGATCATCATCGTATCCAGCGTCTTTAAGCTGACATCAACGGTTTGGAGCAGCTGACCTGCGAACACTTTACTGGATTCTTTGGTATTGCGATTACTCTGCTCGACGAGCGTCTGGAAGAAAACGAAGAAGAGAAAGGAGAACATGATGAAGAATATCGGGAGGTAGGACCATATCATCTTTCGCAGCCATGTACGGGTCAAAGTACCATCATTCCTTTATAAGGAAGTTTGCACGCATTCATAGGGAATCCCTTAATGTAACCGCATTCATACATTACTTCTCATTATACCGATAGGCGTATTCATCGTCTATGTTGTGAGTGGAAGGAAACTAACTTAATTTCCAAATTATTGATGGCACAATATTCTATTCCATAACAAAGTCCTGACAATCCACCAATGGACCATCAGGACTTTCTACGATCACCGGAATGGTGATTTTATGATTCTACTTCGTTTTCCGTCTTAATTTCTCGAGTACGGCCTCTCGATTAGCCCGGCGATTATCCAATATTTCTTCTTGGGTTCGGTCTTTGACAGGAACGGGCTTCGGACAAAATGGCACAATCTTCTTTTTACTCATACTATTCACCCTTCATGAGAGAATAGTAGCTAGTGTTGCCAAGGAAACCGTCTATTAAACAGAAAAAGCCTCTTGGTATCTACCAATAGGCTTTAAGATTATCGGGTTAATTGATACAGACGTTCGATGGTTTGCTCTGTCGTGGAAGTCAGCTGACCGATTCGCTTCAGCAGCTGTTCACGCTGTTCACGGCGCTTCTGGATGATCGTTTGTTGAGAAACATCCTTTACCACTCGAATAGGACCAGCAACAACATTATTGGGCTCCGGCATCCAAGTCAACCTCCTTCTGAGTAAGCATTCGTTTCTGAATCGTGAGACAAAACGCATGGATAACTCTACGAATCTGTCTTGACTCTATAATATCATTATCCAAAATCAGAGACAAGGCACGCTCATCATCATCATCAAAGTGAAAACACCACACCCACGTTTCCTCTTCCAGCATGTCCATGCGAAATGCAACGACATGCCTTCCCGGATACGGATTATTGGAGTAGGCTTGTCCCATCTGATCTCTAGCTGCGGCTACAGCAGCAACGTCATGGTCGCTATCCAAATCAAGGTCTCTTTTCTTACCCGTGGTTCCCTTGTCCATTATCAGTTTAAGCGTATTTCCTTCCATGCGGTACAAAGAAAAGCCGGATACGAAATCCAGATCGGTAAATGCGAGCGCGTCATTCACGTAGCGATATTGATTCTCCGTTACGGCCTTAAGAACCTTAGTCAACGTGTAAACCGCGCTATCAGACTCTACCAAATCATCTTTCAGCGTAGCGATTGCCGCTTCCTGCTCGGTAATCGTAGACTTTAACTCAGCAATGCTGGTTTGCATAAAGTCATGCTGACTCTGGGAGTAAGCTACGACATAAGCGACGCTGGAGGGATCTTGATCATTCTGGCTGAATACGGCATTGACAAGCGTATATAAGCCATCGAAGGTAAAGTCGTCTTTCTTAACAAAAGGAGCCCAAACCAGTTCATACTCCCGTGGACGCTTTGCTTTGAATGCTTCCACATGAAACTCCGGTTGTCCGATTGATGCCATCTTATTGATATAGGCTTGGACGAGCAAATAGTAGATGACGAAAATAAGCACCAAGGCTCCGGTCAAACCGATCCAGAGCGGCCACTGCGCGTAGTTCCCAGCTGTAATTCCAGCCGCTATAGGTCCGATTATGGGCAGCGTGGTCCAGGAGAGGCCTTTGACAAGTTTAGCGTGCTTGAAATAACCGCTAACCGTTGTCATCGGCCCTTTCCAAGCTTTGCCGCGCCAGTTCTCCCCGTTTTGGTTTCTCATTGCTTTAATGATCGGGTCAATATCGCCCTTAATCCCGCTTAGGTAGCTATGATAATTGGTCTGAATCGATTTGATTACCATTCCGGATGAATCACCTCAATTCATGATACAACAATCATGCGAAACAAGCATATACCTCAAAAGAAGAAGCCAGGGAGCGCCCCTGGCTTCTTCTCTACATTCCGTTGCCTTAGATTGGTTTAACTCAGGCTCGGGCTCGGCTTTGGAGACACAATATAGATTTCACGGATTTGCGTGTTTCCTTTTGTGTCGACATAGACTTTATATTCGCCTACTTCATACGTACCTTTCGAGTTATTTGCGATAGAGAACGTTTTTTGGATGTCAATAAACGAACCGTCGGAATATTTTTCCCTAACCATGATAATCAAGTTATTTCGATTACCTTTGAGTTTTTCTACGTAAGCCGTTGGCGTCGCGCTGATAACAGTGGCGGGAGGCGCAATTAATGCCATTAACTCTGACTTGACTCTGCCGTCTGCCATAATAGTAACAAAGTTGTGAGCCATAGCGATATCGGCAGCTGATCCAGACTCGAGAGCCTCTGAAACGGCAGCCGTTGCCGATGCTTCCAGCCTTTCATTGTAGTCGCCATCGCTTAACAGAAATAAATCCGTAAATATCTCTGAGTTCTTTAATTGTCCGCTTGCAACTTCGAATGTGCCTCTGGAGCCGTCGGATTCATCCGAGCCGTCGGATTCATTGAACATGATCGATACTCCGATTCTTCCGTCCGCGAGCTCCGATGCAGGATTACGATAGAGCGTATTAAACGGAATTTTTAAATCGTAAATCGTCGTTTTAGTCTCTTCGTCTCGCGTAATCTTTGCGACGATATCCGTAATCGGAGCAGTCGGCGCATTGCCGCCTGAAGGACGAGTCCAAACCCATTGGATCACTTCGTTATCATTGCTCAGCGTGAATCCCAATTCATTCCGCGTAGTGCTGTCGGTTACAGGATTGCGTAAATCAACGCCTAGCTGCAAATTATCCTCTCTCCATATATTCCCGCCCGTCTGGCTATTGAAGTGCACGTCGTCCGTAACGACAATGTACGCGTATAAATTGTCGCCGTCCCATGCGAAACGCGATTCTGCGCCGAGATCTTGCGGACCATCCCACGTTCCCGCCGTTACATAATCTTTGGTGTCCATTACGAATGCCGGAGTCGCGGCGCTCTTGGCCGGATTTTCCGCATTGGCGGAGCTTGCCTTTTCAGCGTAAGCCGCATCGAATTTCACCGTATAGGCGTATTCGTTTCCGTCTTCGAGTTGAAGCTTGAACGTGATCAGACCTGCAACATACAACGGTAAATCTACGGTTACGGATTCGCCTGCCGCAAGGGCGTTGAATGGGATAGGAGTGAATTCTTCGGCATAAGCAGCCGGGGAAACCATCGTCAATGTCCCAGGCGCGGAGGCTTTCCCTCTGACATTATACTTGAAGTTGAATTGTTTCTGATCTCCGTTTTGGATGAAGTTAAACACAAACGGTTCCGCCAATAAATCCGAGCCGTAAATGCCATACGGGTTGTCGGCTGGGGTGCTGTTTCTCAAACCGGATGCGTAATAATTGTTGCTAAGTTCTATCGACGTGCCTCCGTCTCGCAGCATGGCATACACATTATTATTCTGACCGTCCTTTGACGGCTGGAAGTAAGAGGAGTATACTTTCGCTTTTCCGCCGTGGACGTCTATACCCGGATTGTTACCGGGCAGCTGAGTGAAGTTTGCTTGCTGGAAACGAACGATACCGTTATTGACTACCGCGCCTGCGATGCTCGGGCTTCCCCAGAACGCGCTGTTGTACAGAACAAGTTCAGCGTCGGGGTGAATTTTTGCGGTGTTAGGTTCCTCGCCCATTCTGACATACGCTCTGTCCGGCTCCGTCGCGATGTTCGTATTAACCAATTCCGAGTTGATCGCGATGATTTTGGTGTGTTCGTCCGCGTCTTCCACATACAAAGAATACGCGCAGCCATCCGAGCCGTGACCGATCATCGTCAATTTTCCAGGGTACGCATATTCGCCGTTCCCCAAGTCTCTCTTCAGGAAGTGTACGCCGTAAACCGAACCGTAAACGAAATTGTTGAAAATCGTCTCGTCTTCCACGTCGGAAAACTTGAGCGCGCTGAGGTATCTTTGCACGAATCCGTACACATCGCCGGAAGGCGCCGTATAGCCTTGACCTCCCGGAAGTCTCAATGCGTAATGCGGATTGAGTTGCATATTTCTGATGAATCCGCCTTCCGAGCCTCCTCCGACCCAGATGCCCGCTCTCAAGAGCGTACCGCCTAAATAATCTACATAGTGACCGTCGGTACGATAGGAAGCCAGGTCTATGCCTTTATCCCCGATCGGGATCGTTAAGTTGATGGCATATACGCCTGTGCCTTGTCCTTGTACCAAGAACGGCGTTTTAATCGTTTGATCAGGATTGTTGAGGTTGACGCTGGTGATATTCGCTTGCGTAATGTTAAGTCCTCTGAGACCTGCGTTAACCATAAGCTGAATAAGAGAAGCTCCGTTTTCTCCCTCATCGCCGCCTGTGTAAGTAGTGAATATCGCCGTGCCGCCGCCTTGCGTATGGTGTTGTACGTCCCATGTTCCTCTGACTTCTACGCCTTCTGGAACGATTACGGGATTATCCAGTCTATATCTTCCGCCTGGTAAATAGACCGTGCCGCCTCCGTGATGAGCTTTAATATAGTCAAGAGCACCCTGCAGTTTTGCGGATATGTCCACGGTCGGCGCGTTGCCTGTTAACGAGCGCGGGAGGTCAAGTCTAAGCACTGCGTTCGATGCCGGTCTCGGATGTACGTCAATATCTGTTTTTATGTCTTTCGGAATAGGTTCAAACAGATAATCAACGTCTTTAACGATTTGAACCGTAGTGTTATTGCCGTCAGCCTTAACGTCAAGATTAAGGTCGCTGATGTGATCGGCAAGGTTAGCGCTCTCGATGTTAAGGTTATAACCGGAGTTCACCGATTTGAACGATCCGAAGTTTGCTCCGAGATGTGCATGTTTGTCCGCCTGTTTGAAGTTGCTCTGACTGACCAAGGCGTTGCCTCGATTAAGGAAGTTCAGCGCGTAATCGTCATATTCGTCGAATGAACTATCCTCGAAGGAGATCACTCCGCCTCTGGCGTTGCTTACAATCGGACCCTTGAATGCAACTCCGTTGAATTGAACGGAAGTGTCGAAACGCTCGTTGAAGTAGGCTGCGGTGTCGCCTCCGAATTCCGAACTCGAGATCAGCAGCCCGAAACCGTTAACGCTGTCAATATAGATGCCTGTTTGACAGTCTTCTGTCGTTACCCCGTAGAACTGCGCGTTCGGAGATTCGTTGCCGCCTGGTTCTCTTCCGACCCACATCCCCGTCTTATACCCAGAAACGCGCAGACCGGATAAATATTCCCAGTCCGAGCGATGCATCATAAATCCGGTAGCGTTCTCTCTTGTATAGGCTTTCACATTCGCAAGATCCGGTGCGCCGACAAGTCCTGAATTCGCCCAGTATTTCGGGTCGATGTCGACGTTCTCGATACGCCCGATGTCCGTACAGGTGTGAATGACGATGCCCTTGTAGAGAGCCGTTATATTGCTGTTCAGCACATAATGCATTTCGCTGGGCAGGGAGATGAATCCTCCCCAAGAGTTGACGAGTGTCACGTTATCCAGCGTCACGCTGTTTCCGGTTCTTTGATAGAACGTCCACGGATACGGAATGCCATGAATCGTCTCCGTTTCCCCTGTCTTCTGACCGTCATCGCCTCTCACTTCGACTACGGTTGCAGCAGTAAGATCCTGTTCGGGGTACCAGACTGAAAGGTTCGTTACGCCTGTGCCTTGCTCCATGTCGATAAATCTATCGGACACGTTGGCTACCTTTTTCCCGCCTGTTTGATTTTCACGCTCGTCGGAATCCACATACGTGTCATAATTGGCGGTACCCCTGCCGGCATATACCGCGAGTATGGTTCCGTCGATTTTACCGTCGTAATGATCCGCATCCGGATTATCCCATTCGCCGCGGAGCTGTACGCCCGCCCGCAAATTCAAAACTTGTTTATATTCGTAGGTCGTATTGCCGTTCGCGCTTTGAACGCTAACCGTGCCGGTCGTTTCCGTACGGAACGCATAGGTTCCCGCCGGAATATAGACTACGCCGCCGCCGTCATTATATGCCGCGTCGATCGCCGCTTGGAAGGCCTCTCGGTTATCGACGTTCACTAAGTGTTCCGCTCCTGCCATTGCTTCTGTTTTCGCACCGAAAGCTAGGACGTTATAGTCCGATATCGCCCAATCTTTTGCATCGTGTTCCTGCGCGATTGCCGTTCTCATGTAGCTTGCATAATCGTATCTTTCCGGAACCGTCAACACGAACGATTTAGTCTGGGATACGGGAGCGGCTGCCGGGCCTCTTGTAACCGTCGCCTTGAGCGTTACGGTACCGCCGCCGTCCGGACGGTTCGTCGGGATCGCGCCTGCAGCGGTTATGCGAGTAGCGTCGGACGTCGTCCATGTAATATCCGTCATATTCTCGCCCATCGACGGAAGAACGAGGTTCGTCGACACATTAGTCTGATCAGCATTCACGCCTTTGATAGAATCCCATGTCAGTTTGTTGATCATAAGACTTACTGCATTCTCATCGGTACCGATACCCGTTCCGCGAACGACGATAGTAAAGGTTTTAACAACCGGTGCTGCCGTACCTTTGCTTATTGTCGCCGTGAGGGTTACGGCTTCATTGTTCTCTTGACGTGCTACCGCGCCGGTGTTGCTGCTAATTACCGTGTTATTCGTGGATGTCCATACAATGTTCGTTCTCGTCGAACCCGCCGCAGCAAGTGTCAAATCCGTTTCAACCAGATCTTGTCTCGTATTTGTACCCTTGATCGCATCCCAATTGAGCGCGTCCGAAGCAAGTTGTACCGCTTCTGCGTCCGTTGGCGGAATTTCGGTTATTCGTATGCTCTGAATGATTGCTCCCGCCGTAGCGAAACGAAGGTGCGCGCCTTGATTTTGCGCGCCTGTTGCAAAGTTTGCTCCGTTAAGCACAACCTTGGAAGTGACCCAAGCGCTGCCGCTTCCAGTCGCCGGAATGCTGGCCGATCTATAGGCATCAAATCCGGAGAAACTGCCAGGATAGATGGTGTTATAGTGCAAAGAAATACCGCCGGTTGCGCTCGGTCTCCAGTAGGTGACCGCTAGTTCGACCTTGTTTACCTGCTCAAGTCGATCGTCGTCTACAATAACGTAAATAAAGTCGCCAACCTTTACGGCGTCTACAGCGCTTTGAGTTACTCTATCCACCGCTACACTGTCTCCCTCGAGGCTGATGCCTATGCCATTGCCTTGAAGCTTGTTGCCCGATTGAACAAATGAGCCGGAGTCGTTGAAGTCAATGAACACTTCGGCAAGCTCGTTAGCCGTGCTGGCTACTGTCAAAGCCAAAGGTACCTGAACAGGCGTTGCGCTACCTTTGCTTATTCTCGCCGTAAGGGTTACGGCTTTGTCTTCTTCAGGGTCGCGGGTGACGTTGCCCGTTGCGGTATCTATGATACCTTCCGGATCTGCCGACCATGCGATAACCGTATCGTTCGCCCCCGTTGTCGGTAGCGTTAACGCCGTTCTTACGCCGGATTGATTCGCATTCGCATTCTTGATCGTGTCCCATGCCAGATGAGCCGCCGCGTCCGTTACTGCTTGATTGTCGTCAATATGCTCCACTTTAACTCTAGTATGTGTTCCTGCGAATGGATACTGCGTACTTTGAGCCGTGCGTGCGAACGTATAATAGGTGTTGCCTGTTGGTTTTGCAATTGTTGCAGAATATACGCCTGCATGAAGCGTACCCGTCATCCAATCGCCTTCTGCAGGAGCGCTGCCGGTGGTGTTGATAGCGAACTGCACAGCCTGGCCGTTAGTCGGCGCAGACGACGATAACGTAACGCTGTCGGCTGTCTCAACAGCTGCGGGAATCGGTTTCGGCGAATCCAGGGTGCTCTGGAAGCGCGGGTTCTTTATATAGATATCGCCTTGGGGCACAGATGGCCATTGCATTTGCAATCTCCCGGCATCTACCGTGTCCAGATTAACGGGATTGAAACCATTCGAAGAATTTGCCGCCGATAATTGCGCAGATACCGTAATCCATCCGTTAACAGGTCCATTTCTCATTTCGCTAACGTTAAGGTTAAGACGCGAATTGGTGTCAAGATTGTTGCCGCCAGCCGCTATGGCGAGCCAGTTATTCCCATTAAAATTCAATAGGTCCGCATGAGTAACATACATATCAAACACAAAATACTGATTCGCGTAACCTAATAAATCCTGATTGCCGCTGCTAGTAATAAAGCGGGCATCCCAAATCCGTTCAGCGCCTGCGCCGATTCTTCCAGCGCCCAGCTTAAACGCGTTATTTCCGTCCGGCGCAACTGCATTCGCTCCCTCATTTGTATTAGGGAAATACGTCGCAGTCCGAGCGTTGACCGCCGCCGGCACAGCTTTCACCGTCACAGTTATCGCTTTCGCAGCACTTACGGCACCCTTGGTTATTGTCGCCGTGAGCACTACGGTTTTGTCTACTCCTCTATTAGATAAACGATCTACGATTCCGGTGTTGCTTATTGCCGCATTGTCCGAAGACCATGCTACGTTCGTCGTTCCTATTGCTGTCGAGAGACTGAGTGGAGATTTCACATCGCTATCCAGCGTATTACTGCCTTTAATCGTATCCCATGTCAGGGACGACGCCACTGTATCTACCAATGTTTGTTCGTCAATGGTCGTTACGGTGGTTCTTGTTGATGCGCCGATGAAGTTGTAACTGCTGTCTGCTTTCGTGCGCGCGAATACATAATAGGTGTCTGCTGAAGGTAATGTGGCAAATTGATAAGTATAAACGTTACCGTTGTTAATTCCATCCACCCATCCGGATGCGGGAGCGTTCCCGTCTTCGCTTATTGCAAATTCCACGGCTTGCCCGCTAGCCGGTGCGTTCGCAGTTACTGTTCGAGTTGCTGCGTCAAATGTGGGAACCGATGACGGTGAAAGCGGAACGCCTAACGTACTTTTCTGGAAACGCGGGTTTTTAATGAAAACGGGGGTGCTAGGGACGCTGGTATCCCATTGCAGATGCATGGCCAGTCTGGTTACTTTGTCTAGCCAAGCGTCATTGAAATTCCCGGCTACGGTGCTTGTCGACGATAACTTCGTATAGACCGTCGCCCATGTGCCCACCGCTGCACTTGTGACCCCGCTTATATTCAGTTGAAGGCGAGAATCGGTATTAAACTTGTCCCCAGAGGGGTTACTGTCGCTTACGATGACGAGCCAATTATTTCCTTGCATATTTTTAAAGCTCACATTGGGAATGTACATCTCGAAAACGAAGTAGCCGTCTCTATAAGCTGATAAATCCTTTAGAGGCGCCACGCTCGGCGTGAATAGGTTATCCCAAGGACCACCGCCCTTAGAGGTTCCGGTGTTTAAACTCCACGCTGTCTGTCCGTCCGGCGCATTGGTTGCTGTCGCCGTATTACCATCTACACCTGCATTTACGGTCAAAAGCTGTACGGCATCTCCCCATGCCGCACTGACTGACTTAGGTGGAGAAAGCAAAGAAAGCAGCATCGCTGTCACAAGCAAATAGGCTAATAACCGTCTTTTTATCATTCTAAAATTTCCTCCCTATCTAATGTAGTTTAGGTGTGGCCTGACAACACTTTTCCCTTTTCGCTCGCTACCGCATCACCTCTACGATTCCATATGTCCAATCTTGTAAAGCGCATTCGTCAACAATCGACAATATGTTAGCGCTTTCACGAAAACGTGCAAAAAAACGTATTGCTACTTTGTGGACTAGTCTTATCATACGAGTGTTGAAATAGAGTTTCTATGAGGTAATCTTCTCCTTACGAGGGCATTATTGTCCTTGATGAAAACAGACTATGAATTTGTGAAATCGTAAATCGCATTTGTAAAATTCTCCATTATCGTTCACCCATTGCATAACGAACGCATATTCGTATATATTATAAGAACAAATGTTCGTAATCGAGGTGACATTAATGCCAACTACAACACTCCGTAAGTATGTCGGCAAGACTGTCGTAATTATATACGAAGCCAAAGACGGAGCAATAACGAAACGCAGCATCTATATCAAGTCAGTCGATGAGATTTATGTGCGAGCCACTTGCCTGAAATCTAATGCTCCGCGGATGTTTAAACTTGAAAGCATCTTAGCCATGGACCCGGTGATCCGACATGCGGGGTAAAGATCGCGTAATCATGCTCGCGGATTGTCAAAGCTTCTATGCCAGTGTGGAGAAGGCAACGCACACGCAATATGCAGATAAGCCCGTCGTGGTTGCGGCAGACCCTGATCGGCGCAGCGGTATCGTCCTGGCTGCATGTCCCATCGCTAAGGCTCAAGGTGTGTCTACGGCTATGCGTTTAGGTGAGGCCGTTAACAAGTGTCCTCAAGTCGTTGTCATACGTCCTCGGATGCAGATGTATATCACGGTTTCGCTTCTCATTTCGCAGATTTATAAAGAATTCACTGACTTGGTCGAACCCTTCAGCATTGACGAGCAATTTATCGATATCACAGGTTCGATGAACTTGTTTGGCTCACCACTTGAGATTGCCCATCAAATGCAGACCAGCGTGCTTCTCTCTACCGGCGTATGGACCCGCGTAGGCATTGGCCCGACCAAGATACTTGCTAAGATGGCAACGGATAATTTCGCCAAGAAGCATCCTGACGGCATCTTCACGTTATCGAACGACAATATCAGCTCCGATTTATGGCCGCTGACCATAGATAGAATGTTCATGGTTGCCGGTAGAATGACGACTCACTTTGCTCGAATGGGTATCTATACGATCGGCGATCTCGCCAAGCTTGAGCTGCATGAAATCAAGCAGCGCATGCGCATCCGAATGGGGAAACAAAGCGACATTAAAGCAACCTACTACTGGCAGACAGCAAGAGGCATAGATCCAAGTCCTGTAGTTACGAAAGCCTTTGGCACGCCAAAGTCAGTCACCAGAGGTCGAGCGCTGCCTTGGAAGAGGTATCAGTCTTTAGAGGACATCGAGCCTTTGCTGCTGGAGCTGGTCATCGAGGTATGCCGAACGAGCCGGCATTATAACTATCAAGGTCGAACCATTACAGTCAGTGCAGGTACGACGAACGGCGTTTCTTCCAGCGGTTTCAGCCGTCAAACTACATTGGACGATCCGAGCTGTTTAGAACATCAGATTATTAAGACCGCACATAGCTTGTTCATGAAGTACTGGGACGGCAATCCACTGACGCATCTTGCCGTTGATCTGTCACAGTTAAGCGACAACAGCGTTTACCAACTCGATTTATTTGAGGACTTGCCGCGCCAACACAACCTGGCAGCAGCAAAGGACATGATCAAAGACCGCTACGGCGAGGCTGCTATATTAAGCGCCTCTTCATTACTTGAAACAGGTCAGGCGCGCGAGCGAGCTCAGAAGATTGGAGGGCACTACAAATGAGCAAGTTTCTGTCTGGAAATGGGCGCTGGGAAACGAAGTTTGTATCACCGGAACACCGAGAACAGTACAATGAGCAGACTAGTACGAATAAAACACCGGCGCAGCAATTATCTCAAGAAACCTTGAAGCTTGTCCGAGAGTCTGTCCTGCTGCCCATCTTAATGAGTGTCATCGAGAAGAACCGTCAAGAAATCGAGCGTACGAAACATTCCCTCAAAGGCTTATACATGGCTTCAGCAAATGCATTACTGGATGTGATCCATGCGGATTTGGTCACAGTGAGGAGAGAATTACGAGAGCATAAGATCAAAGTCATTGAGGAAGATCGTATCGATGATGCCATGCATTATAGATTTATTTGTCGTGGCTATGAACATAAGTTTTCATTGATGAGATTTGTGGTTCTCTCCGAGATCAATGCCAGATTGGGCAAGTATATTGAACGCTTGTTTAAAAAATAAATGTACGCTATCAATCAAAAATCGGCCTCAGTCCAATGAAATTCAGGACTAAGGCCGATTTATTATTTACAAAAATACTTCGGAAGACTCGTCATTGACCTGGCAAGGTTGTTCTCGAATTGTAACGCAGAAGCGTCATGCCGGCTTTGGTTTCATCTTTAGTATTCTCTTCGTCTTTCTAAGTTATAAATAATTCCTAAGATAAATTAATCACGACTGTTAGGAATCATCCCGTGTGGAATGTGCAGGAGTTCCTCGCTGATTGTCCAAAGCTTCTCAGCCGACACCGGATCAATGGCAAACGGACGGACTCCATGATGGAGTTGGCTGTCTGCCGGTACAACCTCTGCAATATCGCCATCCTCACAATAGACGCCTCCTTTGCCGTTCAGCATTGGACTGACTGCGCACCATACGGCTGTGGCGGCGCCTTGCTCGGCGGTTTTGAAGCCTCCTGAGGATGTATATGTGCCGTCTTCGTTCCGTCTCACACCCCAAGCAGCCAACTCCTCATTGCTCATGTTTCGGGATAAACCCGACAGAATGGCGCCGGGATGAACCGCAAATGCACGCACTCCGTGCTCACGGCCTCGTTTATCCAGCTCAATAGCAAACAACGAGCATGCGATCTTCGATTCGCCGTAGGACACAAACTTGTTGTACGGCCTCTTGGTGGAATGCAGATCGTCGAAATCGATCGGTCCAGTCATATGGCCAACGGACGAATAAGAGACAACGCGAGCGTTCCCAGATTGTTTCAGCGCTTCCCATAAGCCCACAGTTAGTTGAAAATGTCCAAGCGAATTCGTAGCGAAATGGGTATCGAAACCACGGTCGTCATGAATCATTGTAGGAAAGCAAACACCTGCGTTTAGAATCAGAAGATCGAGCGCACGATCGGAACTACGGAATACCGAGATGAACTCGTCTATTGAGGAGGGATTCGCAAGATCGAGCTTGATGACCTCGACATTATTCAAAGGAGCAAGAACTTCATGTGCTTTATTCACATCACGGGCACCGACTATGACAGTGGCACCTGCATTTGCAAGCGCACGCGTTGTTTCCAAACCGATGCCTCCATGTCCGCCTGTTACAATTGCCACCTTTCCGCTGAGGTCATGTCCAGCCAGCACCTCTAGAGCGGTCGTTTCGGGACCGAATCCCGAATGTAACGGTTTTTGTTCAGTCGTCATATGTTGTTTGCTCCTTTAAAAGTGTATTAGACAATAATCATAAAATGTCTATGTGTCTATACTACACAATTGGACAAATCATGTAAAATGTATAAAATGGAAATATGGACGACAAAAAGAAGCTGCATATTGTTGTGACGGCGTTAGAGGTATTCTTTAAGTACGGCTACAAGCGGGTATCGATGAACGAAATTGCGGAGGCAGCGGGCATTTCACGCGCAGGTCTCTATTTATACTTCAAGAACAAGGAGGAAATGTTTAACGCCGCGATTGTTTACCACGGCGACCTCCTCATAGAGGAGATCAAGGAAGGGTTGTCTACTCATTCAACGACGGAAGAAAAAATATTATTCGCCATTGATGTATGGGCGGTCCGTAATTTTGACGATTCATTGCACTCGCCTGAACATAAGGAAATAACGGACAGCTCTTACCAGTTCGCAAGGCAGGCGCTTGACACAAGCTATGGGAAATTAGAAACCATATTGGCCGCCTTGCTGGAGAAGAACGTTACCACTTCAAGAAGTATTACTCCTGCGAGATTGGCGCATCTTCTAATAAGTGCATTACGCGGCTTTAAAACGGTTGCTAAGAGCTCGGATGAGCTTCGCCTAATGATTCAGGACTTGCTCCGAATCGTCATCCAATTCGATTAAGCAACTCTCCTCGTACGCCTCATCTTGCATGCCGCGAAAATCTAACGAACCGTAGAGGCCTTATTGGGCTGAATTTCTGGGCTTCGAAAATCTAACGAACCGTAGAGGCCTTATTGGGGGATAATTGGCTCCCACAACCTCAAAAACCGTCAAATAGAGCCCCTACGGTTCGTTAGAATTTTTTCGGGGCTAATAATGGGCAAATAAGCGCCGTACGGTTCGTTAGAGTATTCCAACCAGATAGAGTCCAAGAGCTCTGGCGCAAGCCATATTCTCGAGCTCGATTTTGCCATCTGTGGCGAGCCGCCCGATCCCTCGTCTTCATGTCTCCTGCCCCTTAACAACAACATCCAACTTCTGCTCCGGCGTAACAGATACATGTTCAGCGCCCATATGCTCTAGACTTACCTGCCGACGTAATCTATCTCCGTGGAAATGGTTATCGGTAATCACCACATCACTGCAGCCAAGTAAGGAAATAACATGCTCATCTAGGGGATTAGAGGTTTCTTCCGTCGTATCTTCAGACTGAATAATCTCATTCTCCTTGAACACTAACGCTCTCGTGCTCTTCGCATGAAGAACAATCGCATCTTGCGTGTGAAAAACGTTCTTCTCAATGACAATATTGCGATGGACGGGGTGCTCTGCATCGATCACCTTATTCTCCGGGACGATATAAATAACAGGATGTTCACGGCCGCCACACTCGATAAACCGATTCCCCCGAATCGTTACATCCTGCACCGGACCGGATTCGTACCAACTCCCGCCGTCGTCTGCGATAAGAATGCCGCTCATTTGCATGCGCTCAAACGTATTATCCGCGATATGCACTTTCCCGCGTGTGGATACGAGTACGCCTCGAGTTGGGATTCTTGCAAAATTGTTATTTACAATTTCAACCTCAGGGTTCCATGTTAGGTTCTCAATGACATCTTTCGAATCTATCTCGATCGGAGCAGGATTCTCCAAAGTGAGTAAAATTTCTCTTGGATCTAAGCTGACAGCTGAAACCACTTTATTGTAGGCATAAGCAGTAAGCGTGTGCTCTTGAACAAAGGCAATCTCATCTCCTGGAAAGAAAGCCTCCATGCCATACGTTTGCGAATGCATAAACCGAACGATTAGCTGATCAGGAGCCGGTCTCCCCATGATACGCAGATGTGTCCCATGAACATTAATGGCATCATCATGGGAGCCCATAAATCGACTATCCGCAATCCTTATTTTCCCCTTACATCCCGAAAGATGAATACAATCGGCAAACGCAGCTGCGCTGCGCCCTGTTTCCAGCCGTGGCGATATTTCCACCTTCTCAAACGTCAAATGTTCCGAGTATTGATTAACGATACCGAGACCATGCATATAGTGCATACCGACATTATTCCATATGATATTGCGACTCTTGAGGACTAGCGATCCTACTTGATCACGTAAGCCATCGCGTACTTGCCATACACGTCCGGGAAACGTTGACGGAACTTGGTTAAAATACAGCCGCAACCGGTTTCTCTCCAACTCTTCCACATGTATAGCCAACGCTATATAATTGTTTGTTCGCCATGTCGCATTGGTTTCCGAATCAAACTCCTGCATATGGCCATCATGAAAGCGCCAGTCCGGACCAGTAAAATACAATTTCCCGTCCACGATCTCATAATGCGAGGCCGGATGAATGCGGACTTCCAAATAGTCATTACCGATACATTCGACAGTCATTTCCGCCATCGTCGGATGCTCGGCATCGAGATGGAAGTTGCGCAGCGCTATGTTCTCACAGCTGTCCAATACAAGCATCGTTTGCCTGCCATGGAAGATAAAGAGCGAGCCATTCCCCTCCACTGTGATGTTTCGAAGTCCCTTAAACAGCATACCGATCGTTTTGATAACATCCGCATTCTCTTCTTCACTGGCCGTATTCGAAATATAATAGGGTACCTTGGCCGCTAACTCCATATGAAACTCATATCGCCCTTTGGGGAAATCTAGTACAACGTTGCCACTCGGCAGCGATGCAGCCTCCAGTGCTAGGCGCACGGCCACAACCGCATCTTCACCGGAGTCCGGCTTAGCGCCATAATCGGTGACACTTATGATTGTTTCATTAATCAGCAGCTTATCTGCAGCATTCATTCATTTGCCACCTTTTCTTATTAGATACTTCTGGCTAACTAGCTTATATTCATAATGCTGGAATCCTGTTTATTCTTCAATGAATTTATCAGTATGACGCCTCCATCTCCTTTTTACTGGAGCTCATAAATATACAAAAATAAATAACCGTCCCCCGGTTGAGTACCGGGGGACGGTTATTTTACAATTCGACTTATTTCATGATTGCCTGTATAAACAAGGTGAAGATCGCCGAAGCTTCTCCTCTTGTAGCCAACCCTTGCGGATCGAATACGTTATTGCCTTTGCCTTTGATAATGCCGGCTTGACGGATTTCCTTCACTGCGTCAACCGCCCAAGTGCTAATTTGAGCTTGATCAGAGAATGCAGCGTCTTCGGAAGCCGATTGCAAGCTGTATTTCTTGTAAGCCGAGTAGTTGCTCATCATGACAGCCATTTCTTCACGAGTAATAAATTGGTTTGGCTCAAATTCATTGTCGCCGGTGCCTTTGATGATGGCGTTGGCAGCTGCCCACTCAACGAATGGAGCGTACCATGCGCTTACACTCACATCGCTGAAACGAGAATCTGTAAACTTGCTTACATCTACTCCATCTACGCGAGCAAGTGCTGCAGCAAACATCGCTCTTGTCATTTTGCCGTTAGGGCTGAACTTATCGTTCGCTTCACCTAAGAAAATATCCCTTGCGGAAACAAAATCAACATAACCCGCTGACCAGTGTCCTGCAACGTCTGCAAAATGCTTCGCGTTGTAAATCACGTCATATTCGCCGGTATTTACAGTCGTCAGGTTTACAAAGCCGTTGTTGAACGAACTTAAAGTCATCGGTTTGTATTTGCCATTCACTTTAACAGCGGCAACAACGCCGTTTGCCGATTCATTCGATTTCAACTGGTACGGCAAAGCAATCGCGAAAGGCTTCGTGTTGCCTTCAAGGTTTGCTTTGTGTCCGTCCACTTGCAGTTCTACAATGAAGCTTCCTTTTCTAATCGAAATTGTAACCGTTTGGCCGTTGCTTGCCAGCGATTTCAGAAGCTCAGAGCTAATTGTACTTGTTCCAAAGCCCGTCTTAATCGTTAATTCAGAGGTGCCAAGTGCAGCTGCAGGAATAACGATGTCTACTTTCTGCTCATTCTTCAGATCAAGCACGATTGCCTCGCCCTTCTGGGACAGCTTCGCATAATCAGAAGCAGCATAAGTGAGCGTAGCTAGACCATCCGCATCCTTCGTCAGCTTCACAGCAACACCGTTCTGCAGTACTTCTACTACATCGGTAGCAGGTGTAACCGGAGGATTAACAATAACAGGGTTTTCTTGCGTTTTAGCCGAAGCAAGCGCAGTTGTAACGTTGCCTGCCGTGTCCGTAACGATGACTTGATAGTTGTATTGCGTATTGGCACTCAATCCGTTATGCGTGAAATTCGCAGTCGTTGCATCAGCAATGTCTGTGAATACGCCGTCTACCATTGTTTGCCACTGATAAGTTGCAACACCGGAAAAGCTGTCTTCGGCAGCAACTGAAAGCTCAATCGCGTTTGGAGAGATGGCTTTTGCAGCTGCTGATGTCGAGATTCCAGGAGCAGTCTTATCTACTTTGTACGGTCCGAACGTTCCGCTATTAGATAGCGTGCCGTCGGAAACGTTCCAGTGTACATACCATGTGCCGTCCGTGCTTAATGTAACCGATGTGTTAGCTGCATTCAGACTTGTAAAGTCAGTCCATGCGCCATCCGTTTGTGCAACCGGGCTATTGCTCACTTGGTATTTAGCTGCTGTTATCGCGTCATTATTCTCATTCTGATGCGCAGTCATCGCAATGGTAACATCGTTCTTCGTCCATGCTGCGTCCGCAACATCGACGGTTACGTATGGCGTATTAACAGGAACCTTCTTCGTTGTTGAGGTAAGCACAGCCGAAGTTGTCGTGTTATTCGCTTTATCCGTCACGATGAGTTGATAGGTGTACGCAGTATTCGGTATCAAGCCGGTTTGTGTAAAGTTCGGTGTTGTACCGCCTGTTACATCTCTGAATAAGCCGTCTACTTTATACTGCCATTGGTAAGAAGCAATGCCCGAAAGGCTGTCCTCAGCAGCAGCAGAAAGTGCAATCGCGTCCGGAGATACCGCTGTTGCAGCAGCCGGTGTTGTCAGTACAGGAGCCGTTTTGTCAAAACGGTATGGACCGAAAGTTCCGGTGTTGCTGTGAGCTGCATCGGAAATCTTCCAGTGGATGTACCATGTGCCCTCCGTTGCCAAACCAACAGGTGTTGTTGCAGCTGTGAGATCAGTCCAAGTTCCGTCTGTCGGATAATCCGAGCTAGAGGTAACTTGATATTTGGCTTCTGTGATCGCATCGCTGCTTGCATTCTTATTCTGTGTCAAGTTAATCGTCAGCGGATTGCTTCGTGTCCATTGATAGCTTGACCATGAGGCGCTATTTGCACTTGATACATAAGGCAAGGTCGTATCAGATGGTGCAGCAGCTGCCGTTGTGAATAAGTGCGTAGCAGGTGCCATAACGTTGCCAGCCTCATCTTTAAATCCTGCAATCGTAACGGTATACGTTCGGCCGGGCTGCAAACCGGCAAGGTTGTACTTCGCTTCTTTATGTGCTAAGAACCATCCAACAAAACCTAGGGTAGCTCCATTGTCGATCGTAACCGTTCCCAGATCGCTATGCATGAATTCGTTGAATCCGACTACAAGTGCATTTGCTGTTGCAGCAACATTCATTCCTGCAAGATCAACGTTGCTTACCTTCGGTGGCTGCTGATCAAGCTCTTTGGTCTTAAACGTAAATGTTTGTGGCTCCATTACATTGCCTGCAATATCTTTAAAACCGCTAATCTCAACCGTATAGGCAGTACCTGCAACTACATTAGGGTTGGCGAACTGAAGCGTTGTTTGGGCCACATCCCAAATGAAGGAAGTATAGAATGACGTAGATCCGTTTACTTTTACGGTTCCACCAATGTTCAAGTTGTCTACCGCCGAACCAAATCCGTCTCCGACCTGCATTTTTTCACCAAAATAAATGCCGAGTACGGTGCTGTTCCGAGGGTCTACATTAAGTCCGATTGGATCAATTGTAGTTACTGTCGGTTTGGTTGTGTCATTAATGACGATCTTCACCTGCTGAAGTTCTCCGGCTTCATTGGAAGAAGTCGCATTATTCTTCTGCAGCCACATTTTAGCGACATATGTACCGCTTGGCAGATCTTCCGTTTTGAAATCGATGGTTCCGTCAGTTGCCGCTGCAATGGAACCAGCCTTTTTGATTACGCGTTTCGCATCATTATTCGGATCATTTCCAACAATCTTGTAGTTAATGGAAAAGTTATCACCGGTCACGCTTGGCGTAATTCCGCTCAACTTCACCGTACCGCCGTCATTGATCGTCCGATCTGCAAAGTCAGCGGAAATCGTTCCGATGCTTGGATTCAGGACTGTCAGCTTATAATTAGCCGAACTCGATGTTCCTGCAGCATAATTGCCATTTTGAACGATCTGACCGTTTGTCGGATTAGCCGTTACGACCTTGGCGGCGAATACGATATCATCCGGATTCACCGTCATTTCCGGGCGTAGTCCATATACGGTCGCAACTGCGCTGTCCGTCGCAGCAATCGTTCCGTCAGCAGCTAAGATCGAACGTGCCATGCCGTCAGTCACGGAAGGTGTACGCAACCACCAATTGACCGAAGCCGTTGTGGAATTACGTAAGAACGCCTTCTGCTGCGTATAGTTGTTGCCGCCTAACGTTTTCATTCTTCCCGTGGTATCTGACCTGGCTGTCCAGAAAGCAAGTGACTCCGTACCCGTCATCTTCCCCCATGGCAAGTAGAAGCTTTGGTTGGCAATCGTTTCCGGGCTGCCTACTGCCGCTCCCGCCGAATCGTATTTACCCGTAACTACAGTAACATCATGCTGGATGAGTCCATTTTCCAGTGCGTTAAAGTTACCGGATAGCGTATCTAGTTTGTTTTTGATAGCTGAATTGGCATACGAGTTGTTTGCTGAGTCAAACGCAGCTCCGTCAAGCACATATTTACTCATGAATGTCACGTTATGACTTGTTCCTTCTTTTCCCATCGCTTGCCACAGAACCGGTTTCTGAGCACCTTCATGGGTAGAGAAATTAGCTGCGTTTACGTGGTCGTACGAGCCCAAATAAACGTTGTTAACGTCGTTGAACAGCGAAGTGAAGTTCACGCCATCGTTAGCAGGCGTCGTCTGAAGTTGCTTGTACTTGATCTTAATTGTCTCTGTTCTCGTATTTCCATATCGGAAAGACATGAACAGATCGGCAGGTGCGTAGTAGTGATAGTCCGGAAGGAACATATCAATCGCATACACTTCCAGCTCATCCGTTTCCGTCTTGCTCTTCTCGGATGGAATGACTGTAAGGGTAAAGTTGCCGTCTTTGTCGATTTTAAATTTATCAGCATTGGTAGCGATACTATACGGCATCTGTTCAGCCCCAACTACCAATGCACTGAAATCATGATAGAAAGGACGGCCTTTAGGGAAGCCCGGCCCCTTAAACAGCTCATAGCCAATGTTATTGTCAACCAGCTTTTGCACGCCTGCGCTGTAGATATTGCCTGTAATCGTAAAGCTGTTAGCGCCCATCGGGTAACCAATGACATCAGATGGATCGGAAACGTCATAATCGTTGATCGTAAGCTCCGGTCGAGTATTGGAAATAACCTTTTTGCCCATATCAACCATACTCGTAAATCCATTTACGTCTACGGAAGTGGCTACAATGCGATAAACACCTTCCGGAATTGGTGTATATTCATCCTCAGGATTACCGTTCGCATCGAACTTAAAGAAGGAGCTGCGGTAGAAGGTGTACAAAAAGTAGAATCCATCCGGAGCAGCTATAGACGTATCCGCCTCATTAATAATACCGAGCGGTTTGTCGACTGCCAGATCGGCATTCTCCTCATAAGCCAGCAGGTCTACTTTCTGAACCGGTCCGGTCCACTGCAGTCCCATAGTTGACGTACTGCCAAAGGAAGAAGCAGCCGTATACGGGTCATTCGTCGTAATCGGTCTGAACAGATAGGTGTTATCCGGATCCAGCTTGCCGTCTGAGTTGCCCATATAACCGGCAAATGGCATCACATAGGATTCGTTTGGATCGGCTGCATTCGCAATTTGAAGCACGCCTTCATAATAACCAGGCTTAGTATTGTTTGTGAAATGCATTTTCGCAGTAACGGTCGCATCGCCATGAGCAGGAACCGTCACAGCTGTGAAAGCCGTACCATCGCCCTGCACCAATTCCACAACGCCCTCAGAGCTGAGCGAGAATCGGCTGTTATTGTGGTAATCAGGCGTTAATAGATACGTCTTCTCCGTGTCCGATTGGTTGTGAATGGTAATCGGGTATACTTTCGAATCCGACGCAGCACCGGTAGCAAAATGTACGTATCCGAAGCTTAAGGAAGCCATCGTTTGATTCGGCAGCCAGCTGTATTCCTCCACATTTCCGCCTTCCATCGCACCATGGGGAACACTGTGCTGTGCCGTAATGAAAGTGGTGGTTTCGATCGCTTTTCTCGGATCAACAAAACCTGCTCCGATTTCAAAAACGCTGTACTTTCTTCCGTTATAAGGAGCAGATTCAATCATATCGGTTCTTGCCGTGTTCATTAATCTGGCTTTGATTTCGCTTGGCCCCCAGCCCTTCTGAACCATGAGCGCAGCAATACCTGCCATATGAGGCGTTGCCATTGACGTACCGTTCAAACGCGTATAAGCACCTTCATAATTCGTTGAATTATGATCTTCATTCGCAACGTCCGCCGGAATGGTGGACATAATCTCGTAACCCGGAGCTACGATATCCGGTTTAATGCCGTAGGTTTGAGCAACTGGTCCGCGGCTGCTGAAGTCGGTAAGCTCGTTTGGCTGATCTTCTTGCTTGTAGTTACTCAGGTTTAAATAACTCGGAGCGCCTTCCAGACCTGCAACGTAAGTCTCCAATACAGCCCCTTCCGTATAAGTAAAAGATAATACCGGAATTCCGCCCATTTTCTCCGTGTTAAGAGGCGTATTTGTAACATGGCCTTCAGTTGGATTGTTATTGATGAGAATGAGCGCACTTGCGCCGAAAGCAATTGCATTATTATATTTCTCGATATAACTGATTTCGCCGCGCTTAATGACGGCGATTTTACCGGCAAGGCTTCCGGCTTCAATGCCGGCGGCATCAAAATCCGTCGTTTTACCCGTTCCCGGAATTAAAACAAATTCATACCCTTTGCCGTCTGCTTTATTCAAATTCGCGTTATCGATTGAATCAGCAGAGAACGTATTTGTCGTTCCTTGTCCCATTACCAAGAGATTAAGCTTTGCGCCATGAGACGTTTCATCTTTCGTTAACTCTGCATCATAGGTAGCGAGTCTTTTACCGCCAAGCTTGCCCGCGGCAACCGTAATCGGAAGATACGCCGTTCCCGGCATGCCAAGCGTATAAATATTGGGACCTGCATTGCCCGCGGCAATTAATACAGTCATCCCGCTTAACACTGCGTTATTCACCGTAATTACGCCTGGGTCAAAAGGAACGTCTTCGTTCGAACCAAGCGACATATTCGCTACTTGAATATGGTCTTGCTTTGCGCGTTCCACGCCGGCCAGAACCGTTTCAATTTGTCCGCTTCCGTAAGGACCTAGTACGCGGTAAACGTGAAGCTCAGCCTTAGGGGCTACGCCAAGCGTAGAGAAGCCTGCTCCTGCCGCGCCTCTTCCCGCAATCGTTCCTGATACGTGCGTACCATGTTCCGTGTAATAGGGTGTATTATCGTCAGGTCTAAGTAGAGGGAATTTATCGTGATCCACTTTTGTTTCCCAATCCTCGTATGTAGCTTCCATGGGATCATTGTCGCCATCAACGAAGTCATACCCTCTGTCTGCTGGGTTAAATGCATCCTTCAAGTCCGGGTGATTGTAGTCCACTCCGGTATCGATGACAGCAACTTTAACGCCTTCACCGGTAAGGCCCATATCGTTAAGAGCGCCGATACCAAGCGCATCACGGCTCTCAGCCATGCCTCCGCCGGCAAAGTCGCTGTATCCGCCAAGTTGATCGAATGCGATCGGATCCGTCTTTACTTCGTAGTTAGGCGTAACCGCGAATACAGAATCCAAACCAGCAATTAGTTTCACCATTTTCGCAGGCACTGTCATAGACATTCCATTGAAAAGATCGCTATACGAAAACTTGATTTGAGGCCCCGGCTGCGGGTTGCCCATAGCGTTGGTACCCTTATTGCCAGCGCTCAATTGAGATAGCTCGCTCATGAAGTCCGCGTGGGAATGTTGCACAACTGTCTCCGGAGATGAAGGCTCAAGTGCAGAGAAAGTTGAAACGGAGCTTGGATCTGCTTGCGTTTGTACTGCGGCAATCTTGTTATATGCTTCCAACGTGCTTATTGGCATCGTATCAAGCTGCACGATAATCGATACCATCGCATCCGGATTGTCATCATAACCTTCTTTGAAACCTTGAACACCGACAGGCGTTTCAAGCTGCTTTGCAAAATCCATGACCCAGTTATAGCTGTCTTGATCATCCTTCGAACCCGCCCCTGCGGCTTTCATAGCCTCCTCAAGCGTCATGTCCGGTTTACGTTCCGGTATATCCAGTCGTGTTCCAATCTTCTCGAACGAATGAGACTCATCGTCAGACAGAAGTTGTGTTCCGGATTCCTTGACTTTGTCGAAGGAACTTGGATTCGATGTTGCTGCTTCAGCAGCATGCACGGACAGTGAACCTTGAGAGAACGTGCCGATGAAGATGGCTGATGCAAGTAAGACACTTACCATGCTTCTACTAAACTTCCTACTCATCCGATTAATCCTCCTATTACTATTAAAAAATTATTGACACAACGTCACATTCCGATAGACCATCTCATAATACGCGAGTAGATCCAGCCTTTGTAATGACGATTCTGACTTTCTTCCCTATGATTTTGACTTCTTTGAAAGGCATAGTAGTAATGATCTAGTGAAAAAAAACTGTCACAGTGAATTACATCACTTATAACAGTTTTCATAGGAAATAGGCGAAGAGATTCGCTAAGTCCTCCGCCTCTGCTGCATATATTCGCCGGGCGTCATACCCGTGTATCGTTTGAAGATCTTCGAGAAATAGTTGCGGTCAGAGAAACCAAGCGCGGCGGTCACCCCTTCGATGGATGCCTCTGGTCGCTCCAAGAGCTTAAAGGCCATCTCCGTTTTGTGTTTGTGCATATAGTCCGTGAACGTCACACCGGTCAGCTTCTTAAAATACCTGGAGAAGTAGCTTGGATTCAGATGCAGAAATTTCGCAACATCTAAGGAAGTAACATTCTCTGACAAGCGCTCCAGTAAGTACTGATTGATAACCTGCAGCTTGAAATTGCACTCGTTCGCCGATAACGTCGCATCATCAGTTATCGAAAGCCGCTTCAATGCCTGCTTGACCAACAGAATCGCATCCTCCGCTCTTGCAACCTCTTGCAAGCATTCTAGTATTCCTTCAATTTCTTGCAGCGGTGAAACTGACTTTTTATCCGCCGTCTTGATAACTCCCTGCAATGACTTTAAGAACGAAGCCGGATCGATCCGCTTATTCGCTGCTATCGTGGCTAGCTGATTAAGGTGGTGCTCGATGCCGACTGCGTCACATTCCTCGATCGCTGCCGCCAAGGCATCGAATAACGACTGAAGGAGGATCTGCGCATTCACGCCGATTTCCGCCTTGGATAATCCGATCTCCACAATGGGGGCAACGGAATAGAACGCGGTCACGATTGTCCTTTCTTTCACGATACGTGCCGCCTGCGCGAGTTCCTCTAGACCCTTGCCATGGGCAACATAATTCAGGCAAAGACGCAGCTTTAAATAAGCGCCGCACTTCTCCATGACCTCTGAAGCAAGCTCGCGGAACCGTTCCGTCGCACTGACATGCAGCGACGGCTCGTAGTTGTAAATAAGCATAACGCCATCCTTCGCAGGAATAACGGTCATCCCTTCGAAATCGCCATGCAATTCTTCTGCAATGTTATACACCCCGTACAAAGCAAGCGAATCTTGATAGGAATAACGTGGCTCATAAGAAGAGTAATACGGAAAGAGCATCCCCACGATAAACCTTGGCTGCGTCCACGCAATACCTAACCGGCTCCCGTAATCCATGTTTTCTTTCGAACGGTCCCCTCTCAGAAACCGGTCCAAGAACGACATTTTCAGCAAATCTCGATGCCGAGAAAGATCTTCTTTATAGGGCTTCTCTTCTTGACTCACTTTCTGAATCTGAAGAAGCTTGACCGCTTTCAGCAAACTGTTCCTTAACTGCTCCGCAGTCAACTCGTCCTTGATCAGATAATCCACGGCTTCCAATTGGAACGCTTGCTTGGCATATTGGAACTCCTCATGACAAGTGAGGAAGATAAGAACAACGTCCGGCTTAATAGCCCTGAACTTGCGGGCTAACTCCAGCCCATCGATTTGAGGTAACCCGATATCCGTCACGACGATATCCGGGAGATGCTTCTGGAAATATTCCAACGCCAGTACGCTTGAGTAGGTTTCAAATACGATCTGTAGACCAAATGCTTGCCAATCCAGCAGGTCGTGCACATATCTCAGTACGAGAACATCATCGTCAATCGTCATTACGCGGTGCATCTAAAGTTCCTCCTTATTGCAGCAGCGCAGGAATGCGCAACATGACCGTCATACCTGGCCCTTTGTTCGTCTTCAGCTCAATGGACGTTTGAACGCCATAGAGCAGCCTCAGCCGTTGCATGACGTTATACATGCCGACTCTATCATATTGCGCCGGTGCATCCGGCTCCCATCCTGAAAGCAGCCGATTTAATGCATCCATCCGGTCTTGCGGCATGCCGACTCCATTATCTTGAATTGTGACAGTCAGTATACCATCGGTGATTTCACCTCTTACCTCAATGCGGGCTTGTCCTCTCCGATCGGCGAAGCCGTGCACGATCGCGTTTTCGATGAGCGGCTGAAGCAGCAGTTTCGGCAAATCGAACACTTTGGCATCATCCGACAAGACAATATCGATCTCCAGCAGCATTTGATTTCGCATCTTCATGATCTCTACGTAATCGCCAAGCAGCTTGCATTCGTGCTGCAGCGTTGCATTTTCGCTTATGTGCAGGTAGCCTCGCAGGAGACGCATCAAAGACTGCATTTTGCCGCTATGGAAGTCATCCTTTGCCAATCCTAGGCTAAGCTTGAAGGAATTCAAGGTGTTGAGCAGAAAATGCGGCCGAATTTGCGAAGCAAGCGCCTGCAGTTCTAAGACTCGATTCTGTTCTTGTTCCCGTCTGTTGTTTGCGATCAATTCGCGTATCTGCTCCAACATATCGTTCAATGTCCCGCCTAGACGAGAGAACTCATCTGGGCTCTGTTCCGGAAACCGACTGTCCAAATTACCTTCACCGACTTGCATGGCAATCAAACTAAGCTTGCGTATCGGGCGGTGCAGCCTTCGGGCGAGCACAACCGAGAATAGTCCGAAAATAATAAGAAACAAAGCCACCAAGCTGCCAGCAAGCATGTAAGCTCGATTGAGCCGGCCGGCAATTTGAGCTTCAGGCGTTTCGAAAATTAACTTCCATTTGTAGCCCTCAATGAAAGATTCGCTGCGGAGATGATTGGAATCCTTTCTTGGCGGGACATAAGAAACGTCAGTATCGCCTGCCACATATTGGCCATTCGCATCAAATAGCGTTATAACCCCCAAATGCTGCTCTGAGAAGAGTTTCTGAAAATACGATTGCGACAAGGCAAGATAAACGATCCCAAGTTCTTCGCCGCTCAGCGGATCTCGAATGACCCGGCAGAAATACAAATTGTTCGGCAGATCTGACTGAAGCCCGGTAGCAAATACGCCTCCGAGAAATTGAAAGGTCGTGAAGTTGTGCGTATTTACTCTGCTCTGCGTAATCGGTAGATCCTTGAGCATTTGCGCATAGGTTTCGGTAGGCATCTGGTCATGAATAATTAATCCTTTACGGTTCACGATCATGAATTGGATGTGGTTATATAAATCTTTGTCGACAGAATACCGGAAAGAAGAGTTTATCTCCTCCGCGCTTTCAAACTGATCGTACGTAGTAATGGCCGTTGCATCCTTTAGCAGCCCCATTCGGCTTAAGATCGCATTATCCTGAACCATGTACCGGGTAGAGAATTCCATGATGTCGATGGACTTCCCTATCTGCCCGGACAGCAGCTGCAGATAGGCGTTATTCCGCTCGTGTATGCTCTGGTTAATATTATGCTGGATATAATAGTAGGCGAATATTGCGCTTCCAGCCATAGGTAAGAGGACTAGCAAAAGCAAAGAAAGCTGAAGTCTCCTGTAAAATGTCATCTCTCTCAGCAATCTCATCTCTGCCGCCCCCTCTACTATTTGATCAATTATTTGCCTAGCATTTGGTTATATGCTTCCGTCCACTGTGCTTCGACTTCCGTTCCGCCATCCTTATAGAACGCTCTCACGTAATCGTCGAAAGCATCAACCGGTTCGGCACCTGTAATGATTTTGAAGTACGTTTCAACGGTCAGTTGTGCCAGCGTGTTGCCCAATTTTGCAAATGCGTCCGTCGAGACTACGGCCAATGGTTCGTAGCCTTCTGTCTTCGCATTCTCCTCGGCGAAATCGAAGATGAAGCGATCCCGCTTGGCTACGAAGCCCCCTCCGGTCGGCGTGAATACGTTCCACCCCTTGGCGTTCAAATTCTTCGCAGGGTCCCTGTCCATGTTGACAAATTTATCGCCGTCTAGCTTCCAATCCGTGCCCTCCACACCTTGGGTCACCGTCAGGAAGTACTTGTAATCCGTGTAGAGTGCATCTATCATCTTCAGCGTCGTTTCCACAACTCGCGGATTCTTGGCACCTTTGGTCGTGAAGATGTAGGAGTTGGAAAACGTAGCCCATTGAGGCGTACCGGATACATGATTCGGACCGATCGGCGCCTTACCAAAGGCAATGTCGCCGTTTGGCTGGGATTTCTTGAAGTTGATGTATTGACCTCCGTAATGATCGCTTGGATTTCCTTCTTCAAGTACATTACGCCAATGGTAAAACATACCTTTGCCCGTCAAACCGATTTTACCGTTATTGAACGTTTGAGATTCCGCCCAATATCCCGTCGTATTCTCGGAAGTCAGGAACTCCGGATCGATTAAACCTTCTTTGTACCATTTGCTGAGCAGCGCAAGCGCTTCTTTCATTTCGGGCTGCGTAGCCGCGGTGACAACTTTGCCATCCTTCAACATCGGCAGCAGCGACCGCCCAGGCTCTTTGGCTGCCGCTTTGACGTCGTCGAATGCTGGACGGCCAAAGGCGCCCATGATCATTGGAATTGCGAAGTCGGACATGCCGTACGTATCTTTCTTGCCGTTGCCGTCCGGATCGTCATTTCGGAATTTCTTAAGAGCAGCTTCTACTTCTTGAATCGTTTCCGGCGTTTTCGTGATGCCTACCTTGGCCAGCCAGTCCAGTCTCCAAATAACGGCTGTCGGATAGACGGAACGCGGATTAGTGCCTGGCAGAGCATACAGCTTGCCATTCACTTTACCGAATTCCCACGCACTTTTATTGAACGTATCGATATAGTTCGCATAGTTCGGCGCATATTTGCGAATTAGCGCTTCGTCGATCGGAGCTGCGATATCCTGTTCGATGAGCTTCGGCAAATAGTGCACACTGGTTATTTTTATGAAGTCCGGCATTTCACCGGATGCGAAGCGCGCATTCAACGTATCGTCCCATTTCTGGGAATCCGCATACCAAAGATTGAATGTAACGTTGAACCGGTCTTCTACGGCTTTTACGACCGGGTTGCTTTCCGGATTTTCAACTTGTGCATTGGAATCGTAACCAAGCCAGTCGATAATTAATGGTTCTGCGGCTTTCCCGCTGCTGGTTCCGTAACCGGAATCACCGCACGCGGCTAACGTCACCGATAAAGCAAGCGTTAGGGTAACCGAGGTTGTTTTCATCCATTTGTCTTTCATTGTTAAGACCCTTCTTCCAGTCAAAACTGCTTGTTTGTTTCATTATACGGACAGTTGTTGTAAATGGGATTTTGCTAAATTCACTCAAAAGAAAAAACCTAGTTCGATAACATCGAACTAGGTTAGGAAATGATAGTCTGTAGTTAACGGACGTTTGAACTAAATCCTCCCATATTTCACTTAACAGGAATCTGCACCGTGTCGCCGGTTTTCTTAATGATTAGCTGCACGGATTGAAGATTGGCCGGCAAGGCAGGAAAGCGCATCGTAAATGCATGAGTTCGGTGCGATACTTCACCGGAGATCTGATGCACCGATTCTCCATTTGCAATCAGATCAAATCCGTCCATACCGATACCTAGTTCTGGTTGAGATGTACCCTCAATCAAAGTCATTGTCGGTGTTGCGGTAATCGTACCAATGAATATCGTCTTGCCATCCATAATAACATTGACGTCCTGTTTGACCTTGGTAGTCATCGCTTCGTCAGGGTGGTAAGGGAATGTAATTTGTTTCTCCCTTCTTTGATCTTTCTCCGGAAGCTCGTCCCAGTACCTAAGCGTTAATTTCTTAGCAAGCGGGCTGACCGGCTCGAAAGTCACGAATCCTTTGGCCTCGGTCTGCCCTTCGATTGGCCCGGAACCACCCGATATAAGTCGGGAATCCGTTCGAAAACCTTTGATCCCAATAGGATTAAATAGGTCGTAACTCTGGAATCCATTCGGATTACTCAAGGTATAGTACACGATAATCTGATTTTCATCCGACATAAGTCCGTTAACCGTAAGCAGTGTTCCGTCTGCGAGTTGGGCTTGCTCGTTAAGCGTTTGCCCCTTCCCTTGTTTGTTCAACTCACTTAAGGTGCCGTCTACGACTCCGTCGAAGCCCAGCAGCGTCATCCCATAATAGGCTAACGCATGATATTGATTGCCTACGAAAAACATAATCGCAAGGACGGCCACAGCGATTCTCGAAACGCCTTTTACATTCCGCATCACTTTTCTTCTGGGAACTGCGGTATGCAACGCTTTTCTCATTCTAGCTTCCAGCTCTTCGGGAGCGGCAAGTTCACTTAGGCGCACTTTCTCATCCAACAACCGATCTTCAATGTTGCTCATCTATATTCCTCCCATATAGCCTTCTCAGCTTCTTCAATCCCTCGAAAATTCTTGATTTTACCGTTCCCGGTGAAACGCGAGTCAACGTGGCAATCGTCCCGTAATCTAGATCAAGATAATACTTGAGACGTATCGCTTCACTTTGATCGTCATTTAATTGAACCATCAGCGATTGAAGATCCAGTTGCTCTTCTACTTGACGGTAATCGGACATCCCTGCTTGGCTGCTGAATCCGTTACGATCTTCAAGCGGATTTTCAAGCGGTATGACCGTTTTGTTTTTTTTCAGCGCTTGCTTGCATCGATTAACCAGAATGGTCTTGCTCCATGAGTAGAAGGATTCTTCTTTCTTTAATTGACCAATTTGCTCGTAGAGCTTCACGATCATATCCTCGAGAACATCCATCGCATCCGCTTCATTCCTCATATATGAATAAGCAAGCCGATAATACGCGTCTTTCTCGGCTAATATCAGCTTCAGTAAAGCCTCCTTGTCCCCTTTTTGTGCGTTTTTCACCTCGTTCACCACTAGCATGTCTTCACCTCTCTTTTCTCTAAGAGCATTGGGCGGCTCAAATCGTTCATTCCTCGAGTAAGGAAAATTTTGTTAGTCGTTCCGCGAGCGATCAACACAGCAAAACCATCAGTTCGTTCAAAGCATGTAAGGGCTGCACTCTAGGAGTGCAGCCATTTTAATATGCTTCATGAACAAAATTTTTAACGGTTGTCAGCGTGGCTATTTGATGAAAATAAGCCTTATTGAAAGGCTAACGGTTGTGACAGACGTTATTTGCAGCAAATGGGTCGATTCCTAGTGGCAAATGTTCAAATAAGCTCGCTGGCAACCGTTACAATTTGAAAAGGGTCTATTTATGCCAAATAACCACTGTCACAACCGTTAGAGTTGGAATACGACAAAGCATGCGCTCATCGCGAGTGTACAATTATATCAAACGTGGGTTTCTCGACACACTGTAAGGGCTGCACTCTACCGAGTGCAGCCCTTCTGCTTTTCTACAAAAACTGTTCAATATTGACATATTTTGATATACTCTTCGAATGTTAGGTTTATCATATTTTGGAATTATAGGATCACAATCAACTAGAAGGAGGCACTTAAGCAATGCTGAGCAAAACGTTTAACAAAGTCATTCTGCTCACGATTCTGGGCATATTCTCACTACTGCCAGCCCTCGCATTTGAACCTGTCCACGCTGAAGGGAAGGCGACGATGGAAGTTTTGCAGACGGACTGGTCGTATTTATACGGGGATGATGCGCCCATTCAACCTCACTACTATGCCTATGGGAACGGAATTTACGTCAGCACAAGTCAGTATACATCGAAGGACGGCGTCCATTGGGCTAACAAGACGACATCCGAGAATGAGAGGGATCTCAGCAAAATCGTCTTTGGTAAAGGACGCTTCGTTGGATTTGACGAAGAGAGCTCAGAGAAAGGTACTCCTGCCTGGACCTCCAACGACGGAATGAGCTGGTCGGAAACTCCGTCCCACATCCAAATAAGCGATGTTGTGGATGCCGTATTTACGGGCAAGCGTTTCGTCGCGGTTAGTTCAGGCAGATCCTATAAGGAGCTATTTAAGAGCGTTCTCGCGACTTCCGAGGACGGCGTGACATGGACGGCTCATCCGGGGCAGCTCGAAACCGGTGTCATGGAGCTTGTGTGGAATGGAAAACTAATGCTCGCCAGGACTGCACAGTCTCTCTTCCAATCGACCGACGGGTTGACTTGGAAGAGAGTATCCGTTCCCGTTAAAGGAGCCTATTGGGACTTGGAGTACATGAATGGAACATTCTATCTCGCGGCAGAAGGCGCCATACTTGTTTCGCAGGACGGAATCAAGTGGTCGGTTACTACTACACCGAATAAAAACTGGACTCAATTTAGATGTTTACCGAAAAGATGCTTCGTATTTGGAAAGACTAAACAGGATAACCGTGTCTATATGACAAGCAGCAATGGAAAGACATGGTCAACGTCAAAAGTGCCAAGCAATGACTTCTATATCGATGGCATTGTCTATGAGAAATCGAAGTATAGGCTCAATCGGTATGATGTGATCTATGAATCTGCAGACGGTATAAACTGGGTAACCAAACCTAAGAAATCGATTCCTCCAGTATTTCTTACCGGTGCAGTGGCAGCAAACGGCAAGCTGGTGACTGTCGGCGGCACAACACCCACGTTAGAAGATAATAATGAGCCCGTCAATTGGCGAGGTTCTACGGTGGTGAACGCAAACGGCAGCTTTCAATATAACAGTGTGAAGGGAAAATTCCCGCTCTTTGATGTCATCTGGACGGGGAAAATTTTCTTTGCAATCGGTCAGCAAGGTTTGATGATGACGTCAACCGATGGATTGACATGGACGAAGCTAATCTCACCTACAAAGCAGACGCTCGTTCAAGCTGTTATGGCGGGAGATACCTGCTACGTCGTTGGTGAAGGCGGAATTATTTTATCATCGAAGGATTTGAAGACATGGCGTAAATACGTGGCCAATCCCTATCTTAATTTCCGCGGCGTTGCATGGAATGGTAAGACGCTGCTCGCTGTAGGCGAGAACGGAATGGCGGTTCGTTCGGACGACGGCCGAAATTGGACGAAGGCGACGCCATGGCCGGGAAATAAAAATGATTATGATTATTCAGGTGTGGCATGGGGCAATGGCTCGTTCGTAGTCATTACGGATATGATGTACGCTAACTCCGACGTTGTACAGCTATTCCGGTCGGAGGACGCCAAGACCTGGAGCTACCACGTGCGCTACAACAGCGGTATCGATGCAGGTGGACCGCATACCGGGTTACACGATATTCAGTATACGGGAGGGTTGTTCGTCGCTGTCGGCTGGGATGGTGTCATCCTAGTCTCGAGAGACGGTATCATCTGGTCACGGCTATCCACTTCGTTCAACTATAACATCTTGTCAGCGGAGTATTACAACGGCCAGCTTTACGTGTTTACTCCTTTCTCCGCCGTGCTGAGAACGAAGCTGGATCCAGAGCTTCTTAAGATCGAGCGTAAAGCCGAACCTATTAAGCAAGAGCCTGTCAAAACAGATGCCAAGGCAACCCGCCTCGAATCCGCAACCCAATATTTGAAAACAAAAGGCTATACGATAAAAGTGAAAACGGCCCGATCGGATTATACGCTGTATGAAATAAGTCAAGAAAATAAGGTCTTGTTTAAATACGGCGATTATCCAAATGGAGCTGAATATAGTGATTACGCCAGCTTCGTGCAGATTGAGAGCTTGCCTGATCAGAATGAGGCAGTGATCGCTGATGCACAAGGGTTCATCGAGCGTGTAACGGACCATTCGCTCACAGGTCTAGCCGATTCCATTGTGCAAACAGCACGAGACAATAACTATAAGTATGACAGTATCAATGATACGGATGTGATGTTTGATGATTATCGCGTCAATTATAGCTTTCTCGACCGTGGAGAGGGCAACCAGACGACGAACATCTTGTTTAATTATTAGAAGGCAAAAGATAGAAGGTACAGGGAGTCCCCTGTACCTTCTTTTTACTACCTATCGCCAATCCGTATGAACCGGTTCAGGTGCACTCCGGGTCGAAATCTTAACACTTATAGAAGGTTTCGGATCTCCCTCAAATTGACAACTGAACGAAAGGGTCTGACTCCCTGCGCGAACGATCGGAGCATCTGATGAAGCCTGCACAGTACGCAGCACATTCCAATTCTTGTCCATTATGATGCCAACGCGCTCGCCGTTATAGGACAAATATTCACCGGCGCGCACTTCCGTTTCAAACGTCAGATAGGTGCCATTCACGCAGATCGTCGGACGCTTGATGAAGCCTTCCTCATTACCGTACGTTGACTGAACGCGCATGCAGAACCTTAACGGCTGCTCATCATGCTTGTTGTAAAACGGCCAATCAGCGCCTCCCGGCTGACCCGGCTGCAGTTCTTCAGTACTGCATTCCAGCGGAGCTGATAGATGGATCGAAAACAAGCTCCAGCGATCTTCATCTATCTCCTCAAGATGCCAATCACTCTTGGGATCCTTCAACTTCTCACGCTGCTCCGGAGAGAATGCACCGATCTGCCGCGCTCTCTCCCAGCTTCTTACGCTCTCAAGCAGGGAGTCGATATTTCCATTCCGACCGAGCACCGCCATTTCGGCAGATAACGCGAACCCGGCGTCAAAGCCGGCCGCCTTCGACAGTACCCATTCGATTTCTTCCGGCGTCGTAGCCTCGAACCGATTCGATGCTGAGCGGATGAGAAACCATCCCAACATCGGAGGGATAAAGTTTCTTTCAAAATAACGCTGATTGCTTAGCCGCCACTCCAGCTGTCCTTCGCGTGTCGCCACTCCCCAAGGCTCGCCCCAATTAAATCTTGTAAATACGTGCCAAGAGTAATTGGAAACGACAATGCTCGCGTCGTTAATCACTTCGTTATTCCAACCGTCGTAGCACCGTTTAACAAAACGATTTACGCCGTAATCATCTTGACCGGTTGCGTAGCAGCCTTCTAGGCCATCGAAGGAAATTTGTTTCAAGCCTGTGTACCGGAAAAGCCGGCCAATCCGTTCGCTATAGTCATCCTGCAGTTCAATGTTCGGAAAAAACACATTATACGGATGATCCCATAAGCGGCTAATTTCAGAACCCGCCGTATGCCCGGCAGCAGCTGTCCGGTTTACTCCCCTTCTGACGTCAAGAAGCTTCCATGGAGCGCTTTCCGATACGGAACCGTATTCGATGAGTTCTTTGCCGATGATTGCCGTTTTACGGTAAAGACTTACTTGGAATGGCTTTGGGTTGTCAATGATCAGCTCGGCGGTTTCGGCTTCACTTACATCTTCGATTAAACGGGCCGTTCCCACGGTTTGCAATCTCTTATCCGGTTCCGGTGTTACGTAGGGATCATTCAGTGTCGTGAAATTCGAAAGGGTATGTACACCGACATGCACGCCTGCCGATTCAGCCGCTGCCACGCTCGCTCGCAGTCCGTCATCCCCGTTCGGAAAGCTCTCCGGCTTTAGCACGAAATGCCCCCATTGCGCGAACGGATCAGGATGATAGACGTATTTGAGCCCAGCCTGTTTCGTGTACCTGACTGCTTCCGTGGTCGTCTCCTCGGTGAAATTGGTGATCAGATACGATTGCTTCGCAGCAGGCGACACTTTCCCCCACACGCCTTCAATCGTTGGATGCGGCAAATTTTCGCCAAGCTCAACCGCTTCAATCATCTCAAGAACGTTCTCTGCAGCGCATCCGAACAACGCGACTTTGGATCCCACGATTGCGGCATCCTCGTGATTTAACGGAGCTACTTCGATATCGTTGATGCCCCATACCGGTCTAATGCCGGCCTTGGCACGATTTCTTGCATACGCCTGCAGCAGACTGCCTTCCTTCGTCGGCCACGCCGTGCACACGTTATATTCGAACTTTCCATCTTCATAGAGGCTTTCGGCAAATGCCAGCGGCTTCAGCTCTGACGGCCATCCGCCTATCGTTTTCGCGTTTAGTGAGAGAAGACCCACCGCGAATTTATGATTATGGACCACCCCGACGGATTCTCCGATCGATCCTGCAAGTGTCGTTTCGTATGGCCCCCAAATAACAGCGTCTACCTCATTTGATTCGGTTATCTCTGTAACTTCAAATGATGTGTAAAGCTCCTTCGAACGGATGGTAACATGCACCCACACGCCGCTGCCTTCAAAATAAAGCGATAACTTGCCCTCTTCTTCGTCATATGCAGCGCGGCATGGACTTTCGATTGTTCCGTTCCTTACGATTCGAAGCAATGGAAAACCCTGGCCAGCCAAGTACCCTGCACCATGAACCGCGTCCTCAAGGCGCGTTAATCTTCCCGCTTCATCTATACCAAAAGACAATGAACCCGCATTAAATTGGGCGTTCATAGATTCTCTCCTCTCAAAAAAGGGCGAAAATGGTTTGACCAAATTTCGCCCTTTGCTTGTATCTATCCCTTATCCGTTCGACATCAAAGTAAGACGGAATCGGTACTTCATATCATCCTCGAACCACATGACGAAATTGGTGCCCCATACATTGTTATGGAGATTAAAGTGAAACCCTCCGTCAAGCGGGGCGAAGTTGTTGTCAAACTGAAGAATTCTCTTCTCTCCCGGACATACGATGGGCGTATCCAACGTTTCAATGACCGCTGTGCCATCCGCTCCTGAATAGAATAATCCGGACTGAACCCCGTGCATATTTCGATTGCCGTTCTTGACTACGGACAACGGCGAAATGCGACGTCCCAGCTTATCCATTTCCCATATATTCGGATTGTCGACAAGCGGCGAGAAGGTAAACCAGCTCGCCTCAGGCAGTCGGCAGGCTTGTTTCCCCTGCCAATCCAACTGGACATCTAAACTCGGAGCACTACGCTGGAAGGTATACAGAATGTTCAACCGTTGCGGAGCTCCGTGATGCTCGCACACGTAATCCGGCAGCTTTAGTTCAACGCTTACAACATCGCACTCCGGCTTTCTGTCCAACTCGATCCTCTCAACACTCGCCTTAAACAGTCTGTGCGCTGGCTTCGGATCAACGAACTCAATCCCCGGCTTGCCTAAATCCGCTTCAGCCCAGCTGTGATGGAGCGGCAAGTTGGTTACATATTCGTTAAAATATTGGTCATAGCTCTCCTTGCTGAACGTTTCATAAATGAAGCTGCCCAGCTGATGCTCTTCATCCGCCCATACCTTCCCTCCTCCATCGATCAAAGAGCAGATGGAGCCATCGGAAGAGAACGTGACGCGGAATGCTCCCAGTTCATAGGATTTACCGATCAGCAAAGGCTCGGCATAATCGAACACTTGGCGTTGCGAAGAAGGATGAAGCTGCTCAAGCGCACTCGCCGCTTCACTAGCCAAAGCTTCCGGCAGAGCGGAAATAGCCCGGGATAAATAGTCACGCTGTTCTTGCCATGAACGCTCCACTTCGCTGAAGCGACGGGTCGGATTCGCCAACTGACGGAGATAGTCGAACTTCTTCCACTTCGTGTCCTCGATCACATCCCGCTCTCTCGCGGCAGCCAAGGAAGATGGCGAATAGCTGCTAAAGTCAACCAGATACACAGACTCATTCAAACCCCACGTATGCTCGGGGATCAGCATTAAATCCTCACAGAACCGTGCGTAAGCTTCACTTTGCGGATCCAGATCGCCGGAACTCACCCACTTGTCACGCAAACGAAGAAGTTCGCGGTAACGGGCGATTTTCCACGGATCAGAGGAAATGCCGTGAATCCAGGAGTCACCAATCTCCTCCGTAACGACCGGCAAGAGATGTTTGATGACCTGCAGCTTCTGGGCATAAGCATCCATTGTTGACGCTACGATATCTGCGCCCTGATAATCATGCTGAAGCTTCTCATATAACGCGCGTACTTCCTCAATCGTAGGTGGACCATCGTTATCCCCCGTATGCGCGAAGTACAGCGCGTCCTCCATCCCTTCCAGATAGAAGGGCCTGCCGTAGGCATCGGCATAATTCACAATCAATTCGGATCCATCCGCGGCGCGCCATACGAACAGCTTCGGAACCGACGGATTCTTGCTTACCGGGTTCACGCCAAGGTGAAGATATTGGATGCCTCGCTCCGCCATCATCGGGACAATGGCGATCGTATGGCCGGGAACGTCCGTCATTTTGGAAGCAATCGTCTTGCGTCCGTACTTCTCATCCAACTCCTGCGCCAGTGACAATCCATATTCAAACAAACGCTCATCCATAATTTCCGTATGGGTCGTAAATGGCAGGCCATGCCATACGATACGACCTTCTCGAATGCCTTCCTCCATTCGAGCGCGCATAGATTCGGACGCATTTTTCAAATACTGCTTGATTAACCATGAGCCAGTCGTCCATACGAACTTCACGGGTCCATCCTCTTGCGCGAGCTTCTCGGATAACTCCAACGCTTGCGGGATAAAGCTGTTCATATACCGATCGAACACATCCTGCGCCATATGGGTAAACCCGATATCCAAATGCGTTTTGAAAATAACGTGGACTCTCTTAATCGCGTTCATCCTACTCGTCCTCTCCAATGCGCCAAGTGGTCAGCCCAGCGCCCATGGTATGGCAATGCCCAATTGCTTCGGCAGCCGATTTGAAATTCTCGTTCCATGCCAAGCTATAGCGGAACTCGTAGAAGCCGCCTAGTGTCGCTTTGAAATTCGTTTCCCAGTAATTCGTCATCGCCCAAATGTAAAGCATAGGCTTCATATCTTCCGTTTGCTGCGTATGCAGCAGACGTTTGCCATACTCCAGCGTGCCCATCTGCAGAAGCGGTGTATCCGGCGTGGCCAACGTAAGCGAGCCTCTCTCACTCACATATGCAAGTCCTTCTTGAATGCAAGTGAAATCTAGGAGAGTGCCTGGTATTTGGTCTACCCATGGACGAACCAGCGCACCCGCTTTCTCAATCCAGAGCGTCTCTTCGCTTCCTGCTCCGGAAGTAAACGGCAAGGAGAAATAGACATTTTCCGGTTCCCAGACGGAATCTTTATGAAGCCGTACCGCGACATCGACACGGTTCATGGTCGCAAACACCTTTAGGAATAAGGAATAATAGCTTATGCCCGGAAGCTCAAACTGCAGCTCTACTGAACCGAACATCGGTCCGTTTTCTAGTAGTTTCACTTTCACTAGGCGGCCGGCTGAACGTCGAACGTTCATCCCTTTCCGATTGCGTCCCATAGAACCGCGAGCCGAAACGCCCGGTGTCACTTCATAAACAGGTGTGAACGCCCCATGGTTTCTGTCTTCGCGAATCTGTTCTTCACCGGTCTCCTTGTTGATCCAAGAATGGATGCCTTCCTCTTCCGACCAGCAAATACGAACAAATGGGGATTCTATCGAAAACTGATTTGCGATAACTGCGCTCTCCGTTCGCCCGCTTGGAAACATGTCGTCAACATCATCTGCGCCATCTGTGGCAAGCAACCTATAATTATTCGTTGTTTTCGCCTTCGCCATCTTAGCCGGACGAAGTCTAAATGACTTCTGCTCCCCTTGCTCAAGACTAGCTTCGATCGTGACACTTTGATAACCGGGCTGATGAGGAACGACAAGTCCCGTGCTTTCATCGATGACTTCGATGCCATCCTTGAAGATTTCATTCTCGAAGCCTTCCCATTCCAATTCTACAAGCTGCCTGGAATGCTGCAGCTCCGTATTCGCGACGCGGTAACGAAGAGCGCGGCCTGGGTGAAGCAGTGTGCCTCCCAGCGCATTACGCACTTTATCTAACGCCGAATGAGCCAGGCGGCTTCCATTCGCGGCATAAGCAAGTTTTCGCACCTCAAGCATTTGAACATTAAAGTGCCACGGCTGGTTAACAGAGGTGTGGAATCCCCATGTATGCTCCGCGTACATGACGAGCTGACGCTCAATTTCATCAAGTTCCCGACGACTTACGATACGCTGCTCCGGATCAAGCCTCTTCACCTTGCGAAGCACGCGCTGACCATCCTTGAAGATTTGCGTATGCATCGGCGTCGAACCCGCGCCATCCGTCCACCAATCCGGCCAATCCCCGGCATGGACAGGAATATCGATCGGCTGACTTTTCAAATGCTGGAAAAATTCGCTTAAAGTCGCCATTTGAATCTGTACCTGTTCCCCGTGACGGGCGTTCCATCTATTGATGACGTCCATAATCGCTCCGTTCGGAGCCCCGTTGTCCGTCGCAAGGCCCGAGACCGTTACCGGCACGAAATCATACGGATAGTTCTCTTGTTCAAGCAGACTTAAATAGCGATCAATTCGTGTATCCATAATTTCATCGTGGTTGCTGACAATCGCCGGCGTATGGAACTCATCGCGAATGATATAGCTGCCTACCGCATCCGGACTCATGCCCAGCTCATTTCCTAAGAAATAATGATCCCCGTTCCAGACAAGCAATTTCTCTCCGCTCGGCGTCTCCCACCAGAAAGGCGTCTGTTTCTTTCCCAAAGCGAACATGCCGTGATGCGTATGGATGCAGGAGAATAAATGCTGCACACCCGAATCCAATAAACTTTGTCCATAACCCCAGCTATATCCGTTAATGTCAGCCGTCATGGCCGAATCCACGTGACGGCCTATGCTCCTTCCATACTCAGCAGCCTTGGAATGAATCGCTTGCAGCAAATCGTAATCGGCGAGCTCCGTCATATTCAGATAGGTGCCGGACAGCTCGATATCGCCGCTGCGAACCGCATCCGCGAAGTCACGCTTTTCCTCCTCGCTCGCTTCCTCCAGAAACTTCTCGACAGCCCAGAAGGTTTCACATGTCCACTTGAAGCCTTTCCATTCTGCTTTCTGCCCTTGTCCAACTTGTTTCGTAATTTGCAGCGCTTGCCGAATGAAATCGACATGGAATTGCTCAATTCTTTCTTGCCTTCTTGTGTAGCCGATATCGGTATGTGAATGATGAATGACGAATATGCGCCACTTGCGTCCCAGCTTTTCCATTTGCATGTTCATTAACAGTCCTCTCAAATCTAATGAATGATGATTCCAGTGCTACTCTTTCACGCTTCCCACAACGATACCTTTGACGAAGAACCGTTGCAGGAAAGGATATACAAGCAAGATCGGCAATGAGCCTACGATAATTTGAGCGGCTTTCGTCGTACGGTCGGAAATCTCGGACATATGCTTCGCCTGCAGCATGCTGATTTTGTTGAAATCGGGTTTGATAATGATCGTCTGCAAATAAGTAGCAAGCGGATATTTATCCGGTGACTTCATCAGAATCAGCCCGTCAAACCAGGAGTTCCATTGACCGACAAAAGCGAACAACAAGATGGTCGCAATCGATGGCATCGAAATCGGCACAAGAATTCGCCACAATGTCGTCCAATGCGAAGCCCCGTCAATGAATGCGGACTCCTCCAGTTCCTTCGGCAGGCCGCGGAAGAAATTCAGCATGAGAACGGCATTAAACACTTGAACCGCTCCGGGCAGCACTAATCCCCATATCGAGTTGTCGAGCGAGAACATCTTAATCGTCATATACCACGGAATAAGTCCGCCGCCAAACAGTACCGTGAACATGAAATACCATGCGTACAAGGTCCGAAACCGGAAATCCTTAACTTCCTTGGACAAAGGATAAGCCAGCAAGATCGTAAAGAATATACTGATCGTTACCCCAAGCACGCAGCGCTCTATCGAAATGAAGAACGACTTCACAAACTGAGAGTTCGATAGAATAAACGAATACGACGCCGCTGTCGCATCGACAGGCCATAGCTTGACTAGACCGGCAGACGCGGCAGTGCTGGTGCTAAACGAAATTGCAAGTACATGCACCATCGGAGCCAGACATAGAAGCGATAACAGAATAAGAAAAACATGATTAAATACGCTAAACGTACGGTATTTAAATGACGGACGATGAATCATAGGTTTGTCCCCCTAAAATATGCGATAGTTAGATAGTCGGTACGCGAGCCAATACGAGATGCTGATCAGCAGTAAGGACACGACGGATTTGAACAGCCCCATCGCCGTTGCAACACTGTATTGCGCGTTGACGATACCGGTACGATAGACGAGTGTATCCAATATATCGCCTGTTTCGTATACGGTCGCATTATACAGGGTGAAAATTTGATCGAATCCGGCATTAAGCACATTGCCTAAGCTTAACGTCATCATCAGGATCACAATCGGGAAAATGGACGGAACCGTAATATGCCTTGTTTGCTGCATGCGTGTAGCGCCATCAATCACAGCTGCTTCATATAAGGACGGGTTCACGCTTGTAATCGCCGCCAGATAGACGATCGTGCTGAAGCCGAACTCCTTCCAAACATCCGATATAATCAGAACTGGCCGGAACCAATCGTTGCTGCCTAAGAAGAAGATAGGTTCAAACCCCAGACTCTTAATAACTTGGTTTACAATACCAGACTCGGGAGACAAAATATCAATTAATATCCCGCCTAATATAATCCAGGACAAAAAGTGGGGCAAATAGATAAGCGTCTGAATGCCGCGCTTTATTAACGCGTTTCGAACTTCATTGAGCAGCAGCGCGATCGCAATCGGTACAATGAGCCCGACAACAATTTTGATAGAAGCAATGATGAGCGTATTCTGTATCGCCAGCATCGTATCCGGCATCATGAAGATATATTCAAAGTTATCGAAGCCTACCCATTTGGAATGGAAGAAGCCCATTAACCCCTTGCCTTTAAGGCGAACAAACTTTTGAAAGGCGAGCACGATCCCAACCATAGGGAAATAACTGAAAATAAGAGCGAAGATAAAGCTCGGAAAGACCATGGCATGCAGCGGAAGTTCCTTTCTCAACCTTCTATACATAGAGGCACCTCCTAGTTTCCGTATAAAGTAAAGAGAGAGGGGAGTGAGGGACACTCTCCTCTCTCTTTCTATTCACTTTCTATTACTGCTTCGCTGCCCAATCATTCACTTCCGATGTAATTTGATCGCCGCCAAGCTTCTTCCATTGCTCGACGAACTTATCGAATTCATCGATCGGCGCTGCGCCCATAATAATTTTGGTAAAGGTTTCATTTTGCAACTTGTCCAGCACGCCTTGTTTCTCCACCATCGTCGGCGTATTGGCGCCTAGGTAACCCGTCGTCAGCAAGGTATCTTTATAACCAGCCAATACCTCGAATGACGATTCCGACGGACCTGCTTGGCGATAAGTCGCCCACTGCTCCTGATCGCCGTTCATGAATGCCGTAATTTTCTCGTACAGCGACTTTTGCTCCGGATTCAGCGCAGCCGTATCTTTGGATTCCACTGCCCCTTTAATCGCAAGGTAGTTATCCGGAACGTCCTTATTAGGAGCGAATACTTGGAATACCGGGTATTGGAAGAGCTCTGTTCCTTTAGCGGATACGGAGTACTTCGCCCAGTCCGCCGTCTCGCCGTAAGCGCGCTCCAGCCACAGGTTTAGCATTTTCACGATAACTTCCGGATGCTCGAAGCCATCTTTAGCCACATAATATTCGTACACCGGGAAGCCTACGCCCGGAATTGCCGGCTTATCATCTGCGGAAACGATTGGGAACGGCTTCCATTCCATGCCCGGATTTTGCTTTCTCGCATCGTTAAACGGCCAGTAAGAATACCAGTTCGCGCCGTAATAGATCCCTACTTTGTTTTGAGAGATGGATTCAATAACCTTACCTCCATCTTTCACGGCAAACTCTTTATCCAAGAAGCCTGCTTTATATAACTTCTGAAGCTCTCCTAATGCTGTTTTCATTTCAGGAGCAATGTTGCCGTTCGTCAGCTTTCCTGAAGCGTCTTTCACCCAAATGCCCGGATACGCGTGGAATCCGTTGTAGAAACCTGTCAATCCGCTAAGCTCTTTGCTGATCGCTAAGCCGAATGTGTCGTTCTTGCCGTTGCCATCCGGATCCTTGGTCATGAATTCTTCGGAAATCTTGAGCAGCTCATCCATCGTCTTAGGCGTCTGCAGACCCAGTTTCTCCATCCAATCCGTACGAATCCAGAGGATATCTGCGCTTGTAATGTTTCCGCCGAACTTCGGAATTGCCATCAGCTTGCCATCGAACGTAGCCGCTTTAAGCGCAAGGCCTCCGTCTTGATTGCCCAATTCCTTCAATGCAGGCGAAGCGTACTTCTCCCATACCTCTGTTAAATCTTGAATTTGCTCGCCTTCTACCAGCTGGTTCATCTGCTTCGTAGTGACGCCGAATGTATCCGGGATGTCATTGGAAGCGATGGAAATATCCAATTTATTGCTATCACCGCTTGGATCGCCCAGCCAGTCGTACACAAGCTTAATGCCTAGAGCGCTTTCATATTCTCTAGTCCAAACATTATTCTCATTCGTATCGCCATTCTCAAAGCGATCTGCCGGGAGGGCCATACGAACAGAATGTACCGTAATAGGCGGATCGTATTTACCGAATGGGTCAACCGTGCCTTCAGCGTCCGTGTTGGTCGATGTCTTGTTTGTATTTACGCTGTTATTTGCGGTTGTCGATTCACTGTCTGTCGACTGCTTCGAAGCTTCATTGCCCGCATTGTTATTTTCCCCGCATGCCGAAAGCATAAGCGAAGTTGTCAGTAAGCAAGCGGCGAAGAGTGTAATCCGTTCCTTTCTTGCCATTACGTAAACCCCCTAGGTTTGAATGTTTTGCTCACAAGTTGATTATAAGTAGACGAAGGGGCGGTCAGCTATTCGCCATTCTTTACTTTGCACTCGCATTTCTAGACATCACGACACTATCTCGATATTCCTGCGGTGTCATCTGCAAGGCCTTCCGGAAGAAGCGAAAGAACGATTGCTCCGATAAGAAACCGACAGAAGTAGAAATCTCATGGATTTTCAAGCGATTTTCTTCCAGCAGTTCTTTGGTTTTCTCAAGCCTCGCCGTCATAATATAGTCGGACAAGCCTTCATTCGTGACTTGCTTGTACAACCGAGATAGATACGAAGGATTGTGTCCAACCACATCACCAATACGATTAAGCGTCAAATCCCCTGCTATGTTCTGTTGAACATAACGCTGCACCATCCGAATCACATCATGCTCCTGATTTCCTTTGCCTGCCTGTTTGTGCTCAAACAGCGCCTCGGCCAGCTTATAGAAGTAATCCACTACTTCCTTCCAGTTATCATGACAATCAAGGGCGGTCATTTTACCCAAATTGACTCGGCCTCCAACCTCACTCTGAACTTCCCAGCGGTTTATATACGATAAGAAGATAGAGACGAGTGTGAAATAAACTTCCGTCTTTATTGCATTCTTAGCAGCCGCACACTCTGTCAACGCTTTCATAATGCCAACATATTCAGCAATAAATTGCTCCTTCTGTCCGTTCTCCAGCAAGGTATGCAGTAAATTAAGCTTCTTGAGCTGCTTCCGTTGATCGTGCTCTATTTGATCGGCTGAGGTAATGGTCATGGTTGGCTCTATAAGCAGCTGCTGCTGACTCAGCCCAAGCCCACGGTTAAGGAGCTGCTGCAAATGTTCGAATTGCTCCGATATGCGATCCCACTCCTTGAACGATGCTCCAATGGCAATGGATAGATTCAACCTCAGCAAGACACTGCAGGAGTCTTGCATCATTTCCGCCGTTCCTTTAAGAAAAACAAGGCAACGCTGCTCCAGCTCAGCAAGCTCGGCGGGTGACAAATCTCCCGATTGCTCATGGGGCTGAATCAGCCAAAGCAGCTTTGTTTTCCTCTCGAAATCAAATGAAAGTAAACGCACCTTCGCCGATAGGTATTCCTTCGCAATGTTTTGAATGGCAAACAGATATAACGATTTGTCGAAAGGGCGCGTATCTTCCTTCCAATCGTCTATCCTACCGATCATGGCAACGACAGGTTTAGCAGGTTCAAGCTCAATGTCAGCTTCCTCGAAGCTTCGGCTCAGCACGCCATTTGCAAGTGCCCCTCCTTGAACAAGCTCCATGAGCAGCTCTTTCTGCAGTAAAGGTGTCATCGCTTGCATCTGCTGTTTCGATTTGGCAATAAACGCTTCAGCCGCGACCGCTTCTGTTAGAGCCGTCAATGCTTTCTGAACGGAAGCGACGATCGCCTCGTCTCCTTCTGTCTTTAATAAATAATCTACGCCTCCGTTGCGCATCGCTTCATGGATATAATCAAAATCGTTGTAGCCTGTCAGAAAAATCACCTTGCATCGCGGCCAATATTTGATGATTTCACGATGAAGCTCTAAGCCGTTCATGCCAGGCATTCGAATATCCGACAAGACAATATCGATCTTAACCGTTCGCATGCAGCTAAGCGCTTCCGCTGAGGAGTAGGCGCTTAGCAGCTCTAATTCCGGAATCGCCTTTCTTTCAAACAAATCGAGTACGCTTTCTACGATGAACGGTTCATTATCTACAATGAGTAATCTATACATCTATCTCAGACCCCTTTAGTCGTTAATCTCATCTCAACCAGAACGCCGCCCTCAGCCCCTCGCGATACAGCAAGTCCATATTGCTCGCCATATCTTAGCTGAAGACGTCGATGCACGTTCAGAATACCGGTTGACTCTGTAGTCAGGACTTGCGATTGCATCCGATTTCGCAAATCGTCCAGTGCCGCCTCCGAAATATTCTCGCCATTGTCCTCTACTCGAATCAGCAGATCCTCGTCCTCTATTTCAAACCTTATCGAAAGCAGACCATCCGAAACCTTATCTTCCAGACCATGCACATAGGCGTTTTCAATAATGGGCTGCAAGATGAGTCTAGGTACAGGTAGTTTGCGGAACGCCTCCGGCAGCTCCTCCCATTCCACTCTGATCTGTCTGGAGAAACGCAGCGTCTGAATTTCTGTATACGACTTGGAATGATTGATTTCCTGATCCAATGTGACGGTTTCATTACCCGTTCGCGTAATAAATTTGAAGTAATCCCCGAGGTGCTGAAGTAGGTGCTCCGCCGTTTGAACATCTCGCATCCGAACAAGACCCTGCAGCATGAAGAAGCTGTTATACAGAAAATGCGGATTAATCTGAGACTGCAGCTGCTTGAGCTCCGCTTGCTGGGAACGGATGCGCTCCTCATAAACTTCGCCGATCAGCTTATTTAATTGACTGACCATGACATTGAATTGTCCGTACAAATATTTGAACTCGTCGCTATAATTGTGATCAAGCTCTATCTGCAAATCTCCTCGTTCTACCTTGCGGAAAGAGCTGACAAGGCGTTTGAGCGGCCTATGAATGATGCGGAAGATCCAATACGAGAACGCCACGATAATCACGATGGATAAGATAGACAACAACCATAGAAACTTGCGGTATTTATCCAGCGGACCCAGCACTTCATCAGCAGGGATATAAACGACCAAATAGGTGTCCAGAAGCTTTGAGTAGCCATAGGTAATGACGTAATCTTTGCCCTTGATGCTTATATTGCTTTGATCGATTATTGTGCCTTTGAGATCTGGGTTGTTCAGAAACGACCTAATCTCAGGTAAGAGCTGATCCTGTTTGCCATCCGAGAATGCCCAGTTCTGTTTGACATTAATAAAGGAGGCTCCTGCGCCGTCCAAGTCGACGATTTGACGCAGCGATTCCTGAATTTTCTTCGTGGATAGATCCACGCCAAGCGCAATCGACAAGGGCAGCTTCTGGAAAGGGTCTGGGTATACTTCGCTTAGAAAGAGCCCCTTCTTCCAGTATGTGATCTTCCCTCCGGTGCGGCCGGACATTTTCAGAGCGTTTAACTCGTCTGGCTGAATGTGATTGTCATAGTTGTTGGAGAATATCCCTCTCTCCATGGATGGGATGTAAACCTTCACATTCTCGACGTATAAACTGGATGTTTTCAATAGATTGAGCCTGTCTTTGACTTTAAGGATCGTTTGAACTCTTGTGTAATCATCCATCTCTGCAGCGATTGTTCTAATTTTCTGAAAATCCTCGTTGAAAATCAGTTCTTTGTTGATTTGGATAATACGCGCCATTTCACTTTCGAACGAACTCATGTAGAAATGGACATTGGATACTACCGATTGCGACAGCTCTTCACGCATGTTCTTCTCTGCGGATTGAATGATATAAATGCTGATACTAAATATCGGAATAATGACGATTAGAAACGCTAACAGAAGCTTGGTAAAAATCCCCGCATTAAACTGCTTCAATACATTCATCTCTGATCCCCCGTGTAGATTGATGTCGAACTACCGTTAAAGACATTCTATACGCCCTGATACATTCCTTCCCAGCAACGGAAATTATTAATGCCCTTAAATATGCACCAAAAAGCACTGCCCCTTTGGAACAGTGCCTTATAACGTTTTCCTCATCCGAGTTGTGATTCGTAATTTAATTTATAAACTAATTCCTCACACCATTCCTCATCTTCTAATTCTAATGCCAAGTCAATCAAGAAGAGCAAGCTGCTTTTGAATGGCAACACTTCAAAACCGTCTTCACTTGAAACGATGATTTTCTGCTTATTCGAATTTTCAAATACATAGCAAGGTGACTGAAAATAATACTCCACGCTTTTAAATACAACCTTTTCGCCATTGTAAATGGGGTTGGTAGCGGTAATCACTTTGCATAAATCCCCTGCCAGTAAATTAATACACCAGTTAATAAGCATCTCTACCACCCTGACCGGTTGCTCTTATTATTCGTACTCGATCGGCAACATGATTGTTGCTACCAGCCCTTTCACGGATTCTTTACCATGATCGGTAATAATGATGTAAAGCGTTTCAGTTACATTCGGATAATCGCTTTCAAGCAGCGTCTCAACCTGCTCCAACCCGCTTGTGAATTGTAGGTTGTCACCGTTCGGTTTAACGACATGAAAAACGTCACCGCCCAATAAGTAGCGAGCAACAGCGATCTTATGCAACTTAAAAAGCTGATTCATTGGAATACTAAGCTCTTGAACCCCATGTGTTACCAGTGGCATTACCTTGCGGCCCGTCTTAAATATACTCATGCTGTTAGCATTCTCCCAAAGATCATGTTGAATTTCAACGCCTCGTCTACAGTTCACGAATCCCATCTGAATAATTCGATTGATAACCATTATAACTAGAGCTCAGTATCACCTGCCGCAGTACACAGAATAGCCTGATGGACTCGAATGGTTTTGATAGATAGACATCCAATTCAGAATTTCTCATCTGCTTTTCTATTCCTTTTATAGCATAAGTTGTCATCCCAATAATAGGTACTCTTCTTCCATTATCCAGTTCTCGTAATTGATGAGCAGTCACGCTCACGTCCAAGGCGGGCATATCCGTATCCAACAAAATGGCATCATATCGCTTCTGACCAGACATTGCGATGGCTTCAGCTTCATTCTTCGCTAGATCAATCGTCATGCCCATTTCCATTAGGATGATTTCGGCCTTCTTTTGACTCATTTCGTTATCATCTACGAATAAGATGCGAGCTTGCCTTAGCGCATCGAATATTTTTTTCTGGGATATTGAGATGCTCATGCTACATCCCCTCTTTGTAATTAATTTACCAAATCAGTATCGGATTGGATCTAATTATAGGGATGAAGAGGCATAATGTATAATACATAAACTGTCATATGATATAGATTCAAAGCTATCATGAAGGAGGATCTCACAAGTTGGAGTTGCTTCAGTTAGAATATTTTAAAATAACTGCCAAGCTAGAGCAGATGACTAAAGCTGCGGAAGTTTTACAAATCGCTCAGCCGTCACTGAGCAAAACCATTGCCAGACTAGAGGAGCAAATTGGCGTCCCCTTATTCGATCGACAAGGCCGCAGCATTCGATTGAACGCGTATGGCAAAGTGTTGCTTAAGCGGGTCGAACACGTTTTCCAGGAGTTGGAGGAAGCCCAGCGGGAAATCCGTGACATGTCCGGATTGGACCGGGGGATCATAACCATTGCCGTCTCACTCACGAACGTTTTGCCGGAATTGCTGGGGGCATTTCTGGCGCTGCATCCGAATGTGCATTTCTCCCAAATTGTAGAGCCAATGTCGGTCATGAAGCAGATGCTCGAGAGTGGGGAAATCGATATGTGTCTCACTTTTGCCCAGGTTGATGGTGCAGATATCGAGTGGAGGCAGCTGCGAACGGAAGAAATCCATCTGCTCGTACCTGATCGTCATCCTTTAGCCGGACGGGAACGTGTATCGTTAAACGAACTACAGCATGAATCGTTCATTAGTTTACGTTCCGGCTATTGGTTCCGAGAATTGACGGATCGCTTGTGCATGCAAGCTGCCGGTTTCACTCCTAATACGACGATTGAAGTGGATGAGGTGGATGCGGTACTCTTGTTACTCAAGAAAGGACATGGCATCGCGTTCGCCCCGGATTTGGCTTGGAGAACCAGAATGGACCTTACACGAAATCGAATTCCGATCTCTGATCTCGGAGGCAGCATGACGCTAGGTCTTGCTTGGTCTAGAAGGCATTACTTGTCAGCTGCAGCTCAGCATTTTCATGAGTTTGTTCTTGACTATTTCGAGTACTTAGAGTGGTGAAAGCACACAACATAGATGCCCCCGAATGATCGGGGGCATTTGCATGACGTGCTTTTAAAGTCCGACTATCTCACCTACTACTCAAGCTTTACTATAAACAACCGGAAACATATCCCCTTGCACGATGTCTCCGTCTTTGCCGCCGGCAGCGATGAACTTCTTGATTTCCGAGTATTCATCGGCGAATCCCGCCCGATAGCGCGTCTCTGCTGTAAGATAATGAAGTGCTGACGATCGACGTACTCGATCGGATACATTAGGCCCGCTTCCGTGAATGGTCAGGCTATGGTGGAAGCTTATTTGACCCGCTTTCATGACAATAGGTACGGTTCGAGCGATTTGCCCTTCCGGAGCCATGTCCTGCAGCTGCTTTTGCATGTTTTGCTCGTAAAAGTCGTTACCGTTCAAAATCCCCCAATAGTTGCTGCCCGGCACCATTTGCATGCAGCCGTTCTCTTCGTCAACATCGTCGTAAGCAACCCATGCCGTGATCATCGTCTCCGGGTTTTGAAAACAGCCCCAGTAATGATAATCCTGATGCCAGCCGACATTCGCCGCATTTCCGCTGGAATGCGCCGGTTTCAGCAGCAGCTGATCCTCCCAGAAACGAATCGTATTCGTTCCTTTCAGAGCTGCGGCGATCTGTCCGATTTGCGAATCGTGGGCGAGTGCGCGGATCGTCAAGTCGGCCAAATTCGCGTTGTCGGTCTTGCGGAGGGAGTTGGGGCGGCTAGTCTCGCGGCTCCACACGGCATCAGGAGCATTCCCGGTTTCGAATTCTCCCTGATACACCCGCTCCATTCTATCGCGCAGCTTTTCCAATCGCTCATCATCAATAATCTTCGGCGAGATCCAATATCCGTTTGTCCTGAAAAAGTCTACGTCTTCTTGTGTTGGGACGAAATTCGTATGCGGCATGCTTTGCCCTCCTAGTTTTGAAATCGCTTCCTTCGGTTCATTCTATTCCAAGCTAATCACGAATCTGAACTTGGTATTCTCCTCATACCACATTCGGAAATTAGTGCCCCAAACATTATTGTGTAGGTTGAAATGCATGCCGCCATCTAAAGGGGCGAATGTTTGATCGAATTGAAGCATTCTCTTCTCCCCCGGAGAAACTACCGGAGCATCCAACGTTTCCAAATGAACAATCCCATCACTTCCGTGGTAATGCACGCCTGAGTTTACCGCATGAAGACTTCGGTTACCGTTCCTCACTACTTCAAGCGGCGAAACTCTCTCGCCTAACTTATCCATTTTCCAAAGGTTCGGGTTATCTACCTTCAATGCAAAAGAGAACCAGCTTGCTTCCGGCAGTCGGTACGCCTGCTTATCGAACCAACTCAATTCGACTTCGATTTTCTTCTCCTGTTTGAAGAACCGATACCGAATATGAAGCTTCTTGGGAGCGCCATGTGTCTGCGACGCTTCTTGGCTCATATAAAGCTGCAAACTAACTTCGTCATACTGCTCGTCTTCCCGGACAACTGCCCCGCTGACTCGCGGTGAGAACCGCTTATGCTCCGGACTGGGCTCCGCAAACTCCATGCCTGGCTTGCCGAAGTCCGGCTCCGACCAGAAATACGTTTCAGCCCAATTCACAACGTAATCTCTATACCAATTGTGGTAATGATCCATACCAAACGTTTCATATTCGAATACACCTAAAGGGTGCTGCTCGTCAGCCCAAACTTTGCCCCGCTCGTCAACAAGCCGAATAATCGATCCGTCGATTCCAAAATCGACATTGAAGCAGCCTAGATACTGCTGCTGTTCCAAGGTGAATTCACGCCCATTCGCAATACACGCTTCATCTGGAGATAACGTCGACAGTGCTCGGCGTGCTTCGATCTGCAGGTCTGACGATAGCATGGATATCGCCTGTGTGATGTAATTCCGTTGTTCCTCCCATGAGCTTTCAATCAGGCTGAAGCTTTTCCCGGAAGCAGCTTCGAACTTCTCCGAGTGGTCGCCGCCATAAATGCCGAAATAGCCATAACGAGGATGGATGGCATCCTTCGTGACAACATCGGCTTCCCTTGCCGCATGAAAGTCAGTGACTGAATAATGCTTGAAATCGGTCAAATGCGTCTTCTCGTCCATGCCCCATGTATGTTCGGGAATAAGCATGAGTTGTTCGCAGAAGTCGGCATATTGTCGGCTGCTTGCGTCCAATCGACCTTCGCTCACCCACTTGCTCCGCAGCCTTAGCAGCTCCCGATAATGGGAGATTTTCAGCGGGTCGGAGGCCGCGCCGTGAATCCATGAATCGCCAATCTCCTCGGTAACAACTGGGAATTGATCTTTCATGGTTACTAATTTCTCGGCGAACGCATCCATAGTCGAGGCTTCTATGATGGCTCCCGGGAATTGTTCGGATAGCTGTTCGAACTTCTTCCGAATATCCTCCGCCTTCGGCGGCCCCATATTATCGTTCGTATGCGCGAACACAAGCACTTCATCCAAACCGTCGATTAACGTCATATTGCCGTAGCTGCCGGCATAGTTGACGACGATTTCCGATCCGTCCTTCGCTCGCCATACGAATACTTCCGGAACGCTCGGCTTCGTCGAAGCATAGTTAACGCCAAGGTGCAAATATTGAATGCCGTACTTCGCCATATATGGGACCATGCCAATCGTATGTCCAGGTACATCCGTCATCTTTGCCGCGATCGTACGTTTGCCATATTTCTCATCCAGCTTTCGCGCGATCGACAAACCATGCTCGAATAACGCCGGATCCATTAATTCCGTGTGCGTTGTAAACGGCAGCCCATGCCAAACGATACTGCCCGCTGCGATCCCATCTTCCATTCGCTTTTTCTGCTCAGGATCAGCCACTTTTAGAAATTCATGAATAAGCCAAGAGCCGGTTGTCCATACGAACCTTGCCGCGCCTTGTTCTCGATGGAACGCCTCAGCCAGATCGAGCGCTTGAGGGATAAAGGAGTGAAAATATTGATCAACAACATGGCTTGCCAAGTCCGTAAACCCGATATCAAGATGCGTTTTAAATACAACATGAACTTTACGTATGGTTTTCATGGAAATGTTACCTCCTACTTATTCCTTAACTGACCCAAGTACGATACCGTGAACGAAATATTTCTGAAGAAACGGATAGATCACCAGAAGCGGAATCATCGCCACGATCAACTTGGCTGAGTTCAACGTTTTGTCGGACGCCTTCGACAGCTCTATTAATTGCTCCGTCGTTAGCGATTGCATTAGCGCCGGATCAATCCGAACAACTAGCTGCTGAATATAGGTTTGAAGCGGATAGTTCTCCGGCTTATTCATATAGATCAATCCGTCAAAGAATGAGTTCCAATGACCGACAATACTGAACAATGTAACAGTTGCCAAAGCAGGCATCGAGACTGGAATGAAAATACGCATTAGCGTATACCACGGTCCGGCGCCGTCAACGACTGCCGCTTCCTCGAGCTCCTTGGGCAAATTCCGGAAAAAATTCATGATGAGAATGACGTTGAAAATCGGGACTGCGCCAGGCAAAACGAGCGACCAAATCGTATTCTGCAAATGTAGTTCCGTAATCGTCATATAGAGCGGGATGAGGCCGCCGGAGAAGAGCATGCTGAACACCAAATACCACACATAATATTTTCTTCCCGGGAACATTTTGTTCTCTCTGGCTAATGGGTAAGCCATGATGACGGTCAATATGAAGTTAATCGCTCCGCCAAGCAGCACTCGTTTCACCGAAATAAGAAAGGCTGCAAAAAATTTATGGTCTTCCAGGATGATTTTGTAAGAAGATAGATTGAAGCCAACCGGCCAGGCGAATACTCTGCCGGCATTTACGGCCGCTTTGTCACTGAAAGAAAGCGCAATCGTATACCAGAGAGGAAATAAAGAGATGCAAGCCACAATGGCTAAGAGAGCAAAGATTAAGATATCAGCACTGCGGGTACCCCAAGATTTTGAAAGAACCATGCCCAGTCCCCTTTCTCTAGAAGATGCGATAGTTTGCAAATTTATCCGCTAATTTATTAGAGATGGCAATTAATAGAATGGCAATAACTGACTTCAGCAGTCCGACAGAGGTGGCCAGTCCGTATTGCGCTTCCACTAAGCCGATGCGATAAACGTATGTATCTACGATATCGCCGGTCGAGTAAACGAGCGGATTGTACAGGTTAAATACTTGGTCAAAGCCGGCATTCAGAATGTTGCCAAGACTTAGCGTGGATAGCAGGACAATGGTAGGCATGATGCCGGGAATCGTCACATGGCGCAATTTGCGGAACCTGGAAGCTCCGTCGATTTCAGCCGCTTCGTAGAGAGAAGGATTAATGCCCGCAAGCGCAGCCAAATAAACAATGGCGCTGAAACCGAACTCTTTCAGCACGTCGCTCCATACGATAATGTGGCGAAACCACTGATTGCTGGCCAAGAACATAATGGGATCGACGTGAAATAATCCTATAATCTGGTTTACAATTCCGTCTATGGATAGCATCGCAATCAATATGCCGGATAAAATAACCCAGGACATGAAGTGCGGCAAATAAACGATCGTTTGAACCAACCGTTTAAATGAACGCACGCGTATTTCGTTCAGCAATAATGCAAAGGCAACGGGGATGATCATGCCAAGGACAATCTTCATGGAAGCGATAACAATTGTATTGACGAACACGCGCCTGCTGTCGGGAAGCTGCAACATAAATTTGAAATTATCAAACCCCGCCCATTCTTGCTTAAAGATCGGAATCCCCGGAATGAAATTCTGAAAAGCGATAACAACGCCAAAAATCGGAATCGTGCTGAATACGATGAGAAGCAATATTCCCGGCAGCAGCATCAAGTGATAGTTGAGAAGCCATTTTTTCGATATCATTCGTGTTCCACCCATCATTTAAGTAATGATAAAAGCAAAGCGCCAGCTATCAGAGTTGGCGCTTTACGATTCTCCTATTTATTTGTTTCTTCTGAAATCTCCTTGAGAATTTGTTTACCTCCAAGGCTATTCCATTGGTCTACGAACGAATCAAAGCTGTCCAGCGGTTGTTCACCCATAATAATTTTGAGGAATGTTTCATTTTCGAGCTTCTCCAGAATCGACCATTTCGTAGCCATCGTCTTTGTTTTACCCCAGAATTGATTCCGAGTAATGGCAACGTGATCGTCATTCATCAATGCAGCACCTTCAAATCTTGCGGTTGCATTGGCCCAAGCGGCCAAGTCTTTCTTAGGATCGGCTTGATTCTTGAAGTAATCCGCATACCAGCCTTTAAGCTCGGTATCTAAAGATGAATCATCTTTGGCATCGACAGCTGCTTGAGCCTGCGCATGCGTATCATATACCGTTGTCTCCGGACCGACTTGCAGTGTAAACGGCCACAATTCCCATTTCGCTATAATCTCTGGGTTATCTTTGTAAAGATTAAGCACATCTGGATCGATTTTTCGAATGCCGTTATATTCAACATTCAGCACACGGACAACAGCTTCCGGATGCTCATAGCCTTTTCTTACAACAAGGAAGCCGCCGGTCGGATCTTGGTCAACGGTATTAAACTTACCATCCGCATCGAGAGGAGCAATAAACGGTTTCCACTCCGCTTTCGGATCGTTCTTAACCGAATCGTTCAGCGGCCAATAGGAGATCCACCATGGTCCGAAGACGATACCGACTTGGTTGTTCGCTACGACTTCAGCTGGATCCTTACGGATTGCGAACTGCTTGTCGATAATGCCTTGCTCATACATTTCGTGCAATTTGCCCAACGCTGTTTTCATCTCCGGCAATGTCGAGCTGTATACAAGATTTCCGGAAGCATCCTTCTGCCATTGGCCCTTGGTAGCATGGAACGTACTGAAGATCGGATCAAATCCGCCAAAATTATTCCATCCAGCTAAGGAGGGAACACCGCTTATGCCAAGCGTATCATGCTTACCATGGCCGGCAGCATCATTCTCAATGAACGTTTTGGCTACTTGATTCAGCTCATCTAGCGTTTTAGGCACTTGAAGATTGTATTTATCGAGCCAGTCCTGGCGGATCCACATAATATTGTATTGCTGACCGATATTGGTATTTGGCAGCGCCATCAATTTCCCGTCAAAAGTCGCTCTTCCCAGAACGCGTTCGCCATAGGAATCATAGTAGCCTTTCATTAACGGACTGATGTTGTCTTTATAAACATCACTCAAGTCTTCAATGAGATCCGCCGCGACCAGCTGCTTGAGCTGCGACTCGTTTACGATGAAGGCATCCGGCAGATCACGGCTCGCCATGGATACACCCATCTTTTGTTCATACGCCTCAGGTGTTTCAACCTGCCAAGCATGCGTAACCTTAACGTTCAATTTCTGCTCGACAAATCGAGTGAACTCGTTGTTTTCAACTGTATCTCCATTGGGAAAAGTAATATTTTTGGAGTTGATCACTTTGGAAATTTTGAGTGAGATCGGTTGATCGAATTTACCGAATGGATCCGGCTTTGCCACATCAGTCGCCGACGTATTTGTCGCGGAAGCTTCATTCGTTGACGAATTGGCGGTGTTGGTAGTTTTGTTACCTGCAGTATTGCTTGCATTATTCCCGTTATTGCCTCCGCAAGCGCTTACCAAAAGCATTAGCGATACTAAACTGAGTGCTGCCCATCTGCCCTTGCCTTTCATCTTTCATCCCCCTTGATGAACTATTTCACTACGACCTCATCTTACCTTTGATGTGGTAAATGTAGAGAGAGAACCCTGCTGTTCTTAGTTAGAATTCGGTTCATCATTTGACTCTGTTATCCAATGAAAATCTCATTTTCTCACCTGCAGTAACCATTTTCATACTATTTCTTACCTGTGGTTACGTTCAGCGGCACCATTAACGTTACAGTCGTACCTTGCCCGATCCGGCTGTCGATCGAGAACCTGCAGTCATCGCCATAATGGGCATGAATGACTCTCTTCACATAGTCGAGTCCAATGCCCAGACCCGAATCCCGCAGCGGATTCTTCTCTTCCAGCATGACTTTGGCGATCTCGTCTTCTGACATACCCTCTCCGTTATCGATCACTTCGATGATCAAATAATGATCGCTGACCTTATGAATATTGAGCGATATTTTGCCATCCTCATCGCTTAAGCCGTGATAAAGCGCATTTTCCACAATCGGTTGAAGGATGAATCTGGGAACATCGGTATCAAGCAGTCCATCATCAATGTCGGCAATCACTTGGAATTCGCAATCGTACCTGACGCGCTGAAGCGCGATATAGTCATGTATGGCTGCCACTTCATCTCTGAGCGCGACGATTTCTCCCTTTTTCCCAAGGTTATAGTGGAGAATGCGGGTGAAAACCGATACAAACTGGTCGATCTCCGTTTGCCCTTTCTTTCTGGCAAGCCATTGAATCGTATTCAATGTGTTGTGAATAAAGTGCGGGTTAATTTGGTAAAGCAGCTTCTCAACCTCTAATTGCCGCTTATTGGTTTCTCTTTGCTCGATATCGCCAATCAGATCCTGAATCCGGGTCCTCATTTGATAGGACTTTTGCATGAGAATATCAAATTCAATAATATTGGTGTAGTTCACCGGGGAATCGAATTTGCTGCTTGCCAATAGCTGCATGTCATGGCCGACCTTCTTCAAGGGCAGATAAACCGTTCGCCACAGCACATAGGCAAACAACAGACTGATAAACAAGCTGCCGGAGCCAATCAAGATATATTTAATTAGCCACTTATGGAATTCTCTCTCGAAATCTTGCTTTGCGATGACGACCATTAGGCTCCAGCCTTGCTCATTGTGCTGCCCGAACAGATAGTAATCCCCGTGCTTCTCTTTAAAAGTGCCGGACGTGCCGGAAATCGCATATTGTTCCCCGAGCTGAAATTTCTCCGGAAAATCGCTGTAAACAATGCTTCCTTGATCATTGATCAATACATTCGAAGCCTTCATGCCATATTGCTGCTTGTCCATGATTTGCTCGAACAATTTATTATTCGTTTCCACGTACAAGTACACTTGGTTTTCTCCCGTTAAATACACAGGACGTACCAAAGAAAATACGATCTTCTTCTTCCCATACCGGTACAGCGTTTCATGAGGTCCGTAGAAAGTAACGGCTTTCCCTGCTGCCAGTCGTGGCAGCTTGTCGAAGCTGAAGCCCGGTTCTACCATCAAATTCTCGAACTTTATCTCGTTCTTCTTCGGAAAATAATAAAACATAACGCCTAGATTAGGATTGGTAAAGTTAACAAGATTTAAGTTTTGCTGGATATCTTGATTCAGCTCCATTTGCTGATAAATGCTCTCCGTCGTCAAATAATCCGTTAATTTCTGACCGACGTTGCCTTCATTGGTGAGCTGAAGCGAAGCGTAATCCATATTATTCAATGTACTGTTCAGGTTATAGCTGCCCTGATTGAGTGAATTGAATAAACCGCTTTCAATTTTCTTGTTCGTGATTTCTTCAATGGATCGATACGATACCCATCCTATCAAAGCTAACGGGATGAATGCGCTGAGCAGCAGAATGAGGATGAGTTTCTTTTTGAGCGATTGTGCTCTTCTTTGTTTGGGTAAGAGTGATTTCACATTGTCCTCCCGCTTTTCATCCCGAATTGCTTTCGATGATCCAGCGGGTTTCTCCCGAACTGTCTGAAGAACACTCGGCTAAAATACTTCTCGTCCTGAAAGCCGGTTTTCTCCGCAATCATATAGATCGGAAGCGGAGTGGACTCGATTAAGACAACCGCTTTCTCCAAACGTAAATGCTTGGAGTACTCGCTGTAGGGTTTCCCAACGATATCTTTAAAGCATCGACTGAAATAGCTGCCGCTCATTAAGAACTTTGCCGCCAATTCATCGCGATTAAAATCATACTCACTGCTTTCATGGATAAGGCGAATGGCCTTCATGACAAGGATGATAATATCTGTGGAGTATGGAAACGTATTCGTTTTCTGCAGCAGCGCTTCTCTGAAGGCTGTGAGCCATGCTGAGGTTTGATGCCAGGAGTTAAAGGCATTCTTATACTCCTGTATGTGCTTATCCTCACTTAAAAAGGGCAACCAATGAACGAGTTGCTCCTCGATTAGCCTTAAGAGCGTATCGCGATTGGGTCTTAATTCAGCAATCCTCCCTAGAATTGCTTGGAATGTTTCTTCTTTGTAAATCCAGTTCATATCTCTCCATTCGTTGTTCAACTTGTCCCATTCATTGGAGAGCGTTGTCTCGTCAGATGTCGGCAGGCTTAGCGAGATAATCCCCATTTGTTGTCCAGGCAGAAAGTCATAATAGATCTGCCCTGGAGCCGCTGAGCGGATTGCTTGGCTGATCGCGTTAACCGATTCTTGATTTACACCTTCAATATCCGCCCATATCCAATTCTGATGATGGGTTACAAATTGTTGGATGGTGAAGTCGATTTCATGACTCTCCTTGCGTAACAACCATATTCCGCTGCATACATCATAAACATGCTCTGATCCGTTTATTTCGCCCGGGAATGCACAGTGATGCTGTGTGACGGCAGCTTCGACATTAACAAGCAGCCCATACTGCCGGCTCCCCGGCTTCTCATTTCGGTACGAGCTAGTACTCTCGTAACCAATACGGTCCACGATTCGAGAGATGATATCTTCGATCTTCTCTGTATCGAGCTGCGTCTTTACGATATAATCCAAAGCACCTAAGCGCAGTGCCTCTTGAATGTAGTCAAAGTCTTGGTGGCAGGTAAGCACAACCATTCTTGTATGGTGAAATCTCTCCCGGATGGCTTTCATAAGCTCAATGCCATTCATAATCGGCATGGTCAAATCTATAAAGATAAGGTCAACCTGATTATGCTGCATGAACTCGAGCGCTATTTTCCCGTTGACAGCTTCACCAACAATTTCAATCCGAAATTGCTCCCAGGGTACGATTGAAATAAAGCCTTTCCTGGCTAGTTTCTCATCATCTACGACTAGCGCTTTAATCATGCAGAACTCCCCTTTGTGGTTGTATCTGAAAAAAACCGCCTTATGAATAGGCGGTCTTTTGAACTATTTTCTCGCAGTTACTATAGGCTGGTAATAGCCGGATTCGGATGGCATACACCACTCGATATCAGAGAATCCTACTCTAATCAAGATGGTAGTTAATTCTTCACGTAATAAAGCTCGGTACCTTGTTTTATTATGCTTTGTTATCCAGTGCCCATCTATTTCCTGCATAATAAAATGGTTGGTCTGATAGGTTCGTGCATCATCTGCCCAATCCCAAACCTGAAAGACCATGCGCTTACCATTATCGAAAATACGCGGCTCAGTAGCTCTGGGCTTTTCTTTCACCAGTTCATCGTAATCCCTCAATGTGAGGAGAAGAACGCCGTCATTTTTAACTTTCGCATACATATTGCTCAAAGCGAGAACTAAATCCTCATCCGTCAGGAGATGTGGGACAGCATTATCTGCGGATAGAACGACTTCAAAAAGGCCGGGGACAGCAAGATTCAACGAACGAAAATCAGCGACCCCAAATGTGATTGAAACTCCGAAAGCTGCTGCCTCTTGTGCTGCTCTCTCTATCGAAACCGGACTTAGATCAGTACCCGTTACTTCAAATCCATGATTCGCAAGTCCAATTGCTTGCGTGCCAATCCCGCAGGAACAGTCGAGAAGCTTGACGCCTCCTTGGCCATGATTCACGATTTTGGAATGTATGATTTTGCTTAAAACCTCGCCCTGCCAGGAAATAGCATGATTCCAATCCACGAAAATAAGGTGGTAATCTTCAGCCAGGTCGTCGTAAAAATCTAATACAGAATCATCCAATGCACTCGCCACCTATTGGGATTAGTGAATTTCTCTAAGTATAGGGAATTAGTGTACTCATGTATAATACATAAAAAGTCATAAGATATAGCTCCAAAGCTATTCTTAGTCGATCTGGATGAAGATTTTATCATCTTCAATCTTTACCGGGTACGTCTTCAAATCTACGCATACCGGCTTGCGCTTTGCAGCGCCTGTTGTGTAATCAAATCGGCCATTATGCTTCGGGCATTCGATGATGCTGCCCATTACTAAACCATCCGCAAGATGAAACTTTTCATGCGTGCAATACCCATCAGTCGCATAAAATTTGCTCTTGTCAGAGCGATAAACGGCAAAGGTTCGATCGGCATAATCAAAGCGGATCACGTCCTCCTCATCGATATCATCGACCGCTCCCACTTCTATCCATTCATTCATGACATTTCCTCCGGTTAGGCAGATTCATTTTTCCCCTCAGGTATAGGGGGGTTCGATTTCGATATACGTTCGGCGAACTCGCGGTATTTGGGAACCACATAGTCCGGTTCATACTGGATCTTAACAAGCGCATATAGCGTTTCGCTGAAAGCGGACCAAAAGCTCGGGGCTGCTGCCGGACAGTCGCTTTTGATTTCTTCATGCAGTTTAGGAAGGTTATAGTAGGGGACCATCGGAAACATGTGATGTTCCATGTGGTAATTCATGTTGGTGTAGATAAACCTTAATAAACGATTCGTATAGAAGGTTCGGACACAAAGTCTATGATCAGTTGTATCTTCATAAAGACCCGTATGCTGCATGACAGAAAGAGTAGATATGAGATAGAATCCATAAAACGCGGGCAATCCGATAAACATGAGCGGCAGAATGCTCTGGATATAAATGCAAAACCCAATGATTCCAATATAGAGCAGCAGCGTAATTCGCGCTTCCCAATAAATCTTCCTCCGCTCGGAAGGTGGGATCAATTCCTTCTCGGCATCACTTAGACGACCGATAGCATGGGTAAAAAAATATTTGATAGCTTGATGAATGGTATTCAGACGTATGATTCCGTATCGAATCAGGGCAACCAAATTCGGTGGACGAGTGGTAGCAATTTCCGGATCGCTTCCTACAATGATTGTATCCGTATGGTGCCTTACGTGGGACCATCGATAACCCGTCCCGAGCGTAAGGGTCAGGAACGAACAGAACTGATACATTACTTCGTTGAGCCATGCCGTTCGAAATGGTGTACCATGACTGAATTCATGCCATCTTGAGATCGCGGATACGGAATAAACCGTTCCATAGACGAGAAAGACCGGTATCGCAAACCAAGTTCCCCAAGATAAATAAGCAAGATAACCTAGTGCACCGAGCAATGCGAACCAGAGCAGCGTGTCGCGTATGGCAGGAAGATTTCTCCTAGCGGTGAGTTCTTTCATGCGCTTGCGTGGAACCGGGCATTGATACCAATTCGCTTGAATTAGCCCTTTCTCTTGTGCTTTCGCACGTTCGGGTCCTGTGATGCTGTAATCCCGCGTTACGATATTATCCATCTCACCACTCCTAAGCTGAATTTTATAGGTCCCTTCCATTACTTCAATATTACTTGATTGTTTCTTTATTGACTTCCCAGATTACATCGAATAGGATTTGAAACATGAGAAAACAACTTGCTGCCCGGCAGCGCTGGGTATATCCCGTCCACTATGAAAATGAAATCAATGAAGACGAGAATCGAATAAGTCTCGTACCAGAGCTGCTATTACTCGGCTATCAGAAGTATGCAGAAGCCTATCCAATTCCACTGCATCTCCATAATCATGGGTATGAGTTTGTTTATATGGAGCACGGCAGCGTGACATGGGAGGTGAACGGCGTTTTATACCCTACCCATGCAGGGCAATGGTTTTATACGCGACCAGGCGAGCTGCATAAAGCGCGGTTTGATCATATGGAACCGAGCCGAATCTGGTGGTTTATCCTGGAGGATCCCCTAGACAACCTAGATTGGTTCGGCCTCAGTAACTCAGATCGTGAAGTCGTGATAGATCTCATATCGAAGCTCCCTAGAGTATTTCGTGCGGATCAACACGTGCAAGAGCAATTCATGCGGTTGAAGTCCACTTTAGAAGCGGAAAGTCAGAATCCAACCTTGTTTGCACGTCACCAGTTATTGGATATTGTATTAAGAATACTGCATCCGGATCATTCCAAAACCAACGAGGTCGAACTTCAGGAGGCCGTCATACAGGCTGTCAATCAAATGGTTCAATCCCCCGAGTTACGCTTCTCTATCGCGGACATGGCCAAAGCTGTACAGGTGAGTTCGTCACACTTCTATAAATTGTTTTATCGCATTTACGGGGAGTCTCCCGCTGCTTATATGATACGAACAAGGATGGAACATGCCTGCGTACTCTTGAGGCAAGACATTTCCATTACAGAAATAGCGCTTAAGCTCGGTTATGAGACCAGCCAGCACTTCTCGACCGTGTTTAAGAAACTGATTGGCAGGTCCCCCAGCGAATGGCGAAAGCATTTGCAATAACGAGAAAAGACAACAAAACAGCCCCCGAATTAACGGGGGCAACTACAGGATACTTCATAAATAACGTATCCGGTTCCGATAACGGTCGATGAGCTCCCTATTGTGCCCGTCTCCTCCATCTCGGTTGGCGCTTACTAATACCGGCGGCTCAAAGCCGCTTGTCTGCAGCTCCTCGACGACTGCCACAGTAAGCGCTTGGATGAGCGCAATGCCGCCAATCGTCGATGTCGCTCCCACTTGTTGCCCGCTGTCATCGTATGACAATACGGCATCGCCGTATACGCCGCAATTATCAAGCACGATGTCGGCGACCTCATGCAGTTTTTTGCCGCTTTCATGACGTGATGCCGTCCTCATCGAATGGTCCATGTTGGTCATCGCGACGACATACAGTCCTCGCTGCTTGCAAGCCAGCGCAACTTCAATCGGGACAGCGTTTATCCCGGAATTGGATACGACGACGATAATTTCGCCGGGGCGCAGATCATATCCGGTCAGCAGCACCTCCGCGTAACCCGGCAACCTTTCCAATAAAGTTGCCCTTCCAACGTTCAGCTCCATTAAGGACGGCTCCAGCATCGCGTTTACGCAGGCGAGGCCTCCGGCGCGATGAAACACGTCTTCTGCAATCATATGGGAGTGCCCGCTCCCGAACACGTGCATAATTCCTCCCGCTGCGATGGAATCTGCAAGTAGAACTGCGATTTCCCTTATCTTCCCTTGTTGAGTCTCGAGAATGCGATCGAGCTGCTCCTGCACATTTCGGATATATTGATTCAGTAACATCTCATTCACCTCTTATTCAGGTTTGAATAGCAATGCCGCAGCACCCAAGATACCAGCCGTTGTCGGAAAGGCAGCTTGCGCGATATGTACGTGCAGCAAATTCAAGGCCGGTATGCGTTCCGTCGCGGTCGCCCGTACCGAATCGAACAGTAAACTGCCCGCTTGGCTAAAGCCTCCGCCGATGATGACCTTTCCTATACCAAATAAATGCATGCAATTGACCAAGCTGATTCCAAGCAGCACGCCGGCATCCTGAAACAGCTTCTTTGCATATAGATCACCATGATGAGCCGCTTTATAGACTTGATAGGCGTCCAGGCCGGTGTTTGCTTCCATTGCCGCTGCGGATACGTAAGCTTCCAAGCAGCCACGATTTCCGCATTTACACGGCTTGCCGTCCGGGATGATGCTCGTATGTCCAATATTGAGAATCGGTCCCCATCCACCTTCAAACATCCTTTGGCCCACAATCAAGCTGGCTCCGACGCCAGTTCCAATACATAGATAAAGAAAGTTGTCCATGCCGATACCGGCGCCAAACTTTCTTTCCCCTTGAGCGCCGGCAACCGCATCGCAAGTCAGTCGCACAGGAAGCTGAAGCTTATCCTGCATAATTGCTGATAGCGGTACCTGCTGCCAGCCTAGATTCACGGCATCATTCACGATGCCTCGCCTTGCGTCCACGATTCCCGGAGAGGCGATCCCCACACCTGCCAACTGATCCTTTTCCGTCCCCAGCATCATGATAAAATCGGCTATTTGTTGGCTAATGAGCGCAACATCCGCCTTATTATCCTTATTGCGTGGCAAGGGAATGGAATGATCGGCGATGATTCGGCCTCGGTTGCTCACAAGCCCCATCTTCAAATTTGTTCCGCCGATATCGACACCGATGGCCATTCTCTCCATTTGCTGCCTCCATCTACATGTTTACGTTCAAACCTCTGGTTAATTCGTCCATATATTCGGAAAGTAGGACCACTCTGCTATCAAGCCGAGATTGCTCCGCTGCAAAAGCCATCAAATGACTTTGTACCGACACTCTCGCTTCCGTGAGCCCCTTTACCTTCCCATCGCTCTGAACCAGTCGAACGAAATCCCGCATAATGCCTGTATCTCCGCCGCCATGTCCGGCAATATCTGCATCCAGATGAATCGTCTCTCGCTCCCTCGTAATGAAGCTCGTCACTTCGATGACGTTCTTCTCCATGTCCGCCCTGATTTGACCCTGCGTTCCCATAAGCTTCACCGAACGGCCGCCTTCATACGTAAAGGCAGTCATTGTGAAGGCTACCGTGACCTCGTTTGCAAATTCCAAATTCACCACCTGATGATCCACGACGTTATTATCGCAGTGGTAGACGCAGCGTCCGTAAGGGCCTTCCTTCAACGCTTTCAGCATTCCCTCGTCGCTTGTGTCGCTGCTGCTGACAATCGATCGAAGGATTTCACCTTCCAATCCTCCCCTTTCGATATACATCTTAGGGGCATAATAAGGGCATTCATCCTGAACCGGACAGCCGTCGATGCATCTCTTAGGCGCACCTGCCGGCGCATTCTCTGAACGAAAATGGGTTAGAGAGCCGAAGGAAGACACTTTGGTGCATTCCGCATCCACGAGCCAAGCTAGAATGTCCATATCGTGACAGCTTTTCGCTAGAATCATAGGACTGGACTCTTCGGCGTTTCTCCAATTCCCTCTGACAAAGCTGTGAGCCTGGTGCCTGTGTTCCACGTTCTCTGTATGCTGGATCGATACGAGTCTTCCGATTCGGCCATCTGCGATGAGCCGTTTGATCGTCGCAAAGAAATCCGTATAGCGCAGAACATGGCAAATCGAGAAGACGCGGTTATGCTTCTCTGCATACTCCCCCATCAGCATGCATTCGAGCGGATCCGGAGACATGGGTTTTTCCAATAGGACATGGTAGCCTTTCTCCAAAGCCTGTATCGCAGGTTGAAAATGCATTTTATCTTGCGTACAGATCAATATGGCATCGGCCAGCTTCGGTTTGCTGAGCAAATCCTCCCAGCTCGAATAACAATTCCCCTCTGGAATATCATGTGTTCGCTGAAAGTCATCCCTCCGGCTGCGATCCACATCTGCTACGGCGACAAATTGAAGTTCATCCGGATACTCCAGTGCATAAGGTGCGTAAGCTCCCGCTCCTCTCTGTCCTGCTCCGATTAATGCTGCCGTTATCTTCTTCATGATTCGTATTCCCCTTCCTATTAAAAAGGCTTTCTCTATGAAGAGAAAGCCTCATTCATCCTTCTTGTTACTGATTAGCCGCTCTCCACTCATCCAATTGCTTCTGCTTCTCCGCGATGATTTTGTCAGCGCCGGCTTTCTTCATTCGATCGATAAATTGCGGCAAATATTTGTCCGGGTCAACGGAGCCGGAAGCAATTGCATAATAAAGCTCATCAATAACCGCATCACAATTAGCTTTCTCGGTTTTCACCGGCGTAAAGTCGAATACGAAGCCAAGCGCATTGGAAGGCGCTGCATTGCGATTCAGATCAGCCCATAGCTTGGTGCCTTTACCGTCAACTTCAGCACCTTGCGGGTCGCCCTCAGAGTAAAATGTTTGGGTCATGTTCCCGAACTCCCAGCCTGAGAACGTTGCATACCCGCCATCCTTGATCGTTTCGATCCGGTTGTCCGCTACTTTCTTGTAATGTTTGCCTTCTACGCCCCATACGATCAAGTTATAAATTTGTGAGTCCGTGTTCAGCAGGTTAATGAACATCATCGCACGCTCTTTGTTTGGCGAGTTCGCGGAAATAGCCGTGATCGTTGCCGCAGCTTTATCCGTTGTAAGCAGCGGTTTCACGAATTGCAGATCATAGGACTGAATATCTTTGTTTGCGTTGCTCATGCGGCCGCCTGCTTGCATGCCAACTGCTTCATATGCCAACGTATCGATATCAATTTGACCGATTGTAGTTGCATTTTTGCCGGCTTTGGCATCGGCAGAGCCATCTTTTAACGTTGGAGCATCTTTACGCACATAGCCCTTCGTGTACCAGTCTCTCATCATGTGGACATAATCGCTAAACTCTTGTGATTCATATTGGTTGACAACCTTATTGCCGTCATTCAGATAGAGCCAGCCCGGCGTCTTGGTATCCCCGAGCGATTCGAAGCCGAACATCGGCGTTGCCAGTAGGAACGGATCCTGCGGCTGGCTGTAGCCGAACGGGATCAGCGTTTTTTCATTCGCCTTAATCGTTTCCAGGAATGGCGTTAACTCCTTCAAGCTCTTAATGGATTTCCAATCCAGATTGTACTTATCGGCAACGGTCTTCTGAATGAGGTAACCGTAGCCTGCCGTTGACTGCTGGAAGTTCGGCACACCATAGGTTTGGCCCTTCACCTTTACCGTTTTCCAGAACGTGTCAGGTACTCCGGTTTTTGTATCAGGCGCATATTTATCGAGAAGGTCGTCAATTGGAGCGAACGCACCATTCGCTACATTCTGGTAAAAATTATTCGTCCATGTTGCAGTAAAGGCCAAGTCATACGGCTCGCCGGAAGCGTTCACGAGCTTCATTTTCTCGTCGTACGCAGCCCAATCAACCAGCTTTAAATGAACGGTGGCATTGATTTTAGGCTCTACAAGCTTATTTAGCTCCGTTTCTACCGTTGCCAAGTCAGCCTGCGGTGAGTTCACAAAATAATACGTGAGATCAACGTGCTCAAGCTTCGGTTCTTCAGTGGCAGTGCTCGTGTTGCTTGAATTGTTGCTTGAAGCGTTATCGGAAGTATCCGAGGAATTCGCAGCAGCCGTGTTATTGGTTGATGAGGCAGATTCATTCTTTGCATTGGCTTCGCTCGCATTATTGTTCGATGAGCCGCAGCCGGATAGAAGAAACGTGGACATGAGACAAGCTGCTGTAACCAGTGTAATCTTGCTCTTTGCTTTTTTCATTCGATTGACCTCCGTTTTATTTGTTTATATGCTGCATCAGGCTGAAGCCTGGTATAGCCGTGGCGGCTTACGATTTAACGGCTCCCAAAGTGAGCCCCTTCACGAAATAACGCTGAAGGTAAGGATAGGCAATTATAATCGGCCCAACGGCGAGCACGCAGGTCGCCATCCGGGCTGTTTCGTCAGGTAAATTCGCCGCGATATCTTCAACCAGCGAATTGCCTTGCAGATAGGCAATGTTGTTCATGATGGACTGGAGAAGAAACTGAAGCGTGTACAACTTACTGTTCTCCACCATGATCGCTGCTGTGAACCAGTCGTTCCAGAAGAACACTCCGACGAATAGAGCGATTGTAGCCAGTACCGGTGTGGATAACGGCACCACCAGCTTCAAGAAAGTGTTAAATTCGCCGGAACCGTCAATTCTCGCAGATTCAATGATTTCATCCGGAATTCCTTTGAAGAAGTTCCGCATGATCAGCACATTGACCGATGACACCAGGTACGGAAAGATGAGCACGAAGAACGTATCTTTCAGGTGCAGATACTTCGATAATAGAATGTACCAGGGTACTAGGCCTCCGTTAAACAGCAGGCAGAAGACAACCAGAAACGATACGATATTACGGTACTTGACTTCATTTCTGGAGAGCGTGTACGCAAACATGGAAGATATAATCAGATGCAGCAGCGTCCCGGTTATCGTCACCGCAATGGTCACCAGATAAGCATGCATAATCGGCGAATTTCCCATTAGAATGTACTCGTAAGCCTTCAGGCTGAAGGACTTCGGAATAAGGCCATAGCCCTCTTGGAATATCGACTCTTCTTGCGACAGCGAGGTCGATAAGATCACGAGCAGCGGAATGATGCAGATCGTGGAATAAATCATAAATCCGGCATTCAGAATAATTTTCGATAGCGAAAATGATTTCACCGTATCCCCCCTAGAATAGCGCGCTGTCACGGTCGTACAAGCGAATGATGGCATTGGATGCAAGAACGAGCACGAACCCTACGACGGATTGGTACAAGCCTGCCGCGGATGACATCCCGAAATCACCCATTGTCTTGAGCGAGCGATAGATATAGGTATCAATGACATCGGTCGCTCCATACAGCACGCCGGATTGCATGGGAAGATTGAAGAACATCCCCCAGTCGCCGAATGCACCATAGAACATCTTGCCTGCTTGCAGCAGAACAAGCGTGATCGTGATCGGTGTCAGCATCGGAATCGTAATGCGCAGCGCTTGTTGAAATTTCGTTGCCCCATCCAGCTCGGCAGCTTCATAATACTCGGAAGAAATACTGGCGATGCCTGCCGCGAATATGACCGCGAAGTACCCTACATTCTTCCATATATAAGCAGCCGGCAAAATGAATCTCCAATAGAACGGCTCCGAATACCACTGTATCGATTCGATGCCAAACGAGCCGAGCAGTTGATTCAGTATGCCTTTATCCATGCTTAGAAACGAGAAAAGCAGGTACTCCGCAACGACCCATGACAACAGGTAAGGCAGAAGCAGAATGCTTTTGTAGGCCCCGGCCAGCAGGCGGTTGCCGATACTGTTGATAAGTATGGCGATGATAAGCGCAAGCCCAATTCCGGTGACAAGGAACACCAAATTGTACACAATTGTGTTCAAGGTAACTTGCAGGACGGTGTCCGACGAGAACATGAACTTGAAATTGTCGAACCCGATCCACGGGCTCCCGGTTATTCCTTTAAAAGGATTGAATTGCTGAAATGCGATGACTACGCCGATCATCGGCAGGTAATACATCACAAGGATGAACAGCAACCCGGGCAGCATCATCATATAGAACGTTTTGTTTCTGATCAGCTCGCTTAAGATCGGTATGGTGGATCTTCTACCTTTTGCGCCTTGCATGGTCTTCCTCCTCCACGTGCTGCAGCAGCGGTTTGATAGGCTCAGCATACGATCATTGCATAGACCCTGAAAACAATGAAAAATCGAAACCACACCGATTTCTGGATGAAAACCGTCTCTAAAAAATGGATCGTTCTTCGAAAAGTGGATTTTACTCATAAAAAAATCCCCTCTTAAGGGGATCAAGCGTTTACTTCATTTCAGTCTCTGAAGGCTTATTAATCATAGTTAGCCGGTACTCTGTAAGGGAGACGCCAAAATATTTCTTGAAAGACGTATAGAAATAATTTGACTTCTCGATGCCGCATTTCTCCAGGATGTCATTGATGGGGAGCGTTGTTGTCTCCAAATAGGTTTTAATTTGTTCCATCCGAATCATGGTGATATAGTCAGCGACAGATTTGCCTGTTACGTTTTTGAACCGCTTGCCAAGATGAATCGCTGAAACCGAGAGCTTCTCCGCCAAGCTGTTCAGCGAGAGGTTCATATCCGGATAATTGGTTTGAATGAGTCCGACAACATTGTGGATGATTTCATGCTTCTTTTTATCCTTATTTTCATCTTTTAGAAGAATGATCTCATCAATCATCTCGCAAAAGTTTTGTTCGATTTGCTCCAATGTCTCGAACGTCGATATGTGATTGAGGAATTCCAGCGTAACCCTATTGATCCGGGCGCTGCTATCGTCTTGATAACGCTGCAGAGAATTGTAGACTGAGAATGCCAGATATAGTGTAGATTTGATAATGTTGTCGTACGTCGTAAGCGCAATAGCATGCATGATGTCTCGATATATTTCCTTAGCCGTTTCTCCGCTGCCTAGTCTTAATGCATCAAGCAACTGCTTTTCTTTGGAAGCAGGGAGAAAATACGGGCCTTCGTCAATCTGCTCCAGAATTTCCGGCGAAATGAGGCTCTGATGGCCGTAGATCAACCGGTATTTGGAGAGATTTAACACTTCCTCATAAATAAGCTTCATCTGGTCGTAAGCGTTGATCCTATAACCAAGTGTCCCTGAAACGGATAAATGGACATATTGCTTGATACTGTCTTGTATTTCTGCGACGATCGAGCGAAATGCCTCGTAGATTCGTATTTCATCGATTTCCTGATCATTCAATTCAACAAGCACTGTAAGCTGATCGGAATCATGACTGATGATTTCGCATTCGTAGTGTGCAGACGTAATTTCTTTCGTAATGTTTTCGATGGAATACTTGAGCAGAACGCGGTCCTTCTCGCTATATTTGCTGACAAAGTCTTGATAAGCATCGATACGGAGAATAAACATAAACATTTTGTTTGTAAAGCAAACATCAAAATTCAGCGCTTTCGCCCTCGCGATTACTTTCTCGAGCGGGAGTGCGGCAGGAGCCGAAATCATATTTTTTAGAAATTCGTTTTTCAAGACGGCTGCACTGTCGCGTTTCTGAATCTCCAACATCGTTGTTTTATCCTGCAGCACGGTGAACGGCCGGTTAAGCTTTTTAGACGCGATAAACGCGAGAATGAGGCCTAGAACGAGAACCAGCAGACATAATACAAGCGTTATCCAGCCGTTTCGCTGCACACTGGAAAATACGTCGCTGTAAGGCGTTAAGCTGACAAACTTCCACTTCAATATAGATGAAGAAACATAGGAAACCACGTATTTCTTTCCACCAACTTTATCGAAGAACGTACCTGACGGCGCAGCGGAGCTTGCAATTTCTTTGGCATAGGACTTCATCGTGACCTGCTGTAAGAACATACTCGCCAATGGGTGGCTAACGATTGTGCCTTCCTCGTCAAAGACGAGAATATCACCGTCCTTGTTCGACTTCTCACTGCCTAGCGATGAAATCGTGAGCCGCAGCCAATCGGCATCGACATTCAGGACAATCGAGTTCGTCAGCTTCCCGGATTTGTCGCTGGTGTCATTGAGAATGTAGGTGTATACATTGTGATTATTGATTTTACGCGGGATCGGATACAGGGCCGGAGCTTTCTTGGCATGCGCCTCGTGTATCAGCTTCAGAGCCTCTTGGTCAGCGAATTGTGGCGTATCAAAAAAAGTACTCGGCGGCGAAGAAATGATCGTATCGATTTTGCTGTTATAGATGTAGGTCGAGTAAATGTAGGTGTTTGGAATCGTTAACGAGTCCAGCGTTCGTATCGCATTGCCCGTGATAATGATATCCAGTGCGTTGCTGTTTGCAAACGCAATGATGTAATTGTTAAGTGAGAGCGATTGGCCAAACTTCTTCACCATATTATCCATGTACACGGAGCTATAACTGATTTTGGAAAGCACTTCCACATTCGATTCCTTCAATAGTGCCATGGACGAGCTTTTGTAATTATAGAATAGAACAGATGTAAGTATGACGATTAACGAGGTTATGCAAACGACAAAGGACAACAGTAGTTTTTTGAACAAGAGGAATCATCCTTATCGGGAGTTTGATACGGCTAGTTTTGTAAGTCGCAGAGTTGATCTAATTATAGTTATTGAGAGTATCCCTGTATAATATATAAACCGTTATATCATATAGATTCAAAGCTATGAACTGAGCCTATCAAATGGCAGCTGACTCCTACCATTCTGCCTACTTCAGAGTGATGTCTTCTCCGTCTGCGAGATTTGCCAGATACGCTGCCGGTAAACCGTAGGGCTGACGCCGAAGTGGACGGTAAATAGCCGGCTAAAGTAATAGGCGGATTCAAACCCCACATCAAAAGCGATTTCGTTAATTCGGAGCGATGATAATTCCAACATCCTGGCTGCTTTTGCGAGCCTCATCTTGTTCAGTCTTACGGTAAGCGTATCACCGGTTTGCTCCTTCATCAGATGACTGAAGCGGGATTCTGACAAGCCTGCCATTGCGGCAAGGTCAGAGAGTCGGTGCTTTCGGTTAAGATGCTCGGACAAATAACGAATAACGATATTAATCCGTTCGTCAATGATGTGTTCGTTCTCTTGCTCACTAATGTAGTGATAGAGCAGCACCAGAATTTCCGCGAGCGCAAGCTTTGCAAGTTCCCGATTTACCGGCGCCCTCATTGAAGAATCACGGATCAGCCGAAAGAAGGTTTGCTCTATTCTGCCCCGCAGTTCCTCACCGCGAAGATGGAGATAGATTAGCCTTTCTCCGGTTCGCGGCAACTCCAGCCATCGCAGCCAATCCGGCAACGGTACAAAATGCGTCCACAAGATGTCCCATTCGCCGGTTTCATTGGAAGCATAGTGATGCGGCACACCCGGTGACAGGATAACGACATCCCCCCGCCCGCAGACGTGCACCTCCCGATCCACCCTAAAGGAACCGCTTCCATTAATCGTGTAGACGATGAGCCAGTCCCGGGTCCCCCTAGAACGATGTCCCTGGAAGCCAAATGGCCGGCGAAAGTGATCAGCGAGCAACACGCCAACCTCTGGTGATTCCGTTTCCGTATCGAAACGAAACAAATGCTCATTCAATGACACTTCGCCACCCTCCTTAAGACAGCAGAATCGTATATCATTTTAGCAAGCGCATTCATTCCTATTGTATACCGAGTATTTTATGCTGAATATGACCAAATCACAATGAGAAAGGATGTCTTGGTATGCAAGCTGAATTTCATTCCAACTATCTTACATTGGATCAAAGAAGACAATTTAGTGAAGAGGGCTACTTGATCATCCGAGGATTGTTCAATAGCGAGGATGTGCAGGCAATCCGTGAAACGTTCATGGACATACAGGCAAAAGGTGCTCTCCCTGGCTATTTTGAACCTGCGTCACACGAAGAGGCGAACGGCGATCCTCTGCTGTTATATCCACGGATCCTCTATCCACATCGAATTCTAGAACTGGCAAAAAAATATATGCTCGACCCGCGCATCATCGATATCATCGCCGAAATGTTAGGAGAAGAGCCGCTCGCTGCCCAAAGCATGTTCTACTTCAAACCGCCAGGCTCACGGGGCCAGGCGCTGCACCAAGATAACTATTATTTGCGCGTGGAGCCGGGTACCTGCATCGCCGCGTGGACCGCGATCGACACATGCGACCAGGGAAATGGCGGACTTGTCGTGGTACCGCAAACGCAGAGCCTCGATATCCAATGCCCACACGAAGCAGACCCTTCCGTGTCTTTTTTCCGTGACGAGGTCGATCTGCCCAAAGGCAGCCGCGTCGTCCCAGCGAACATGGAAGCAGGCGATGTGCTGTTCTTCAACGGGAGTACCATTCACGGTTCCTATCCCAATCATTCCGCAGACCGATTCCGCCGTTCTTTCATATGCCACTATATAGGCGAATCTACACTTCGGCTTGGCCATCATATCCATGATAATCTCCATAACCGGTATGGTGAGATGGTCGTCGTGCAGAAGAATGAAAGCCCCGGACCCTGCGGAATCGAATTCCATGGTACGCCTCATTAGCAGAACGTTACCCCGTCTAAAATTACCATATCATGAGACGAACAGTGCCCCCGAATTGATGGGGGCATTCGACTTTTAGTGGAAGCATCTAGACGCCGTAGATATGGCTAGTCACCGTTACTTCCATATCCCCAAATAGGGAATGTCCGCCGCAATAGACAGCTGCAGATCCTTTTCCATAAACCCGCCGGGCATCAAATAGATGCCTTCATCTGTATTCATGAACGCAGGACGCGGTCCAAACGCGAACTGCGCAGGCAGCGTTCGTTCCCCGCCAACCCAGCTCATATCGCGTCCGAAACGCGCTTCATCTTTCCGTCCAAGAAGCTGATAGATGTCCCTCCCAAAATAATCAGTAATGGTCCACTGTTGATCCCGCTCCATCCACATACAGCCATTGCCGAGCAGCACAGATGTAAGGCTTCCCGCCTCTTCGTCGAAGAGCTCGCTCCAGAATTGATCGTCTGCTCCGTGACGCGCTGCCAGATATAGCAGATCGTGCGTATGCCAGGCCGTCGAAGGTGCGACATCCGCTTCATTGTTCCATCCCGTTGCGGAAGCGAAGAAGCCTCTCGGATTCTGATAAGCGGCATACGTAAGGTCGCTTCCTGCCAGATACTCACTGAGCTCGGAATCCGGCACATGGCGGATATATTGATCCACGCCGTATAAGGTCATTCCCATTCCGGCGATCAGCATGGGTTCATCCAGCTTCATCCATTGACTCCCCGAATGGTACCAGACGCGGTGCATCCTTAGCTGTCCCTTGCTGTCACGCCAAACGCTTCGGGCAACATGGCGGCATAGATTACCTGCATGCGTTAAGTAACGTTCGTCCCCAAACAACTCGTAAGCCAATACGAGCGGGCCGATCAATAAGCCGTAATATTCACCGGGTTCCGTGCTGGTTTTGTCTTTATCGTAACGGTAGGAGGCCTCGCATTCCATATCCGGCAATCCACGGAAGTGAAACTGTCCGATCATATAGTCCAACTGCTTACGAAGGGCTTCTCGCCTATCTTCATCACCGCCAAATGCTTGTAGATGCAGCAGCTTCCCCCAAATTCGAGCATATTCTTGGTTGCTGATGGCTCTACCTTCTTTGTACATAATGCCGAATGGATAAATGCTGTCTATCGCTTCGAAATTGCGCTCCATAGCCGAGCGAATCTCTGCTACTACCTCATCGCTTAAATAACTTTCCCCGTATTTCAGTGTTAGTCCAAGAGAAACGTTCGTTATTCCGTTATGGATTAATCCGAATTTGGCCGTATCACCAATCTGAAATCCGATATGAGCATACTGCCCATCTTCTTGAAAACTGGTCGTCTGGAATCGAATGAGCTGCAGCAGCTGATTCTCTAAGGAGATATCTCGCCTCTCTTTGATCAGCATCGATAGGGCAGCCAGCAGCGGGCTGCCCCATGTACTGTGACCACTCGTGAAATCTCCCCAGCGATACGGGTTTGAACCCCATACAGAATGATTATGAAAGCCATGTATCGCACCGCTCGGCTGAACCCATGATAGCAGCCAATTAGCCAGTTTCCCTGCATGTGGACGTTGATTCATCAACTGTTGCTCCTTCACTACCCGTTATTGTTCTTACCAGAAGGTACCTTGCACGCCTCGCAGCTTGCAGACCGCTTCAGCGAAGAAATAATCTCCATAAATCATCGGAACATTGACATGCGTATTCTTCGGGCGATTAGCCGTCCCCAGCCTCAGAATCGCTTCCTCATTCGGATCGCTCCACGTCGCGCACCTGTCGTTCAGCTTGCGAATCAGCCGCTCTGCAGCGCTGCGGTACAGCTCCGATTCCGCCGCCGGCACAAGAAGGCTCAGCTCCAGCATACCGCTGGCCGCGCATGCCGCTGCACTGGAATCCATCGCCATGTCTGCTTCCCAAGGCGCGCGGAAATCCCACGGCGGCAGTCCGTCTTCCGGCATATTCGCGAGAAAGAAATGAGCGGCGCGTTTAGCCACATCGATATAGCGTTCATCGCCCGTATAACGAGCGCTCAGCGCCATCCCATATAAGGACCAAGCCGTACCGCGCGACCATGCCGAATCCGGCGAATAGCCTTGACCGCCAAGCGCTTCAATCCACTCTCCCGTCTCCGGATCGAAGCACACGATATGGTGCGTTGACCCGTCAGGACGAAGAAACTCACGCAGCGTCGTATCCGCGTGTAAGACAGCAGCATGACGGAAACGTGGATCGTTCGACTCCTCGCTTGCCCAATAGAGCAGCGGAAGGTTCATCATACAGTCGATAATCGCCCAGCCAACTCGCTCCGGTTGGTTCCATGCGCGGATAAACTGTCCTTTCGCGTTATACCGTCCGAGCAGATGGCTTGCGGCAGTCATGGCACGTCTCTTGGAAAGCTCGCTGCCAAGAAGCTTGTACTGTGCGACCGATGACAGACTCCACATAAAACCCACGTCATGATGCAGCGGGTAAAAGTCCAGCAGAACGGCGTCCATTTTCGCTTCGATCTCGGATGCGACGTCTTTCAGCGATTCATCCTTCGTCTCACGGTAAACCATCCATAGCAGACCCGGCCAGAAGCCGTTCGTCCACCAATCTGCTTCCTCGTGATTATACTTGCCGTTGTAGGAGATATAAGGAAACCCGGCTCCGATCGACTTACTCGTACGGCTGACTTTGTCAACAATCTGATTCCATACATCATCTGCCCACTGATTTGTCATTTTTGAATGTCTCCTTTACCAAGCTAGTGGTTGACCCGGGAACAATGCCAGCAGTCGCTCCAAATCCCCCGGAGGCAGATTAACGCCATCACAATACCCTGCATTAAGGGCGAGCGAGCGCAGCGAGGTGGTCCCAGTCAAGGTTACCGCTATATCCGGACTCGCCAGGCTAAACCGCATGGCAGGCTCAATCAACCCTTTGTGCTCCGTCTTCCGAAGAAAAGCAATCTCCCTGATCCTCTGCTCAGCTTCTTCTAAGAGCTGCGCTCTATGTAACATGAATGGCGCCGGAGCATCTGCAAGAAGCCCCATACCGAGCACGCTCCCGTTTATAACGGATACCCCGTGCTTGCGGGCAGCCGGCAGCAGCTCATCCATTGCCGTATAATCGATGAGCATGTAACGGGAAAATGTTTGTACGGAATCGATAGCACCAGACCGAATAAAAGGCAGCAGTAAAGAAGGATCATGAGCATTGACCCCGATCGCCCGAACCTTGCCTTGCTCCTTCAGCTTCAGAAACGCGGGAATCGTTTCGTTCATTCCAATTTCCATGTTCGAAGGATCGAGTTCATGCATTTGGATCAAATCGACGTAATCCGTTCCGAGCCGCTTCAGGCTGTCTTCAACCGATTGCATCACATTGTCGTAGGAATACGGCACTCCGCGCATGACGGCTTTCGTGGCGAGGACAACATTTTCCCTTCTCCCCTGCAGCGCCTTGCCAATTCGCCGTTCGCTCTCTCCTCTGCCATATAGCGGAGCCGTATCGATAAAGTTGATGCCGAGCTCTAGCGCTCGGTCGATCAACTCAATCACTTGCTCATCTGTGACTGGACCAAAATCACCTCCAAGAGGAGCGCCTCCAAGACCGAGCTTTGAGACCCGAATGCTGCTTTTTCCAAATGTCGTATACTCCACAATCTACACACTTCCTACTCATTAGGATTTGATCTCGAACCGGAAATCGCATTCGAAGCTTGCGCTTAACGTTCTCCGGGTCAGCAGCAACCGATAAAACCGCTTCTCGTCTCCATAATGCGAGACGGATCGTTGCTCCTCTACTTCCATATCCCAATCGTTCGGGTCGTAAGCCAATTCCACGCCGCCGATTGTAATTCTGCCGCCACCCGCCTGCTCCGGCATTACACCACAGATGAATACCTCTTGATAGGACGCGGGCGTTTCATGGAACTCGGCTTTATCCGTAAGGATGAGCTGAGGGCTTTCATTCGCCGGACGGCGCCACTCGAATTCGCGCGTTAGACGTTTCAAGGAAGGACATTCGTACGCTTCCGTAAGATCGAGCACGAACAACACTTCGTCTTCCGTCGCCTCGCTATTCAGCAACAGTGCTTTGTATTTTCTGCCGAAGCTTTGCGTGCAACCATCGACGATTGGCACGGAATGTCCATGCGAGCCTGCTTGAATGGTTTGATAGCGAAGTTCGGGTTCAAAATACTGCCTCGTATATACACCGATCCCGATATCGGCCAGTACGGTCGTTCCATCGACATGAAGGATAAAGTGTCCCAAATCGTTATGGTTGTGGGGTTCTTCGTTATATCCGCCTTTAGCTGCGAACGCAGCTAAACGTCCATCCGGTTGCCGAACCTTCGAAATTACCCATTGGTTCCCGGTGAAAATACGCTCCTGAACCCGAGCTTGAAGATCGGGTTCTTTCACGTCCCCGTTAGCCTGATCCAAGGACCAAAGCATATGCCTCGCCGCACCGGTCCATAACGCCTGAATATTGCTCATCCGATATTGCTCAGGAGGCAGACTAAGGGATGGAAAATACCGCCGCAAGCGATGAATCAGTCCGGTATGGAAGCGAACGTCTTCGAAAGCATCGGAGAAATTCAGAACCTTACCGTTCGAGAATAGGCAAAACTGCGGGAATTGTGAAACACGCTCGATTTTCGGTTCATCCAGCAATGTAATTCGTCCGCCGGTACGTTCTCTGAGCAATTCGGCGAAAAAGACGAGATGAGAGAAGCCGAACTGCCAATATACCGGACCTTCCGGCGTTGCTCCCTGCTCGTCGAAGCCAGAGAGGTATTGGCGCAATACGCCGATAACTCGCCACAGCATGCCGGCCAGCTTTTCGCTGTCCTCGGTCATGTAAATCGCCGCGGCCCCGATGCTGGAAGCGCAAACTGCCGGCCAGTTGTTCGTTTTCAGCTCCCAGTTTTGCGGTACGGGGTCATTGAAATAAACCTGGAAAATGCGGCGCTCGATCTCCGCCTTCGCGCGGACGACGACCCAAGGGTGCAAACGGTCGCCCAGTCGGTGAATGACTTCTGCCAGTGCGAGTCCGGCCGTCGCCGAGTCAAGATCGACAGTTTCGCGTGGAGGAACTGGCTGATCCCAGATCCCATTCGGATATTCATTGACGTACAGACCAACATGCGCCGGCAGTACCCACGTATATTCATTGCAGATCGACCAGATCGCGTTCTCTAGTCCTTTCGTCCATTCCGGCCGATCGTTCGTCATGGAAAGCAACCCGAATACATGGAGTCCCGCAAACAATCGGTTCCGCTGATCCTGGTACTTGCTTCTGTCTCCCGTATTCCCGAATAAGGTGAAATCGGAAAACGGCGGAGGCACTGCCGGGGATTCCAGCAGCTGTGCAGCCTGATCCTCCAGCCCTCCCCAGAAGGCCGCGTATTGCTTGTCTTGCCGGACTTGCTTCCACCGTTCAGGCGATGCTGATTCGGCAAATAATGGATTAGCCTCCGAGCGTGATTGCTCCAAAGCAAGCTTTAATTGGCGAAGCGTTAATGTGCTTAACATGAACTCAGCTCCCTTTGTTTGAATTGCCGTGGGACAAGACATCTTCCGTTAGGTGTACGTTATGCAGAAGGACCGAGCAGAATGCCTGCTCAGTCTCGTTTTGCACGACCGTTTTTATTTCGATGCTAACCATGCATCCAGCTGTTTTTGAACTTCGGCAACAATTTTATCGGCGCCTGCTTCTTTCAGCTTCGCTTGGAATTCTGCCAACTTCGTGCTCGGATCGATCGTACCTGTATTTAGGCCGGGACCGTATTCTCCGACGACTGCTGTAACGGCTGCGGTTTCAGCAGAAACCGCTTGTGGATCAAAGTTAAAGCCCATGAGCGGAGACGGTGTTGCTGTTTCATTGTCCTTCTTAACTTGATCGAGAATTTCCACCGTTTTGCCCGGCGTCAGATAGGCGTTGAACGTGTTACCGAGCACCCATCCAGGAGCGCTGTATCCGGAATCCGCGATTGGTGTTGCGACATTGTCTGCGCCAAGCGTGTAGTTCTTGTCTTTAACGCCATTTACCAGAAGGTTGTAGAGATCTTTGTCCGTGTTGATTAAGTTGATGAACATCATGGCGCGTTCCGGATTTTTCGATGTCTTGCTGATCGCTTGCATCGTCGTAATGATTGTTCCCGTCGATGCGTAGGTATCTGACGTGTAAGCCAAGACGACATCGCCCAGTCTTCCCGGTGCTTTCTCGGCGGCATACACATCCGCGCTCAGTACGTTGTGAAATTGCGATACGGCATTGCCGGTTTTGACCACATCAGCCGAGTTCTTAATCGTAGCCGCATCTTCACTGATGATGCCTTTCGTATACCATCTGTGAGCGAGGTCCAGATAGGCTTTGTATTCCGAAGTATCATATAAATTGACGACTTTGTTCGTTCCATCCAACTTGATCGCGCCGAGTGCACCCCAGAATTCATAATTACCGGTGTTGTGCAGGTAGCCGGATGCAAATCCGCGTAGATCGATGGCAAACGGAACTTTACCTGGCTCGCTTTTCTTAACCGTTTCCAGGAACGGTTCCATATCTTCGAAATTCTTGATCGTGCTCGGATCGAACTTATATTTATCGGCAATGGACTTCACGACCTTGAAGCCGTCACGGTTCGTGACCGTCTGGTAGTTGGGAACACCATAGACTTTACCGCCGACTTTCGTTGCGTCCCATACGAATCCGGGCATGCTCTTCTGAAGGTCCGGATATTTAGAAATCAGATCGTCAAGCGGAATGAACGCGCCTTTCGCTACGTTGTCCCCATAAGGGAAGAGCCAGTTGGATGTCCAAATAATATCGGACTCTTCACCGGACGATACGACGACGTTCATTTTGGCTGCATAGTCGCCGAATGCTTGCGGCTTCATATGAATCGTTGCGTTGATCTTCTCTTGCGTGATCTTGTTAACGGCTTCTTCAACTGTCTTCAGATCTGCAGGGATAGCCGGAAGCGGATAATACCAAGTCAAATCTACCGGCTTCAGCTCATCTTGAGCCGGATCGGCTGCTGTTGTGTTCGCGTTCGTGTCTGTGGTTGAGGCTGACGAATTCGCCGCAGCGTTAGTGGTTCCCGAGTTGGCGTTCTCGTTACCGTTGTTGCTTCCGCATGCTGCCAAGAAGATAGCCGATGTCATAAGTACCACACTAAGCTTTGCAACTTGCTTTTTCATCTGTACATGACCTCCCAATATTTGTAGGTATTGCTTATGATAATCGAACCGGCGGAGCTACCGCCGCTTCGGTCTATCCGTTACCCTTTCACCGAGCCGATCGTGAGCCCTTTAACGAAATATTTCTGGAAGAAAGGGAAGACGATCAACATCGGACCTGCGACTAGAATCGTTAGCGCCATCCGTGTCGAAAGACTCGGGAACTCGGTCAAATCGATATTGACGCTCGATTGCATCATGCCATTGGTAAGAAACTCAATTGTATTTAGAACCCGATACAGCAGAAGCTGCAGCGGAACTAGATTGGGATTATCGATGAATAGCAGACCTAACCACCAATCATTCCAGTACATGAAACAGATGAACAGACCTACCGTAGCCAGCGCGGGCTTCGACAAAGGCAATACGATCCTGAAGAAGGTTCTCCATTCGCCGGAGCCGTCAATTTTGGCGGATTCAATGATCTCCATCGGAATCTGATCCAGAAACCCTTTCATGACGAGCGTATAGAACGGACTAACTAAATAGGGAACGATGAGCGCCCAAATCATATCCTTCAGATGGAGGTATTGCGTCATCAGGATATAGAAGGGGACGAGTCCACCGCTGAACAACATGGTGACAACGACATATCTCGTTGTGAAGCCCCGATAGGCATAATCCTTGCGGGACATCGTATAGGCAAGCAAGCTCGTCATCAATAACGCGATTATCGCCCCGACAACCGTGACGGTAATCGTAACCCCGTAAGCGTTAATGAGCTGCTTCGGTGCGTGAAAGATGAGTTTGTAAGCCTGAAAGCTGAATTCCTTTGGAATTAATCGATATCCGTCCAAAAGCAGCGACTTCTCTTTGCTGATCGATATGGATACCAGGAGTAACAATGGAACTACGATACTTAACGAGATGAGAATAAATAAGCCGTGTACGATGAGATCGTATAGTCCAATTTTCTTACGGAAACTTGCTTGTCGCATTCCACTGCCTCCTACCAAAGCGAATTGTCGCGATTAATTTTGCGTATGATGGAGTTGGCTGTAAGCACGAGGACAAATCCAACCACCGATTGATATAAGCCGATTGCGGTCGACGTTCCGATATCTCCCATAACTCTTAGAGACTTGTAAACATAAGTATCGATCACGTCCGTAACCGGATAGAGAAAGCTGGAGTCGTTCGGTACGAAATAGAACAATCCGAAATCTGCCCTGAAGATGTTCCCGATCCCGACGATAACCAGAATCACGATAAGCGGAGCAAGCAATGGCAGCGTTATGCGAGTCAGCATCTGTCGACGGGAAGCGCCATCAATTCTAGCGGCTTCGTAATAAGAGGGATCAATTCCTATAATGCCGGCGTAATAAACCAAGGTAGAGAACCCGACTGTTTTCCATAATTGCGCGGCGATCAAGATGAAAGGCCAGTATTTCGCCTCCATATACCACTTAATCGGCTCTTGACCCATGGAGATAAGCGTATGATTCACGAATCCGTTCTTATGGTCGAGAAACCCTAAGACGATATATCCGATGACGACCCAGGAGATAAAATAAGGAAGAAAGAGGATCGTTTGATAAACCTTCACCCATCGGCCCATCAACTCGTTCAATAGAACGGCGAGAAGAATGGCAATCACCATCGTTAATATAATGAAGGCACCGTTATACAGGATGGTATTGCGAGTGATTCTCCAAGCATTATCCGATTGGAAGAAAAACTCGAAGTTGTTGAAGCCTGACCAATCGCTGCCCCAGATCCCCTTATCAATTCGAAATTGTTTAAAGGCAACGATTAGACCGAGCAGAGGTAAATAAGAAAAGATGAGTTTAAACAAAACGCCTGGCAGCGACATGCTCAGCAAAGGTAAGTTTTTCTTAAAGGTCTTCCATTTTCGCTGTTCTTTTTTCTTTTGAACCGTGTTCGTGATTGTTGTTTCTTCTGTTGCAACCGTTGCATCCATGTGTTCACCTTCCGTCCTAAGCTGTGTTCTCTTCGTGAATTCAACTTACCATCGCGCATGCTTTTTAACGATTGTAGAATCTGCAAAGTACTGTAATCCGGTACTGTACAATATCGAAAACACTGTAATCGCTCCGATATCACCTTGGTTTCATGCCGATTTCGGTTCAAAAAAGAAGACCCCTCGTCACCTCGAGGAGTCTTGATCTTGACTCGGTCTGTCTCCGAGCACCGCCTTTATTCGGTATTCTCTAGGCGTTACTCCGTATTTCTTCTTAAATAACCGGAAGAAGTAGCTCTGGTTCCCGAAACCGACTGTCAGCATGATTTCGTTAACGGAACGGTCGTCGGCTTCAAGGAGCATCTTCGCCCTTTCCAATCTCATTTCGTGTACGTATTCATGGAAGGCAAGTCCTGTCTTCTCCTTGAATATTTTGTTCGTCTGCGCAACCGAGAGACGAAGGGTATCCGCGACGTAAGTGATACTCAGGTTCTGATCCGCGAGCTGGTTGAAGACGATTTCGATGATCGTTTCTGCTAGAAGGGCATTCGTCTGGGACTGCTTGTCCTGCTGCCGCATCGCATTCGTCTCATTCAACAGGCTTCCGAGCACGCGAATCGTTTCCTGAAGCGTTTCCTGCTCAAGCACGGCGTCGTAAAACCGCTTCGCGTCCAGTGAGATTTGCGTGACACTGTTCATGTTGATCTCATGGATCGTGTTCACCACGACAGATACGACATGGAGGATTGCATGGACGATATGATGGTAAGGCATTCTGGAAATCACGCATTCGATTTCCGCCAAATGACCTTCGATTCCATGCGTATCATTTGCCTTCAGGCTGTCCGCCAACTTTTTCTCCAGCTCGGTCAAAGGCTCAAGGTGTACGGTTTCCAGCCGATCGGCAATCATTTCGTACGTAATCAAGGCGCCTTTGCCAAAAACGAAGCGATAATTCGCGTAATCCTGCGCCAACGTGTAAGCTGCGGTCAGTTTTTCTGGCATGACGGCTTCCCGATTTAAGCCAGCCGTCATCGAGAGGCGATAATACCGCATCATCACGCCCTGTATTTCGCGCACCCTTTGCTGCAAGTTCTCGTACCAATCGTCTTCGTTCACGCGGACAACAATGACGATCTGTTCACCGCGCATATCGGCAACGGCGTTCGCGAAGAAGTCACTCACTATTTCTTGGGCGATATTGGAGGCGGCGAACAGCAGCAGGCCCTGCTCTACGTTTGACTTGAAAACACGGAAATCGTCGACTTTGAGCACAGCAACCGCAAAACGTTCATCTGTTTCAAGGGAGGAATTCTTGAACAGGCGGGATAGCTCATCCTGCTTCAAACCGGCGCTGTCCAGAAGCCATTTGCGCAAATAGAAGGCTTTCATGTTGTGCTCCCGGCTCTCCTGCGCGCTGCGCAGCTGCAGCAAGCTGTGCAAAGTCGACGAGTAGCGGTGACGGATGATATCAAATTCGTCTTTGGATTGGATCTGCGCAGGGTCGTTACCAGACAAATCGTTCAGCATAGATTCGACGGGCTTGTACAATCGGCGGGCGACCCAGATGGATACGGAGATCGATAACCCAATGAAAAATAGTAAAAAGGCGAAAAACAAAAACTTCAATTTCGTCGTGCCCTGGTATACGGTATCGTAGTCCTGCACGCTGGCAATATACCAGTCGTTGGGTTGGGAGCTGACGAAAGTAACGATCGATTTCTTACCGCCGATATTCTCGATAAAATAGTCGTTATTAAACTCCTTTTCCTTGCCAGATCGTGCAATGGTTTTCAGCAATTTAGAGCTATCTGCCGACGGTCCCGAGGAGCTCTGTTCAATAATCCCCTTGTCATCGAAAACGATCAAATCACTCGTATAATTCGAATCGACCCTGTGGATGTTGTTTAAGTTATCTGACAGCCATTCCGGCTTGATGCTCAGGATCAGAATGCTCGGCTTCTTCTGACCTGGCAGTGTTTCATACAAAAAATACAAAAAGCGTTCGATTCGACCATTCGCTTCGTCTCCGAACTTTATTGGAATCATTTTCGATTTCGGAGGAAGGAACGCATTCTCGCCCAAGTAGGAGGAGATGATTCCTCCCGATCCGTCGTTTTTGCAGTTGCTCGTATAATTCGTGGAAAAATAACAGTCCAGGTTCGGATTGTAGACGGTCAGCGACTCCAAGATCGGGGACGAAGTCAAGATTTGATTCAGCTTCCTTAGTTTATTCGACAGTTCGAGCCAATTAATGCTGTTCGTATTAGCCAAATAGACGGTTTCGGAATCGAAAAATGCGTTGCTGGCAATTTGTTTCATGACCTGCTTCATATAGTCAACGTTATATTGGATTTGATTCAGTACCTTTAGGTTTGCTTCATTTTGAACAGTCAGCATCGTTTTCTGGGAGTTATAGTAAACGGCTCCGGAAGACACCACGATGAATAGGACCGAGAGCAACGTAATGCTGAGCAGGATCCGCCTTAGATAGGTTCGCTCCGAAAAAAAAGTAAATGGTTTCACAAGCGTCATCTCCTCCGACTTCACCCGAACATAGTAAGCGCTATCATTCTATCCAATTCCAATGGAATCTCAGATTTTAATTATTATAGTGCTTAAGAATAATAATGTATAATACACAAACCGTCATATGATATAGTCTCAAAGCTATCAATACAGAAAACTCCGAATGCACACTTCATCACTCGGAGATTCTGTAATACATCCATCGTGTCAATCAATGTAGTCCTTGATATCAAATAGTTGCGGCACAGGGCTCCCATGGGTGAACAAAACAGCCGCTTGTCAGCTTCTGCCACTCTTCTTCAGCAGCAATATCGCGCTGCCGGTTCGGTACTTGCTTGCTTTCGTCATGCTCCATATAGATGACAAGACTATTGCCGGATCGATAGATCCGCACCTCGGTATATCCATCCTCGATCAACTGCTTAACGATAGCCCCGGGAATATGATGATGAAACCGTTCGTATTCCTCGATTTTGTGCTCGTGCAAGGTAGTCATTAACAATCGAGATGTCTTCATATCAGAAATCCAGTACGGAGAACGACGCGTAAGCTTCCTTCTCAATCCGTTCAATATCAACATGATGCGAAATGCCCGGTTTCTTCGAAACGTGAACATAACCGTCCTTATCTACTTCCGGATTATCATTGAGTGGATTATCCCAGACGAAAGCTTCATAGAAGGACGTGTTGCGGAACGCAGCGATCAAATGCATGCATAGATCTCCGCCGCCATGTACTTCTGCCCGAAGATTGAACGATTCCGCCATATGCGCGATCTTCATCGCTCCGGTAATACCGCCCTTGAGACCTGCGCTGATTCGAACCATATCGCCTTTTCCGAAATGAACGAAATCCGCAGAATTATAGAAGCTTCCCGGCGATGTCTCCGCGACGAGCAGCGGCACCCTCAGCTTATCGGCCAGCTTGCGATAGGCATAAATGCTGTATTCGCGCATCGGCTCCTCATACCAGTAATAATTCGCTTCCTCGAGCGCTTTACCTAGATAAAAGGCATCATGGAAGTCAAAACCGGCAGACCCGTCGTACATGAGATGAACATCGTTGCCGACTCTCGCTCTCAGCGCTTGGCAAAGCTCGGCATCCCGCTTCGCATCTCCCCAAGCATGAAGCTTGATTCCCTTGTACCCTCTCTCGATACACTGATCTGCTATATCCATAAATTCTTCAAGCGTATTGTAGGTAGCCGTGCTGGCATAGGCGAGCGCCTTCTCGCGGAAGCCGCCAATCATCTGATACAGCGGGATCTGTGCCTTCTTGGAAGCAATGTCCCATAGCGCAACGTCAACCAAGCCGAAGAATGGGAGCGGAAAATAATCCAAGCGATCAATCTCCCATATTTTATGGTAGAGAAGTTCCTTCTGAAGCGGATCTGCACCGATCAGGAGATCTTTAAAATACTTCTTCGCGATTACAGCCAAATAATCTGCATTGCTGTAAGAGGCGTAGCCTTCAATGCCTTCGTCCGTAATAATCCGGAGAAGTGCATTGCTCGTGTTATTACCATATACATCAGGCCCGGCCAACCCGTCTCTCCATTTGAACTTCCTGTTGTCCCTCTCCTGTTTTCTCAAATAGATCTTGGCATCAATGATTCTCATCGTTATCACTCCTCGATTAAAGTTGGCTTCCTCCATCTGCAACAAGGCAGGTGCCGGTCAAGACGGATGCTTCTGATCTAAGCAGCAGTGCAACGACCCCCGCAATTTGCGCAGGTGTCTGGACTAGTCCTAGGCGGATCTTCTCTTCGAGCTGCTGCAGGCTTTCTTCAGAAATACCTTCCCTATAAAGCGGCGTATCGACTGCAGCCGGCGCGATCGCGTTCACTCGAATTCGATCCGGCCGCCACTCCTTAGCCAAGACGCGGGTCAAATAATTAACGCCCGCCTTCGTCACGCCATATACGGTGTTGTTCGTGGACAGCAGCTGCTCCCCCATAATAGAAGAAATATTTACGACTGCTCCGGCGCTTTCCTTCAGCAATTGGTGAGCCCCGCGACAGAACAAGTAAACCCCTTTGAGATTCACATCCATTACGAAATCCCACAGCACCGGGGCAGTATCTACCAATGCCTTTCTACTATTCGTTGCCGCATTATTAATGAGAACATCCAATCGCCCATACCGCTGGCGCCATTCCCGGAATAGCGTCTCGATCGCCTGCTCATCTGTCACATCTAAGACCTGCTTATATACACGACGGGCGGATGTGGATGTAATCAACTCTGCTACTTCATCTATTAGTTCCGCGTTTCGGTCTGCTAATACGACGTCATAGCCCTCTTTAGAAAGTCGCAGCGCAATCCCTCTGCCAATTCCTGCTGCAGCGCCGGTCACTAAGGCTACTTTATTGGTCATGCGGATCCTCCTATAAAACTGACTTAAGTCCAATATAAGCAACCCATACTTGGAGTACCATTTCTGAAAGCATAAATAAGTTCGTATTTCGGTAAAAGGCATAGTTCTCAATTCATACATTTGTACGCAAATCCATTTTCCGAGTATAAAAAAAGCCTGAGATGCGAACATACCGCATCTCAAGCTCCTATTTACTGACCTGCCCTGGCATTGCTTCGATATTGGTTCGGCGTAATGCCGTATGCCTTTTTGAATAAGCTGAAAAAGTGGCTCTTACTCAAAAACCCGGCCTTCTCCATAATGTCATTAATGGTTTCCTCAGATGTAGCAATCCGTTCGCTCGCATACGCAAGCCGGATAGTATTGATCAGATCATTAACGGAAATCAATTGGTGTTTCTTGAACAATTTCCTTAAATATTCGGGATTTAAATTCACTTTCTCTGCAAGCGTATCTAAGGACAAGGCAGGATTAGCGAACTCCTTATGGATGATGTTCACGACATCTTCCAGCAGCTTCACGTACTTGTTGTCTTTCTTGGATTCCAGCTCCATCGCCAGATTATCAAACAGCTTGTAATAATCGGCAAGAATTTGATCCAGCGTTTCAACCTTCTGAATGTCGGCAAAGTACTTATTGAAATTAAAATTCACTTTAATGGCATTGTTTACTTCTACGACCTCGATCGCATATCGGATCGTGATCATCAATTGAATGATGACGGAATTAAGGATGGTGTAGCTGTACTTGGAAGCAAGCTGAATGATTGCTGCCAATATTTCCTTCGCTTCATCCGACTGACCCGTAATTAATGCATCCGTCAGACGTTTATCTAGGTTAGACGGATACTTAAACTCATCCGAATGCACCACTAAATTCTCATTCGAGATGATCGACTTATGGCCGTATAGGAATCTGTAATACGACAAATCAACCGTCTTCAAATAATGGAAGTTCATATTCGCTAACGTTTCAAATGGCTCGCTGATGGTACAGGAAGTGGAAATCGCCAAGTACTTCTCTGTCTGTAGTTGTATTTCTCGAATCATCGTGAGCAATTCCTCATTAACAGCCGGCGCTTTCCTCCCGCTATCATTCATCAGCACGACTAGATGGTCTTCATCCATATCGATGCACTCATGCTTAAAGCTCCCTGAAAGCAGCTCCGAAACGATGTTAACCATTCCGAATTTCAGCAGTTTACGGTCGGAGTTGCTGAATTTGGAACGAAACTGGGCGAAATGATCGATTCTAATGAGAATAAGCGCATATCGATCGAGAGGCTCAAGATCGATCTTATACTTGATAAACTGCGGACACATCGATTCAACGGCGATAAGATCACCTGTATGGACCAATTTACGCAGAAACTCTTGTTTCTTGTAATAGAAATCGTTCTTCTTCTCCGCTTCAAGCGCGTTGTAGTTATGAATAACGGATTTAATTGGGGCATATAACCTTCTCGCAAAATAAAACGATAGAATGATGCTTCCAAAAACAAACCCAAATACAAATAAATACGTCTTATGTTTCTTCTTCTCGATATCTTTAATAATGTCATGATAAGGTGTAATGCTAATCAGCTTCCAACCAAACTCTTCCGTTGCTGCGTATGTAATGAAGGAGTCCTCGCCATCCACACTCATCCTCATGCTTCCGCTTTTTTCCTTCGAAGCTCCAATCCTCTGGATATAGTCGTTACCGTTTAAATTGCTTTGCAAAGGATGCTGCTTATCGTCGGAGAGCAAGTTCCCTTCACGATCCACGATGAAGATTCGATTGCTGCTTCCGAGATCGGATGCGCTGATGCTTTTCTTAATCGCCTCTTCCGATATGTTAAGAATAATAGCCTCACTTGCTTTCTCCTTGCTAACCGGAGATTCGAAGAATAAATACGTGTAAACGTTTACAGTTTTGCTTGCATTTGAAACCACGCCGGACAATACATTCGGGATTTGCCTTAATACCATGCTATTGGGTTTATAACGCTTCGTATTATTCAAGATGGGGAAAATGCCTTGATCCAAGAAATTAGTTCGGTCAAAAGCAAAACCCTCGCTTGGACTTGCATAAATTTGATTGCCATTATAAATATAAACGGACTGCAGAAACGGATAAGTGAATTTATAAGCACGCAGTTTATCTTCGTAAAGAATGTAATCCGATTCATTGGCCTTGGAATAGAGCATGTTTTTAATGTCTCTGTCGAAGAACGCAGTGACTGTGAGCGCTTTGGCCGATCGAGCCAGCTCATTTACATTCCGGCTTGTATGGTTCAAGTCGGTTTTTTGCTGATTGTACACGAGCTCCAGCACGTAATTCTCAAAATATCGGCTTAGAAACGAGGATTGCAGAAGCAGCAGCAAGACCGTACTCAATAAGAACGGCAGCAGAATGGATAAAAACAATTGATAGGGGTTCTTCAGGATGAACTTTTTAAACATGCTGAGCAGCTCCTTCTACACGCAGAGTAACACACCAAATCGGAATTGATCAATTTCAAAGAGACAGAAATTCGGTTTTCCGCACAAATATCCGTTTTTAGAACCGCTACAACATAGGTTACGAGCACTTTTCTCGACTATCCGAAATTGTACTCCCGTCATGTGAGCCATAAGATTAGAACATCAACAGCCAAACATCCGGTTACTTAAATAATGGCAGAAGGAGCGTCTGTTTCATGGCAAATAGAGCAATAAAGTCCAAACAGTATAAGAAGCAAATACACATCAGTCTACTGGCACTGCCTGCAATCCTGCTCATCTTCCTCTTCTCCTATCTACCAATAGGCGGCGTTTTCTTAGCTTTCAAAGAAATCAATTATGAGCAAGGCATATTCGGAAGCCCATGGGTCGGCTTCAAAAACTTCAGTTTCTTCTTTACGTCCAGCGATGCATGGCTCGTGATGAGAAACACGCTAGGCTACAACTTAGTCTTTATTGCAATCGGAACGTTCTTCTCTGTCGTATTCGCGATTCTATTGAATGAAGTGCTCAGCAGAAGAATTCTGAAGGCGTATCAGACGATTTTCTTCTTCCCCTATTTCTTCTCTTGGATCATCGTTTCCTACATGGTCTACTCGTTCATTGGGCCCTACGGTATTCTCACTTCCTGGCTCGAACGGGCAGGAACCCCCTTTGATTTCTACACAGAAACATGGATCTGGCCGTTCTTCTTGACGGGCATTAACATCTGGAAAGGCCTTGGTTATATCAGCATCATTTTCTATGCGGGCATACTTGGCATTTCGCAAGAGTATTTTGAAGCCGCTTCCATTGACGGCGCTTCGAAATTTCAAATGGTTCGCAGAATCACCATCCCTTTAATCATGCCGCTCATTACAATTATGACCTTGCTTTCTATCGGTCGAATCTTCTATGCCGATTTCGGACTTTTCTTCTTTGTACCTAGGGAAATTGGCAGCTTGTTTCCTGTCACACAAGTTATAGACACTTATGTATATCGCATGTTGAAGGTTTCCGGCGATATGGGGATGTCTTCGGCAGTAGGCCTCTTTCAATCCGTAATGGGCTTTATCGTTGTGCTGCTCAGTAATTACGTTGTCAAGAAAATGAACGATGAGAACAAATTATTCTAGACCAAGATCAGATCATGAGGTGAACCTATGCTGGCCAGAAAAATCGTTCCTCAACTTTTCATTCACACCCTATTCATCCTGTTCTCTCTCGCTTGCATTATTCCGCTACTATCCGTCATCTCTGTCTCAATCAGCAAAGAAGCAGATATTCTGGAATTCGGATACAGCCTGCTGCCGCGACATATCGATTTCACGGCCTACGCTTACGTTTTATATAATCCGATTCAACTACTGACCGCTTTCAAAAATTCATTCCTAATCAGTGTAATAGGCACCGTAGCAGGCGTGCTGATTATGGCAGGCGTCGCCTATGCGATGTCGCGCGAAGATTACAAATTCAAAAATCCACTCAGCTTCTATGTTTTCTTCACCATGCTCTTCAACGGCGGTCTGGTCCCTACCTACATCGTCATTACCAATTATCTGCATTTAAAAAACACACTGTGGGTGTTGATTCTACCTGCTCTTGCCGCTCCTTGGTTCATCTTGATCTTGCGATCCTTCATGCAGAAGATTCCTTTCAACATTATTGAATCTTGCATGATTGACGGAGCAAGTGAGTTTAGAATCTTCTTCCAGATTGTTCTTCCGCTTGCAAAGCCCGGACTTGCCACCATTGCACTATTCACCTTGCTTCACTATTGGAACGATTGGTGGCTTAGTCTTCTCTATATCGATAATGACAAGCTCGTTCCGCTGCAGTACATGCTTTACCGCATGATGACCACGATCGAATTCCTAACCAATTCGACGAACCAGCTGCCTCCGGATCTGGTCAATCAGGTTCCGCCTTCCGAATCCGCTCGAATGGCAATGGCCATACTTGCTGCCGGTCCTATGCTCGTCGTATTCCCCTTCTTCCAGAAATACTTCGTCAGAGGCCTTACGGTCGGAGCGGTAAAAGGATAGCTTAAACATGGATCATATCCATTTTAAGAATATAAAAAACTAGCAAATACAAAAGGGAGGATTCACCATGTTTAAAAGAATTGCATCTTCCAAGAAAAGCACAGTTGTTACAAGCGTGCTTCTCGCATCCACGCTGCTGTTTACGGCATGTGGCAGCAACTCAGGCAACAATACCGCGAACAACACGGCGGCTAATAACGCGAAGAACAATGCAGCTGCAACAAACGGGGCAGACACTTCTGCTGAAAACACTGCTGCAGAGAATACGCCTGCAGAATTGCCTGAAGCTAAGCTGACCTGGTACTTCCCAGGCGCCTTCCCGCAGCCTGAACAAGATGCCGTATTTGCTGAAGTGAATAAAGTATTGAAAGAGAAAATTAACGCAACCGTTGATTTCAAGCCGCTTGCATTCGGTGAATACGATCAGAAGATGAAAGTAGTCATTGCATCCGGTGAAGAATTCGACTTGGCTTACACAGCGAACTGGATTAATAACTATACGCAGAACGTTGCTAAAGGCGCTTATTTGCCACTTGATGACTTGCTTACGAAATATGCACCGAATTCATACGCTTCCGTCCCAAGCACGTTCTGGGAAGCAACGAAAGTAAACGGCAAAATCTACGGATTTATCAACCAACAAATTTCCGCAAGAACGCCGGATACAATCGTTACGAAAGCATTGGCGGAGAAATACAATCTTGATACAAATGCACTTAAAGGAACGTTAAACCCAACAGGCTTGCGTGCACTAGAGCCGTTCCTAGAGGCTGTACACAAAGACGAGCCAGAGCGGGCGTTCATTACTAGCTTGGTTCAATACAACGAAGCTACGAACTATGAAGCGATTGCAGGCTTTGCCGTTCCTGGCGTTGTCGCTTATGACGATGACAATCTCAAAGTCGTCAATCAGTTCGAAACACCGGAAGTGAAAGAGTTCGCCGCTATCATGAGAGAATGGAATGCGAAAGGCTACTTGAATTCGAAAGAACGGATTTCGAAGAAAACGGATACGAACAATGACTATAAAAAAATCTCTATTACAATGGGTGGAGCTTATAAGCCAGGCGTAGAAGTGGTCATGACAGCGGCAGCCGGCGAGCCAACGATCGACTTCCCTGCTGGGACTGCTCATCTATCTACTGGCGGTATCATTGCTACTATGCATGCAATCAGCAGAACGTCGAAGAATCCGGAAAGAGCCATGATGGTACTTGAGCTTCTGAACACGGATAAAGACCTGTACAACCTCTTGAACTTCGGTATTAAAGGTAAACACTATGACCTTGATGCAGACGGCTTCAAAATCCCAGGTCCGGAAATTAAAAGCTATAACCCGAATGTGCCTTGGATGTTTGCAACCAACTACTTGGCTTATGTGGACAAAGGAATGCCTGCAACGGTATGGGAAGATACGAAGAAAGTGAACAACGAAGCTGTTCCATCCAAATTGCTCGGCTTCTCCTTCGATGGTGAACCCGTTAAAGCTGAAATCGCCAAATCAAGCGCAGTCTTTGATGAGTACGCAAGATCGATTGATCTTGGTATTGCTACTGAAGAGAAATACAATGAGTTTGTAGCGAAGCTGAAAGATGCAGGCTCCGATAAAATCATTGCCGAGATGCAAAAGCAAATCGACGCTTGGAAAGCTTCGAAATAATCACGTTAACAAAAGAGTTGAGCAGGTATCCCTGCTCAACTCTTTTGTGCTATTACGACCATGGATGGATTATTAAAAGCTAGTCTCAGACTGATCTTATTATATGGATTCAGACTAGTAATGTATAATACATAAACCGTCATATGATATAGCTCCAACACTATTAATATAATTCAATTCTATTAGTTGATGTATGGGGGGAATTTTAGGTGTGTGGCATTCTATTTACTAAGTAACTGTAGATCAAAAAAGCCCCGAATTAACGGGGCTTTCACATTTAATGGGAGAGCTGCCTTTGAGACAGCTCCCTCTTTCATTTGTTCATTACTGCTTTTACAATTCCAAACCGAGATCCAGGTTTACGTTCAGTAGACGAAGGATCATCGTGACCGACTCAGCGCGTGATGCCGTGGAATTCGGTTCAAATTTACCGTCTCCCTTGCCACCGATAATTCCCGCAGCAGCCAATTGGTTGATAGGCTCTTCAGCCCAGCTGCCTTGCGTGTCTTGGAACTTCGATGTGCCTGTAACAGGGCTGAGGTTCATAACCTTCGAAAGAATAGCAACGATTTCCGCACGGGAAATTTCGTTGTTCGGCTTAAAGGTACCGTCAGTATAACCGTTAATGATGCCGTTCGTTTTCAGTGCAGCTATTGCGCTTGCTGCCCAGCTTCCTTCCGCATCAGCAAAGTTATCGGAACCTCTGGCAGTGATACCTAAAGCCTTCACAAGCATAGTAGCGAATTCTGCGCGCGTAACTGATGCATTAGGATGGAACGTACCATCCGCATAACCGGATACGAAGCCGATTTGCGTCGCCAATGCCACCGCTTTCGCGCTCCAGCTTGTAGGAGCTTCGTCTGTGAATGTGATTGCAGGAGCGGTTGCAAGATTGGTTTTGATTGCTTCTGCGAGTTTCGCCACATCGACGATCTCATTCTTCAATACTGGTTTTTCCGGTGTTGGAACCGGAGTTGGATCAATCGGATCAGTTGGTTCAATTGGATCAATTGGTTCAATTGGATCAATTGGTTCCGTTGGCGGTGTCGATGTTGATAGCTTCGTCCATTTCGCATACAAGATGGTATCCGCTGTTACCGGTTCCGTTGCAAAATCCCATGAAAGTGTACATGCAGCATCCTGACACCAACCTCCGAAAGAATAACCCTCTCTTACCGGAGTTAATGGTTCTGTGACTACCGTGTTATATTCCACAGAAATACTTGCTACTTCACTTCCGCCCTGGCTGTCAAAGCTAACATTATAGCCATTGATTAGCCATTTGGCATATAGAGTTGTATCTGCTGTTACTACATTCGTTGCAAAGTCCCATGGAAGCGTACCTGCAGCATCCTGATACCAACCTCCGAACGTATAACCCTCTCTTACCGGAGTTGTTGGCTCTGTGATAACAGTGTTGTAATCTACTGCCAGAGTATCAACTAAACCTCCGTCTTGTGTATCGATTGTCACGTTGAATTTATGGAGCGTCCATGTTCCATAAAGCGTACGATCCGAATAAATGGAGCTTGTGAAATCCCAAGGATTAGCAAGAGCCTCATCTGCATACCAAACCAAATCATAACCGTAAACTTCCGGTTGCGAGATTCTGCGGGATACGATTTGATCTTGGACTCCGCCAAATGGAACATCGACCGGAAGTACGAAATGGACTTGATATCCGTTAATGACATCTTGGATAAGTGAAACATCGGCATAACCGGCAGCGCTGATCGTGATACTGAAAGCTGCCGCTTTCGTGAAGAGACTCTTATCCAACGTGATCGTACCTGCAGCAGGATCTACTTTATAAGTCGAGCTATCTACAGGAGTACCGCCAACACTGATGCTTGTAATTGCGTTTGCCCAATCCGAGTCACTGAATTCAAGGGTCATGTCGTTACCCACGGCGTTATCCCAATCATCCGGTGAAACAATAGATGTGGCTAAAGCATATTTGGCATACAGAGTCATTGGTTTCGTAACAATGCTTGCAAAATCAAATGGCATTGTTAAGTCTTGATCCGTATACCAACCGGCAAACCTATACTCAACCTTGATAGGATCAACCGGTCTTGTTACGCTTCTTGTTACAATTTGAGGTGCAATGGAATCACCGCCATTGGACTCAAAGTTTACCAAATAACCGATAACTTGATCCGTAACGATTGCGTCTGCATAACCTTCCGATTGAATCACTACATTCACCTTTTGCCCAGCTGTAAATAGGGAATGGTTAAGCGTGATTGCATCAGCGGAGATCGTGTAGTCCATATCACGAACCAATACTTTAGAACCGATCATAACTTTACTAATATTGCTCTTCCATAATCCGTCATCGGTGAAATGCAGACTAATATCGCTGCCGACCGTGTTCCCAAAGACTTGTTTAAGAACAATTGGCGGCGTTTTCGTCCAGCTTAGATATAACACAGCATTATCTGTCAGCGCTGCATTACCGTTAAACGTATTCCCGATTGAGCTTGCTGCATCCAGATAAAGCAATGGACTTACAGAAAGACCTCCATTGGTTACATGCAATAATGGGCCTGATGTAACGTTCCCCGTAACGGCGTCAACTACTGTTGTCATATTAGGGATGCCGGCTTTGCCGTTTACAAGTGTATCCCAGAAGTAGGTGTCTGTAGGACTCTTTAACGCCCCGCCGTTTAGGTCAATATGACGTCTATAACCCAGCTTGACATCATTGATCAACAAAGTCGTCGTGCCGTCGATGGCTGTAACCTTCAACTGGTAACCGCTATACGGACTTCCGCCAAGGAGACTTGGCGCTTCGCTAAATGCAAACTTTTGACCCAGACTTGTTTGTCCAGCCAGTGCCGCTGCTGCTGCTGTTGCAGTCGTAAAGGTCAGCTTGCCAGCAGTACCATTCGTTACAAAGTCATACGTGCTTGGATCTAGCGTATACGTTGTAAGTGTCGATTCAGTTGCGCCATCACTCTTGATCTTGTAGAAGGAGGCTTCAATTTTTTGAATACTCGCCTTGCTCGTTAACCAAGGAATATTAGCAGCATACTCCGCAATGCCAATATCCAGATTCCCTTCGCCAAGCACCCAACCTTTCCCGCTGACAGCGCCATTCGTTCCGTCGAACTTCAGGCCATCTTGCTTCGCTTTATCAACAAGAGCATAGTTTTGTGTAAAATTCATTTGCCATTTGCCATAAAGGGTAACGTCTGAACTAATATTGGTGCCTGCATCCCAGACCATCGTAAGTGCCGGATCGCTATACCAGCCCATAAAGTTATATCCGGGTCTTGTTGTTGAAGGATTTTTCAACGATGAGTTTGCTACAAGGTTAGTTCCGTTTCTGCTCTTCGCAGGATTAATTCCAACAGCAATGGGTTGAACCGGAGCTCCGCCTTGACTGTCAAATGTAAGGCCGTATCCAACGGCTTGCATAGCACCGTATATCCCTGACGGATCAGAGCCGACCGTTTTAAGAGGGTAAATTGTACCCGTGGTGGCACCTGTTGAACTGAATTCAAACATATACAGCTGAGGCAAATAATTGGCTCCGCCCGGAGCTATAGCCGAAGCTGCAACGACAGGTGATGCATTGGTCTTAAAGAGATCTGCTTTAAACGTAATTTGCCCTGGCTGGCTGATGTCATAATATTTATGACCGCTGCCATCCAACAGATCGGTGATGTCTATACCGGTTGGGTAGTCTCTTGTTTTCACCACGACTTTATTGATACCGCTGCGCCAATCTTCACCACTCGCATCTTCCGTAAATGTAAGTGTTAAATCTTTACCTACATGCGCTTTGGCCGGATCGGTGACTAACGGAATGGTAGGCGTCGGAATCGGTGCAGCGCCAATCGAGAAGCTAGTCGTTACATCTGTATACCCTGCGGCCTGGATTTTGACAGCATAATTACCGGCTGCTGGGAAGAGTGAACCTGGTAAAGTAATCTTAGCCGGCACAAAAGTCAAACCCTTAATTGGATCGAAATAAAGGTAGCCTGCTGTGACTGTTACTTTATCGGTTATATCTGTTGAACCTAGAAGGATCTTCGTAATGCTGGTTCTCCAATTAACGTCATCCAGAAACACACTGTTATTTGGTATTAATGTTATGGTCGCACCACTTTGCAAGTCACTTAACTTTGGAAGTGTCGTAACGGACGTTGTTTGCGATGGACCTGCAAAACCCAGTTTAGCCATTACTTCTTTCATGCCGTCTCCCGCGCTTAGGGTTATGGAACCCGCATATGGCGTTGTAATTGTAGTGGCTTGTTCCACCAAAAGCTGCGGAGTCGGCGCAGTAGGGATTACACCGAAATCTACTGCATTCTGATTCACTTGACCGAAGTTTTTGAAGATGTAATAGAAGTCATAGTAGTCAATTCCATAACCGGAAGATCCCGGTTTCTTCCAGTACACATCGGCATTTCTATTCGCATTCAGGAATACGGTTCTGGATGCTAGATTGCCCGGCGCCGGATTGTTGAGTGAGTTCAGGCTCTTGTAATTTAAATAAACATCGGTTTCTGCAATGAGATCCTTCATGTCAATCACATTATCGCCATTAACGTCTCCGGCTAATAATGAAGGCGTTTGAATAGAAGGGATATCCTTGTACTCTCCCGTCAGATAACCATACTTAGTTGAAGCAACTACAGGGGTTTTAAGATAACCCTTAAAATGTCCCGGCATGGAAAGCTCAACAGAGTAAGGTTTATCGCTTACATCCATTGTAACGGCATAAGTTCCGAGCATATTACCGTAATATTGAATTGAATTGTTCATGGATGTAGGATTATCGGTTACATACGATTTGCCATCTTGATTGGTAACCGTAACCTTTGCGCCTGAATCGGTCGTAATGTTTGTGAACGATCCGCTAAGCGTATTCTGTCTGAACGATTCAGCAAACAAACCGCCTGTAATCATAGATTGAGCCTGTCGCACATAAGGTACATTTGTTGTGAAAGCCGGAACCTGCGACTCTGTACCTGACATCGTAAAGAATGTATTGTAGACGTTGAATTTCCATGGTCCGGAAATCGGGTCAGCATTTGTATACGTTGCATCTAAATCTACTATGTTCATATCACGATCAAGAGCGCCAGCGTCACTAATGCCTGATATCGTAATGTCAGTGGTTAGACCCGCATATTGTGAATGTCTATACGGCTGGCTTACTGTTAAACCAACAGTTGAAGGGTCAATTCCTTTGCTGCTTAAATAGGTTTTATATTCATCTGTAAGTTTGATATTCGCAAATGAATAAAGGTTACTATTGAGCATAAATTTACCGGCTGTCATGCCAATGCCATGCTTCAAAGCGATGGTAACCTTGAATGGTTTATAGGCATCCATTACAATCTTATCTTGATTCTCCATACCTGTGTTTCCGGCAGATGAAACCGTTACATAAGGAGAACCCTTCTTGATGAAATAATACTGCTGCGTGGTGGAATCCACATCAGCTGCACCGGCATAGTCACTTGGGTAAACCCAGAAGTTAGTGCCTTGTGGCGTGATGTCCTCTGGACTAATACCAAAATGGAAACGACCTTTCGCATCCGTATTGAAAAATACAGTTGGCCAAAAGCTATCTTGGTACCCCCAGACCGCGTTCAAAGCTTGATCTACAGGTGCTGGTGCTGGATTACCATCTGGACTTTTTACCGAAGTTTCACCGTTATTCTTCATGATGTCGACGTTATTATCATAAACGGTACCATAGAATCCCTGAATCTCTTGCCCAGGCTGATAACCTGTCGGATCGATTTCATAAATCCCAGGTTTAGAATCGCTGTCCATGGCGATAGTAGGCGCTGTCAAATCCACGTACAGCGTATCTTCTGCTGTGTAACGTTTGCCAGCTGAGTCAATAGCAATCATCTCAACGGAATAAGAGCCTTCCGTAATAATCGCCGGTGTTGTTCCTATTCCGGAATGATCCAGTGATGATGATCCGTCATAGGGCTTGGTAAATGGAAGATATCTGCCTCCAACAAGCATTTGTAAAGGACCATAAATGACACCAGGACCTATCGCGCCGATATTAGCTACATCTTGAACGACACCTAAATAATTACCGTTCTTGTCCTTCAATACCAGGTACATGCTATCCATTGCACTATTGACAGAGAAGGTATAGCCCGAACCTCCGGATCCGTTTGTATCCGGGTTCCAGTTCCCTGTAATGGAGAAAGGAAGTGTAAATGCCTTTATGTCTACATTCATATTGATTCCTTTTTCGGCTACGGTCACCGTAAAGGGAATGCGATAAGACTCTGACGAATCAGCTGCATTAACGAGATGAATATAACCTTCATAAGTGCCATCAATAGCGTTTGAAGGAACCGTAATTTGGGCTGTTGTTTTAACCTTACTGCCTCCGCCAACCGTAATGGATGTCACAGCTGCGTTGCCTGCAGAGAAATCAATCTTGACATCATTGCCGGTCCCCGTACCTACAGGGTGCGAAAGCGCAAATTTAGTGGTAATAAATTCTGTACGGAGTTTAAATGTTTTACTGCTTGTACCATTATTCGATACGTTAAACGTTTTGGATGAAACCACGTCATCCGAGCCGTCCGTTGCACCCTCTCCTCTTCCTTTAAAGCCGAAGAAAAGACTGCCCGTCAGATTATCCACTTGATGAATAGTCGTATAATCCGTAGGGGTATCATACGTAGAGGCTTTTTCCAGCACTTGAATATTAATGTTAGCCCCAATAGCGCGAGCAGGATCGACAACGCCAGCACCTACTTGATATACGCTATAAGTCTTCGAAGCGGTATTCATATCCTTGGCTGTATTCATTAATGCCGTCTTAACATCGGCAGGACTGTAATCAGGGTGAGCAGCCAGAACCAATGCCGCAATCCCCGCTACATGAGGTGTAGCCATGGAAGTACCGGACATTTGCATATACTGATTCGTATAATCAGGCGTACCTGTGTCTTGCGGCTCATAAACGTCGAATGGAGCTGTAGACAGAATGTCAACGCCCGGAGCGACGATATCCGGCTTAATCGTCCAATCCTTCACGGGTCCCGTTGAGCTAAAGCTTGCCAATTCGTCCCCATTCTTTACGAGCGGCGCATCCAGTGCAGCCGGGAACGTAATGGTGGCATGATCGGGATCAGCTGCTATCGCCTTCGCGAGTGCTTCCCCTTGGACTCGCGTCAAGGAAACGGAATAAGCATAATCCATACTGAGGCCCAAGTAATTCGGAATATAACCTTCTGTATCGGCATCATCAACATGATCCCAGATAATCATACCCGCTGCGCCTGCGCGATGAGCACTCGCGATTTTGGTCTGCATATACTCGCCGCCGCGTTTAACAAGGGCGATTTTACCGGACATTTCTTTTCCACTATAGTCATCCATAGTACCTAGACCGACATCAACAATTGGAAGTGTCTGTCCTTTATATTGATCATCGCTTTGGATGAAGCTTCTTCCAAATAAACGAGCCTGGTAAGACTTTGTGCCGTTCTTGAGGGTCATAACCGGAATGTTTTCCGGAATCGTACTGGCACCGATGGTTATTGCAAGCGGTGAAGTTCCCGGCGAGCCAACAGTAGCTTGACCAGGACCTGCATTACCTGCTGCAATTGCACAAACAACACCCTCGATTGTAGCATTGGTAATGGCAATGCTTGTCGGATACATAGGATCGTTCACTGTATTTCCCAGTGAAAGATTGATGACATCCATATGATCCTTAGCGGCTTGATCAATTCCATTCAATACCCCGTCCGAGGAACCGCTTCCACCTGGACCTAATACGCGGTACCCGTAAAGATCAACCTTCGGTGCAACGCCGTTCGCAGAATAGACAGCATTATTCGTTGTCGTATTCGCAGCAATTGTCCCCGATACATGCGTACCATGTTCCGTTATGTAGTCCTTATAGTTCGCTGTAGGACTTACAAGTGGATTCGGTTGCTCCTTTGCAGCCAGCCAATCCCGATAAGTGGTTTCCATCGGGTCAAGGTCATCCACGAAAGTTACATTACCGGAAACATCGACTGTATTATTGACAAAGTCATGTCCGCCTTTATAAACGGCCTTTAAATCAGGATGATTATAATCGATACCGGTATCCAGGACACCGACCTTAATTCGTTGACCTTGACGCGGACCTGATTTGATAATACCTGTATGGCCTGCGGCTTGAAGTTTATCAATGCCCATCCAAGTCAGCGCCGAAGTAGGATTGCCGACAGAACCGCTTGTATCTGCAGTGGATACTGAGCTTTGTTTAGGTACATCGAATTGTACAACAGACCAAACGGAAGCAACTTCCGAATTATCGGCAAGTTTATTCACTTCACTTGCAGGCAAAGATAGAGATACACCGTTAAACGCCTCAGAATATTCTCTAGTAATTCTCATGCTCGTGTTGACAGATTTACCGCCAACGATTGATTGGGTAGGCTGCGTAGTCACAAAGCTTTTAAATCTAGCGTGCGAATCTTTCACTTTTTGTTGCGCATCGGCGTAATCATTCGTAAATGCTGTACCGTTTACCCCAGCACCGCCGTTCGCCAAGGATTGCTTGATGATTTGGATCTTAGCTGGATCCACTTTGAATTGCACGATAACGTTAATAGGTTTGGAGCTGCGCAAATCCTTTGGATCCACATGGATTTTCTGTGAGATGTCCGCTCCGGTCAGTTTGTTAATGCTTGCTTTCTGCTCGGGGGTCAGACTGGCTAGAATGCGATTTACTTCATCTGCATTAAATGTCCCAGTGCTTTGCTGCTGCTGCGGCTCGTTTGCGTCTGCAGCATGTACGCGCGTTAGACTCTGAGGCAGTACACCGTTGAATAGAAGCGTACCTAAAGCAATAACGGACAGCATTTGTTTTGCTTGTTTTGATTTCATTTTCATGATGATCCTCCGTTTAACTATTAATTGCTTGTTTCATGTCTCACAGTTTCCTGAATTTTCAGGTCCTTAAATCTATGGCATTTCATTGACATAGCAAAAACAATAAGATACATTCGCATATGTGAAATTCTAAGATGCGGATTACTCGCAAATTTCTCTTATTGGCCAAAGTTTCCTATTAAACTTTCGTTATGCCTTGAAAACACTCCATGAATAGGCCCGCAGTTCCCCCTTCTCTAAGCTAAATAGAGTATACAATGTCGACCAAATCCGACTGGATACATATATGATGTTTTGGATATGAATTTAGCTGGAATATTTTATTATAGTAAAAAAGAATGCGTTATCACGTACATTGAAGGTGGTGTGACCGTTTTGTCTCAACAATACCTCCGGCAGAATGATTCCTTTATAGAAAAGTCAACAAGCTTAGCCATTTCGATCGGTACGAGCGCGTATGCTTTAGATGATCAGTTGCAAATTACGTTTGCCTATCACAGCTCGGAAATCTCCCAAACGCCTGATAAAAACCAGCATCTTTCTATGCTGATCGATTCCTTGCGTTTGAATCGCCAGCAAATCGAAAAGACGTCGAATGGCATTAGCAGGTTTCCTCTAACATTAAATCGAAGCTTTCTAGTTCTTAATTTTGAAGACAACGTTTCGTATCCATTCTTAGTGTTGGGGCCGATTGAGACAAAGAGCGCAGAAAGAGACAATCATATTGTTAATTTGATTTATTGGTTTTACCATCCGCAGGCAGAAACGGTTCCGTTTCCTTTGCCGTTTGGTGTGCAATGGAATGAGGTCTCCAGACTTGCCAATCTATCGCTCGTTAATATCTATTATGAGAACGAATCGCTTTATCTCCCTGCCGAAGTATTCGCTTTAATCAAAGCTAAAATGGTCGTCGGTGATAACAGTGCGGTCGAGGATATTTTCAATACCAAAATTTATTTAAATTACTTTGTCCGCATCGTTCAGTCCAAAGCTGATCAATTACGTTCCCTTAAAAATCATTTCATATTAGCCTGCTCAGCCCTATCGCAAGTTGCCATCGACAACGGCGTTGAATATACGTACGCCAGAACGATTTCCGAAGAATATAGCCGAATTGCAGAAACCTTTTCGTCCAGTAATGGATTTATTACGCTGCTTAAAGAAGTAACGATTAAATTCACTTCCGCCATTACCCAATTCTCCAGTCAGGTCCACTCGAATCTGGTCAAAGACATTATTCAATATTTGCGGTCTCATATGTTTGATAAGATTACGCTGGAAGATGTAGCTAAGAAATTCGATAAGAATCCATCCTATATTTCAAGTAGATTAAAGAAGGAGACCGGCTTAGCATTCAATGAAAATCTGAATTATCTTCGGATTATGGAAAGCAAGCATCTGCTGCTGCAAACCCGCAAATCCATCAGCGATATTGCGATAGCCGTCGGCTTCAACTATCAGAATCATTTTGCCAAAGTGTTCAAGAAGTTCGTCGGCGTATCGCCAATGGATTTCCGTAATAATCAATTAAAGGAGTAAGCAGTTCCATGAAATAAAAAAACGGTTTCTTTCTAGAAATAGAAAGAAACCGTTTTTGATATGAATAGCTGTTTAATCGTTTAATTGTTCCTCGATCAATTCGACAATAGCGGCATAATCGAAAGGATCTTTAACCATCACTTGATTGATCATGATGCTTGGCGTTTGCGTCACTCTGTAATCCTGTACCAATTTCTCATCTATGCTGACTTCGTTCTGAACCGTATCGCTGCTCATCGCCGCATTCAGCTTGTTCAGGTCTATCGCAGGCTTAATGGTTGCAACGATTTCTTTAATCTTATCCGTTGTTATCCATAATGCATCATGATCTTCCGACGGCTGCGCATGAAACAAAGCTTTATGGAATGGCCAGAACGCCTCTGGATTCTGCGACCACACCGCCTCCCCGGCTTGTGCCCCAAGCCTAGATTCATCACCATGAAATAGAACGTTGATATAAGTAAAATTGGCTTTTCCGCTATCGATATAGGCTTCCTTTAATTTCGGATACAGCTGCTCTCCCCAAGCTTTACAGGACGGACATTTATAGTCGCCAAACTCAACAATGGATACTTTGGCATCTTTGTCGCCTTCAATCGGTTGATTGCTAATCTCAGGCACATCTTTAAACGAATTTCCGGTCTTGTCTGATGCTTGGTTGATGATAAACAATAATACGAATAAGCCTACGATAATCGATGTAAACACAACCAGCTGTTTGCTGGATGGCCCATTGCTTTTGCGGGAAGGTTTTGCTTTTGGTTTTTTTGACATGGTAAACTCCTTCACTATTCTCATCAACAATAATTGATCATGGTAACGACTCCACTCTACCATATGAACACTTGCTCATCAATTGCAGCTGATCGCTAATTGTAAAGGCTTTATGAACGATGCAGTACTTTATGAATTCAAAAAAACGCCTCACTCATACATAACGAATGAGTGAGGCGTTTTCGTCCTAATGGCAATCTCTTCATTACTTAATCGTTACCAAATCTTTCACGTTAACCGGAAGCCCTGTACGTATCGATTGATTCGCTGCGATGCCCGTTAGAATGGATCTGGCGCCGTCAATGTGATTGGCTGCACGCTTGAATCGATCTTCCGCTGGCTCACCGAATAAGTCGCGAAGAAGAATTGGATCGCCACCGCCATGACCGCCCTCTCCGTCCTCCACTTTCACCTCGTACGGCAGCTTGAACATCGGATGAACGATAATCGACTGTTTTTCCAGTGCCCCTTCGTCCGCCTTATTGCCGCCGGAGTTGATGTACGCTTGCTCGAGAATTTCCATCTCAATCCGTCCTTTGGTACCATTAAACGCGATCCGATAGCCTTCATAAGGCAAGTAAGCATTCAGGGAATACGTCAGAATCGCCTTGTTGTCGTAGCGGACCATCACTCCCATCGTATCCTCAATGCTAATGCCGTCTCCAAATACGCTCTGATCCCGTCTGTATCCATCCTCATGCTCGGCATCCAGGTACATATGCTTCAGATGCTCGTTCTCATCAAGCTGCAATGCAAACGGATCTTCCTTGGCAATCGGATTACCTGTACCGCGATCATAGAAGCTAGTTACACCGCGCTGCTCTGCATTCTCTCTGCCGTAGAAAGCCAAATTGCCGAAGGCAAAGACCGTTTCCGGCTGCGCCCCGATCCAGAAATTCACCAGGTCGAAGTGATGCGTCGACTTGTGTACCAACAACCCACCGCTGTTGCGCTTGTCGCGATGCCATCTGCGGAAATAATCCGCGCCGTGTCTCGTATCCAGCATCCATTCAAAATGAACCGAAGTAATGTTGCCGATAACTCCGTCTTCAATCAGCTCCCTCGCCTTTGTATGATGCGGTGCATAGCGGTAGTTGAATGCGACACGCATGCGGCGGCCCGTACGTTCGACAGCATCCAATATGTCCTGGCATTTATTCTCATCCACCGTCATCGGCTTCTCGGTAATGACATCGCAGCCCAGCTCCATTGCACGAATAATATAGATATGATGCGTACGGTCAATGCTCGTCACGATGACAACGTCGGGCTTCTCGGCTTCAACCATCTGGTCAAACTGTTCCGTTTTGTACGTCCGAACCGCCTTCGAGCCATAGCTCTCTGTCAGCAGCGTATTGGCATAATCCATCCGGGTCTGATTCACATCGCAGAAGGCAAGCAGCTCCGATGTATGCTTGTAATCTGTTGCAATCGCCGCGTAGAAGAACTCCGCTCTGCCACCCGCTCCAACGATGACATACTTTTTCTTAGTACTCATTTCTTAATCCCCTCGCATTCCTATAGGTTGACTAGCCTGTTTCTCCATATACCGACACTTCGACCTGTTTAGTCCAAGTAACCTGCCTTCAGCTCTGCAAGCTTCTCATTCAGTCGCTGAATCAGCTCATCGGCTGCTTCTTCAGCCGTCGCTGTCTTGAAACCTACCTTCTCAATGATATCAGTTATGATACTATAAATTTCCTTGTTCGCTTCGACGGCATTCTCATTCGAACCTTTCGTTGCTGATGCAATCTGGATGCCTTTCGCAACGAGTGGATTCATCAATTTGTCATCCAGCAGCAGCTTCTTTGCATCCTCGGTCGCAGGTACACCTCGAACCGTACCTAGCGTTCTGATCGCTTCAGGGTCATGGAAGAAGAAGTTCAAGAAGTTCAGTGCAGTCTCCTGGTTATTAGATTCTTCATTTATCGCAATCAGCTGCGATGGACGCATGACAACCCCTGTGTCCACAGCGCCGGCAAGAATTGGAGCTTGGGCAACATCAAGTGCGCCTTTCGCGAAACTTTGATAGTTTTCCAATTCGCTCACTTGGTCGAGGAAACCCATCAGCTTGCCATTTGCCCACTTCGGATTTTTGGATGGATCCTCATCAAATAGTAATATATCTTCAAATGGCTCTATCACGTGGCTTTCTTCCATTTTCAGCAACAAATTGAACGCGTCAACCGCATCCTGCTTCGTAAAGCCAAGTGTATAATTTTCGTTAATCCAGCGCTTGCCCGTATGCTGAACGGTGTATTTTCTCAGGATGTCCGAGATATTATACAGCTCGGTGTTCAGCACATAAGCCGATTTGTCAACCGACTTCAGCTTCTCTCCATAAGCGAACAGCTTGTCCCAGTCCAGCTTCTCATCTACTTGGATACCTGCTTTCCCCAAGGCATCTTTGTTATAGATAAAGACATCACCGTTCACGCCTGTTGGAAGCGATTGCAATTTGCCGTTAAAAACTGCAAAGCTGTCTAGGAATGACTGATCGAAGCCTGAAACATCAATCTTATCTTTCAAGTCCACGAATATATCAGATTGGCTAGTCAAATCTGCAAGCCAAGGCTGATCGATCTGGATAATGTCCGGCGCCGCATCAGACGAGAGCTGCGTGACCAGCTTCTGATAGTAACCTTGATAACCGCTGTATTCGCCTATAATTTTGACATTCGGATGTTTCTTCATGTAAAGATCAATGACTGCCAGCGTCGCTTTATGGCGCTGATCGCCGCCCCACCACGAGAAACGAAGCGTTACCGGTTCTGTCTTTACGTTTGTATTCCCCGCTGCAGCTGACTCATTAGCTTGAGTGTTTGCTGTTCGATCAGAGGTGCTCTCGCTAGAACATCCTATTATGCTGCCTGCAAGCAACGTAAATGCGAAAGGTATCGTCCATATTCTCTTAAATGACTTCTTCACTTAACCTTCCCCCAGTGATGCCGCTTTCATGCAGTTTGAAAACTTGCTGTCTTTAGTTTAGAACATGTTGAAATGAATCGCTACTAGGGGAAGGTTACAATTCCTATCTTTATATGCGCATTCCCGGTTGGAAATCTATCTCCATTTGTCATAGCTATCCATTATTGATTTTTTCCTATATTATATCAGTATTTAATTCACTCAATTTGTTGTATACTTTCTGGGAGTTTCAACATGCTCGGAGAAGTAATCAGGAGGCATCGCGATGTACAAGTTAATGATTGTCGATGACGAAATCGAAATCCGTACCGGTTTGAAAAACTATTTCCCATGGAATGAGATTGGCTATGAGGTCGTATGTGAAGCGGAGAACGGTCGTCAAGCCTTGGAACTGCTGAAAGAGCAGCAGGTTGATGTTATTCTAAGCGACATTATGATGCCGCTTATGACAGGACTTGAGCTTGCCAAGGAGCTGCATGACAATAAGTCCGCAATCAAATTGGTATTTTTAAGCGGATACACGGACTTCCAGTATGCCAAACAAGCGATGACCTATAGTGTTAAGAATTATCTCGTGAAACCAACCATCTATAAAGAACTGGTTGAGGTGTTCCATGGCTTAAAGATAGAAATGGACAATGAACGCAGCAAAGCCGAGCCGCGAGCTGAAGAATTAGATCCGAAGCAGGAAAACCGGTATATTTCAGCCATTAAAAAGTATATTGATGAGCACTACACGAACGTAACACTTGAAAGCGCATCCAAACATGTACATTTGAACCACTCCTACACGAGCAAACTGTTCAAGCAGCAGACCGGCTTGACGTTCATGGACTATGTCATTCAGATCAAAATGCAGAAGGCAGCCCAGCTGCTGGCAGACCCGTCTTATAAAACCTATGAGATCAGTGAAATGTTGGGTTACACAAATCCACACAACTTCACTCGCTCTTTCAAGCGGATCTTTGGCAAAAGCCCAAGGGATTACCGTAATAATGGATAATAAGCTCAAAACCGTCCATCGTTCCATGCTTGGTCATCTTATCACCTTGTTAATTCCGATGCTGGTCCCGCTGCTGATCTTGGGATCGCTCTCCACTTTTCTTATTAAGCTCTATATCCAGGATCAGATTGATACCAATAATCAAGCGCTCTTATCCCAGACTAAATCATATATTGAGCTTTCTTTCCGTGAGATGGACTCCCTGAGTACGAATTTCTCCGCAAATCCGGGACTAACCGTAACAATGAAGGACATCCTAAAAACAGGACGGATCACGGACAGTACTTTCGATGTTCTTAAAGTTATTCGTAATTTCGTCGATTCAACTGTTTATGCGAACCCTTTCATCTACTCTGTCTATATCTATTTCGATAACAAGGACAAGCGGTTCTTATCGTCGGTAACAGGCTTGAATACAGTGGACAAATTTTATGATCATGAGTGGCACGATTTGTATAAGAATCATTCCAACGAGCGGGTGTGGACTGAAAACCGCATTGTGAAAAGGCGGGCCCCGGAAGGCGAAATCCGAGTCATCTCCATCTATAACAGACTGCATTTGGCAAGCGGCAGCGGCGTTGTCGTCTTGAATGTGAAGGCTGAATTTATTGAATCGCTTCTGCGGCAATTGCCCGCAAACCGCAGCCAGAGCATTCTTCTGATGGATGAACATAACCGTACCATTGCTAAGAATTCAGATCTAAATTATTTGAATGTGTTCAAGCAAAACGATTTAACGAGTAAAGAGCTGCTCTCGGAAGAAATGAAGGTCGACGGCCGTACATACACGGTCGATATGCTATCGTCGTCACGATTTAAATGGAAGTTCGTATCGATTGTTCCCAAAGCAGCATTGTATTCACTTCCCTCCAAGCTGCGAATGCTGACTGGACTACTGCTGCTGATTTCCACCATAATCGGACTTTTTCTCGCTTATTCTTTATCTAAGAAGAAGCACCAGACGCTTCAAACCGTTGTCTCTATCCTTCACGCAGCTGAACGCGGTACATCGTTGCCGCAGGTGCTTCCAGGCGCGAAGAACGACATTTACGGCTATATTACGGAGAATATCGTGAAGAAGTTTGTTGAGAATGAGTTTCTGACTATTCAACTGTCCGAGCGAAAATATAAGCTGCAAGTGATGGAATTTATTGCGCTTCATTCTCAGCTTAATCCGCATTTTTTATATAACACGCTGGAGACGATCTACTGGAAAGTTGCCAGTTATACGGGTAAGCCGAATGAAGCCAATGAAATGATTGAGAATCTCTCCGGCGTGCTGAGGTACTCTTTAGACAGTTCTATGCCCTTCGTGCCGCTTCAGGAAGAAATGAAGTACACCATGCGTTATGTGGATATCCAGCATATCCGATATAAAGAGAAATTCGATGTGATCTGGCGCATTGATGAGGCTGTCGCAGACTATCATGTCATGAAGCTGATTTTGCAGCCGATTATTGAGAACAGTATTTATCACGGTATTCGGATGAAAGACGGCAAAAGTATCATTCGAATTAAAGCAGAGTTAATTGAGGATCATGTACGGCTGACCGTAACGGATACAGGGGTTGGGATGAAGAAGGAGCGGCGGCAGGAGGTACTGGCAAAGCTGGCTTCCGAAATCAAGGGAGGACGGCATATAGGGCTGCTCAATACGCATAAACGGCTCGAGATTACTTACGGTGAACAGTACCGCATTTCGATTCTTAGCAAGCTGGGATGGGGAACCTCGATCAGTCTGACTTTCCCGGTGCAGAAACAGCTGGAGGTGTCATACGAAAGTCTATAAGCGCAGGTTAAGCATCATTCCATGAACAAAGGGCAGCCGATTATCGGCTGCCCTTTTCCATGCTGCAAACGGATGCAGATGTGAGCAATCGGAGAAATATTGACCACAAAATGATTATTATAATCAAAATACGATAGAAAATAGCTATTTAGCATGAATTGAGAATATTAAGCAGTCAATTAATGATTGAATTTGTTAAATGAACGAACTGTGAATGCGTTTAAAAGTTGCCCATAATGAAGTATGGTTCGCAATTGAAAGCGAATTAAAGTCAGTGGGGGCGAATATGAAGCATGCAATTGTAAGCGCTTCAAGCGTCGGTGTAATTCCAGAAAAACAACAAAAGGAGCACAGAGAATGTCGAGAAAAACGAGAAAAACTTCGCAAGTCATTTCTTCTATCGCTATTGGCAGCATGTTGTTATCAAGCACTGCAGCTTTTGCAAGTCCTTCTCAAGATGTCCCGACTAATGTGGCAGCAAACGTAGATGCCTCTACACACTGGGCAGCGAAAGAACTGCAAAAATGGTCATCCATTGGCTTACTAAAAGGTGATGAGAATGGAAATCTTAATCCAAACGAAGCTATAACTCGTGCGGAATTCGTCACGATTCTGAATCGCGTATTCAATCTTCAAAGTACTGTCGGTTCCAAAACGTTTGCCGACGCGAATCCTGGTGATTGGTATTATACAGATCTTCAAAAGGCTTCCGCGGCTGGCTTACTAAACGGCGATGCGAGCAACAATGCAAATCCTAATGCAGCTATTACTCGTCAAGAAGCGGCTGCTCTAATTTCAAGAGGCTTCCAAGTTATTACCGGAAATAAAGACATTGCATTCAACGATTCCTCGAAGATAGCGGGTTGGGCTTTAGAAGCAGTCTCTGCTCTTGCGTCTAAGGGATATCTAAACGGTAGAGGCAATGGGAATTTTGATCCTCATGCTAATATCACGCGCGCCGAATCTTTCGTTATGACGGATCGCGTTATGGGGACATTAGTAAGAACGGCTGAAGATCTCGCTAACCTTCCATCCACAATCGTTGGCAATGTTACGGTCGCTCTTCCTGGCGCTGTACTGAAAGGTCTTACAATCACTGGTGATGTGTATGTGACGGATGCCGCAGCATCAGAACCTGTTGTATTTGATCACACTGCAGTAAAAGGTGATCTTAGCCTTGTCTCTGCAAAAGGTGTAAACCTAATTGCTTCCACAGTTACGGGTACAACAAATGTAACTGACACGCACCATACAACGACGCTAAACCTAGACGCTGATTCGACACTAAACGTACTCACACTTAACTCGCCTTCGAATGTTACAGGTACTGGCAGCATTCAAACTGCTAACATCAAATCAGCCGGCGTAACGATCGCCCAGCAACCTGCAAATGTTAATGTTGCTGCTGGTATCACTTCTACCGTTGCCGGAAAAACCGTAGAAGGTACAACTTCACCTGATACACCGGTAATTCCTCCTATTACTGGCGGCGGTACTGCTCCTACACCTATAGTTCCTGCTGTTTCTACTGGAACTACAGTTGACATGCACAGTACGCAAATCACTCGTTTGCAGCCTGCAGGATTGATAGTAACGGAGCCGATCCAATGGACAACTTCGGATCCTTATGTTGCTTACGTAGATACAATCGGCAACAGCAAAGGCAATTACGCTGGTAAAGTTCTAGGCGTTACAGCTGGAACAGCTACAATAACAGGTAAGCAAGGCGCTGTAACGGTTACGGTTACCGTTACGGTGAAAAATGATCCGAACCTAGCGAAAGAAACGAACTTGGAAAAAATCGTTTACTATTACAACGCTGGAGATGCTAATATCCCTGCTGCTCTTAGTTCAACAGCTTGGAGTACAGCTAATATCCCTACTGCTCCAGAAGGCAAAACTTTCCCATCTAAAACATACGCTGGTTATGTTGAAGGTGAGAAAGGTGTGAAGTGGTTAGTATCGAAAGATACGTTAATCAAATCAACCGACAAAATAAAATTAGGTACAGCCTCAACTCCTGTAACGACTGGCATCATATCCGATGCGGTAACGTTATACGACCCTAACTTAGCTTCTGCTGACCAAATCCAGTACCTTCAAGGTGGAAGATATATTCCTCAAACAGGTGTTGCTGGTCCAGCAACCGGCGCAGAAGAAGTGATTACAAACATTATGCCTGACGGCAATAATGGACTTTGGATATTAGGTGCTGCTGGCAATGCAACTCACATTGTTCGCAAGCCGATGTCTTTGATGGCAAAATCATTGGTTCAAGAAGAAATTTCGAGGAACTTTGCTGATCGATTCGGCTTCCAATCCGGCGCTGTATCTTTCTCAACGCAAGCTGATATGATGAAAGCTGCGATGAACGCGGATAAAGGCGCTGGAGCTTATATCGGTGATACGGACAATGATGGTCTCTGGACAACGATGTACGCTTCCGGTGAAATCTGGAGATACAACTACATGAAGAAAACGTATGGTGATGCTGACGCAAGAACAATAGATGCGAGAGCGTCTGCTACTCGCGCTGTTGAATCCATCGTTACTCTCGGTTATGTCTCTGGAATGCAGCTAAAAGTGCCTTCCAAGGCCAATGTAAACGACCCTTCCATCTACACTGTATTGGGTGCAAATCCGAATGGCTCAGATGAAGGAAAGCCTGTCTACATTGACGCTGCTACAGGTAACTATACGTTAACTGCTGCAGGTAACGCACCTGCTTCTGCCGGCTTCTTCGCTAGAAGCTATAAAGTTGCTGATAAGAACAATGGCGCTACTCTAGCTGACGGTAATCCAGGCGTAAACTCTGCTTGGTTGCAAAAGAAGGCTGGAACAACTACTGATATCAACGGAACAACGGTCAACTATTCGACTCCATCCGGAGCGTTGAAAGCTTATGATACGGTTGCCGTACCTTCCAGACTTGTTCAAGTTTATGCTGCTCTAAACGGTGGAGATACGCAAAACAACCTGGACAGCAGCAATGTTTACTACAAAGCTACAACATCAACGGATGAGTTGGTAGGTCATTACTTTACACTTGATCTGGCATATAGTGCTTTCAAAGACAGCGACCCTGAACTTGCTGCTCTGATCAAGAATGACATGATTAACCATACGAATGCGGTTATCTTGAACAACTACTATCAAGTCAGTGTAACCGGTGAAAACCCAGTTGAGTCTCGCTTTAATCCTGCTGACCCTATTGAGAATGCTGCCAAAGGCAACGGGTTGAACTATCCTTCGGTTCCTACAAAATGGGCCAATATGAACCCTGAATTCCTTGATGGCGTTTCTAATGCATGGGGAAGAAATGATTATGAGGACGGCCCTCTTAATGCGACTCTTGCGCTGCAAATGCTTGCAGTTGCAAAAGATATGGGCAATTACACACAAGCTGAGCAAACTGCTCTTGCTGCTCAAGGTGTAACACTTACCAAGCCGCTTGATTATGCGAACGAGCTAAATGTTATGAACGGCGATACTCCAACTGGAGCTAAAACTGCTCATAACGATTACGAAACAAGATATCCTAAAACGCATTTCTCTACTTCTCTGCTGGATATGAGCCTGGATTACCTCTCAAGATACTTTGGTATTTCTGCTCATAACGGAAATGGAATGGGTGAAAGCGGCACTTCTTACCAATCTTATTTGAACTATTCCGATGAAGAAGAAGCTGCGCTCGCATACTATACATTAGCTCACCATACTGATGCTACTCATGCTGGGGACATTTTATCTGGTATGAATCAATGGTGGTTCCACGAGAAGAGACAGAAAAATCCATTTGTTACTACTTTCTATGCAGCATCTCTTGGTGCATTGAAAAACAAAAGCGTTAACATTGGAAATCCAACTGTCGATCTTGCCGGTTCAACTTGGCAGATGACTCGTATCCCTAATAACTTCATGAACTGGGATGTTCTATCTGCTAACAGAAACGATGTAACGCATGTTATACCTGATGGCATAGTTGACCAACTTATTCCTCGTGATGAAGTTATGATGTCGAAGTACAACACAAATATCTTCGGTACGATGGATAGAAGAACAATTGACACTGGTTTCTCAAGAAGCATGGAATCTTCAACCGTTATTTCGATGCCTTACTGGTTAACTATGAATCCTAAGGATGCAGCTAATGTAGCTGCGCTTGGACAAGCAGTTACGGCCCCTGTAAACAAGGGAACAGAGAGCTTAACTTATCCGACCAATGTCGCGGCTATGAACCCTAATGGTAACTACGATGCTGCAACGCACACCTTTACCATTAACGTTGGAGATTCTGTAAAGCTTGATGCTAAAACTACCGGCTATATCAGAAGCGTTTCTTGGCTGACAGATGCTTGGCACCAGGCAGGTTATGTGGATGGAAAACCTGCTCCAATTAATGCTGATCCAAGCAAATTCCAAGTTATTGACCTGAGAGATTTAGCTGTCCACGGTGAAGTCGGAAATGTTGATGCAACCGGCATCAGCGTAGCAGGCGAATACACTGGCGCTTATGCAACAGGTCTTAAACCGGGAACAGTTACGGTTACTGCCTATGTTATCGACGGATTCTTTAGAACTCCTAAGACACTAACCTATACTATAAACGTCGTTGATCCTAAAGCAAGTGCAGCGCCTGCATCTCTTACCGCTGTAACGGCAAGTAACTTTGCTTATCCAGCATGGTTGACTGCAGAAATGGCTAAACCTAACCTAAATACAGATGGTAACCCGTTTGTAGAAGTTTCCTATCGTTCTTCTTCTGAGGCAGATGGTATGGTTGACCCTGTAACAGGCGAAATTACTTATCTGACCAATAATCCATTCAAAATCATTGCAACTGTTGCCTATTCGGATACAACCGTTAATGCTGACCCTGACGCTGATGCTGGTGCATGGGATGATTTGGGTGCTAGATTTGAAGAAGACAGCCATGTTATGACTTTTGAATGCCCTGTTTCTAACACTTCTACGCCGATTGTTGATCCTGTTACTCCTGTTACTACTGGAACAACGATCAGCATGTACAGCACACAGATCACTCGTTTACAGCCTGAAGGTTTCAATCTGACACTACCTATTCAATGGACAACATCTGATCCATATGTTGCATATGTGGATACCATTGGTAATACGAATGGCAATAATGCCGGTAAAGTTCAAGGCATTTCTGCAGGAACAGCAACAATTACAGGTAAACAAGGTGCTTCTACGGTTACGGTTACGGTTAAGGTTAACAATGATCCAAGCCTAGCGACGAACCTGGAAAAAATCGTTTACTATTACAGCGCTGGTGATGCTAAGATTCCTAGTTTCACTAATGCTACTCTAACCACGGGTACAGTTGCAGCTCCAGCCGGAAAAACTTGGCCTTCTGCTTCTTATGCCGGATACGTTGACGGCACAAATGGCGTTAAATGGATGCTCGCTTCCGACAAGAAATCCGTAACGCTGTATGATCCTAACGCGAGTAATCCGCTCGACCAAATTCAATACCTGCAAGGCACAAGATACATCCCAATTTTAAGTCCGCAAGCGTCAGATGAGATAGCATCCATCTTGTCGGACAATAATGGTGGTCTATGGATTCGTGGCGCTAATGGCGATGTGACTCATATCGTTAGAAAGCAAATGTCACTGATGGCTAAGACACTGCTATTGGATGAGGTTGGAAGAAACTTAAATGACAGATTGGGCTTCCAATCGGGTACAGCTCGCTTTAACACCAAAGAAGATATGTATGCGGCTGTCAATGGCTCGAAAGATCAATCTGATATCGCTCGTTCCTTGGGCAGTACTGACAATGACGGGCTATGGACGACGATGTACGGGGCTGGCGAGCTCTATCGCTATAACTACATGAAAGCTACTTATGGCGCTGATGATGCTCGTACAAAAGATGCTCTTGCATCGGCAACTCGTTCGGTTGAATCGGACTTGCTGTTGTCCTTCATCTCTCAACGACAGCTTAAAGTTCCAGCAGCTTCAAACGTAAATAATCCAGCTATCTACGATCTGTTAGGCGCTAACCCTGATGGTTCTGAAGAAGGGTACCCGGTTTATCTGAATGCTGACGGAACCTTTACGTTGGAGAACACAGGTACTCCGGCACCAGATGGCTTTGTCTCCCGTTCCTACTATGCCTTTGACGATGCTCAATATGGTAATGCAGCTTTCTTGGCTTCCAAGTTGAACGACAAAGAAAGATGGATGGAGATCGCAAGCGGTACAACCGAGGATATTAATGGCACTGAAGTTAACTACGCTAAGCCATATGATGTAACTGCATTTAGCACTAGCACATATGACTACAATTCTCTAAAGGCTTATGCAACAGTACCGGTACCACAGCGACTGGCTGATACATTCGATATTGCTGGCAAGCATATCTTCTACAAAGATACGACTTCCACGGATGAGATGATCGGTCACCTCTACTTCTTGGACATGGCTTATAAAACATTCAAGGATGTAGATCCAGAGCTGGCTTCTCTTGCGAAAACAGCCATTACGAACGTTACAAACCATATTATTATTAACAACTACTATTTTGTAGGCGTAGCTCCTCAACAAAAGAATGGAAATCCTGTCGTTCCATTGCTGCCAGAGTATAGAAAAGATTTGAACGGTACTCCTGGCGCTAAATACTCAGCTGGATATGCAGCTTCCGGTAATGGATTGAATGTACCTTCAACCCCTACCAGATGGTCTTACTATAACCCAGAGTATATGGATGGCAATGTGAATGCATGGGGACTTTCCGATTATGAAGACGCATCGCTAGGCGCAATTCTTGACTTGACGATGCTGCAACAAGGTCAGAACTTTGTGGCTGATTCCAGCATTCCATTGTACACTGGCACTGCTGACGGTTACAAAACGGCTAAAATCGGTATTATTGACTATGTGGATGAGTTTAATGTTCTGACTAACCCAGCTCAATACAAAGCAAGATTTCCAAAAGTCCGCAATTCCAACACGATCGCTGATGTTGCTTCGCAATACCATAACAGATATTTTGGTATCTCCGAGCACGACGGTTCAGGAGTCGGAGAAGACGGTACAACTTTTGAAAATTACTTGAACTACTCTGATGAGGAAATGGCAGCGCTTGGATTTGCAGGTCTTATCGCTTCTGCAAACGCCAACACAACGCCTGCACTGAAGCAAGAGTATCTGAAGGGTCTAAATCAATGGTGGTACAACGAGAAAAGAACGAATAACCCGTTCCTATCGTACTTCTATGCAATGAGCCTTGGTCAACTCCAAGCGCTTGGTGTAGATGTATCCGGCAATCAAGTAGACCTTGCAGGCGCTGATTGGCAAATGCACCGTATGCCAAGTAACTTCCTTAACGTTACTGTTAGCAATGCGGGCAGAAGCGATTTGACAAACAATCTGCCTTCTGATGACTATGATCAACTGCTGCCACGTGATGAAGTTAAAACGGCTAAGTACAATACGAACTGGCTAAATCCAAATACTTCTCGCGGCGATTACAGCATGGAAGCTTCAACTGGAATTTCACTTCCTTACTGGCTCTCGGTGGATCCAACTAACAAAGCGCTCATCAGCTCTTTGGGCAATTCGATTACATCTGTTTCGAGCAGAGTTACGGGCGATATTTCGATTCCTTCTAACCTGACTCAAACGATTACTTTGAATGTCGGGGAGCAACTAGATCTATCTGTTACAGGACAAGAGAATTCTTATATCAAGAACATTTCTTGGAGTACAGATGCTTGGGATGATTCAGCTGCTGCTTACCAAGTAGTTGATCTGCGTACAGGCGAGTCCACTACGAACTTTGACGGTAAGACGTATGGATCGGTTGTTACAGCTAGAAAGGCTGGAATGGCTACTGTAACGGCATGGACGGCAGATGGCGGCGCCGCTGCTCCGCGCACGGTCACATTTACGATCAATGTCGTTGATCCTAATGCTACTGTGGCTGCAGTTCAATTGAATCAAGTCACTGCCGCAAACTTCGCGCTTCCTGTTTGGTTGGCTGCTGCAATTGCTGATCTAAACAAGAATACGGATGGAAATGCTTGGGTTACCGTCACCTATTCTTCAAGTTCAGATGCTGACGGTTCAGTTGATGCTGATACAGGTGTTGTGAGCTATCATACATCGAATGCATTCAATGTGATTGCTACTGTAACATACAGTGATATGACGCTAAATGGAGAACCTATGTTTGAAGCTGACAGTCATGTCATGACATTTGTATGCCAAGTACAACAACAAACTCCTTAAAAATGATTCTGTATAAACGATTCAAAAATTGAAATGCTAAATACCCTGAGTCCGGTGTTAATCGGACTCAGGGTATTTTGTTTGGCCTAGAAGCTGCCAAGCTGAAGAATATGCGCAAAAAGGCGCTGACCGCACTCGGCCAACGCCTTCTTCTATTTACACCTTCTAGACTCCTATAAACTAACTTACCAGCCGTACCTCGACGGCCCCCACTCTTTACGGACAAGATCCTGCTTCACATAGAGCAGCGTCCGGTTAGGGACATCCTCTTCCAGTATGACGCCCGATCCAACGACACTGTAGATGCCTACCTTCACGCCCGGCATGAGAATGGCATTTACGCCTGTGCGGACAAAATCGCCCAAGTAGATGGCATCGCTGTGCTCGCTAGGCGTCTCCTTGCGTCCTTTGATCCGGTGGGTGGTTCTTCCGTCATCGAACCGCAGTGTTCCGCAAACGGTAGCTGCGCCAAGATCCGTAGAGGTACCGATAACCCCGTAGAACTCCATGTAATGGTACAAGTATACGGTGTCAAAAATAACGCCTTCCAGCTCCGCACAGTGATTGATTACGCAATGATCACCGACAGTCGTCCCCTCGGAAAGGAAACAATAGTTGCCAATGTAAGTATCGTTGCCAATGATATGATTGCCCTTCAGAATAGCGCCATTCTCGATGATGGTACGGTCTCCGACAATGATATTTCCTTCAATAATGACGTTGCGGCCGATCTTGCTGCCGGCGCCCAGCTGCACAAAGCCATCGATAGAGGCGCTCGGATCAATGGACGCGCCTTCGCCGAGGATATTGCTCGTCAGCTTCTCACAGCTGCTGCGTGCAACATGCTCATTGGCCAACAGGATATGCCACGGCTTGTCCAGGTCAACAAAAACACCTGTCGTCTCAACGGTCCGAATCGCATAACCGTCATTCATACAATCCAGCAGCGACATCTCTAGATGTGCTTCCAGAGGCGGCATCATCCCTACCTGCACGCTTGTAAACAAGCCTGAGTTGCTGCTCACATAGGACCAGAAAGCATCACTGAAGGCAAATGCGCAGAATCGATGCGTGCAGCCGCCGCGTGGATGCCCTACGATATGCTGGACTAAGCCTTCCTCAAGCTGGCAGCAAATCCAATCCGAGGAGGATTGCTCTTGCAGCGGATTGACAAGCACCGCAGCAAGCTCATGTTCAGTCCGACGATCAAATGAAGCAACCAGTTGCTCTATGTCCGCACGATCAAGTAGCGTATCGCCATAGAGAACCAGGAACGCCTTCTCGTCGCCTACGGCTGAACGCGCAGCAGTAAGCGAAATTGCCGTTCCTTGTGCTTTCTCATCGGCCAACACGATAATTTCCATATCGCGACTGGCGCCTGAGTGCTTCCCGTTCTCGCGGAAATAATTACGAATCTGACCATGCAGCTTTCCGCCTACAATAACTACCTTTGTGAAGCCTTGCTCCTGCAGCAGCTCCACCTGATGCGCGATAATCGGCTTGGCTCCAACAGGCAGCATCGCCTTCGGCCGAATTTCAGCATAGGGCCACATCTTCGTGCCTTGCCCTGCTGCCAGTATAATAGCAGTTTTCATGTTATTGCTTGCTCCCTTCGCACTTATGCGTTGTTGTTGAAATCTATGATCATAGCCGACTTATCATCGGATTTTTTATGTCTGGGGTAGTGCTCGCATTGTGGATCCTGATTCTCGCTGCAAGTCAAATGATCCATATAAGGTTCGATGCCCATGGCATTCAAGAAACGAAGCATGGTTTCCCATTTTGTTGGATCATCGGCGTGTTCGATGAGATGGAACATGCCGTCCGATACGGCATAAATTTTACTAACATTTGCTCTGGAGATGCTCCCATGCTCGATATATAGCTCCAGCTCCGGTTCACCGTTCATAACGGAGTATCCTTCGGGCGTATTCGCCTTATTTCGATTCGCAATACTGTAAGGATACAGCTGCTCGTTCACTTGTTCTTTCGATAGTCCAGTATCTGAGAGTTCCTTCTTTTTATTCAAGGTCATGAGGTCAAAGCCAGCAACTTGATTTCGAGTCAGCACCTGAATGCTCTCATCGGAATAGGCAATGAACAGCATGCAGTCACCGGTTTGCACATACTCAATATGCGTCTCATGAATGCGGACAATAGCAAATACCGCGCCCCACCTCTTCCATTTGCAGGACAAATCGATATCCGCTTGGGCCATGCTTTCACTTAGTTTCCGGTTCGCGGCAAGTACGGCTTGTTTTAAATCCAAATGGGCATCGTGCGCGTTCAATTCCGAAGCCAGCAATTGTGCTGCAAGGTATCCGCCTGTATGGCCTTGCGTATCTTTGTACGCCGCCATGGAGGATACTCCGTCGATTACTCCGTAAACTTGAATAGCGTTATTAATTACAAGTGCATCTTCGTTAAGGTTGGTGCCACCCGGCCTACTGTGGCCTTGCACATCATATTTTGCCTTTTGCGGGTTCAATTGTGGGTACAGTTGATTCCATCTGCCCGCATGATTGTCATGGATATAAATAGCCTTAAAGCCCAGCTTTACATATATCTTTATCGCCGATATGCGAAAATCATCCGTTTCCAGCACCGCTCTTTCGAGCCCTTCGCTGCTCATTTGGAGCAATGCAGCAAGACTTATGGAATAGCCCAACCCTTTCCCGGAATACGCAGGGTCGACAGCTACCATATGCAAATACCCGCAATCTCCACCAAACTTCTCTTCATACCAAGCGCAAGCGGTCGCCACCGGCATATCGTTGTAACAAATAAAGAGCACCCGCTCCGGCTTAAAGAACGGATGATCTTTAATCCCCCTCTGGAAATCTTTCTGCCAGCCAAACGCCGACTGTACAATTTGCTCCCAATGGCGGTCATCACCCGGTTGATACGACCGAAGCTCGTATCCGGGAGGGAGCATCAGCTCCGGCAAATCCGACAGATGCTCTCTGACCATCACTAATTGCGGCAATAATCTTTCTTGGTTCATAGTCATCGCGCCTCCTATCGTTTATTGAACTTCGGGAAGCTCAACACTTTACCATTCTCTGCGACGGATTGCATCGATAGCGGGAAAACCGAGCTCCATGTCACCGCGTCGTAAACATCGATAGTTGGCTCCCGTTCTCCCAAAATAACGGAAACAAATTCTTCAAGCACAAAGAAGTCACCACCGCCGTGCCTGGCCTGTAAAGCATGCTCCGCCCATTTGTTCCAAAGCGGATGGTCGTACTCCGGCTGATAACTGCTGAGCGTACGCCATGTAGTTTGTAATTCTCCATTGTCATGCCATATATCCGTGCTGGAAGGTGACCGGTCTCTTAGCCAAATCAAGTCATCTTCTCCTTGATATCGCCCCGATACGTACGCCCCCTCGGTTCCCTGTAGCACGTAATGCTTCGTATTATGCGGCCTTGGCGACGACCAATCTACACGCAGCGTGATCATCACATTTTGTTTCGTCCGTAATACCGTAACAGCAGAATCACCCTGCTGCCAGAACCCGTCTTGCGCCCCGGGATGATCTTGTCCGAACTGCTCGTTGCAGTAGTTTCTGAGCGCGCGGGATTTGGACACAAAGGTCGCCATGCTCTCAAGCTCGTCTCCGCTTGCTGCGACCCATTGCGCAACAGGGCCAAGTGAATGGGTCGGGTAGTTCATCCCGTTATAGTCTTTATGAAGCCGCCCCCGCCAGTTCAAGGAGCGATCCGGATTGTGGAGGATATGCCGCAGTTCATGGATGTAGGCACCCTCCATATAGGTGATTTCTCCGAACATCCCCTTTTCGGACATATTTTTCACAGCCAAATTAGAACGCGTATAACAATAATTCTCGGCCATCATATAGACAAGACCGGTTTGCTCCACTGTTTCAACCAACTCAAAAGCTTCATCCAGCGTATGCGCCGCAATCACCTCGCTCAGCACATGCTTGCCTGCCTTCAAAGCGTCAATAGACTGCCTTGCATGCATTAGCATAGGACTCGCAATAAGGACGGCATCAATGGAAGGATTCTGCAGCATTTCATCATAATTGTGATACGTAATAATGTCGGGATATTGTGCTTTCCACGAATTCAATACGGCTTCATTCAAATCGCAAATGGCGGTCAACAAAATCTTGTCCGACAATGCCGCAAGCGACAGATTGAAACTGGTCCCACGATTTCCACCAACAACAGCCAACCTCACCGGCTTTACACGCATGAGCATCCCCTCCTCAAACAAAAAGAACCGCATTTTTAACAGTAAGGCCTCCTAAAGCATGAAATCATGCTGCAGGAGGCTTTTGTTTGTACGATCGTGTTCTTACACTATTTGATAGATCCTTCCGTCAATCCACTAACGATATGTTTGTGGAAAAACACATAAATCATGATCATTGGAATGGTAATGATCGTAAGCGCTGAGAACAACAATTTATAATCCGTCACATGCTTGCTTGAGAATGCGAGCAAGCCTACGGGAATCGTCTTCAGACTGTCGCTTTGCACATAGAGCAAGGCGAGCAGCAGCTCGTTCCATGAATTCAACGAAGAGAAAATCGCAACGGTTGCCAAGCTCGGAATCAACAAAGGCATGATGACACTCCAGAACATTCGCAGATCCGTACAGCCGTCAATTCTTGCCGCTTCCATCATTTCTTTGGGAATCGAATCGAGATACGCTTTAAGCAAAAATATCGCTAGCGGAAGTCCCATCCCGACATAGGGCAAAATAAGCGCATAATACGTATTTTTAATATGCAAATGTTCAAAAAGATAATTTTGCGCAATAAAAAAGGACTGCATGGGCATGAACAAACCAAATACAAACAGCGTAAGCATCGTTTTGCTTCCCTTAAATCTTAACTTGCTAAAAGAAAACGACGCTAAGCTTGCAAACAGTAATATACATGCAACCGTTACAGAAGTTACGATTACGCTGTTGAGCACGTAGGTGCTCATGCCTCCGACTTTCCAAGCTTCCACCCAGTTATCGAAATTAAATGTTTCCGGCAGCGAAAATGGCTTATTGAATATTTCTTTATTGTCACGAAATGAAGAAAGCAGCATCCAAATCATGGGATAAAAATAAATAAGGGAGAACAAGCTCATGCATACATAATAAGTTATTCGCCATATGACATTGCTGCCGCTTTTGTGCACTTCGTATGAACTAGACATTTCCATGTTGAGCACCTCTTTCATTCCATCGACTGCTACTAATACTCCAGTGAATCTTTCTCACTAGTCTTTAACTTGTTCAATAATAACCCGATTCCGATGACGACCAGCGTCATGATCACGGCCAGCGCGGAACCGTAGCCGATGTTAGCATTGGTGAACACAACCTTAACCAAATACGTTGTTACTATTTCAGTAGCATTATACGGACCGCCATTTGTCATGATATAGAACAAGTCAAACCCTTGGAAAGCACCAAGTATACATAATGTGAGTGCGACTTCCACCAGGTTTCTAATCATCGGAATTTTGATTTTGAAGAAGATGTCCTTCTCCGTCGCACCATCTAAATAGGCCGATTCATAAATATCATTAGGAATACGCTGAATGCCTGCGTAAAAGATCGTCATATAAAATCCGGCATAGACCCATCCAGACACGATAGATAGCACGTATAGCGCTGTATGTGGGTCGCCTAACCATACATGTGTCCAACTTTCCAAACCAACAAATTTCAATACTGCGTTTAGTAATCCGAAATCCGAATTGTATACAAATCTCCACATGAAGGAGGTAACAAGCATCGGTAGCATAACCGGTGTAAAGAAAGCGATTCGGAATAGACCCGTTCCCTTTAATTTCACAGTAATTAGACCTGCCAGCAAGAGTCCTGCTACTACTTCAAGAACGATAGTCAGGATGATGTAGATGAAGATATGCCAATAAGAGACAAGGTAAATATGATCTTGAAAAGCCCGAATATAATTATCAATACCAGTGAATTTCATCGTTCCGAAACCGTTCCAATCGAAAAAACTGAAGATAAGCGTCATCACAATCGGCAGGAGGATCGTAAACGAAAATAATAGCATTGCCGGTGCTGTGAACAGATAGGGTGAAATGCGTAATTTTTGCACTACTTTCAGACCTCCTCATTTAACAATGCAATAAGCCGGAGCCTTGCTTAAAGACGCCGGCTTATTGGGGTAAAGATTATTTTTTCAGCGGGGCAATTTTGGCATCCAATTTTGCAAGTGCTTCTTCAGGTGTGCTCACGCCGCCAAGGACTTCAGCTGTAGCTGAGTTAAGAGCATCAGCAACCTCTAAGTTATATCCGGTATCCGGAGGGGAGACTACTGTTTTTGTAGTATTCATCATATCTTTCAGCTTAAGATTGATCGGGTTGGTTTCAGGCTCCGATCCCGGTGCAATCATCGAAGAGCCAGCCTGACTCAGCATGGTAACGACTTCAGGTGATTCGTACAACTTCATGTAATCAATCGCAGCTTGAATATGTTTGGAATTTTTGTTGATTACGTATCCTTGCTGAACACCGATCACGCTTCCTTGATCGCCTTTACCGTCAGGAATAGCCGGGATATTGAAGTAATCGTATTCCATATCAGGCGCATGATCTTGAGCTCCGGATACAAACCATGCTCCGATTGGATACATAGCAGCTTTCTCGTTAAAGAACAATGCTGCGCCTTCGTCATCGTTAATACCATTTACGCTGTCGTTAATGTACTGCTTATCCCAAATTTCTTTGGCGTAAGACATTGCCTTTACAAAATCCGGCGTGTTAAATGGCGACTTCAATTCCATCGCATCTACATAGGCTTGTTCTCCAACAACTCTGGAGATCAAATGAGCGTTCCAATTGCCAGCTGTCCACAAATCCTTGTTGCCTGTAGTAATCGGGATGATGTTAGCTGCTTTGATTTTCGCGCAAGCTGCCATAAACTCGTCCCATGTTTTAGGCGGCTGTATCGACAGGTCGTTAAAGATTCTTTTGTTGTACCAAATGACATTCGTTACTTGGCTGTCAGTCGGTATCATATATTTCTTACCGTCGTAAACCATCCCAACAAAATTACCTTCTCCAAATTTGCCTTTAAAGCCTTCCGTCTCAAGCGCTTCCGTTACATCTGCTGCAAATCCATCATTTACTCTCGTCTTGAGTCTGTCGCCAGCCCATTCAAAATAAATATCCGGTGCGTTCTCGCCATTCAGCAAGCTAGGCAGACCCATTGTTTGATACAGCTGAGGATCCTGCAAAACAAATTCTACGGTAACGTTCGGATGCTGCTCTTCGTACATGTCTTTTACTTTATTCCATACTTTAAGCACTTCATCGCCCGGAGATCCATCGGCCAGACGAATCGTGAACTTTTCATTGCTGTCGTTAGTGGCGGCATTGCCGGCCTGCTCTGTGCCTGCTCCGTTATTCGTATCTGAGTTCGAGTTTCCGCAACCTGTAAGTGCTGTAAGGGAAGTAACAACCGCTAGTCCAATGATCGCTTTTTTCATTTGTAATCATCCTCCACATGTTATTTAGCAGAATAATATTCTTCAAGCACTTTACTTAAGAATGAAGAGAGTACATCGGAAAAAACATACGTGAGATCGCTGCGATATAATTCGTAATTATGCCGAACTGTCATAAGGTCATCCATGCTCTGACTTCGAATGTAATGAATGCAGTCCTGCAGCACGGCAACGCCAACGGAGAACTTAAGAATCCAGCGCTTCAGCTCTTGCTGCAAGGCTTGATTTTCCATGCCACCCGATAATAACACGGCAGCAGAATCGTTCATTTTTAATACAAATCTCTCTAAATCATCGATTGCTTGTTTCCGATCCCCATAAAAGTATGCAAAATTAAATCGAGTCAATTCAGCGGCAAGCATCGGCGAGTCTGTGAGATATAGACAGGAATATCTTACATTGTCCGCGAATTGGAGCATGTGCTCGAAATCCGTTTGACCAACCACCTCCTTAAGCGCATCGCGCCAACTCGTTTCCGGATCATATTGCTCAGGATTCCATAAGTAAGATGCGATCGTAGCATAGGATATTTTGGAGCTTTCGGCATACTCCATTCCGTTAGCTATAACCCCTCGAGAGAATCGGTATAAATGACGATCCCTTTGGCGGTATGGGCCGATATGCATTTCGTCGGTCATTTCCACATCATTTACTGGATAGTTGTCCCAATAGAGCGGTTTTCGATACGTATTTTGAGTAAATACGGCCGCTTCGCTGAGCGTAATCTCAGGTGAGCAAATATTGCGTCCGGTCCAAAAGAGATCAATGCTTGGATGGATGCTGCTCCCTAGCAGTGAAATATAACGTTCGTTGCCTTTCCCCCAATATTGCGTAGGGCAGACAACAAGACGAATTCCGGCATCCCAATTCATAATTTCCGTATAGAAGCGATTAACTAACCGAATATGCGCTTCAACAAGATCCGAGTAGATCCGAATATCTTCATGATGCTGAAGCTCCTCCGGAATATCATCGAGCAGCAAGCAGAACTTTTTGACACCAAGTTCGTAGATTTGACTTACTTTTCGAACAAGCGCCTCAAATTGTTCCTCGCTCGAATAACGCATAGACAGCCCTGGTGCAATGCAATAATAAAAGTCGAGCCCAAGTGCTGTTGACTCGGAGAAAACATCGCCTAATTTGGTGTAAGACTCCTCATCGTAAAGATCCTGCCACCGCTCACGATGATAAACATCGTCTTTGGGGCCGTATACGTAGGTATTCATATTGTTCGAGGCAATAAAGCTAAGCATGCTTAGACGCTGCTCCTGATTCCAGGGCTGTCCGTAGAATCCTTCGATAATGCCTCTGATTGGAAATCGCGGGTAATCGAATTCAACGCCTTCCCGCCATTCTCCACGCTTGATCTTGAGAGAAATTGCATTCAAGGCATATCTTAAGGCACGTTCTCCGGAGCAAATGATGTTCACCTCACACCGAGGCAGTTCACCTGATAGCTCCAATTGATAGATCTCATCTGAGACAGAACCCAGTTCCTCCAAATATGTAAATCTGGCTTCCGTTGAATAAGAAGCTGTAATTTGGATTTCGCCGCCCTGATCTCCGAGATAGGAATAGTTATTTCGCTCGCACCAGTTCTGAATAACAGAACTGTTTTCACCTAACGAAGAGATGGAAGGAAAAGTTGTCATAAACTCCGAATCGCTCCTTTGTATTTGTCGATGAGACGTCGATTATGCTCATCCCCGGCATCCATATTGCTGCTGGCGTATAAATCCGGCGTTACTCCCCGCTGCACTAAAAGCTGAACGACTTCCGCCACGATCGCGTTCATAATCAAAGCCCCCGACACCGTTGAGGTTGGTGCTACTCTTATAGCTGAGCCGGGGATCTCAACCGATGCATCGCCGATGCACCCGTGATTATCGATGACCACGTCGCTTACTTCATGCAGCCGTTTTCCGCTGCTGTGCCTTGATGACGAAGCCTCAGCATGTTTCAGGCTCGTAATGGCGATAACCTTTAACCCGTTAGATTTTGCTTCCAGAGCCATTTCAATATTTACTGCATTTCTGCCTGAATTTGACGCGATAATGATAACGTCACCTTCCTTAGCAGATTGCTGCTTAAAGATCACGGAGGCCAACCCTTCGAGCCGCTCCAGATCCGTGCTTTGCACCGCATTTCGGTGCAGCATCAAGCCCTCTTCCAAAATCGGATTTACACTTGCTAAACCGCCGGCCCGATAGAACAGCTCCAAAGCGAGCATGTGAGAATGCCCCGTTCCGAACGCGTGCAAGGTTCGGCCTTGCTCGATCGCATCGGCAATTAGATGTGCAGCCTGACTCAACTGTTCCTGTTCCTCTGTTTTCAACAACTCAACAAGCTTCAATACGCCGTCAATATACTGTAAACCCGCGTTCATGTTACTCCTCCTTCAGCAATTCATAGGTTATTTTCATGCGCTCTTGAATGGAGGGCTCCAATAAAAGCTTATTTTCGTGAAAACATGCGAAGATTGCGCCGAATTCCGGAGGAAAATCGATTCGTGTTACTGTCGATAATGGACACTCTTGTTTGAGTACTCTTTTGAATTCCTCAAATATCATGTTGTTTTTTTTGAATACGCTTCCGCTTGCACCAATGGGCACGCCTTGGATATTCAATCTTTTCACTAAAGCCTTCGCATGATCAGCAAGATCATGCGCCGCCTGCTTCACGATCTTCAGAGCAACCGCATCGCCTTGCTCGGCACAGCTTGCAACCTCAAAGGCAAAACCGGCTATAATATGTTTATCTACCGGAGGATTATAGAATTTATCGATAAGCTCTCCCATATCTCCTACAGCGTAATGCCGTTTAAGCGCTTCCTGAAGCATGGTCGCCGTCGCCATTTGATCCTCGGCTGTTATCGCTGCTTGAATACCCTGGAGCGCAATATGATAACCGCTTCCATAATCACCTAGCACATGGCCCCAACCCCCAATTGTCAGGAGTTCATCGGATAATCCCTTAGCCATTCCCATCGATCCGGTTCCGCTTATGATCAATATCCCCGGTTTACCTGTCGTCATTGCTAATAATGCGATATAGGAATCACTGTGCATATACACGCTTTTACTCTTGATGATGCCTCCGGTCAACTTATCGATCATAGATGCCGCGGCTTTCTCACTTAGAGCTGAATTCCCGATGTACACGCTTTCAAACTTGTCCGTTTTTACTTTATCCACCATCTGATTCATGATAAGCATGAGATGATGACGTGCTCGTTTCATCCCTATAGCATAATAATTAATCGATTCACCAGTCACTTTGGCTAGGACGTTTCCCTCCATATCGACAGCGATCGCGGTCGAATGGGTTCCACCACCGTCAATGCCCAACAAGATTTCTCGGCTTACCATTTACCTACGCTCCCAGTTCATCGATAACACTGCAGTTCCATTGCTTGTTACTACTTCAGTTTAGAACAGGTTGACCTGCGTCGGTACTGAGGGAGAATGGCAATTCCTATCTTTGTTTGCTCATCTGCACAACGGGAATCTATCTCCATTTGTAATAGTCAATCTTATTTTGTTTTTTGATGTCATCTCGTCGGTAAACGCAAATCGGAATGAGCTCTGTAGTCAAACAGCGCTCATTCCGAATTACGTGTTTAATCTTATGAATAAATTTCAGCTAATTGTTATTGGACAGCGTTACATAACCTATAACGCCGCTCGCGCCGCCAAGTACGATTTTGAGTGTAACCGGTTTGGTACCATTGCTCGAAAGCGCTTGGATTGTCGCAGGCTCTAGATTAATCTTGAGCAGGCCATTCTTGCTCACGAAATACTGCGGCGCCGTAAATGCAGTCGTAAAATCAGTGCCGCTGTTGAGCGTCTGAGTCCCTGCGTCCGTGGTAGCAGTGATCGACGATACATACGTTGCGCCCGTGGATCCGCGTCCCGAATTTACATCGATAGCTGCAGGCGCAGAACCGTCAGCACCATAGCTTGCGCTTGTTGCAGCAAACGTCGGCATCACGGAATAAGGCGCTTGAATTTGATTCACAGGGGCTGCATCCGTAATAATTCCGCTATCGACCGCGATCCAATAGCCAGTCGTATAAATAGACGGATCATAAAGCAAGCCAAAGTTATTGCTTTTCACGTGGTTGGTTTGTGCGCCGTTCCAGCCGCTTGCGAACGGCGTGACTATATCATGGTCCTCAACAAATTCCGCGTTTCTATCATCTTCTGTTTGTACGGAATTATACTTGAACGATCCTCGTTCATCCAAAGGCAACACCCTGTTGGACACTGGGGCATGGCCCATGAGCATATCTTCTCCTGCTCCTGAGAAGAAGTAATCTTCTCGATTGGCGTAGTTATTGGTTACCATGTTTCCGTTACCGTATTGAGGAATCCGAGATAGCATCCAAGTATCATGCTTAACTTGTTCATCAATTTTTGGATCGTTCGGATTCATGATCTTTTGCAAATACGTATAAGCAGGTATATCCGAATTAATCAGTACCGTATTATAAACATTGCCGTAAGCCGCTTGAATTGCCGGGTATTGCGGATCATTTTTGGCTGCCATCGCTAACGGATAATAGATTTCGAACATCATCATCGCGTCGCTGTGATTAAAGCTTAATCGCATGGCCTTTTTGTTTGTCAATTGATTAAAGAAATCGATTTGAATCTGCGACATGGTGACGAGTTTTCTAAGATCATCGCCCGTATCGTTTAATGGATCCCCGTACAAAGGTTCCAAGTTCCCGAAGATTAGCATGGAATTCAAATAATAGTTGTTTTTCTCCGCTGGCGGCAACGATTCAATGTATTCCAATACCGAAGTATCGTCATCCACTTGCAATGCTCCGGTCGCAGCTTTAATGAACCAGTTATTGTCTTTAATCCACATCTGCGCTTCTTTATCTTTTAACGCCTTAACGTTTTGCATAAAGGAAATATAGCCGGAACCGTTTCTGATCGCCGCTTTTGGAACCGGATTTCCGAATAGATCGACTGTAGTTGATTCATCGAACGCCGTATGCAGCGGCGAGAACGCAGGCAGCACATAGCCGTTCATTGCATAGTTCGTGCCTGTGAAGATTTTGTTGTACTCGGCAGCGAACTTGTTGTAGAAGTAAGCGTAATTATGCTCTTGAGCCGGCGCGCCGAACCTGGTTACCCAAGCGTCCATATCATGCAATACGTCCACATCGGTCGTATCCGTCTTTACGTCCTCGAGGATCTCCATTGTTACGCGAATAAACATCGTAATTTCTGCTGCATTCAGAGATGCGTCAGCGAAAAACATGTTTTGTTGGATGCCATCGTTGTTGGAATACTCGTTCGGCCCACGATCGTTATTGAAATTGTCCGCGGACCATTTTGCCCAAGACGAGTTTTGGCCGTTAGGATCGATGAGCATATAGCCGCTATCGATAATGGTGTTCAATTCAACAGTTGCGCTATCTCTTAGCAAAGCAAGAAGCTTCTCGTCCTGCTCTCTAATGTTTGCAGGCGTATTCGGATTAGCAAGCTCCGGTTTCAATACATAATGATAAAGCGTGAAGTATTGCGCGAAATCGCCAACAGGCTCCTCAGATGAGGGATGCATGTAGACTTGAAGCCCTTTGTTGGTGGTTGTGCCATCCGTAATGAGTCTGCCAAGCGCTAAATCGCTAATACCGCCATAAGATGCACGCGTTGGATTCACTGGATCCGGTGAAACAATCATCGCCATGAGATCCGGGTATCGATCGCTTACGTTCTGAGTGACTTGGTATTTATAGTTCCACTCTTGAGCTTGAATGCTTGTAGCAGAATTAAAATCTTGTTCGGCATAAACGGTGATACCTGCCGAAGCATGCGCGCCCTTGCCAATCGTCGGATACGGGCCGTTAGGACCTAAAATTTTACCGATCGGGTTAGCTGCGTCATTGCCTTGCGATAGATTGCCTTGCGCAACATCCTTGTAGCCTTGCCATGGTGCAAGCGCATCATTATTCCTTACGAAAGCGTTCGTACCAGGCGTGCCCGGCGACTGTTCATCCGTTAAGCCGTTGTTAGCCGCGAGCTCCGGATTGTACTGGTGAATCGGCAATCCGTTTCCGAAGAACCTTGTGTACGGATACCATTGAATCGGATCTTCTTTTCTATCAAAGTCATAATTGCGGCCAAAGGAGAATACGTCACCGATTTGAATTTTAGAAGCATCGGTATTCTCTGGCGCTTTTGCAAAGTTATACGAATTTCTGCCTGTTAGGTTAGTGGTTCCGATTTCATTGAAGCTTCTGGTCGGAGAACCGTTGTTGAGCCCATTGATCTTCGTAAGCAGCATCGCCATAGAGGCTGTACGAATGATATTAGAGCGAGCTTCTTGCTTGGCCATAACATCGTTAAGCGTAGGATTCGGCATATTGGCTAAATAGTCGTATCTCGCCCCTTCGCCAATGCTGTTGAATCCGGACCAGTAAGCAAAGTTGTTGGTCGGTCTAAGCGTTTCCGCATACGTTCTGCCCGAAGCGTCTTGGAAATAATTCGTTCCGCCGACTCGCGGGCTTGTAGGTAAAGTGGATACATAGCCCGGCCCGTTGTCCGAAGTATCGTTGCCATAATCCAATGTTAAGCCGCTTTGGTCCCCGATCGCGCCTTGACTGTCGAACAAGCCCCGCGTGTACTCCATGTTCGCCGCTTGTTCCGCCAAGGTTTGCAGCACGAACTTAACGTGGGTAGCACCTTGACTGTTTTGAATCCAAATCCCGTGATCGCCGTCGGACATGATGCCCGTGATCGTATTTTTATCGTCGCTGGTAGCGTCAAATATGTACCGGCTTCCCGATAAGTATTGGAATACATCGTTAGCGTCGGAAGCACCGAAATCGATTCTTACCAGACCTTTCGGATTAACGACAACCCAGTACGCCCCATTAGCGTCTTTGAACGCCATGTCGACTTCGCTGCCCAAACCGGTAGCCTCAAGCACGGAATCGGGCATATCAAATGGAAGCACACGGTTGTTGGACAATGCGCTTTGCGATGTGTAATTGTCAGGCGTGATCCAGTCTGCAGAATATTTGCTGTTCGCTCCGCCGGGAATTCGAGGGTCTCCCAGTTTGAAATAGTTGATTTGCTTCGTATAATGTGCCGCAACCTGGTGTACGACAGGTGTCGGTACAACGACGGTATTCCGCTCGGCGAAAGCATTCGCAGGAACCATCAATACCGTGGCTATAGACACAGAAGTTAACGTGACCTTCGATAACATCGATTTAATTGACTTTTGTCTCTTCATCCGAATCTAACTCCTCTCCGTTAGTTGCTTACAGCAGACTTTGTAATGTGAATGACCTTTGTATTGGAGTAGTCGACAGGTGTATCGGGGGTAGTCGGGATCTCAACGTTGCCGACTAAAGCCCATACGCCGCCCAATTCGTCCGGAATAATCATATCGACGTTGCCGTAGCCCAATACGTCCGCACCAAACTCTTTGAATGCACCCGTTGCGTTATCGCGATAGATCAGGTTCGTTGTCGTACCCATCCATAGATTCTTATTGCTGTCCATATAGGAGGTAGTGATGTTCGCACCAAGCTGGATCGGGAAAACATTCGGAGTCACTCCGAACAGATCATCCGTAATGACGTTTTTCTGGCCTCCCATTGGATTGGTAACGCCGCGAATTTCCGTGATGTAGGATTTCACGTTCTGCGGTACAGAACTATCCGCTAAAGAATCTCCCCACGTTCCGTATGCCACGATAGGTGGTTGAGGCGTAATAACCGAACCGCCGGTCCCGCCTATAGCTCCGCCTCCATTGCCCACGCTGCCGGTTACGACGCCTCCAATAGTAGCGGTCAATCCATCCATTAATTTAACATTCGCAGGCGTTTTCTCGATCGTTACGCCGTTGACGTTGATTGTCGCATTTACAATTTCGCCCGATCCCGTAATAGAAGCCTGACCGTTTACGAATATATCCTTAATGGTTCCGCTGCCGAAGTCCAATTCAACCTTCTCTTGCACGTCCACGCTTACATAATCACCCGTAAGCGTTACAGCTTTGCCGACTACATCATCGCCGGTAATAACGACGGTTGGAATCGCATGGCTTGCATGGTTCTCCAGCGTTGCGCCACTGGAAATGACGACCTGCCCAATGTCCGTGCTTCCGGAAGTTACGACTCTGACAGGGGCGTTCTTCTTGAGAATAATCAACTTGCCTTGGATATTCGAATCATCGAGGTGCACGCTATGAATGCCCCCTCCTTCGACGATTACGTCGCCTTTTACTTGTACATGGCTTAACGTAAAGTCTCCTTCACTCACGCCAGGCGCTACATATAAATTACCGTTAATGATCATGCCGTTAAGTTTTACGTCGGCGGTATTTACAACCAGATTCCCGGCCTTATCGCCCTCGTAAGTGCCTGGCTTGTTAATGATTTCTCCCATAATGTTGTCTAACATCTTTACCGCTTCCGCGCGCGTGATGTTGGCCTTAGGAGCAAATTCATTATTCGATCTGCCTGCGATGTAGTGCTTGGCCTCCAAAGCAGCAACCGCGGACTTAGCCCAACTCGCGATTTGGGACGAATCGTTAAAAGAAACTTCGCTTGGAGCACCGACGTCAAGCAGCACAAACAATCTGGCCGAGATAACAGCGGCTTCCTGCCTTGTAATATTGGCATTGGGGTTCATGTTCCCATGCTCGTCTCCCAGTACGATTCCTGAGTCGTAGGCTTTCTGGAACTCCGATGCATACCAAACATTGGAGCTAACATCCGGGAAAGAACGTGCAACAGACGGCGGCTTAAAGCCGAACATATTGTTGATTAAGGTTATGAATTCAGCCCTTGTAATGGCTTTATCGGGATGCAAGTCCCCCTTCTCGTCGCCTTTCAACAAGCCGTCCGATGTCCACTTTTGCAATTCTTTGGCCGCCCAATGTTCGTCGGCATTTGAAGACGGGACTGCGCCGGAAGTACTGGAGAACAGCATACTGCCGATCACAAGCGAAGAAACTAAGCTCGATACTTTTCTTGACATGGTCTCTACTCCTTTTGAAGGTGTTTTGCGATGCGTTTCACATCGACGTTGGAGGCGCTTACATATGAACAGAAAAGTTAAACCGCTTTAACTTTACTGCGTGATTTGTTACAACTTTCAGTTTAGAACAGGATGAAGTGACTCGGTACTGAGGGAGGATGGCAAATCCTATCATTGTATGCACATCTGCAGGTTCGAAATCTATCACCATTTGTAATTGCCAATCTTTTTTTGTTTTTTACTGTCAATTATTCGTATAAAACACTCCTATTTGCTTATGCTGGTCCTCGCAGCGCTTCACTCAGCACACGACCGTCGAAGCCGGTCTCGGCATGGAGGCCCATCAGCCAGCAGACGGTCGGCGCAATATCCTCGATGCCACAGGGGACCTCGGAAACGACGCCTTGGCGGAAGCTGCTGCCGACGGCAAGGCAGAAGGCTTGCCGGTCGTAAGGGCTGGATGTCCCATGGCTGGAGCGAAGGGCCGTAGATGAGGTCAGAGTCAACGTCGTCCCCGGCACGCCATATTCATTCGGCTCGTGTGTCCATACCGGCTGAACGGCGAAGAGTGGAGCGCGGCGATGCGTAATCGGTCCGAGCAGCTGCTCCAGCGGCAACACGCCGGGGAGGTCCCAATAAGCCGGAGAGCCGGCATAAACCCGCTCGCACCATGGCTTTGCCTGCAGCCACGCAACGAGGGCGGCTGCCTCTTTCGGCGAGGGCTCAGTCGACTCATCAGGTGCCGCATACACATAGTGCCCGGCTGTAACGAAGTTAGACGCCAAGCCTAATTCCTCACAGGCTCTCCGCACATGCTCCTGCAGCGAGCCCTGAGCTTGAATCGTCGAGTGGCCGTGGTCGCTGATCAGGAACAGGTCCAGCTCGTCCGACAACCCCTCACGCTTGACAGCTCTGAGCACCTCCGCTACACATGCATCGATAAGCTCCAATGCCTCCAGGCTCTCCGGTGAGCCGAGCCCATAGTCGTGCTGGCTGGCGTCCGGCTCCGACAGCCACAGAACCATAGCCTGATTCTCGGGGTTCCGCAGATGAATCTCCGTTAACGCCCGAGTCGCCCATAGAGCATGTTCCCGCTTCACATGCGACCGCTCCGGAGAACGTTCTCCGAGCTCCGCATGCAGCTGCCGAAGCCGTTCGACGCCGTAAGTCGACGACGGATTGATCACCTGTTCCGGGTGATTCAGGTTCCACAGAAGGGAGGCTCCAGGGGAGCTGGAAGCGGCTACAGCAAGGTTACGCCCATGCTCATGCAGCCTGTCACCCAATGTCGGAGCCAGAATGAATGGCTCCGACATTGCGCCGTTGTAAGCCAAGAGATCCCGGTCGTCACCTGTCTGCAGGAACCCTTTTTCTCCAAAGCCGGGCACCACCATCAGATTATTGACGACCCCGTGACGGCCAGGCAGCACCCCCGTAGTCAAAGTCGTCATGCTGACGCGAGTCTCTGACGGGTAAGCTGCTTGGAAGGAGCTGAATAATGTCCCTCGACTGATCAGCTCCGCATAGGTCGGCATTCGCTTCAAATCCACGTTATCCGGACGCAACCCATCCGTACCAATAATGAGAACACGACGGCTCATAATAATGCTCCTTCGATAACATCATGCTTCACTAGCCTGATCAGTGATTCTCCAATCGACTCGGCCTTCAGCACGAACGGAAATCGATTCAGGCTTAAGCACAAGTCGAAGTCCTCAGGCGGTGCGGAAGCATCCGTCGTATCAAGAAATTTGCCAGTCTTGCTCTCGTGCCGCAGAAAGCGGACGATATCGGGAAAGTCGTTCGGCTTGCCTTCCAGTGCGTTCTTTACATATTGCGCAAACAGTGTGTCCTCGTCTGCCTCATCCACCGCACCCCAGCCCATACAGACCAGAGAAACATGCTTCGGATTCCTTATGCGAATGTAGTCGATAATAGCCTGCGCGTTGACGAAACTGCCCGTAATAATCTCATCCGCATTCACCGCATTGACGAGACCTTGCGTTCCTGCGCTTGTCGTATGCACAATCGTCCGGCCACTGAAGTCAACGGTTTGGATGGAGAACGGTGAGTTACCGTAATCAAAGCCCGGTTGAATCACCCCGCCGCGCTCCCCGATTAGAATATATTCCGGATTGTCCTGCTTCAGCCGATACGCGGTCTCCATGCTCCCGACCGGCAGCAAGTTCTGAACTCCGCCCGCCGTTACATAGCAGGCGACCGAAAAGGCCCGGAATACATCGATAATGACGGTCAACCCTCGCGCTTGCCGGGCTCCCTCAACAAAATGATAAATCTGAATATCCATACGTTCTCAACGCCCTTTCATGGCAGATGGTTAACTTTTGTTTAAATGATATGGTATGGCGTTAACTTGCTAGGCCTTATTGCTGTCTGTGTTCACAGATTGCAGCCCTCCAACAGTTCTGCAATCGTTGCATACACATAATCTGCCATCGGCCAAGCATTAGCAGCACTTTCTTCTCGCCTTGGCATAGTTTCATTTTCCAATCTGATCCATACGGTATGCATGCCCGCATGTTTTCCACCGATTATATCCGTATAATAATTGTCCCCGATCATAACGCTTTCCTTTTCACTACAACCGAATGCTTGCATGCCGTAAAGAAACAAATTCGACTCCGGCTTACCCACATACTCTGCTTTCCGGCCCGTCACCGATTCGATAGCAGCAATGAGAGCACCTGTTTCCGGTACTCGCTTTCCATTGCTGCCAGGATGGTAGCCATCGGCGTTTGCTCCAATTAGAATCGCCCCTCTATCCACTTCTCCAGCAACCTTCTCCAGTGTAGCGTAGGAAAACGTAATATCAAGGCCAACGACAACAACATCGGACTCTTCCTCAGAATCGAGCGGGAGCAGTTCATGTCCTGCTGAAGCTAGCGCGGCACTCAGCCCATCGCTGCCAACCGATTTCACTCGCTTGTTGCCGTATTTATTCTTGATGTATAGACCCGTTAAATCGGTAGCCGTAAATATGTCTTCAGAGGGAATTTCCAAGCCCATTTTATGAAGTTTCATCTTCACTTCACGTGCTGTAAGCCGGGAGTTATTCGTAATAAAACCTACCTTTTTGCCTTCCTGTTTAAGTCTTTCTATTAACTTGCCGGCGCTCGGCGCCAACGTATCCGTAAAATAAATACAGCCATCCAGATCGAAAAAAAACGCCTTTACCTGATCAAAAAGCTCTCCCCCTTTCTTAAGCGTTACTTCCATCAGCTACACCTGCTTTCCAAATTTCATCAAGAGCACGACCATCGGTATCAGGCAGCTCTCCTCCAATCAGACGCATCAAAGTAGGCGCTATATCGACCAGTTTTATTTCCCCCAATTTAACGGAAGGCTGAATGGATTTGCCCGTAGCAGCAAAAATCGCCTTCATTTGTTCATGCTGTGGAAGATATCCGTGCATACCATAAAATTTTCCACCCTCCTGTAACACTTCCTCGCCTGTATGGTCGAAATGTATGAAACAATCGAGTTCAGCTTCGAAAATGAAGTCCGGACAATGATCCGCCATTTCTCCTTCCGCCGGCAAGCCTAATTCTGCATACTGCTGAGGCTCGAATATGCGAGCGATGCCCGGCGTACTATGAAGCAGCTCCCGAACTTCATCCATAAGCCGGGTGCGCTCCTCAGCTTGATCTTCCAGTACATACACATAACCGATTCCACCATTGGATACCGCCGCCACTTTCCCGATTAATGGCGTGGACTGCTCAAACCATCCTTTTTGCTTAAACAGCACATTTGGATAAAATGTTCGTGTTGTATTCACAAAGCCGTGGTCGGAAACGATGAACAAATCCGTATTGTCCCATTTTCCCGTTGACTTCAAAGTTTCAATTAAGTCTCCGATCCGTTCATCAATATATTCGAGAGCCCAGTACACTTCACTCGTAGAAATGCCATAAACGTGCTGATAAGTGTCTGGCATTAAGTAGTGCATGAGCAGCAAATCCGGATTGTGGTTGGTCAGCAGATGTTTGGCAATTTCAGTCGTCAGCCAATCCTGCATTGGGGCATTTTCATGCTCACAGCTCCAAGCTCCATATTTGTCTACCGGAAAACCAGCATTCTTCAGCTCCATCCACCACTCCTGAGTGCTGTAAGATTCAAATAACTCTTGCTGATAAAATTCAGGGATGCACCAGTCCAAAGCTTTTGCCTGACGCGTCTTAGGCCAGCAAATGGCAGCCGTCTTCCAACCTCTAGCCTTGGCCATGTCGTAGATTGTAGGTACACATACACTTTCTTCTTTATTCCATGTCAAGTCTCCGAAGTGCTCCCCCACTCTTCCAGCGGGACGATCGATAACCCAATTGCCCAACACTCCGTGCTTGCGGGGATAAACACCAGTAACCATGCTTGTATGAATCGCCCATGTAGCTGTCGGAGCAATGCTGACCATTGCCTCTGCAGATGCTCCGGTCTCCATGATTTTCCGTAGTACCGGCATTTTCACTTGTGGATCTCGTAAATAGAAAGCAGCCATCCCATCGATACTGATAACTATGATCTGACGATTCTCCTTGTTCACTGGTCGAATCCTTCCTCTCGTAATTAGGTTTGAAATAAAAAAACTCCCAGCAACAAGACACACGTACATAGGGTACATGGCCTCATTGTTGGGAGCTTTCTCTTCGTCATCACTCCAACAGATGAACATAACACGTTATAAGATTAATTTAATTGATCGAAAGTAAGGTTCCAAAGTTCCTTATTGCTTACCGACAAAGAAGTCGCTCCCGCATTCAAGGCCGTATTTACCTCTTCACGGGTTTGGATGAGACCACTGGCGATAATCAGTTTATCACTCAGCAGTTCCGAAAATGTGCGGATCACTTTATCAATAACACCCGGCATTAATTCAATGCCGTCAGGATCGACCTGTCGACTCAGCTTCAGACCATTCTCAAGAGCAACCGTATCGATTACGAACAGGTGAAGAATGCCATACAATCCGAATCGTTTCGCTTCCTTGATGATATGGCTCTTGGGAGAAATAACACCATCAGCTCCGGCGTACTTTGCAATCCATTCCAGACTCTCACGGTCGGTACTAGACAACCCCTTTATCAAATCAAGGTGAACAAAAGCTCCTTTGCCTGCCTCTTTCGTTAAACGAACCGACTGAACAAGTTCCAGAACGGTGCCTCCCATAAAAAAAACATTGTCGACAGGGCTTCTCAAGGCATCATCAAGGTCTTCCGACTTTCGGACTGCTGCAATAATCGGGTTTTTCCCAACTTTATATAATAGTTGCATTATTCAGCCCTCGTCTTCTATGTTTTCAACCAAATCCTATCTTAGGAACTGAATCTTGTCAACATCCTGGTTGGCAAATAATTCTGCAGCAAACTTTTTGCTAACCTGGATCGTCATAGTCTTACGGCCCTTATTGTAAAGGAGAGTTCATTCACCATGTTTGCTTCCCCTTCTTCGAAGGAAGTGCTGCAATGCATCTTACAACACAAAGATAACGCCTATCGTTTGGCCTATACATACGTCAGAAATCCCGATGACGCACTGGACATTATTCAAGAGGCTATCAAGAAAGCGTTAACCGCCTCAAAGTCACTCAAAGATGTTGCCCAAGCGAAAAGTTGGTTTTATCGCATCGTCATAAACGCCGCGTTAGACTTTTTGAGGAAAAAGAAATACGTGGTTACCTTCGACGAGGAGACGCTCGAAACCTATGGATTACATTCACAAGATGCCTATCGGGACCTTGATTTGGAACATGCGATGAGCTTGCTCCCTCCCCTTTATCGCAGTGTAGTCGTGCTCCGCTACTTCGACGACATGAAAATCGAAGAAATCGCCCATGTCTTAAACGAAAATGTCAACACGATCAAGACGCGATTGTATGAAGCGCTTCGTAAATTGCGCTTGTTCATGAACGATGAAAACTTGAATAAGGTGGATGGAAATGGGTAACAAGATGACCGAACTGAAGCGACAATATAACGAAATACCTGTCCCCGAGGGTCTGGACATTATTGTAGAAGAAGCAATTCGCAAGCATGTCCATAAGAAGACGATACGCATTCGATGGGTCGCTGCCGCGGCTGCAATTGTGACCTTGTTTATTTCCGCTCTAAACATAAGTCCCTCGTTTGCGAATGCGTCTTCGAAGTGGCCGGTCATCGGCCCCCTCGTTAAAGTACTAACGATCCGCGAATACAAGGTAGAAGAACCAACTTATAAAGCCCATATTCAAGTACCGGCCATTTCCGATCTTGGTGACACGTCGTTAGAACAACAGTTAAACAGCAAATATGCTGCGGAGAGCAAACGGCTGTACGATGCATTCATGGCAGAAATGGAAGATTTGAAGCAAAGCGGCGGCGGTGAAGCTGGTGTGGAAAGCGGTTATGTTGTCAAAACCGATACGGATCGCCTGTTGTCCGTTGGACGCTATGTCGTCAATACCGTAGGTTCTTCCTCAACTACGTTCAAATACGATACAGTCGACAAAGTGAACCATGCACTCATCACGCTGCCGAGTCTCTTTAAAGGCGACCAGTATATCGATCTCATCAGCAGCAACATTAAGGAACAAATGATAGCAAGAATGAAACAAGACAAAAACTCGTTTTTCTGGGTTACTGGAAATGGTCAGCAAGAGTCGGATTTGAATTTCAGATCCATCGAGAAGGATCAAAACTTCTATATTAACGCCGACAACAAACTTGTGATTTCCTTCGATAAGTACGCTGTCGCCCCCGGATCGATGGGGATCGTAGAGTTCGTCATTCCGACGGAACGATTAGCTGATGATCTGATCAATCAAGCATACGTAAAATAATTTCGGATCGGAGAATTGTTCCAAACTTTCTCGTGAGGTTCCCCGTCATAGCTATGTGTAGATCACAATAAGCTTACGGAGGTCATCTCAATGAAGAAAAAAACGATTATCGCTGCAGGGTTAACCGCAACCATGACGCTCGGGCTCGCGGCTGGTGTATACGCATCCGGGCAATTGACCCAAGTGAAGGCATTCTTAAATCCGTCCGTACAAGTTAATGTCGGCGGCAGCCAAGTCGAGTTAAAAGATGAGGACGGCTCGGCATTGACGCCGCTTGTTTATAACAACCGCACGTATTTGCCCGTTCGCAGCGTAGCCGGACAGCTCGGTTACGACGTCTATTGGGAAGGATCGTCACAGACGGCCTATTTCACCCCAAACAGCGAGTTTCTTGAGTACCGTATGGATGAGCAATTGATGTTGGACAAATACGGCTACTCCTTGCAGATTCCGTCTTCGTTCGGCGGTAAGCTTCGCCCGACTGTTTGGCCGGCGGAATCGATCGCGGACGGAATAAAGTCCGGAGCATTGTCGGCGAATGCTCTAAGTGCGATCGACTTGCTTTACTTGCCGCAAGATGCGGCATCGCCTGAAGCACACGTTGTTGCTACAATCGAAGTGATAGATCAAGCGAAATGGAATGCGGATAATCATGATGCCAAAGATTCCGAATTGGGAAGCAAAGGCGAGTATGTATATGTCCTGCGAGGCGCGAAGGAGAATCCGTTCGGAGCAGGCACTTCGGATAATGCCAGCTACAAGGAGATCGTCGAACATCTGACGGCAAGAGGATATGATCTAGTCCTCTCCCCTGCCGCATCAGCAAGTGCAGAAATCGTTTCTAAGCTCGTCGGATCTTGGACCGAATCACGCAAAGGAACCGTGATGGAACTGACCGCGGACGGCGTCTTCTATCGTGCGGGCCAGGCAGTAGGGAACTACTTGATCGTTGACTCGTCCCATATCCGCATTGTTGCGGACAGGTCCGTTAGTACGGTCGAGTTCATCGTAAATGGCGATACGCTTGAATTGGCCGGTCAAACCTTCACTAGAACGAAATAGAGCGCAATGACAAGAAAGGTGCATGATCCTAAGCGGATATGCACCTTTCTTTATTACGATTACCAACACAACGATAATCGGATCGCGAAACAAGCATTAGAATCCGTTGGTTTAAACGATAACATGATTCCATCAGGATTGAATTCAGTGGTGACAGGAGTTGTTACACCCGCGGCATGGATCAACTTATTAATCTGATCGTGGTCGCTTTCCGAAGCGGCTTTTTTAATTTTCTTAGCCAGGTCAGGGCTATGGGAAATACTGTTTAACAAATGATACATTTCTAAGGTAGGCATCAGAAATTGGATTGCTGAATGTTTAAATTGGTTGACATCCTCCGGATCTGGGGTAGCTGGTCGATAGTAATAGTTCCAATTAGGATACCAATATAATGGTTGATGATAATAATAATATTGCATTCCTATTTCACCCTTCCATACAATAAGCTTCTTAGAATTTCTTTAGTGTATGGCCCATTCTTTTAATGAGTGCGGAACTTTCCTAGCATGTCTGAATAAATTCTCATAAACTTCTAATAAAGGGCTGAAATAGCCGCTCTGACGGAATTTTCTCTCTCAGAGGAAAAGATTAGGCTTTCAGATATGTGATAGAGTGAATCCCGACATCAAACAATGGAGGGACTCACATGTCTGCAAAGCCTATTCTACGTAAAATAATAGCCGTCGGCTTGTGCACCGTTATCGGGTTCGGAGCATTAAGCATCGGACAAGCCTCATTTCTGCCGAAAGCGTCAGCCGCAACCGTCTACGAAACGAAGGTCACGTCCGGAGTAAACTTGCGCGCAAGCGCCAGCACAAGCGGCCGCGTCATTCGCTTAATTCCGACGGGTGAATCGATCCATATCATCTCCGAGGTAAACAGCTATTGGCTTAAGGTCTCCGATAAGCGTGGCAATACCGGCTACATATCCGCGAACGATAAATATACGAGCCACAGCGGTCCAAGTTCGTCGGGTTCGGGTTCATCAAACTCTAGCAGCTCGAATGCCGATCGTGTCGTCGACATCGCCAAAAGCTACATGGGCCGCGTCCATTATGATTTCGGTACGCGCAACCCGTCGAAGCTGATCTTCGATTGCTCTTCGTTTACGGAATTCGTCTTCGCTAAAGTAGGCGTGGATCTGAAGTGGGGCACGAAATCCCAGAAAACCCAAGGCTCCTATACAAGCAAAAGCATCCTGCGCAAAGGCGATCTCGTCTTCTTCGATACGATCGGAAGCAACAACAGCGTCATCAATCATGTCGGAATTTCCATCGGCGGCGGTCAGTTTATCCACAACACCCCGTCTAACGACGGACTTGCAATTAATTCGTTGACTTCCGGCTATTGGTCAACGCATTATGTAACGGCTAGACGAGTACTCTAGAGCTAAATTCAGGTGGAAGAGGTTGTCTTATGACAGCCTCTTTTTTTCCATCAAGATTATTTTCGCCATCGCACATCAGTACTGACCATTTGCTTTCATTAACGCGCGATCATTCTCTTTCAGACGCGGACACGTATAACAATAGTTAAATGCCGTATTCCGGCGATACGGCAGGCGATAAGCAAGGCAGCAAGCCATCTTTAATGCTGTTTTTTTGTTCGGATCCTCAGGATCTTCAATATACCTGCGTTTCCTTGCAAATGGATTTGTCAGAAGTCCGAATGCACTTGCATCGATATCGATAAGATGTGTCTGAAAGTGATCAATGATAGCCTGCCTTCGTTCCTCGTCCGTAACTTCGCCTAGCTCCTCATTCATTTGATCATAAGCGGCATCCACGATTTGACCCCATAATATAATTTGGTTCATTCGAGCCAGACGCGCTAGCATTCGGATCAAAGTGCTCCGGCAACTAAAGGAAGAGTCAAATTAGAAAATGATGCAGCAGCTTTTCTTCGTTTAGTAAATCTGCCATGGGCATGCTGAGCACGACTTAAACTTATGCACGATTCCGCCAAAGCTTGAGCGCTTCGTCAAGTATGAGCTCATGCGTAAACACCGTGTATTCCATCCAAGGATAAGCTGGAATGAACGCTACCCGATTGTCCCCAACCGCCTCCAGCCTGTTCCAATCCGCTGAATTTACTAGTGTTTGCCACGTGAATTGTGATAGCGGATCCTCGTCCAGGACAAGCAAGATTCGGTGGCCCTCATATGCCGCCAGCTGCGCCGGATTCACTTGTTGGTCTGGTTTCATGCGATCTACGCCATACGCGGGCATCAGACGCAGATCATCGTAAAATACCGTGGCTAGACTTCGGCCGGCCAACACGGTGCAGCTCTCTCCTGTAATTCTCAGGATGAGGAGTCTCTCCTCTTTCAACACTTCCTGGACTTCTTCTCTTACGAATCGAGCTTTACGATCATAGTTATTTAATGATTAATCAACATAATTTCTTTGCCTAAGTTATTGTAAAATATAACTTTAAAGTTTGGAGTCGGATTCCATATTCTTTCATCAACTACAATAACGTTATTTCCACTTTTAAACTCAATTTTGCGACCCTTTGCTATGCCATCAATAATAACCGAGTAGCTCCGTATATCATTTGCGATTTCTATATTTTTAATCATGATGGCCACAGATCCCTTTTCCATTCCTCCAATAATGTAGTTTCCTAGTTCCTCTCCAACATAGTGTTCATAATTTGACTTACCTCTAAATACATAAATATTATTTGTGCCAGAAAAGATATAGGACTTATCTTTAAGGGTTACTATCTGCGGATCTTCTATTTGCTGATCCTTAATAAACTGATTGATATTGTAATGGTTGCGAGTTAAAAATGTTTGACCCAAAATCACAACCAATAATAAAGCAATAAAGACTATAAGCATCCTTTTACCCATAAAACACACCCCTATTATCTAAATTTTCCCTAAAGTAAATTGTTTTCGACAAAATTTTACAACATTTTCATAAATAATGTTATATTCTGTCAATTGTACATCGGCCGGTGTCGAATACACAACTTTGGAGGACTAATCATGAACAAACGTTTTAGTATTACTCTTTGCCTTTTACTTTCTCTAGTACTCGCTTGCGGTACTTCAGTATTTGCTGCTGGAGGAAATCAGTCCCAAAATTCCATACTTGATAGAACGGATATTGAGAGGTTAGTATCCTTTGGATTTACTGACAAAGAAATTGAGTTAATGACGCAAGAGGAATACGAAGCCTTTAATTCCAAGTACGGAGCGGATACAACCGGGACATTAATTGCCGTTGATACTAAATATTATCGCGTAAGCACCGAAGACGGAGTGACGGATATTAGTAAGGAACAGGCAGAAAAAGAGGTTAAAGCTTATAAAGAGAAAAAAGAAAAACAAGCACAGGGCGGAATATCGACCTTTGCTACTGACACTGAAACTACTTCTTGGATGAGAATGACGACTTCAAATTCTCTAGTTAGTGGAACAACAACTGAGTATCTGTTGAAGAATTCTTTTGACTGGCTCATAACCCCAACCTATGCACTGACAGATGTTATTGGAATGACCTTTAACTCTAATTTGACTTACATTCAAGATTCTGAGTATGCTGTTTATTCTCGTGATTTTGCTGGTGTAAACCCACCAGCGTCAGAATCGGAATATATTTGGACTGCAGAACATAAGAGTGCAAACGCAGGTATTGCATTTGATATTGACTTAAAGCTATATTCGAACAACGGTTCGAGATCAACTAAAACTCATAGAGGATATATGACGTTCAGAGTTTTGAAGAACAATACTACCTCAACTTCTACAAACGTTTATGGTCATTATTCACATCTGTATAATACTATTACTTTTGATGTTAGCTTTCCTGCAGGCATGGCGATTTCAGGTGCTACTAATCACGACGATATGACTGATACAGGTATTAGCTTTCCCCTGTAATACATTATATTAAAATTTTTTCTAGTGGAAGTCCCATTGGTCATCAGTTAAGACCTTTGGGACTTCCTTTTTCTTATTTCTAAATAGTCGGGGTGGTAAAGTTAGAAATATTATTGGTGATCGTTTGATGGTGGTTTTTAATAAAGAAAACGGTTATCTAAACTCTATCAAAACAGCAATAATGTTAAATTCTATAGCGAAATATACGATTAATAAAAAGTTTGTACATAATGATTCAAATATGGCATCGGTATTGACTATGGAAAATGCTTGTTACAAAAGCTGGTATTATTAATCACGGGCTTGAAAATCTCCGCCACCCTGATTGGTGAATAAACTCTGCCAATTCGCGCAGCCCTGACACATAATTCGCGCGGTGCTGTTGGCAGTGAAGCCTAAACAGACTATTCAAGACCGTTCTTTTTTACAGGTAAGGTTTTTTTTGAGTTTACAAAGGAAAAGGATATAATGGAACTAACTGTATGTTGCAAGAAAATAAAAACCTATGCTTACCATGCATAAATGGCATAGCAATTCTATTAGGAGGCGTCCAGCGGATGCAAAATGTAAAAATATTTTCCGGTTCATCGAACCTCCCGCTCGCGAAAGAGCTATGCAGGCAGCTTAATGTTCCTCTTGGAGACATTGAGATTTCCAGGTTGCAAAGCGGAGAAATCAGCTTACGTTATATCGAATCGATTCGCTCTGCTCATGTCTATATCGTTCAATCCTTGTCTCATCCCGTAAATGAGCATTTAGTCGAACTCATGATTATGATTGATGCTGCAAAACGGGCTTCAGCCAAAACGATTAATATCGTTATGCCGTATTATGGCTATGCTCGTCAGGAACGGAAAGCAGCCCCGCGCGAACCAATTTCCGCGAAACTCGTAGCTGATGTGCTGACAACTGTTGGTGCTGACCGCTTAATTACTGTTGATCTTCATGCCGATCCGATTCAAGGTTTTTTCGATATCCCTGTTGATCATATTACCGCTTTGGATCTTATCACGGATTATTTGAAGTCAATGAACATTAAGAATCCGGTAGTTGTTTCACCTGACGCTGGTCGGGCAACAACCGCTGAGAAGCTCGCCAACTATATGGACTGTCCGTTTGCAATTATGATTAAGAACCGCCCTGCTCACAATAAGACGAAAATCACTCATATTATCGGTGAAGTCGAAGGCATGACTCCGATTATTATAGAGGATTTAATCGATACAGGTGGTACGATTGTGAATGTTGTTGAGGCGTTGCATAAGAGAGGCGCGAATGACGCCTATATTTGCGCAACACATGGGTTGTTCTCGGATAACGCGCTCGAGAAGCTGTCGCATCCCTACATTAAAAAGGTCGTTATTACGGATACCATCGCAATTGACCCGAACCATTCGGATAAGTTCGTTGTACTTCCAATGGCGGAGCTTCTCGCAACTGCGCTCCAAATTATTAATAATGGCGGATCGATAAATACACTGTTTAAGACGAAGCAAATGTAAGGAATCGTGAGAGTGAGAGACAAGAAAAAAAGCAAGCGGCATTTAGTTGCCGCTTGCTTTTTTTGCTTCCGGTACTGGAAAATGTTCGACCAATCATTTTATGGTAGCATGCAAGCCTTCCTAACGGGATAGAGTAAGTTTTAGAACACACCGATTTCCAACATGAACCGAATGCCACGCCGTTTTAACGGGGTTCTCGAAATAATTAAGTTGAACTATCATAAAAAAGTGCTATTACCGTAGAACCAAGTGAGTATTCCAAAAAATAAAAATCGTCCCTCAAACTTAACCTTAGAAACATAACGAATCAGTAGCCACGTTACAATAATAAACAAGCCAAGGCTGTAGATATAAAGGAAGACCCTCAAACTTCAAATAATCACTCTTTTCATATAATTTGAATACATACCTACTACTACTACTAGGACTACTAGTAACTAGTGTTATCTTTCATAATTAGTTATAAAACGGTACCCGCAAACCCGCAAGGTTCCGTTACAGTTATTTCATCATTTGCGTTCACAATCTTTAGATGTACCCTCCTGTGAAAACTATGCAAGGTCCAGCGATATCTACAACTACTTCTTGTTTTGAGACTTCCCGACCTTTTTCTTATCTTGTACCATAGCTACTCTGGGTCAGCTAAACGAGAGAATCCTGCACTGGATATTTCTAAATCGTGTATCTAGTTGTTCGTTAATTTTAAATAAAACGGTGAAGCAGGTTGATACAAGCTTCGCCTTTTTTTTGTGTAGAGGAAATTAGCCTCTTCTTCTCGAACCTAACTGTAAAAGGGGAAATGACGATGACGACCGATCCTCATATACAAGAGCTACTTACACTTAAGATTATCGCCGAAACGTTGAACCAGTCTAACGATCTGACACTCATGCTCAATACGGTGATGGAAAAATTGCTGGAGCTGACTGGGCTGCAAGCCGGATGGATTTTCCTAACCGGTGACCGGATGGACTATACATGCATCGCCGATAGTAATCTGCCGGCGGCTCTGCTGAATGAAGATAAAGCTCCGATGCGCTGTGGTACTTGCTGGTGTCTGGATCGTTTTTGGGAAAATGACTTGAATAATGCTGTTAATATATTACACTGCAAACGATTGGAAGATGCGGTTAAATTCAGCCGGGGTGACACTCGTGGCATTACCCACCATGCCACCGTACCGCTCCGCTCCGGTGATCGACGGTTCGGAGTTCTGAATGTCGCATCGCCCGGCAAGTCGCATTTCTCGAAAGAAGAACTCGCGCTGTTGCAGGCGGTCGCATTCCAAATCAGCAGCGCCGTCGACCGGATGCGTCTCTATGCAATTGAACAACGGCGGGCAGAGTTGTTCGCGCGGCTAGGCAACTTCAGTCGATCGATTGGCATGGTTGTAAGTAGCGGAACGGAATTGGAGCGGCTTAAGGAGCTTATCGTGCAGCAGATCGGAGAACATTTCGAATGGCCGTTCGCCGCTCTGCTGGAAACGGTCAATGACGAACTTTTCCTGCAAGCAGTTTATGCGAACGGACTTACATCCCTGCCGGATACACGGCTCCTGCTGCCGGTAACAAACTGGTTAAGAGAGGCCAACCGCAAACGACGCTATGTCGCGGCAACAACTGATCAGACTTCAGTGCTGGCCGACTGTCACGAGCTGCAGGGGCTGTCTCCTAAGCTATCAACTGCCCAGGCTGTCCCGATTCCGAGCGCTGGTTTAATGCCGCAAAGTATGCTGCTAGTCGGGGATGATGCGACCGGACGTATTATGCGGACAATCGATAAAGAGGTGCTGGAGGCACTCGCTGATCACATTGCGATGGCACTCGAAAGCGCTCAGTTAGAGGAGCAGCGGCGGGAGCTCGCCCGCCTTGCAGAGCGCAATCGGCTCGCCCGTGATTTGCATGACTCCGTCTGCCAAATGCTATTCTCGCTCTCCATGACGGCCAAAGGCGTGGAAAGCTTACTCAGGAACGGTAAGCCCGAAGTGGCGCTTCAGCCGATGGGAGACATTCTATCCCTCTCCCAAACAGCGCTCAAGGAAATGCGCGCCCTCATTATGCAACTTCGCCCGCCTGGCCTTGAGGTAGGCCTTGTTACGGCGCTTCAGACATACGGCGAGAAGCTGGAGCTCCGTGTTCATACGCAGGTGTCCAGTATTTGTGAGCTGCCACGAAATGTGGAAGAAGCGCTATGGCGAATCGGGCAAGAGGCGCTGAACAATGTGTACAAACATTCAGAATCTGCGGAGGCATCGATCGACTTGAAACTGGATGCACAACAAGCGATCCTCCGGATAACCGACAAGGGGCGCGGTGTAAAGAAAACAAAGCGTCATCCGCAAGCTGCGCCTTCGTACGGCCTATCGATAATGAGAGAGAGAGCGGAAGCACTTGGCGGCCGATTTACGCTCACAAGCGTAAACAAGGGCGGAACTACGATAGAGGTTGCGATTCCATGCACAATAAATAGCAATCAATAGGAAGTGATCATTCATGGCAATTAAATTACTGCTGGCTGACGATCATGCGATGGTCCGCAAAGGGTTACAGGTATTTTTAAAGACTCAGCCCGATATTGAGCTGGTAGGTGAAGCCGCTAATGGACAAGAAACGATCGATAAGTCAGCCGAGCTCCATCCGGACGTCATCCTCATGGATCTGAACATGCCGGTGCTAAACGGTATTGAAACGACGAAAAGTCTTCAACTTTCCCATCCCGAGATCAAAGTCATCGTTCTTACTTCATTTTCCGACCAAGATCATGTGCTCCCCGCGATTCGAGCAGGTGCTAAGGGATATCTGCTTAAAGATATCGAGCCGGACGAACTTGTACAAGCAATTAAGCGAGTATACGAAGGAAAGGTCGAACTGCATTCAGAGGCCGCTGGGCTGCTCATGAAACTAGTCGCCTCACCGGAGCTATCCGCCGACTCCCACATGGCAAAAGGACCGACGGCATCGGCTGGGACACCTAATGAGCGACTGACACGAAAAGAGCAGGAGGTACTTCAACTCATCGCACGTGGACGAAGCAATAAAGAAATCGGTGAAGCCCTCTTCATTACCGAGAAGACGGTCAAGACCCATGTCAGTCACCTGCTCGACAAGCTCGGCTTGGCCGACCGGACGCAAGCCGCCATCTATGCCGTTAAACAGGGACTCGGCGACTAAACCCGCTCACTCCGACTAAAGTTGTAGTAAAGTTCAGCCGAAAGGCTGGACTTTTTGTGTTGCTGTCATCATCCTTCCCGATGACGCTGAATTGGCGTTCTCTGCTGTAAGATGAACTCATCGAAAGCAAAACAATCGCCAGGAAGGATTGAATCCTATGAAAATCGTCATTATCGCAGGCAGCAACCGCAAATCATCCACAAGTACACGGCTTGTCGAATATATCGAACGCCTCATCGAGGAGAAGGGGCATTCGGCCGCTCTGTTCGACTTGTATCGCAACCCACTTCCCTTTTATTCTCCTGATGAATCGGAAGATGGCCATAGCGGACTGAGTGAATTGAAAGGCTTGTTGCGCAAAGCCGATGCTGTCATTCTCGCTTCACCCGAATACCACGGAGGAATGAGCGGCGTATTAAAAAATGTGCTCGATCATCTCGGACAGACCTATTTTGGCGGTAAGCCGGTGCTTTCCGTCAGCTCTGCCGGCGGCGCGGTCGGCGTAAGCTCGCTGATACAGCTGCAATCGACTGTCCGTAATTTGCACGGTATAAATGCCCCGGAGTGGTTGTCGATTGGCGGTGCGCAACGCGAATGGTTTGAAACTGGGCGGAACTTTAATGAAATTGGACAAGAAATCGATGACCGTATCCACCGAGTGCTCGACTCGTTCCTCGCGCTCACATTGCTTGTCCGCGGAAACCGCGGGCCTGCTACGGGGACTGTTGTCTAAAGGAGGTGTAGCAGCGATGATTACTCGTTTTGCTGGTTTATGAGGCCGGAATACCTTTTGGAGACTAATAACAATTTTTTAACGAAGCTACAGGATGGTAAGCAGGTGTGGATCGATACCGTTCCAGCTTGTGAGGATGAGTTCTAAGGTATGCCGGTCGTGAAGTGTGGAACTACAACAAACAATGTTACTGGAGGGAACTGCACACAATGAAGGCAGAGCGGAAACATGTTGGCATTGTAATCGCCGGCTTGCTGTTGGGTATTCTAATGGCATCCATGGACAATTCGATTGTCATGACAGCAATGGGTTCGATCGTTCATGATCTCGGCGGCATGGATAAATTCGTATGGGTCACTTCGGCTTATATGGTTGCAGAAATGGCAGGTATGCCGATTTTCGGCAAGCTGTCCGATATGTACGGAAGGAAGAAGTTCTTTATTTTCGGTATTATTACTTTTATAATCGGGTCCATCCTCTGCGGGACGGCGGATTCGATTACTGAGCTTAGCGTTTATCGCGCGATTCAAGGGATCGGCGGCGGCGCGCTTGTGCCGATCGCATTCACCATTATGTACGACACTGTACCTCTTGAAAGCCGTGGCAAGCTTGGTGGTCTATTCGGTGCCGTCTTCGGCATGTCGAGTATATTCGGTCCGCTGCTCGGTGCTTATATTACAGACTATATCAACTGGGAGTGGATTTTCTACATCAACCTCCCGCTTGGCCTGATCGCGTTCGTCATGATTGCATTCTTCTATAAAGAGTCGGTGGAGCATTCCAAGCAGAAGATCGACTGGGGTGGCGCGTTCACATTGGTAGCCGGCATCATCTGTCTGATGTTCGCCCTTGAGCTTGGCGGCAAACCGAATTACGCTTGGGATTCGGCTCGAATCTTAGGCTTGTTCGCTGGCTCTTCGGTGATGATGATCTCCTTTATACTTATCGAGCGTAAAGCGGCTGAACCAATTATTAACTTTAATATGTTCCGTAAGCGGCTGTACTTGACCAGCAATGCGATGGCGATGTTCAGCGGTGCGGCCTATATGACAGCTACCGTGTTCATTCCGATCTTTATCCAGGGGGTACTCGGGGGCAATGCAACGAATGCCGGCCTTGTATTACTGCCAATGATGCTCGGTACCGTTGTAACAGCAACTGGAAGCGGTTTTCTGAACACGAAGATTACGTTCCGTTCGATTATGATTGCAACGCTGGCTGTGCTTGTCGCAGGTAATGTGCTTCTAACAACACTTGGCGTCGATTCCTCTCGTTTCATCGTGACAGTTTTTATGATCATTATAGGTATTGGCATCGGCGCGTCGTTCTCCGTGCTTGGCAATGCCGCGATTTATTCGTTCTCTCCGCGAGAGCGTGGTGCGGCGAGCGCCACGCTGAACTTCCTACGTTCCCTTGGTATGACTATAGGTATAACGGTTTTCGGGATTATTCAAAGTCACGCGATGACGAACAAAATCAAAGATGCTTTTGCTGGCTCTGAAGGCGGCGGAACAATGCCTGCGAACCTAAATCTTAGCGATCCGCGCGCGATTCTAACACCGGAGACGCGAGAGCAAATTCCAAAGGATGTGCTGGACAAAATCGTGTCCGCGCTATCCTCCTCTATCACCTATACCTTCCTGTGGGCGATCATCCCATCCGTGCTTGCGCTAGTTTTCGCGATCTTCATGAGCCGCGAAAAATTAGATGCTATGGCGGAAAGCAGCGAGTACAGCTCGTCGCATTAAATGTGCAGTCGTAAAGCCATAAGAGTTGGATAAACAAGTTTAATGGTCATAGTAGCTTTAAATTGTATAACGAGGGAGCAACTGCTATGACCAAGGATCGGACCACCACTCTACAGGAACGGATCGATATTGTACTCTTCTTCCTTCGGGCGTTATACATAAATATACACTCTAGTGAATGTGCAGTTTATTGAAACAATATTTACAGCTTATGATGAAATATTCACAGCTAATGATGAAATATCACATAGTATGTGTGGTGATTTATCAAGGGCCGTTTTCAATATCATTGAGACTTGTCAGATCATTTTCCCGCTAGGATTTTCACAAATAGTGAGAATATCCGCTTTTGACTAAATGAATAATTATGCAGCGCTATATGAGACAACAAAAATGCCCCCTAATTGACAGGGGCATTCGCATGATCTTCTTATTAAAGTCCTACTATCTCACCCGATACTCTTCAAAATACTTCGGAAGAATCGTCGTAGATGCACCAGGCAATTCAGGCAGCACATAGTGCCCTTCCTTCACGGTAGCCGGCTCTTCAAAAATATGGCGAATCCACGGAATGTACTCCAACATGATTGCATTCTGTGTGGAAGCGACAAGATGCTGATGAATCTGGCCCATATCACCTACGTGGGGGCAGATCGGAATATCATAGGATGCTGCGAGACCCGCCACCTGCAGCCATTCTGTAATACCTCCAACACGTGTAACGTCCACTTGGCAGTACTCTATTGCGCCTTGGTGAATATAATCACGGAACGCATACTTGTTGTAGACATGCTCGCCAAGTGCAATCGACACATTAAGTGCATCGGCCAGCTTCTTGTGCCCCAAAATATCATCCGGATTAAGCGGCTCCTCCAGCCAGAACAGATCGAACTCTTCGAGCTTCTTGCCCCAAGTCATTGCCGTGTTGATGTTCCATTGTTGATTGACGTCGATCATGAAAATCACATCGTCGCCGATTGCCTTCCGTACCGCTTTGCAGCGATCATAATCTTCTCGTGGATCGGGCTTACCAACCTTGATCTTAACCCCTGTAAATCCGGACTCCACAATCTCCGTTACGTCCTTCAGCAGGCGCTCCTTTGACCAATTCAGCCAGCCGCCATTCGTATTGTACGCTTTTATGCTCTTGGACTTCGCTCCTCCAAGATATTGCCACAGGGGCTTGTTCGATGCCTTTGACATGATATCCCACAATGCCACATCCACCGCAGCCAGTGCCATATGCGTAACGCCGGACCTGCCGATCCAATGCATTTTACCAAAACGCATCTCGTCCCATAGTTCCTTAACCATGAAGGGATCCTTGCCCACTAACAACGGCGCATAGTATTTCTCAATCGTGTCGACAATCATATCGTCTCCATTCGCGCAGGTACCAGTGTATCCGTAGCCTACAATTCCTTCGTCCGTATAGATGCGCACGCCTGCTAATCCCCAGTGCGTAGCAACATTGATGGCATCTGTAATCGGCGGCGTAATCGGCACGTGAAGGACAAAGCTTTCTACTTTAGTAATTTTCATTGGTTTCATCTCCCTAGTTTGGATGAGTGAATGCTATTAATAACCAAGCGAAGCCCCGCCGTCGACGGGGAGTGCAACGCCTGTAACGAACCCTGCGGAGGAACTAGCCAGGAATAGTGCTGCTTGCGCAATTTCGTCTGAAGTCGCTGGTCTTCCAAGAGCATGCATATCATTCAAAGCCTGAACAGTCGCTTCTGGGTCATCCTGCTAATGGCCGTTTTTCCAGCTAGAATCATGGCTGCCATTCCTCCTTAAGAGTGTGTTTATAATGTATCGTGTATGATTTTATGTAAAAAAACGAAAAACTCATTCAAACAACTTCCTTGTTCGCTCGTATGAGTTTTTCAGATGGTTCTTCAACGCTTGCTCAGCTGCAGACATATCCCTTGTTGCCAAATTGCTAACGATACACATATGCTCATCCCACTCGTCTTGAATCAGCTTCATGTCGAGATCCTTCTGATTCAAAGATAAGTACCTTTGTATTTTCTCGATGTAAATCTCGATCAGGCTCTTTAAAGAGTGGTTGTCGCAATAATCCAGAATCAATCCGTGCAGACTTGCGTTCATATCGGAGATGATGCGAATGCGGTCTTCACTTTCTATCGCTTCCAGATTAGACCATTGCTGCATATCCAATTGCAACTTATCCAACATCGCTTCCGGTATTCGTAGTGCAGCTTTCCTAATAGCCAGGCATTCCAATTCCATTCGAATTTCAAACATTTCGTCGAGCTCTTGAAGGGACATCTTGGCAACAAACATCCCCTTGAAGGGTACCGTTTCGACCAAGCCTTCCGCCGCTAATCTCGATAATGCTTCGCGAATCGGAATATTGCTGACTTCTAGATCTCGGCCCAATTGATCGATATTGATTTTATTCCCTGGCGCGATGTCGTGGTTTAGAATCTGCCCTTTCAATATGGAATAAATTTCTTCTGTTAATACATACCGGCTTAAACTCTTCTTCATCTACTCACCTTCGCCACTTCATGAATCGTACATGATTTATTATAACCATGTTGAAGTCGAATTGGAATAGTTAACTTTCTACTTCGGTTTGCATTGTTCATGATAGTATTAGTCGTCTTCACCGCTAAGTAAGCAGGGGGAGAGAGTTACTTACTACGTGTTAATTCCAAATCTTCATATCTATAAATCCCTCCAGCAACCTCTACTTCTTATAGTAGTTCACCCATCCCTACAAATTGAATTACACATATAGTACCGAAAAGGACACAACAGGAGTGAATCGTTTGAAACAAGGTAACCTCAACTCATTGGTTCAATACGGAAAGCATTTTGTTGGTGTTAAGTTTAAGTATGGAGCTGCTCCTTACCCCAAGTCAGGAAAGTTTGATTGTTCATCTCTCGCTCAGCATATCTTCGAAAAATATGGGATACATTTACCCCGTACAGCCAGAGATCAGGCTGTACAAGGCGTGGAAGTTAGACTAAAACACATCCAAAAAGGTGATTTGCTTTTCTTTGCTGTTCCTGAACGGTTTAGCACAGACGATATTCCCGGACATGTTGGTCTTTATATTGGTAATCAGGAAATGATCCATTGCATACCGTACCCTAAGAACAAAGTAATCATCTCCAGTATCGATCAGCCACACTGGAAGAAAACATTTCTGTTTGCAAGACGGATGATTCATTTCCCCAATAATTGAGGGAGGGATTTGATGGTACGGAAAACAAGAAGAATGTTACCAGCAAAACCTGTAAGGATTTCACAAACGTTTTCGCGCATCACGGTACCTGTACCAGAAGCTGAAGCCGGTGTAGCACTGCCATCGAATATGACGTTTTTTATTGACAATCGGTTCACTTCTACCCAGAGATCTCGGATTCGCACTTTAATTGTAAGAATCCTGGAAGTCTGGAGGCTCCACTATGCACAAGTAACAGAAGCTGGACGATCCACTTATCAAACCTGCGTTAATACTTATGCTAGATTTAACCTAGCCCCTGTCTGGTTTGATGGAAAAATAGCGAATGGTTCAGCTGCCGCCGCTGTTCAGATGGATGGTTTAACTCGTATGATTGTTGCGAACGGATTTGGAAGAGCTGCACGTGCAAATATCTTATACCAAGTACCCTCGTCAACCGTTCCTAATTTTACGATTAAAGCAGTAAATGCTTCGAATCCCGATGCAAACTCATTATCAGTAACAGTTAATCCTCTTGCTATAGCTAGAACGGACCTTCAAAATATTACTTTAGCAGGTTCGCTCCATCATGCATGGCTCCATCGCGAAGGATATCGTCATCCGACTCGTGTTTTTACTTCCTACATGGCAGGGGAAGCAAGTATGTGTGTGATGCGCAACAATGCAAAGAAAACCCCGGGCGTACCGGATTCCCGTTACACTGTATTTCTGGATTGAAGGAACTGTAAATGTATTGGGTAAATCTGGTTTTGTTCATCGAAGATACCTCAATTCCCATCAGGGATGAGGTATCTTCTTTTTAAATACAACCAATATAAGAATGGAATGAGATACGTAAATGAGTAGTATGAATTGAAGCAACAAGAGTAACAGTCTCGTCGGCTGCTTGTCGGAAATCGGACAATGTTCTTGTCAACAGACATCAGTTGTTGCTATTCTCAAAAAGAGGCGTGCCTGTAGGCTCGCCTCTTGCATTTTATCCGTTCTAGTTTGGTTTATGGTAATGAGGGACATAGAGCACACAGATCTGATTTGCACCAGTACGCTTTAGAACGCGATAGCCATATGCACTGGCAGTCGCTATTCCCTGATCATTTGGTGCACAATAGCCATTTGGCAAGCAAGACCCATCATCCCTTACCAAAATCTTGCCGAGGAGTCCTACAGCAACCCATTCTGGGCGTTCTTTTCTAGGCACATACAAACGCTGTGGATCCCACTCTGGATTCATGACAGGTTGCTTTTCAGTATGCTCAGGTGTAATTACATTCCCGTGTGGATCCTTAACTGCAGGCACTGTAACTTCATGGTAGGTCCGCCGTCCCCATTCATCCAACAAGTAACGTCCCTGCCAACTTAGCTCGGCACTATTTCCGATTAAACTAGGAGTCGCACTACTGATTCCGAGGATGTAATCATCCGAAGAAGTTGCAATTCTAACTTTTTCCCCATCCAACGTAACAAAATAACCGACATCGATAAACGAATCGTCAACGCTCTGGAACATCTCGGCGTAATCCGCACCGCCTGTATTGTAAGAAGCTCCGTCGATAAACATCTGACCATTACTCGCCAGCCATTTGGCTCCCAACCCTCGCGAAACACTGGATGTCCCATTTCCAATAAACCATGAATGTGCTTCCCCTGCATCACCAAACCTTCCCATGATGTGTGCATTTTGGAAACCATTCGTATCCGTACCTTCACCTTCAGCGTGAGATGAGGATCCACTAGCAGTGGAATTTACACCTTCAGCATGCGATGAATTAGCGGATGCGATTGTACCAGTCCCCTCGGCATGAGCAGCTACGGAGGCAGCAAAAGTATTCAATCCTTCAGCATGGGCTGCAATTGCGTTTAAGTTTGCAAGCGTCGATTGCCCTTCTGCGTGAGAAAATGATCCAAGGGCCCGTGGACCAGGCGATATCGTTACATTCAACGTCCCGCCTTCGGCATGGGCTGCAAACCCGCTTGCCTCCGTACCTACCCCCTCAGCATGAGAACTAAATCCACTCGCTATATTAGGAGCAGGATTATTGAGTTGATCTACACCTCCACCTTCTACGTGAGAGGCTCTACCGCTAGCAGTGTTTCCTTCCCCTTCCGCATGGGATTGATTCGCAATCGCTTGAGTCCCAGACCCCTCGGCATGGGCACTTTCACCGCTTGCAAGGGTCGATTGCCCTTCTGCGTGAGAAAATGATCCACCAGCAGTTGAGGTTACACCTTCAGCATGCGAAAATCTGCCGGTTGCTTTTGTTTCCCCCCCCTCGGCATGAGCACCTTCTCTACTAGCAACAGTATCCAATCCTTCGGCATGCGAATAATCCATCATTGACTGAGATCTAAGTCCTTCGGCATGTGAATAATCACCAGCGGCGGTTGAACCATTCCCCTCGGCATGGGAATTATCTCCGCTCGCGGTTGTAAATACCCCCTCGGCATGGGCATTTGCACCGCTTGCAAGCGTCGATTCCCCCTCGGCATGAGAAGTGAATCCACCAGCAATTGAATTTCTACCTTCAGCATGCGAAAAATTGCCGGTTGCGTTTGTTGTTGACCCTTCCGCATGGGAACTAAATCCGCTTGCAAGCGTCGAATGCCCTTCTGCGTGAGAAAATGATCCAAGGGCCTGTGGACCAGGCGATATCGTTACATTATCCGTCCCGCCTTCGGCATGGGCTGCAAACCCGCTTGCCTCCGTACCTACCCCCTCAGCATGAGAACTAAATCCACTCGCTAGATTAGGAGCAGGATTATTGACTTGATCCACACCTCCTCCTTCCACGTGGGAAGCCCTGCCACTAGCCGTGTTCCCTTCTCCTTCCGCATGCGCATTATCTGCGCCTGCTTGCACGATCGTGTTTGCTCCTTCAGTATGTGAATGATGGCCCAATGCCTGCGTGCTCATTCCTTCTGCATGCGAAGCCGAGCCTCCCGCAGTAGTCATGTTTCCTTCAGCATGAGCAGCGACACCGCTGGCGGTTGTACTGTATCCTTCCGCATGCGCGGTATCTGCAGTTGTAATTGACAAATACCCTTCCGTGTGTGAAGCCGAACCTCCAGCAGAGGTTGAATTGCCTTCCGCATGCGCTGTATCCGCATTCGTAGATGTTAGATAACCTTCTGTATGAGAGGCCACTCCGTTGGCGGCTGTAGAACTGCCTTCGGCATGCGAGGCTACTCCATTGGCAGTAGAAGAATTGCCCTCAGCATGAGAAGCCATTCCGTTCGCAGCACTTGATGTCCCTTCGGCATGAGCGGATTCTGCGCTTGCTGCTGAAAGATAGCCTTCGGCATGCGAGGCTGCCCCGCTAGCCAATGTCGTGCTGCCTTCGGCATGCGATGCCACGCCAGTAGCTTGAGTTGAAGTTCCTTCCGCATGCGCGGTATCCGCAGTCGTTGCCGTCAAATAGCCCTCTGCGTGGGATGCCCCGCCTCCCGCTGTCGTTGTACTTCCTTCCGCATGCGAGGCATCGGCGTTCGCGATCGTTTGATAGCCTTCGGCGTGAGAGGCTGTCCCATTCGCAGTCGTATCACGCCCTTCCGCTTCAGAGCATTCCCCCACCGGGTTTTGGTTACAATCGGCCACTAAGCATCTCTCCTTAAATGATTAATATAGATCTGAATGAAAAGAATAATTTACAATAGATCCCAATTATAAAATATGCGAAGTTTTCAAGTTAGCTTGTACAATTCTAAGAATTACTTATCTGTTGTGAAAAAAAGAGTCTTCCATCAGTTCAATAAACCGATGGAAGACCCTTTTAAGTTAGGTTAATCTCCAACTCAACTTCCGAAATAGCTAATACCTAGCTTTATAGATTAAGAACAAAAAAATCTGTAGCCAGAGGCAACCACAATTGCGAGTCCATTTGGCTTCCGGAGACCACCATTGAATCCGAGGATGCCGCGCCTTTGCGGTGTCTTCCTTGCTTTTTCACCTGGATGATAAATAAAGAGCCGGCTACAGTTTAAGTAGCCGGCTCTTCACATTCAAAATAAGTCCGTTAACAAGACCTCGGTTAGAGTATCATAAATGGTAAAAAAACGAGGTAGACCTCGACTGCGTCACTTTCTCTATCTCATGACAATGTGTATGGTCATGACAAACCCGGAAATTTGGGCTTTACACCGCTACAATGTGGAGAAAAAGAACCTGAAGAAGATGATGAGACAGGGGAACGAGAATCGCTACGGTGATGTGGAGACGTGCACATATGGAACAATATGGGTGATGAGTATTCACCCTGCCCGTATAACCAGAAAATCCACTCGCCGTAATTTCTGCAGAAGTATTTCGGCTGAGAATATCGGTCCCGGTAATAATTGTGCCTGAATCACTGCCATCAATGAGGGTCTGAACTTTGGAAAATAGTATTCCGTTACTGCCCACCGTTGTAGAGGACTGCATCGTTTCTGTCGACCCATCCAATGTACGGGTACCCGTCCTAATGATCGGTCGCATTAATTCGTCATATTGACTTGTAAATGTACTACCGTTTCGATCAAATTGCTTTACTAGGAGTCCTAGATTATTGTAATCAGAATAGGAGTCAATTTGATCATTAGCATTCTTCTTGGAGGTGAGTTGCCCTGCTTCATTGTAAGTCTTTGTATAAAGCAACTCCGTTATCCCAGGATCAGTTTTCTGAATAGTTGCTTTCGTAATCTGATCGTTCTCATCATATTCGTATTTGGTAGCTTGGCCCAGTGCGTCTCTGACTGTTGTTAAACGGTTAATAGCATCATATTCGAAGCTAATAAAAACATTATTCAGATCTTTATAAGAAATTACATTATCTTGCAAATCGTATCTGTATAACTCTGTAACTGGTTGGCTAGTACTGGGCCATGTTTTATATGCAGTAGCGGATAATAAATTATCTGATTGGTCAAATTTCTCAACCAAAACATGTGACTTTAGACTGGCATCTACTGGATTGGATCGATATGCAAGAACATCCGCATCCGCTACAAAATAGGTAGTAGATTGACGAGCCTTCTGATCAATCTCTGTCACATACAAATTACCCTCTTCAATTGATTCCTGTTGTTCCCCCCATGCACCGTAAGAGGCGTATGATGTATTTCCTACAGGATCAATCTCATAGTTAGCACGTCCCAAATCATCGATTTCGCTGTTTGATCCAGAACAATACCTTCTCCATCAAGGATCTTGTGAGCGATTCAATCGTATTTGTCGAAGTTCAAGGAATCGATCTGTTACCTCCTCCACGCAACCTGTTGATACATTTTATTAAGTGAATGGTCATCAATCCCGTCATTATTTTGCTTCGTATAAAAATACAACATGATGAATATTCACTTTCATGAAACAAAACTTACACTTTAAGTTGAAACATTTACAGCCAATACTGAAATATCACATACTAGGACCTTCCTACTCCCAACTTGTACCAAAATAAGCATAGACACACGAACGCACGTTCGCTTATAATGAAGAAGCGATGAATGGCTTGCAAGGGCGGTCGGCTATTCTCCCGGAAGGGAGGTGATGCCATGGAGATACAAGACGCGATCACGCTGATGTTTACGTTCGGCATGTTTATTCTCGCGCTGCTATCTTACCTCAAAAAAAAATAGACCGCCCTCTCGCGAAGGTATGCGGTCTACTCTAGAACTCATATCTTGATACAGCCTCCGCCCTTAAAAGCGGTTAATCGCGCCGGGAGTCGGTTGCCGCCGACTCTCTTTGCCTGTATTTGTTTCTTTGCCAATATAATACCATATTCACTCAGGGGTTGAACATATGCATTTCGTAAATGAGACCGCTTAATTGAGCGCGCCGAATAACTATTGACTTCTCGGCTTCGACGCTTCCAACAATGCCTGACCTTCCTTCTGCACAGCCGCGATACATTCGTCTACACTCTTCTCACTATTAACGGCAGCTTTCACTTCACGATCTTGAAGCTGCTGGAATAGTTCTAAGAACTTAGGATCATAACCTTCGAGCGAATAGCTCTGATCGATGCTCGGAAGCGTCTCATACAGCTCCGCCAGCATCGGGTTATGATCATAGCTCATGTAGGACCTGCGAGTCGGCAAACTGTACTCATCCTGAATGCCTGATTTGGCCTTCGCCACATAATCACTCAGCATGAACTCGATAATTTGCCATGCCGCATCGGCATTCCGAGCACCAGTCGGTATCGCCATATAATCGTAAACGCCCAGATGGACGGATCTGCTCGTATCGATGGAGCTAACCGGCGGTGTAACCACACCCGTTTCAAACTTCATTCCTTTGATGCTGTTATATCTGTCGATGGTCATCGCAGATTTGCCTTTCTTAAACAAATCTGCTTCATTCGCATCATCTTCGGTAAAATACAGCGTACCATCGACCATATGCCCTTTGACATCCTGCATCATGAAGGTGCCATTCTTATAGAGATCCACAACGGTCGCGAATAGACTGCGCCAAGCAGGCGTGTCCACAGTCACTTTACCGGTTTGGAAGTTGTAAGACTGGAGCCCTTCCGAACTAGACAGATTGAGGAGCAGGCTGTGCGGCATACTGCTAAACGGCTGATGATAGCCTACTACCCCGTCCTTGCGGCTTCCTGCTTTCGCAAATTGGCTGGCCAGCTGCATCACATCCATGATGGTCATGCCGTTCCGAGGCAGCTCTACCATATACTTGTGAAACAAGTCCGCGTTGTAATAGAGAACGGAAGCTTGGAAGGAAGCAGCTAAGGCATACATATTGCCGCCTCCTTCACGCTTGATTTTATCGATCATCCCGGGATAAAAGTCATCCGCTTTCATCCCGCTTGCTTGCAGCCGTACCGACAGATCTTCCAGTACGCCATGAGCCGCCAATTCGGGATACTTGCCGGAGTAGCCGAGCAGAACAAGATCCGGCTTCTCTTCCTTCAGCTTCTTCTCATACTGCTCCGCCGATATTGACTTATAATTCGGTTCCATCTCGATAAGCTCAACCTCGAAATTCGGGAAAGCAGCGGTTACAAAATCCCCAATTGTAAAGGAATAGCTGCCCTTACTAGACAGCGCTATACGAATCACTTGTTTCTCGTTACCGCCTACAGTCCGATCATCCGCCATACAGCCGCTTAGCAGGAAACTAACCGCCAGCAGGCAGATGACACACGCGAATGAAGCGCGACGCACTCGACTACTCATGTGATCGATCCCCCTTTCCGGCCAGCCTCGTTTCAAGCGTGCTTTGCAATTCCTCAAGCGCTGCATCAACGGACTTTGTTCCTTTCACAACAGCTTCCATCTGTTCACCGCCAAGCGTGGACAAGGCAGCGTCCAGCTCCCCCCTCGCTCGATTGTCGAAAGCAATTAAATAATTCTCAGCCGCTTTTGCCGGATCTACCTTATTCTCATAGAATGCTTTCCAGTGCTTGCTGTCCTTCTCATCCATGACCGACTGATCAGCTAATAATGTAGAGTATAGCTGCGCATTCTCCAAACCACTACGCCAAGAGCCGCTTATAATAAACGAAATCAGCTCCCAGACCGCATCCTCTTGGGTTGAAGCCGCATTGATCGCGTACACGGTATTGGTGCCCAAGAATAACTGTTGGTTCGTAGCGGAGGAGTCCACGCGTAGCGGAACTGTCGACCAATTTACATTCATAACGCCCTCATGCTCAAAATTTTCTAAGTTCGAATAATAGTAGCTCGGTGCTATCTTCATCGCTATTTTGCCTTGAGCAAATGCATCATTCTTGCCCATATCCTTCATCGTGATGCCGTTCTTGCCGTAATCTATCGGTTTCTGCTGCGTAATCCAGCCTTCCTGATAGCCGGCCGCAACCGATTGCCAAACCTTATTCCATGCTTCTGAATTGACTGTGGCCTCCGTTTTGCCCTCATTGCTTTTACTAAAGGTTTGCAGCCCGGATACTTGCCCCAAAAATTCGGTCATCACATATTTATTGCTCTGATCAAGAGCCCCGAGTCCGCTAATCCCTGTACCTTGGAATCGTTTGGCAAGCTGCAAAATCTCCTCCCGCGAAATCTCGCCTTCAGGCAGCGGTATCCCCTGCTTCGCAAAAGCATCTTCATTGATATAGAGAGCCATAGTGCTAAAATCTGCCGGCAATCCGTATAGCTCGCCGCTTCCGCCAAGCTGGTGCAGCAGCTCAATGATTGGCGCATAAAGGGCACCCAACTCAAATTTATGTTCTTTCACAATCGTATCCAGTGACTTGAGTTTCCCATCTGCCGCCAACTCTCGAAACAGCTTCATCGGCAACTGCAGCATGTCCGGCTGCTCCTTAGCCACCCAGGCTTTAAACATATCGGGATCATTATATAAATCTCTAGGCGCATCGATCATATTCAGCTTCACGGATGGGTGACGAATAATAAACGGCCGCTTAATCTGATATTCGATGCTGCCATCCTGCGCAAACTGATGGATCTTGAGCGCATATTCCCGGTCACCAAGCGTATCACCGCGAAGTGCGGCCGGAATGTTTGCCGCCGAGTCCGGTTTCAGCAGCTGCAACACATCATCTCGGAACCACCAGCCACAGCCAAGCAATATGACGATGCTCATGAATGCTGCAACCGCGCGAAACGGTGCTTTTCTTTTCTCATTTTGCATATGAACGCGTTCCCTCACTTTATACTCTAGTTCTGAGGTGAACCCATTCTTCACGGGAGGTTTCCCTGCAAGCTTATGCTCCCAGCTGTTTAACGGTTCCTTCATGTCCATTCTTCCTCCCCAGTCAACGTCGCTTCTTGGGTAAGACTGCGATTGACCGCAGCTCGCGCACGGTGAAGCCTAGACTTCACTGTACCGACCGATACGTGGAGCATGTCCGCCATTTCTTGCATCGAAAGTCCATAATGACTATTCATCAGCAGCACTTCCCTCAGCTTCTGCGGCAGCTTCAAGACGACCGCCCATAGTTCCTCGGTCATCAGCTTATCGAAGCTTTCCCGCTCCGCCGACGGCGAAGTTTGCTCTTGTGGACGGACGATTCCTCCGAAGAAGGTCACACGTCTGATCCATGCCGACCGCAGCACGTCGCGCGCCGTGTTGCGGGTAATGGCCAGCAGCCATGTTTTAATCGACGATTGCCCGCGGAATTCGTAGAGCTGTTGAAACACTTTCACGAATACATCTTGGGAAATATCGTCGGCCAGCTCTCTGGAACGTGTGTAGAAGAAAGCGAAATTCCAAACGTCTTTGCCGTACGCCGCCATAAGCTCATTCAGCACCGCATGCCGGTCTAAGCCGCCTGTTACATGCTTCAAGTAATCAAACTGCAAGTCGTTCACCTCATCAAGTAGACGATAGAGCGCTAGAAAGGTTCCCTATTCAATCCGGAAAATAGAAATCTATGATTTCATGCTCAAATGGCATAAAGTACCATCACATTATACACACGTATGAGCGGCAAGTAGAGTTTCTTTTTTGCAAATAGAAAAAGCCCCGAGCACGAGAGCTGTTTCCAGCTGCTCGTCACCCGAGGCTCCTTCCATAGGAGCTACACGATAACGTTTTTACGCGGATTCCGCTGCCGCTTGATCTGCCGGTCCAACCTTCTTGCGGGTAACGCTTTTCCGGCCATCAATGCTTACCGGCACATCGCCATCGATGGTAACGCGGCGCACGACACGGTGCTGATCGCCATAGTCGTTGACTGCATAATGCTGCGTCGCCCGATTATCCCAGATGACAACATCGCCTTCTGCCCAGCGCCAGCGAACGGTGTTCTCTAGTTTAGTAACATGATTTTGCAGCAGCGAGAACAGTTGAGCCGAGTCCGAGGAAGACAACCCGAGGATACGCTTCACAAAATGACCCAAAACCAGCGTCCGCTCTCCTGTCTCCGGATGGACGCGTACGAGCGGATGCTCCGTTTCATATAAAGTAGACACGAATACTTCGCGATACCTCGTCTCCGCCGCCTCATCGATAGGCTTACTCCGATAAGCTGCATAGTCATATTCATTGGAGTGCACCGCCCACAAGCCATCGACCAGCTTCTGCAATTCGGCAGGTAAATTATCGTAGGCTGTAGCCGTGTTCGCCCATACGGTATCGCCGCCGGACTCCGGCACTACAACCGCCCGCAGGATGGAGGCTTGCGGATAGGCATCCACGAAAGTAACGTCCGTATGCCAAGAATCGGCACGTCCGCCGTGATTGGAATTGAGCTCAAGCACATAATCGGTTCCTTGCTTGATTGGCACCGTCGGGTGAGCAACCGGATTGCCAAGCAATTGGGCAAAAGCTTCCTGCCCCGCATCATCAAGCTGATTTTGCCCGCGGAAGAATACAACTTTATGCTTCAGCAGCGCTTCTCTAATGAAGCTAACTGTTTCTTCATTCAGATTGGAAGAGAGTGTAACTCCTCTAATCTCTGCACCGATTCTACCTGCTACCGGACGTACCTCGAACGATTGACCAATGATTTCGTTTTGTTCTACTTGGCTCATTTTATTGCCTCCTTGGATTTGTTTTAAATTTTATTGTTCCTACATCTATGTGGTTATTGCCTAGCTGCCAACGGAGCCTGAGCCTGGGCTGCATACCGATTGACCGGTCGCCCAAGGCCAAAATGTTCCCGCAATGTCCGCCCTTGATACGCGGTCCGGAACAACCCTCTGCGCTGCAGTTCCGGCACGACCTGCGAAGCAAATTCCTCCAGTCCTGCCGGCAAGTACGGCGGCATTACATTAAAGCCGTCGCTGCCGCCCTGCGTGAACCAAGCCTCCAGCTCATCCGCAACCTGCACCGAGGTGCCTGCGAATACGCGGTGTCCGCGTCCGCCGGCCAGCCGGTGAATCAGCTGGCGAATCGTCAACTGCTCACGCGAAGCAAGGTCGGCTACCAGCTGGAATCTGCTTTTGTTCCCATTAATATCGCTGACGTTCGGCAGTTCAGGCAGCGGCCCGTCAAGCGGATAGGTAAACAAATTAATACCCAGCATGTTGGTGAGCTGATTCAGCCCATACTCCGGAACGGTCAGCTCATTAAGCTGCTGTTCCTTCTCCTTCGCTTCGGACTCCGTTGCACCGATGACCGCGCAGATGCCTGGTAAGATTTTCAGCTCATCCGGATTTCTTCCATACCTGGCGGCGCGTGCTTTCACATCGCTGTAGAACTGCTGCGCCTCGGCAAGCGTCTGCTGCGCAGTGAAGATCGCCTCCGCATATTGCGCCGCAAATTCCTTGCCGTCCTCCGAGGAGCCGGCCTGCACCAGAACCGGATGACCCTGCGGCGATCTTGGAATATTCAGCGGTCCGCGCACTTTGAACGCCTCGCCGGCGTGGTTGATGCTCCGCACCTTCTCCGGCTGCGCGAATACCCCGGCCTCACGATCAATGACGATTGCATCGTCCTCCCAGCTGTCCCACAGACTAGTCGTCACTTCAAGGAACTCCCTTGCACGCTCATACCGCTTGTGATGCTCCAAATGCTTATCGCGACTAAAGTTGCTCGCCTCGAACTCGCTGCCGGAGGTCACGATGTTCCAGCCTGCACGGCCTTTGCTGATATGATCCAGCGATGCGAATTTACGAGCGACATGGAAAGGCTCGTTATAGGTCGTCGATACGGTGCCGATCAAACCGATCTGCTCCGTGACCGCAGCCAGCGCGGACAACAACGTGAACGGCTCCAACCCGACAAAAGCGCCATGCTTAATATTGTTACTAACCGCCAGACCATCTGCCAGGAAGAGCGAATCAAACTTGGCTTGCTCGGCAATCCGCGCTATTTTCTGAAAATACGCAATGTCCGTAATGTTGTGCGGCTCGGTTCCGGGATGCCTCCATGCCGCCTCATGATGCCCGGCATTCATAATAAATACATTCAAATTCATCTGCTTCTTCTGTTTGATACCCATCGTTTCTTCACGCACCTTTCCTCATAACGAGAACGATTAGTCGCCGTAGGTCTGTTTCCACGCCGTTAGTTTCCGCTCGATGTACACGATGACATAGTTGAGAATCAATCCGATGACGGAGATGGACAGGATGCCCGCGTACATCTCAGGGATTTGGAAGCTAAACTGCGTATATTGAATGAGATAACCAAGGCCTGACTTCGCCCCTACCATCTCAGCAGCAACAAGAACAAGAATAGAGGCCGCACCAGATTGACGAATACCGATAAAAATCGTAGGGATCGCTGCCGGAATAATGACTTTACGAAATAGCGCAATAGAGGAGAGCCCCATCGATTTGGCGGATTTGATCAAGAGTGGATCAACATTCTTCACCCCGCTGATTGTATTGAGCAGCAGCGGAAAGAAGCAGGCATAGAAGACGATGGAGATTTTCGACGTTTCTCCGAGTCCCAGCAGCAGGATAAATACCGGCAGAATCGCCAGCGGCGCCGTATTGCGCATCACCTCGAGCAGGGGATTCAAATACGCGGCAACCGGCTTCCACCACCCAACCGCGAGCCCGATCGGTACGCTCACGAGCAGTGCCAGCGAGAATCCGCCTAATGATCGGGTCAAGCTCGCTTCGGTATGAGCGGCCAAATCTCCTGATAACAGCAGCCCCCACCATGCCTTCAGCACTTCTGACAACGGCGGGAAGAAGGTGCTGTCCACCAGTCCGCTGCGGGGAGCGAGCTCCCATAAGGCGAGAAAGCCAACAATGACAATGAGATTGCGAAACCACTTCCGCACATGTACAGCCGCAGCTTGCAAAGCCGCACTTCCCGGCTGCTCCGCCACCTGAGCATGAGCAGCTTCGGTTTCGTAGCGCGCCAGCGCTTTACCGTCTCCTGTCGTTACATTAGCCATCGACAGTCACTCCCTTGTTCATCGATTTCTTGCCGCTGCCTGCTACGAGACTCTTGTTCTTCTCCTGCTCCTGCGCCCTGGACACCTCATCCTTGAGCAAATCCCAGATTTGATGCCGAATACGCACAAACTCGGGATTAGATCTTAGATCCTCTTCCGTAGTTCGAGACTGGAACGGTACGTCGATGATTTGCTTAATTCTGCCCGGCCTTGAAGTCATAACCGCAACCCGCTGCCCGAGGTAAACCGCTTCTTCGATTCCATGCGTGATGAAAATAATCGTCTTCTTCGTCGCTTCCCATATGCGGAGCAGCTCGGTTTGAAGGGTTTCACGCGTCTGTGCATCGAGCGCAGCAAACGGTTCATCCATTAGCAGCACCTCGGGATTGTAAGCGAGGCTGCGAGCAATGGCGATCCGCTGCTTCATACCGCCGGACAGCTCATGGGGATACCGGTTCTCGAAGCCGGCCAAGCCGACGAGATAGATGTATTTGCGGGCGATCTCTCTGCGTTCTTTGCGCGGAACTCCTTTGGTCTCCAGACCAAATTCCACATTGGCGAGCGCTGTTTTCCAAGGGAACAACGCATATTGCTGAAATACGATGCCCCGCTCCAGATTCGGCCCGTTAATCGGTTTGCCATCCATTAGAATTTGCCCGCTGTTTGGTGTCGTAAGTCCTGCCAGCAAATCCAGCAATGTTGATTTCCCACAGCCGCTCGGGCCGACAATGACCATAAACTCGCCTTGCTTTACCTCCAAATTAATATCTTGCAGCGCCGATACCGGCTGCTGATCCGATTTCAAATGGGATAGATTCCGTTGAACGCGAAACGACTTGCGTACGTTCTGGAGACTGATTTTGGCTTCCATGATCCTCATGCTCCTTTCCTGATTCGCGGTTATTTCGTTTCACTCTGATAGGGATTGAACTGATTCGTATAGAGTTCCTTCGCTGTCAGGTCCCCGTCCTTCAGGTTGCCTTCGGCTATAAGCCATTTGATCCACGTATCAAACTCCGTGTCGGCGATCAACCCGCCTTTGCCGGCCACACCTGTACTCTTCCAGAACTTGATCGCTCCGGCGTCTTCCTTGCGGCCGCGTTTGTTGATAATATCCTCGAACTTTGCAACGACTTCTTCTCGTGGTGTTGTTCGTGCCCACTCGATAGCTTTCGCGGTACCTTCCACAAACTTCTTGGCCGCGTTCGGATTGTTCTTAATGAACTTATCCGTCAAAACATAGCTGCCTGCGCTGAATGTCCCGAACAAATCTTTGTCCTTGAAGAGCGGATGGATGCCTCCGCGTTCTTCAGCTTTATCCCGCAATGTGCCGCCCAGAGCCGCAACGTCGATTTGATTCGCACGAAGCGTTTGCTCCGTTGTAACCGGCGGAACAACGACGAGCGTTACTTGCTTGATCTCATCTGCAGTCAGTCCGGCTCTGTGCAAATATTCTTTGATGACAAATTCATGGTGTGCGCCAAGCGTGTTCACCGCGATCTTCTTGCCAATCAGATCCTTAGCTGTCTTAATGGAACTGCCATCAAGGACGTAGTATCCGGTCCACGTTGCATCATCCACACCGTAGTAGGAGATAACGGACTTAATCGGAGCTTTGGCAGCCAGCAGCTTGACGATCGCACCGTTGAATGCACCGCCGAAGTCGGTATCGCCGGTCACGACTGACTGAATATCCTGCGGACCGCTGATCGTATTGCCAATATAGTTCAGCTTCAGCGGGACGAGATAACCGAGATCCTCCGCTAGTTCGGGAAAGGTTACGGCGCCGACCGATCCTTGGTAGCGAAGCTCCGAGACCTCCAGTTCTCCATTGCCTGCCTTGGCTGTGGCACCGGCATCCTTCTCGTTACACCCGGACAATACCAGGGATGAAGCGATGAGCAGCGTGAATGCGGTTAAGGCTGATTTCCTTGCAAAATGCGGTTTCATGGGCAACCCTCCATCGGAATTGAATCACAATCACAGGAAAAAGTGATAAAAAAAAGAGACGCACTCATCTCTCGATGATTGGTCCCTCTCCGGTAATCCGGTGGATTAAAATATTCTTTTCCTATCGACTTACTATGATTTATACATGATAATACCTGTTGACCCTTTCGGTGTCAACAGGTATTTGGTAAATTTTTCTTTAAGCCGATACACTCGTTGCCGCCGGCTCAGGCGCCTGCTGCTTAAAGAGCGGTACCAGCGACATCACGCCGGCAAGCATTAATAATCCGGATATCGTATAAATGGTGGTCAGCGGAAGGATCGTCTTGAGCGGTCCCGCCAATGCCATCATGAGCACCATGGCCCCCATATACATCGGACCTAGTGTGCCGCTGACGCGTCCGATAAATTCGGGCGCCGACCATTTGAGCATAATGGTATTGATCGAAATGTGGACCATCGGGAAAATCATACCCATGATCAACTGCAAACCCAGCGTAAACGGTACATTCATGGAGAAACCAACGCCTACAGTACCGACCGCGCTTACGCCTAAGGCGAGCGCCAGCATTTTGACCGGAGACATTTTCTTCGACACTACCGTGATAAAAGCACCGCCGATGAGCATGCCAATCCCGCTCAGCATAAGTACATATTGCAGAAATTCCTTCGGTTGTCCAAGTCGTTCCGTCACGACAAACAGCCCCAGCGTTTGTGCAATTCCGCCTGACAAGCCTGCCAGAGCAAAGGTGATGCACATGGTCCGAAGTACTCGGCTGCCCCACACATAGCGAAGTCCTTCCTTCATTTCCGTCATCACGGAGGTTGGCTTCGCTTCCGGATCACGCCGTATAATCGCTTGATCTTTCGGGAGCCGGAATAGGATAAGTGCGGATAAGAAACTTGCTACGCCCATAACGCCAATCGAGACATGAATGCCGAAGTTCTGATAGACGATCGTTCCCACGGAAGGCCCGGCAATCAAGAACACCGCCATAAGCGTCTGGAAAATTCCCATCGCGCTTTGCAGCTGCTCTTGCGGTACATGCTGCTTGAACAGCTTCATGGATGAAGGCGCCGAGAATTGAGACAACGTCGCAGATAAGAAGGTGGCAAAATAGACGGCAGCCCATGATTCATACACAAGCGCGATCAGCACCAGCACAACGGATGCGGCAGACATCAGATCGCACCAAATCATCGTTCGTTTCGGAAGCCAGCGGTCCGCGAAGGTGCCGCCAATAAAGGCGAATAGAAATATCGGCGAAAACTCGGCCACGGAGATTAACGATACCGCAATGGGATCGTTGTTGGTTTGATCCGTCACATAGAGTAGGATGGCGAAATTTCGCACCCATATTCCAATTTGCAGCATCATATTCGACATGAGTATCGTTTGAAAAAAGCGGTTCCGCAGCAGCGGAGTTTGGGCTGATATGCCTGAAGCTGCCGCTTGGTTATTATTCATTTCGTTCAAACTCCTTATTCGGATCTATTTGGGCGGACGGTTGTAACCGTTCGGTTCGTACGGCTGTAATTCATCAAGCCACTTCTTCTCTAGTCGCTTGAGGGAATCGCGATAGTTCATCAATGCATTACGGTCCACGATTTCTGTGCCTGGAATGAGCGTATCTTTGTAGTCGTTGCGCACTTCTTCACCAAGATTGAGCTGCTCTAATACCTCATATCTGAAGTCTGCGCCTGCCTGCGCTCTATACTCCTCTTGAAGCGCAGAGTTCATATGACCGTTCATGTCGAGCGAGAACTTCTGGCGCGTCCATGCGGAATCGAGTGTTGGTGACGAGGAGATATAACGTTTTCCATTCCGTTCATTGACGATTTGAAACACGCCCATCGCGCGCTGCTTCATCCCATATTCATTTTGTAATTCCTTACGTCTGTTCATCATTGTAAATTCCTCCTTCTGTCAATTCCCATTTCTTGCATTCGTGCTTCGTGCCAGCTTATAAGCTGAGCCAATATACGCTTCCGTCGCTCTCACGGTCTAGAAACCCGTAGTCCACCAAGTATCTTCTGAGCGTCACATAATCTTCTTCCATAAACCGTTTAAGAAGATCATTAACTTCAATTTCCTTGTACTTGCGGCCTTTCTTGAAGCTTGTTGCAATGTGTCGGAGCAGGGCGACTTTCCGTTTCTCCTTGCGCGGCAGACCGGTAAGCGGTCCTGCCAGACCTTCAGGCAAGTATTTGTTCAGCAGTGCTTTGTACTCATCATGGGTAATGGCAAAACGCTCATCAACGAGCGGAGCAGTGCGGTGCACCGGAACAAATTTAGCTCCTTGCGCTAGACCGCCATCCATTAATTCCATTATGGCAAGAAACAGCTTTGCCTGCTTCGCTTTCTCCTTCAGCGCAAATCGGTGATTTCGAATCGTTGACGCGCTGCCGCTGCCGGTTTGCTTCACGATATCCGCATCGGATGAGCCTGAAGCGAATGCTTCGATAAGCTGTTTCTGCAAATCCGTCAGACCGGTTGCCTTCTTATCTAGTTCCAGAAGATAGCGAAGCATGGATCCGTGCGCGCTGCCGATATGCTTCGCAACTGCTTTATGGGCTTCCATTAGGCGATTATCAATGGTATAGATGATGCCTTCTTCAAATTGTTCCCCACACACTAAGCAGTAATAGCTATCTGATTCCCCGTGATACACATACCCCTGCTTCAGCTCGGAAAGCGATGCGGTATAAAAGGATTCTGAAATATCCATAACAAACAACTCCATCATTCGTTTGATAATTACCTAGATAATATATCATTTTGTTTGGTTTATTTCAATAAACGAATGGTGGTAACAAGTTGAAACCGCTGTAGCCGTCCCATTCGGTGGAGAGGCGCATTAAAAAAGAATGACGATGATCCAATCTTTAAGCTGCTGCAGCACGCTTAAAGCCTCGATCATCGTCATTCTTAGGATACGCATATTTCCGTTTATCCGGCTTCACCCTCGTCACAGGTTTCACACCGTTCCAGTTCCCTCTTAAGCTTCTCGGGTCTATCCCGCCTTGCTGCAGCTTCTTCTCCCGCTGCTTACGCGCTGTACTCTTCGCCATGCTGTGTGCACGCTCCTCTTATTAGGTTGAGACTGCCGGCCTGCTTGCTGTCAAATGCCATGAGCAAGTGCAAGGGCAGCGCCACACCTCTAGCTTATACGATTGGCATGCTTCGTTTCAAGGGGCGGATGTAAGGATGGTAGCAAAGAGTTAGTTGTTCATGTACGCTAACGAACCGTGTGGGCCTTATTTCAGCAAAATGATGAGGTTTGAATTTCTAACGAACCCAACAGGTCTTATTTAGTGTCAAAGGGTCCTTTTTCGCTCCATTTTCTCGTAATAGCGCCTCTACGGTTCGTTAGAATTATTAAATGGCTATTTTCAACCGGATAAGACCCGTAGGGTTCGTTAGCGCGAAATCACGGCAACAATTGCGCTTCAGGCATAGCAAACTCGTGTCCACGTTCACCATTCACATGACCATATAGTAATACGGCGCAAAAAAGCTGCCCGTAAGTCGCATCGCGCGCCTGTGGGACAGATTCGTTCATGCCCATCGGGCGTCCTACTCTTATACTTGATACTCTGTTTCGTTCATGCCAACAGGCATAGTCCTTACTATTTTACGCAGCCTCGCGCCGATCTGGCGGCAGCAAGATGGCTAACAAGCCGATCAACGGAAGGACGCTGGAATAATTCATCACCTTAGCCAGCCCCCAAGCCTCGGCGGCATGCCCCAATATGATAGCGCCTGTTGATCCAGCTGCCCTTTGTACCACGGGACCACACGCAGCAATATGGCTATTGCCGCAGCGGCAAGAAGTGTACCCCAGATCGCGCCTGGCTGTCCGAGCGGCAGGAAGATAAAGATCGTCATCAGCGGAGCGAGCGAGCTTCCGGCATTGCCGCCGACTTGATAGATGGATTGCGCCAACCCCCGGCGTCCGCCAGCTGCAAAATAAACGACACGCGAGCCTTCCGGATGGAATACCGCGGAGCCTAAGCCGATAAACACAACCGCTCCGATGACGGAAAGAAAATTAGGCGCATAGGCAAGTCCGGCCATCCCGAGCAAGCTACTCCCCATTCCGATCGGCAGCATCCAAGGCATCGGCCGCTTGTCAGAGAAATATCCCACGACAGGCTGCATGACGGATGAAGTCATATTCAGCGTAAAGGCAATCCAGCCCATTTGCCCATAGCTTAGGTGAAGTGATTTTTCAAAAACAGGAAATAGTGCGGATACGACCGCCTGCATCGTATCATTCAATAAATGCACTGCACTGATTGCAAACAAAATCATATACAGCGTACCGGTTCGCAAAACAGCTGTACGTGGTGAAGCTGTAGCCAAAATTCCCAACCACCTTTCTAATGCGACTTACCTGGAAACCTTAGCATAATCCGTTACGAAGTGACAATTATCCATTCTTAAGCAAAATTCCCAACTAATATTTGGAAATGTAACCGTTGACATCGCTATACCGTGCCGTTATTCTTTTTATAGTAGTAAAGCTTGTCCTTCCAATTAAGTGCCCAATATGAGGGGAGATTATTTCGTGCCGAAGTTTAAGTTTCGTAATCATACTTCCATTTCGTTGCTGCGCATGTCACTCATGGGATCTATTGCCGCTCTGATGCTCAGCAGCTGTTCGTTGCTGCCTGCTGAAGAAGAGTCGCTCCAGCCTCCTATTCTAAGCAAGAAAGAAGAAATCCATGAAACAGAAGCCGTCAAACGCGGCAATATGGAACTCTATTTATCTTCTACCGCAACCGCAGCTTCCGATACCAATCAGTCCGTCGCGTTCCCGGAATCCGGCGCACGCTTGAAGAAGCTGTACGTGCAGCCCGGGGACACCGTGAAAGCCGGCTCACCGATTGCCGAGCTCGATACCGGTGAGCTGCCGCTCCAGATCAAGCTTCAAGAGCTTACCGTTGAGCAGCGCTCGCTTCGTTACTCCGATGCGGTGAAGGGCGGCGATGAGGAAGAAGCACGTCTTGCCCACATCGACCTTGAGAAAGAGCAGCTTCAACTCGATGCCCTGCGCAAGCAATACCAGAAGTCGCTTCTGATCTCTCCGGCAGACGGAATCATTACGTATCTGAATGAGCTCAAGCCCGGCGAAACTGTAGAAGCGCTGCAAACGATGGCGATCATCTCCAACCCGAATAAAGTCAACTTCATCTACGAGGCAACCGACGCTGCCAAGATCGCAGCCGTGAAGAAGGGTATTGAGGTAGACGTTACAGTCGATAAGAAGACCTACAAGGGAACCGTTATTCAAACGCCTGCAACGGCGCCTAAGAGCGACGTCGATGCGATAAAACGCCGCAATGCAAGAGCACTCATCATCGCGCTGGATGCACCGAAACCGCAGGTCGAGATTGGTAAGCTGGCTGACATTAAACTGTTTATCGAGAAACGAAACGATGTCCTCATTATTCCGCGCGGCAGCTTAAACAGCATGTTTGGCCGCAATTACGTGAAGGTTATCGAGAATGATCGTATTAAAGAAATCGACGTTGAAGTCGGCCTCAAGACAAGTGCTGAGGTCGAAATTAAGAAAGGTATCGATGTAGGTCAGAAGGTCATCATCGATAACTAATAACAGAAGCGTCCCGTGCGCTTGGTGTATGAACTCCATACACCATGCAGCACGGGACGCTTTTTTGTACTTACTTACCTTGCAGCGTGAAGGTGAACGCATAGGTCTTGTTCGCTTGCAGCAAATATTGCGGATGCGGTAGTGCGCCCCAGCTGTCATCTCCGCCTACGCCCATTTGCCTGTAGTTGATCCGTACAACCGTCTTATCGCTGGCTGGCAGTTTATATACATGATCATGCGCTTCAAGCTCAAATGGCGTATACGGCAGCACATTCAGTTCAAGAGACGGTGCGCCGGTAATGTGCAGTGCCGTTCCAGAACCATTGGCAATTGCTGCACGGCGTACGCCCATTTTGTTACCGCACTCCTGCGGTCGCAGATAGGGAACGAATTGCTCCGCCGGCTTGCCGTGGTATAAGCCAAGTTTCGCGCTGCCCTGGCGATCCCAATACGATTCATGCGGCCCTTTGCCGTACCATTCCAGGTTCTCGAAGGAGCCGTCCATGACGAGCATCATCCCGATCTCCGGAATTTCAGGCAGCCCTTCTCCCGGTGCCAGCTGCTGCAGCACTTGAATCGCACCGCTGCCCAGAACCGTGTACGTAATGGAGCAAGTGGATTCCACTGTAGTCGGCAGTAGATATTCCGCGTGCACGATGACACGATCAGCCAGCGCTTCATAGCAGAGCGCGCGCAGCACACGTTCTTCGCCTGCACTCCGCCAAGTAGCACAACGTTCGTGGTGCTTGTTGCCGCGGTCATTGTCGGTGTACGCACGCCAGAAGTTTGGTGCAACCGCGCTCTTCAGCAGCTCCGTTCCACCAACTTTGTAGGACACGAGGCTGCCGGTTGTTTTATTGAAGTCGGCCGAGAAGCCCGCTCCTCTTACAGCCAACAAATTAGCAAGCTCGGTTACTTCCACAGCACCATTGCTCTCCACTCTCACAGAGCCTACAAGAGCTGGCTTTGCAGCAGCAAGAACGAATTGTTCGAACGCGACCTCATGACCGGCAGCAGCCCATTCTGCAGCCTCTGTCGTGACGAAGCTAATGGTCAGGACAGCTTCCCCGGTTTGTTCCTCGCGAGCCGGCAGCGGAAGTGTAATCTCCCCAGCTTCACCCGGCGCCACAGAAACAGTCAAGCTGCCCTCAGCCGAAAGCACGCCATCAAGCGCTACCGTCCACTGCAACGTATAAGCATCCAAATTCGTGAACAAGTTCTTATTCAGAATCCGGTACAGACCTTGCTTGCCGTCTACTTCCGTAATCCCGATATTCTGGTAGCATTTCTTTACTTCCAGCAGCTTAGGCGAGATGGATCGATCCGCGAAAATCAACCCGTTTCCGCAGAAATTGCCGTCATGCGGCTGCTCTCCGAAGTCACCGCCATAGGCCATATAGGAGACACCGTCTTCGCCGGTTGTCCAGATCGCTTGGTCAACCCAGTCCCAGATAAATCCGCCCTGCAGGACGGGATGCTTGTCGAACAGCTCTGTGTAGATATGCAATCCGCCGCAGGAGTTGCCCATTGCATGACTGTATTCACACAGAATATAAGGTTTCTTCGGACGGTGATCATAGGCATACTCAGCCAGCTTATGCGGCTTCGCGTACATGAAGCTCTCGATATCTGTCGCAGCTTCCGATTCCCTCCACATCGTGACCCCTTCATAATGAACGAGACGCGTTGGATCGGCTTCGCGAAGGAAATCATGCATTTTGACAAAATTATCGCCGCCGAAAGATTCGTTGCCGAGCGACCAAATGATGATGGACGGATGGTTCTTGTCGCGCTGCATCATGGAATTAGCCCGGTCAATGACATTCGCCGTCCATGCCGGATTGCTCCCCGGCACATTGCGCGGCACCAGCTCCAGTTGAGCGTAATCCCAGCTGCCATGCGTCTCTAGATTCGTCTCGTCGATGACGTACAGACCATACTGATTGCACAGCTCATACCAGAGCGGATGGTTCGGATAATGCGAGGTGCGAACGGCATTGATATTATGGGTCTTCATTAGCTTCACGTCTGTAATCATATCCTCCAGCCCGAGCGCACGGCCGGTATGACAGGAGAATTCATGACGGTTGGTCCCTTTAAACACGATGCGCTGTCCGTTAATGAGCATGAGCCCATCTTTGATTTCAAATTTACGGAAGCCCGTTTGCGTGCTGATCGTCTCAAGCTGCTGCTGCTCAGCATCTCTTAAGCTAATGACAAGCGTGTAGAGGTTCGGCTGCTCTGCGCTCCATTTTAACGGATTAGGTACATGAACGGAGGCTTCGATGTCCACTTCCGCTTCACTGCTGCCAAGTGTCGTTATCACAATAATGGGCTGAGCCAGAACCGGCTGCTGCTTGCTGTCGTACAGCTGCGCTTCGAGCGTCACCGTCCCGAGATCCGCTTCCCAGTAATTCATGATGGTCGCTCTCAGTTTAAGCTCGGCATCGCGGTAAGCATCGTCCAGCTCTGTCGTGACGAAGAAGTCATAGACATGCGCTTTGGGCGCTGTATACAAATACACATCACGGAAAATACCGCTCATCCGCCAGAAATCCTGATCCTCCAGCCAGCTAGCATCACACCAGCGATACACTTCGACGGCAAGCTTATTGTCACCGGCACGCAGATATGGCGTGAGATCAAATTCAGCAGGCGTAAACGTGTCCTCACTGTAACCGACAAGCTCACCGTTCACCCAGACGTAGAAGGCCGACTCTACACCTTGGAAGCTGATAAATACGGGCTGGCCCTTCCAATCATCAGGTACCGTAAAGCTGCGCACATAGGAACCCACAGGATTATATTTCGTCGGTGCAAAAGGAGGCATAAGCTCCGGCTCCGATGCTTCCCACGGATAGCGGATATTCGTATATTGCGGATAATCGTAGCCTTGCAGCTGCCAGTGACCAGGTACTGCGATTTCGTCCCAGCTGCTCGTATCGAAGCTATCCTCGTAAAAGCTGGTGATTCGTTTGGAAGGCGTTTCGGCAAAAGCGAATTTCCACTTGCCGTTCAGCGATAAGCAGCTGCGGGATGCGTTGCGGTCGCCGCCAAGCGCTTCTTCTATAGAATCGAAAGGCATCAGCGTTGCATGCGCCTTCATTCGGTTCAGTTCGAAAGTCTCTGGGTTATTGTTCCATTCCGGATAACCGTTCGCCGGCGGTGTATAGGTAAATTTCGATTTCAACGCGAGCACCTCTTTCTAGTAGTAGACATCCATAAGGCTACTTTATCGGAGTTGAATCCCTAACGTAAATATAATAAATAGGACGGCAAGGATATAAAAAAGAGGAGGGCAAACGAGAAGGCTCTCCCTCTTGTTTGCGCACTCCTCTTGCGAGCTATTCAAATCGCAATGCTTCTATTGGTCTCAAATTGGAAGCTTTGTTCGCCGGGAACAGGCCGAACACCACACCGATGAAGACCGAGAATCCAAATGCCAAGCCGATGATCGGCAGCGACAAGACGACCGTCATACTCATCATCTTGGATAGTAACTGTGAGGCCCCTACGCCGATGCCTACGCCGAGCAGCCCGCCCAGTCCGCTTAAGGCGATGGCCTCAATGAGAAACTGCGTTAGAATATCTTTTTTCTTCGCGCCGATCGCTTTGCGAATGCCGATCTCCCGCGTCCGTTCGGTGACGGATACGAGCATGATATTCATGATCCCGATGCCGCCAACAAGCAGGGAAATCGCTGCAACGCCGCCAAGTGCCAGCGATAGCGTATCCGAGATGCTGCTGAAGGAATCGAGCAGATCCTGCTGGTTGAAGACGCGGAAGCTGTCCGTATCGCCGCGGAACTTCTTCGTGAGCGCTGTCTCGAGCTCCGTTACGACTGCATCCATTTTGTCCGCATCCGCCACTTGTACGTTGATCGTTTTAACCCCTTTTGATTTAAACAGCCGCTCCGCCGTTGTAATCGGAATGACCACAACCTCGTCGTTCGAGCCTGTCAGCGAGCTCCCCTTGGAAGCCAGCACGCCGACCACTTTGTACCTTACCCCGTTAATGAGAAAAGTTTGCCCGACCGCATTCGTCGTTCCGAACAGATCCGTCGCCGTCGTCGATCCCAGCACCGCGATCTTCTGATAATAATCGAGGTCGATCTGCGCTACGAACCGCCCTGCCGCTACTTCATACTCCTTCACGTCCAGGTAGTCTTCCGTCGTCCCTACTACGCTGACTGACGTGCTCTCGCTTCCGTTCTTAACGGTGGCGTTCGACTGATTGATCGGAGCGGCGAATGCGATATCGTCCTTCATCGTTATTTCTTCCGCTTCCTTATAATCCACGGTCGTCTTGGAGCCGCGCCCCGTAATATTAACAGTGAGCAGGTTGGTGCCTAAGCTCTCCACCTGATCGGTGACCTGCTTCGTTGTCCCTTGGCCGACACCGACCAACGCAATGACAGCCGCTACCCCGATAATGATGCCCAGCATCGTGAGCAGCGATCTCATTTTATTGGAAAGGATGCTTTTAGCCGCCATTTTGAAGGCTTGACTGACGTTCACGTCTCTCACCGCCTTCTTCACTGATTTGACCATCTTGAATGCGCACAACCCGCCGCGCTTGCTGCGAAATCGCCGTATCATGCGTAATGAGGACAATGGTATGTCCTTGCTTGTTCAATTCCTTCATCAGCCCCATAACCTCAACACCTGTACGGGTATCGAGTGCTCCTGTCGGCTCATCGGCTAGCAGAATCGGCGGATTGCCTGCCAATGCTCGTGCGATGGCTACGCGCTGCTGTTGCCCTCCGGACAGTTCGCTTGGCTTATGCTTCACCCGCTCTTCGAGTCCAACCTTGGTGAGCGCCTCGATCGCCTGTTCCTTGCGCTGCTTGGCCGGGATGCCTCGGTAGATGAGCGGCAGCTCGACATTTTCAAGTGCTGACAGCTTATTAAGCAAATTGAAGCCTTGAAAAATAAATCCGATCTTGCTGTTGCGAATTTCGGCAAGCCTATTCTCCCGAAGCCGGCTCACTTCCTCGCCATCCAGCCAATACTTGCCTTCAGTCGGCGCATCCAGACAACCAATGACGTTCATCAGCGTCGACTTGCCGGATCCCGATGGACCGATAATGGCGATAAAATCTCCATAATCGACCTGCAGCGAGATGTCGTTAAGTGCGTGGACGGTTTCCCCGCCCATTTTGTACAGCTTGGACAAGTTCTCGATATGAATGAGTGGTTCACGTTTGGCTTCCATTATCGTGTTCCCCCGCCGCCGGTGCCTCCACCGCCGCCTCCGCCTCCGCCGCCGGAGCGTTGCTGAGTTGTGCCGACGCCTGCGCGTTCGACTCGAACACCGCCGCCTCCGCCGAAGCCGCCTGCTCCGCCAAAACCACCGAAACCGCCTGCTCCACCAAAGCCGGCTTGCGCTCCAGTTGTACCGGTTGAAGCTACAACAGTTGGCACGACAACTTTGTCGCCTTCTTTAAGTCCGGATAGGATTTCAATGAAGTCTTCATTATGAATGCCGACTTCAATCATTTGCGGAATGCCATTGCCGAAGCGGCTGTTTGCACCGTTTCTGGAGCCTGTTCGGCCGGCGAATTGGCCTCCCCCGCCTGCGCCTGCTTGGCCGGTGAATTGACCTCTGCCCTGGCCTTGCTGGCCTTCGCCTCTGGATTGGCCCTGGCCTTGCGTTTGCTGATCGCCGGAGGCTGCTTTATCCGTATTTTTATCCGGCGTTGCAACTTGTTTGCCGCCGCCTGCTGCGGATTGACCGCCTGCAGCACCGGTAGTTGCAGTTTGCGTACCGGTTGGGAGCATTACCATATAGCGCTTGCCTAGAGATTGAACCGCATCAATCGGCAGCATGAGCGTATTTTCTTTCTTCTCGATCTCGATGCTTGCTTCCGCGGACATACCGCTCTTGAGATTTTGCGCTTTATCTAGGGCAACTGTCACATCGAAAGACGCTACTCCGTTGCTTGCCGTACCTTCATCCGCGATTTTGACAACTTTGCCTGTGAAGGTTTGGTCAGCCAATGCTTCAACGGAGATCGTCGCGCTCTGGCCTGCTTTGACCTTAGCAATATCGAGCTCATCGATACCTACAACCATTTGTAAGGAAGCATAGTTTGCGATGGTTAGGATCTCGGTTGAAGGATTTAGTGAATCACCTGCGACTACAGATAGCGTAGTTACTGTGCCACCGATCGGCGCTGTGATGGTGATTCCTTCTTGGCCATCTTCCAAATCAGTAATCGAAGTTCTGGATTGCTGGATCGCCAGCTGCTGTTTCTTCAAGCTTAGTTTAATATTGGAAATGTCGCTCTCCTCTGTCGCTGATTTCAGCTTGGACTGTGTATCCTCCAAGTCCAGCAGCTTACTTTCGAGGTTGAGCTTTTCTGATTTGATTTTGTCGGAGTTGTCGAGGCCTTCGATCGTCAGCAATACATCGCCTTTCTTGACGATATCGCCTTCTTTCACACTGACTTTCTCAACCGTACCTTGCTCCGTCGATTTGACCGTTTGTTTGTCGAGCGGGGCCAAGCTGCCGGTTCCACTCACATGCACCTCAATCGTACCTTTGACCACTTGGGTCGTGGATTGTACCTGTGCTAGCGGCTTCTCCTTCGCATTCATTTTCATATAAACCACAACTGCGGCCGCAACTAGCAGCACACCGATTCCGAGCAGCCACCATTTTCTCATTGCCCGTTTCCTGCCTTTCCTTGGGTTCCCGGATTGAACCGGAGCGTGATATATTGCGCCGTCTTGTTATCGGAGGACATCCATACGGTAAGGATGTCGCCTTCTTTCAAATCCGTGGCTTTGAGCGTATTCGTGGTCATGCCATCTTGACCGCGGCTCATCGTTACGATTTCCGTCTCGGCGTCCACGCCTACCGTTGTCTGCGCATCTTCAAATTTCATTTGATCCATGAAGCCTGCGCCTCCCATTCTGCCACCTTGACGCTTGCCGCCTTCGCCGTTTGGTGTGCCGTTGCCTTGAGGGGTATTGGCAGCGGCTCCGTTCCCGCCATCAGCTGGGGGAGCATCGCCTTGCGGTTCGGCTGCATTGCCGGCTGGGGGAGCATCACCCTCCGGTGCAGCGCCATTGCCGGCTGAGGGAGCATCGCCCCCCGGTGCAGCGCCATTGCCATCTGAGGGAGCATCGCCCCCCGGTGCAGCGCCATTGCCGGCACCTTCTCGGCCTTCGCCTGATTTTCCTTGCCCGTCCCGATTCGGACGTTGGCCACCGCCGAAGCCGCCGCGCGGCATATCCGCTGGAGATAACGTTGATTTCTGCACGATAATCGCATTGCCGGACACCTTCACCACTTTAGCCAAAAAATCCGCCGTCCGGTCCGGCTGATTCACACCGCCGCCGCCATTAAACCCGCCGACTGCCGCTTGTCCGTTATTAGTCGGCTGCTGCTCGTCGTTTTGCGCGCCGCATCCCGTCAGCATCGCCGTCAGCAGCATCGCCGCGGCCATTAATTTCAAACTGGAACGATCCATAAGGTTAGGATTCCACCTCTCTATTTGTTCTCCGCTACTCACAATAGCACGCATAAATGAAGTCCATGTGAAGAGACGTGAACTGGTGGTTTGTAGGAACGAAGTGCACATCTGGCGGGGCTCGTTGGTGCGAGGCAGATGGTGGTGGGGCTTGTTGGTGCGAGGCAGATGGTGGTGGGCTGGTTGGTGCGAGGCAGATGGTGGTGGGCTGGTTGGTGCGAGGCAGACGGTGGTGGGCTGGTTGGTGGCGGGGGCAATATTCGGTTAGTTTGGTTGCTGAGAGTTCGATTCTGGAACTCTCAGCATCTCCTATCGAGCGTTTTTGCTGCTGAGAGTTCGGTTTCCGAACTCTCAGCCTCCAGCTTGCACGGAATTCGGTTAGTTTGGTTGCTGAGAGTTCAATTCTGGAACTCTCGGCTTCCCTATCGAGCGTTTTTGCTGCTGAGAGTTCGGGTTCCGAACTCTCAGCCTCCAACTTGCACGGAATTTGGTTAGCTTGGTTGCTGAGAGGCAGCTTTTCCGTCTCTCAGCTACTTTTTTCGGCGCTTTACAGTCGAGAGTCGGTTTTTCCGACTCTCACACTGCAGTTGCAGTGGTCTCCGGTTTAGAACGACAATGGCGGGAACTGGTTACTGAAAGCGGCATATCCGCTATCGAGTTCAAAAAATGGCTAGTTTGATCGCGATAAGCGGTATATCCGCTATCGCACAGAAAAAACGCGAGGTTGGAGCGAATCAGACGGGATTGCGGTTCTGATAGCGGTATATGCGCTATTGAGCTCAGAAAAGGGCTAGTTTGATCGCGATAAGCGATATATCCGCTATCGCACAGAAAAAACTCGAGGTTGGAGCAAATCAGACGGGATTGCGGTTCTGATAGCGGCATATCCGCTATCGAGCTCAAAAAAGGTTAGTTTGATCGCGATAAGCGGCATATCCGCTATCGCACAGAAAACACGAGGTTGGAGCGAATCTGCCCGGAATTACGTACTGTTAGCGTCATATCCGCTACCGAGCACAAAACAAAAAAAACCGGACAGGGTCGCCCCTGTCCGGCCTCATATTTAGATAGAAATAACCGAATATTCCGGTCTTGCTTTGTTGAAGTTTGGATTCTCGCCGCATACCATGAGGCCCATGCCCCAGTTGATGTGCTCCTGTTTGGATGGGAAGTCTGTCGCGCTGCGGTATTGGAACAATACGTTGCGGCGTGTACGCTCGCTGCGGTTTGCAGGTGAGCCGTGAATGGTCAAGTAGTTGAAGAACAGCACATCGCCCGCTTCAGCAACACATGGCACACCATCGGATACCGGATATTCCTTGGCATTCAGGTAATGTCTGCCCATATGCGGCAGTTCGCCCCATTTGTGCGAGCCCGGCATAACGTGCAAGCAGCCATTTTCCAAGTCCGCGTCATCCAGATGAACGCTTGCAGCCAGCATCGTATGCTGCTCATGCGGGAAGTACGGGTGATCCTGGTGCATCGGGAACGCGGCACCGTTCTCTGGCGGCTTCACCAGCATTTTGGAATGGTGCAGTTGAACGTTCGGCCCAATAATTTGTGACAGCACATCCGTCATGTTCGGGTGCGACAAAGCGCGAAGGAAGGAAGCATCATGGTAATGCACGTCATGGAAACCTTTCAGAACGAGCTTCTTCAAATCTTCTGCCGGCAGGAAGTCACCTTGCCACTGTGCATTGTGGTCCATATTCGCTCTTGCTGCGCGATCGATAATACCGTCAACCGCATTGCGCATCTGTTCAATTTCCGTTTTGTTGAATACGCCTTTAACAAGCAAATAACCATTTTCTTTGTAAAATTCTACATCCTGAGCTGTAATCATGCTACAATCCCCCTATGAGTGAATTCGCTTTCCTATGACCTTATTGTAGTAGAATCAAGGGGTTTCGGTCTTTAGCCAGAGAGGTCAGCTTTTTGTCTTTTCGCGCCATTCCAATATAACCTGTACGGAGGTGCCTGTCTGTCATGTATCTGTGGGAAGAAAGCGACACGTGGCTGAATCAATACGCCCTGCGGCTTAAAACAGCCGAAGCGGTATTTACCGTTCATTACTGGGGTGCGCACGAGCGTCATACGTCCAATTTTCTGCATAAGCATTCCTTCTTCGAAATTTGCTATGTACTTGGCGGCAAAGGCTCCTATCTCGACGACGGCATCACCTACCCTCTGCAAAAAGGGACGATGTTCTGCTCCCGCCCCGGCATCACACACTTCATTCAAGGGGAGCCGGAGAACAGCCTGCTCTTCGTCGCCTTCGAGCTCGACGAGAACGGAAGCTCTGATGCGGTACGCGCCGCATTCCAAGCGCTGGCGGAAACGGAAACCTGCGTCGTCCAAAATACGGACGATATGCCTGCCGCCGAGTTGTGGCGGTCGCTGCTGAGGCGCCCCGCAGATTCGCCCTCTTTGCCGGATTCCGTGCTTCCTCAGCTCGCCGCCTCGCTTCTGCTCGCGATGCCCGGCGTATTCTGCAAGACGATCCAGCAAGCCGAATGGCAATCGCGGGCGCCACGCCGAAGCTCATCGGCCTTGCTGAAGCAAGCGAAGCTGTTCATCACCGACAACCTGAGCGATGAAGAGCTCTCTCTCGATAAGGTGGCGGCACAGATCAACCTGTCGCCGCGCCATCTCTCGCGGTTGTTCTCCTCCGGCGTCCATGAATCGTACACAGACTACGTGCGCAAGCAGCGCGTCCGCCGAGCTGCCGAGCTGCTGAGATTCTCCGATCTGTCGATCAAGGAAATCGCGGAGCAGACCGGATTCGGCTCCATCCATTATTTCGCCCGCACATTCCGCACGCTCATGCATATTACGCCGGCGAAATTCCGCGACAACTCGCGCGCGCATGACTGACACGGAGTTCACGCACTGTTTCATCCATAATGAGTGCGACTGTTGCCGGGCCAAATCCATAAACTCATCACACCAAGCCTGCGGCATGCCGCAAAAAGGCCCGGAAGGCTCTCACCGCCTGCCGGGCCTTTTCAGCTTTGCGCGCACAGCCGAATCGTATCCTCCCACGAAACGGCGATACGCTGGACATCTTCCTCAGCCAAGCCGATGCCAATCTGGATGACCATATATTCGAGCCGGGTAATCGCCAGAACGGCATGCTTCGCGCCTGCGGGAATTTGCAGCACGTTGCCGGTATGAATCGCAGCTTGCACGCCCTCCAATATGAACGTTCCCGTTCCTGAGAGAATGACCCACGTTTCCTGTCTATTCCCATGCAGGTGGTAGCTTGTATGCCTCCCGGGCAGCATGTCAATCTTCTTCGTTAACGTTTCCGAAGCGGCATCGGCCTTGGAATGATCCAGAATGTGATAGGTTCCCCATCGTTTCTCCCCTGACCTAGACTGCTCCGAGCCGCTCAGCAGCTGCTTGATCTGATTGGATTTGCCTTTATCGGCCACAAGTATACCGTCCGTGCTCGCTGCAACAATAACATTCGAAACGCCGATGACATGTATCGGGCATTCCAGCTCATTCACGATATGCGATTGCACGCATTCGCCCGTTAGTTCTCCAAGACCGATGACGCTCCCGCCAAAATACTCCGGAAACACCTTCCAGTCCCCGAGATCCTTCCAGCCTTTGTCATACGGAATGACCACGGCTTTCGCCGTTTTCTCCGCAACCTCGACATCGAAGCTAGCTTCCGGAAGCTGCTCGTAGCAGTTCAGCAGATTCTCATAATCGCTGGGCAGTCCTTTGTTCGTTAAGCAAGAAAGCATGAAGGATAACGGAAAAGCGAAAACGCCGCAGTTCCACATCGCATGATTGTCGATCAGACGAGCAGCATGCTCTTCATCCGGCTTTTCCACGAACCGGGCAATGGGGAGAAACTGGCTTAAGCTCGTGTCCGCCGCATCATCATCGACCGGATACGGAACGATATAGCCAAACTGACTGGAGGGATGACTGGGAGCCGTTCCGAGCAGCGCCAGCTCCGTGCCCGATTGTGACAGGACCCCCGGAAACTTCAAGAGCTGCGTGAAGAAAGCCGACTCGACATAAATATCAGCCGGCATCACGCAGATCGTTTCGCTCGGCGCAGCCTGAAGCTTGTCATGCAGATAGGCTGCTGCCAGCGCAACGGCCGTGAAGGTGCCTCTTCTATGGGGCTCGGCAATAAAGGACAGCTTGTCGCCGACCTGATTGGCCGTAATTTCCGCTTGGCTTTCATGCGCTACTATCGTGGTAGCCGAAAGTAATCCCGCTTCTTCCAGTTGGCTGCATATCCGCTGGATCATCGATTGCTTGCCGCCGTTTCCGCTCTCTTCCGGGAGGAGCTTCAAAAAGAGCTTCGACCGGATTCCGTTCGATAACGGCCACAGCCGCTTCCCCGAACCTCCGCTGAGTAGTACAACTCGCAAATCCATCCCCCCTCGAACATACATTGAAGCTCGCTCGCGGCGAACCTTATTTTCGCTTCCGAATCACCTTCTCTATCACTCCTTGCAGCATGTGACCCGACTTCATTGCTTTCGTGTCCTGCGCGAATAGCCTTTGCGCTTATGAAACGAGACCGACCGGAACTTGCTGGCGAGTGCCCTGGTCCGCTGCGGTGACAGCTGACTTGCGCTCATATTCAAGCTTTTATTCAGCGCTTTCCTAATCCCGACGCCGCCCGGAGTTCGGGTATAGAGATAGTTGCCGTAGGTTTCAAATTCCGAGAAGGCAAACTGCTTCGTTTTGTCCATGCTTCTCAGAATCGCTTTGTACCAGCTTGTGCCGTGCTTCGCCGCAATCGTTCTCTTCATCTGGCGCAGCTTCGATTTCTCGAACAGCATGTAGTGGGTGACAAAGGATGCCGGCCGAGGTGCCTTCCTCCCCATCAGCTTCCTGTAGGTGCGAAAATATTCCGGCTGGCTCCAGCCTCTGCAGTAGAACAGCGTTTTGCCGCCTGAGCGGAATACATGCGGGCGAATGAGCACGGTATCCGCATCGATGACGAGAAAATGGTTCGACGAGCAGACGTTGTCCCCGCCAAGCTTTAATAGCTGCTGGAACATCCAGCCCGAACGCTCCCATTTCTTGGAGCGGTAGTTGATATGCTTCTTCGTAATCGGCAGCACGCGGTTCTCGTTCACGAACCTGCAGCCTTTACGCCTGCACAGCGCCTTAATGCGGCTGCTGTTCGGCGAAACGATATTAATCCGGCCGATCGGATGCTTCACCTGTTTTCGGACGGCATTAATGACATAGGGGAGCGTGACGAGATCCTTCTCGATCGCCGGGATTAACACATCTATCTTTACCTTGCTGCTTCTGATTCGCATGTGGCTTGGCATCGCTTCAACTCCCGTTTAGCAGTAGTGTGATCATGATATGCAGGCACGGGAGCGAGAAACAGGGCGTACGTCCTAGGGGTGAAAACCAAAAAAACTGACCGCATAAGGGATACCCCCCATTAGCCAGCATATTTTTATGTTGAAACTTGTTATAAATTGTAAAATTAAGTCTCCTTTCACATAGACAAGGAAACGCTTGCAGATTATGCTAGCTTTGAATACGCATTCACATGACTTTTTTCCTACTATAAGGAGTGCATCCAATGTCTATCAGACATCAAATGAGAACGATTTTATTGATCTTTTTTGCATTATTGGTAGCTCTAATCTCCCTATCCGTCTATCAAGCGAACGATCTCAAGCAAACGATCCATAAAGTCGATACCAACTGGATGCCGAGTATTGCAAAGATTATGAAGCTCCAAGAAGATTTCACCCAAGTACGCGTCAATTTGCACAAACTATTGCTGTCCTCAAACGATGAACAATTGAAGCAGCTAGCAGGAGAGTTTCACAATGCGCGTGATACCTTCATTGAAGAGTTTACCGGCTACGCCCAACTAAACAATTCAGCAGAAGAGATCGCGCTCTACCTGAAGGTTTCCGAGACCACGGCAACTTATTTTGCATCCGGACAATTGTTGGTGGATACGGTCCAAGCAGGCGACTTCGCTACAGGCTTAGACATGCTAAATCGGCTGTCGCCTACTCGGCAGCAAGCGGATGCCGCTTTGACAGCATGGGTGGATTACAATATTCACGGCACCCAGCGCGATGTAGAGAAATCATCCAGTGGTCAGAACAGAACGCAAACGTTAGGCATTCTGATTAGCCTCATCGCAATTGTGATCGGTGTCATCTTCCTTCTGGTGAACCGTTCGCTTCGCCAGAGGGCAAACCGGGATCTTACGCTTGAGAAGGAAAAAGCGCAGAAGTACCTGGATATCGTGGAAGTTATCATGGTCGCTTACGATGCGGACGGCCGCATCACGATGATCAATCGCGAAGGCTGCCGTATCATCGGGAGCTCGGAGGCCGAGCTGCTCGGAAAGAATTGGTTCCACAACGATTTGTTCGACGGAAGCGATCCGGAATTAATTCAAGCGTACCGGTTAGCAGTGAGCCAGCCATCCTTCAAGGGGTTTGAACATATCGAGAGCACGCTGGTGACGAGATCCGGCGCCAAACGGATCATTTCGTGGAACAACACGATGCTCTATGACGAGAACGGTCAACTAATCGGGACGATCAGCGCTGGGATGGATATCACCGAACGGAAGATGGCCGAAGAGTCGCTGCACCATTACAAAGAGCATCTTGAGGTGCTTGTCGAGGAAAGAACGACGGAGCTGGAGCACAAGAACGCCATGCTGGCGGAAGCCAAAGAGTCGGCGGATTCCGCGAACCGGGCCAAGAGCGAGTTTCTCGCCAATATGAGCCACGAAATTCGTACGCCGATGAATGCGGTGATCGGACTCAGCTACCTGCTGCAGCAAACCGAATTAACCGAGCAGCAGCGTGGATATTTGGACCACACCATTCTATCCGCCAAAAATTTGATTACCCTCATCAATGATGTGCTCGATTTCTCGAAAATCGAAGCGAGAAAAGTCGTGCTCGAACAAGTTGAATTCGATCTTTACGAGATTCTAAACCAGCTCTCGCATCTGATTAGCATCAAGGCGTTCGATAAAGGTTTGAAGCTTTGCTTCTCCATACACCCCGACGTACCGCAAATGCTGATCGGCGATCCGTTCCGATTAAATCAAATCCTGCTCAATCTCTCGAATAACGCCGTCAAATTTACGCAAGAAGGCGAAATCACATTCGAGGTCAAGCTGGTCCAGCAAGCCGATCGAAGCGTTACCTTGTCGTTTGCCGTACGCGATACGGGCATCGGGATATCGAGCGAGCAGCAAAGCAGATTGTTTAGCGAATTTACGCAGGCGGATATGTCGACTACCCGTAAATACGGCGGAACCGGCCTTGGTCTTGTCATCAGCAAAAACCTCGTGACGCTAATGGGCGGCACCATCCAGGTCGAAAGCGAGCACGGACAAGGAAGCTGCTTCTCCTTCACCGCCAATTTCGGTCACCGTCCGGGAGCATCGCTCGCCGTACCGGGGGAAATGAAGCTGACGGCTCTCCGCATCTTGCTTGTATGCGACAATCTGGAAATGCAGCAGGTGCTCCAAAATCAGCTCGAGCAATTCCATTGCATCGTCGGTACGGCTCATTCGGATACGGATGCCATCGAGCAAATTTACAACAACGGGCGGTATGACCTCGTTATTGTGGATTGGAGGCTGCAAGGCGCTTCGGCCATTGAGCTTGCGGAGCGAATCAAGCTTGAATTCTCGGCGCCTCTGCAGGTCATCGTGCTGGTCAGCGCCATTCATGAGCCGAGCTTGCAGCTAGCCGAACAATCGCACGCCATCGAGAAGGTGCTTCATTATCCGATCAGCCAATCCCAGCTCTATAACGAGCTGGTCGGCTTGTTCCAGCATTACTTCTATGCGATGCACGCGACGCCGCAGCACGCCAAGCAATCCGATACGTTCAAGGCGCTTCGCGATACGCGCGTCCTGCTCGTGGAAGATAACGAGATTAACCAACTGGTGGCCAAAGAAATTTTGCGGGAGATCGGTGTCCATGTCGATGTGGCCGCGAACGGCCAAGAAGCCCTCGACTGGGTGCAGCGCCAGCCTTACGACGCCATTTTAATGGATTTGCAAATGCCGGTGATGGACGGCTACGAGGCTACGCAAGCCATTCGCAAGCTTGATGTCGCGAGGCATACCCCGATCATCGCCATGACCGCCGATGCGATGAAAGGCGTCAGCGAACAGGTGCTGCACAGCGGCATGGATGCCTACATCGCGAAACCTTTCGATCCGATTCAGCTCTTCAGCATCCTGCAGCGTCTCATTCAAACCGCGAAGGTTAAGGGGCGCTCGCAACAAGCGATGGTCGCGCTAGAATCGAGGAACGGCGTTTAATCATGATTGAAATATATTAATATACAAAAGAACCCCTTCATGCAGAAGCGTGAAGGGGTTCTTTGCGTTTGAACCTCCGCAATGATTAAATTGAAAATCCGTTGCGATCACCATCCGGCGGCCGCCTCGCAAGTACGCGATTTAATATCGTGTTCTCATAATGGGTAAATCCGCTATCCTTCTCGCGCGGGCGAGCCAATGCGATAGACACATCCTGCGCAAGGGTACCGTTCTCCACAAGCACGACACGATCGGCGAGGGCGACAGCCTCACTGACGTCATGCGTCACGAGAACGGCAGTGAACCGCCTCTCCCTCCATAACCGCTCGATCAGCTGCTGCATCTCGATACGGGTAAGCGCATCGAGTGCACCAAGCGGCTCATCAAGCAGCAGCAGACTCGGGTCTCCGACGAGCGCCCTAGCCAGCGAAACGCGCTGCTTCTGACCGCCTGACAGAACAGACGGCCATTCCTTCGCACGATCTGCGAGTCCAACGAGCTCCAGTGCATCCAAGGCTTTGGCGCGGTCGCCGCCCGGCACGCCAATCCGAACGTTATCGAGCACCGATTTCCAAGGCAGCAGCCTTGCGTCTTGGAACATGACTCGGACATCTGATCTGAGCCCTCTGGAATTTGCACCAACACCGCCAAATGAAACTGAACCTTGCGATGCGGCCTCCAAACCGGCGAGAAGCCGAAGCAAGGTGCTCTTGCCACAGCCGCTTCTGCCTACTACCGCTAGGAATTGGCCGGCTGGAATGGATAGCTCCAATTCCCGCAGAACGGCGAGATCCCCGAAGCGAACTCCGGCATTCCTTACATCCACTTGAAGTCCGCGAGGGGCTTCATGCACAACCAGCGCTGTCTTCTCTTCAGGTTCCATGCTTATTTTCCTGGACGGAAGTGCGAATGCCATTTCAGCCAGCTCCTTTCCATAAGCTTCGCCATCCAATCTGAAAGCTTACCTAACAAGGCATAGATGACGATGCTGAGCACGACGACATCCATCTGAAAAAATTCACGGGCATTCATGGCCATGTAGCCGATACCGCTATTCGAGGATATCGTTTCAGATACGATCAGCGTAATCCACATAATGCCGAGCGCGAATCGAAGCCCTACTAGAATAGATGGAAGAGCGCCTGGGAAAATGATCGTGCGAAAGAGCGAGTAACCTCTCAAACCGTAAGTCCGACCCATCTCAATTAAGCCGGGATCGATAGACCTTATGCCATGGAGTGTATTCAAATAGATCGGAAAAGCGACTCCCAGTGCTACTAGAAAAATCTTGCCTTGCTCACCGATTCCAAACCAAGCAATGATGAGCGGAATAAGAGATAAATGCGGGATCGTACGGATCATTTGGATACTGGAATCCGTCAGCTTTTCCGATAATGGAAGCAAGCCGTTCAGAATGGCCAGGACAAAACCGATGCCGCCGCCAATTGCAAAGCCAATAAGTGCACGACGCGTGCTGTCCCCGATATAGATGAACAAATCTCCGCTTCGCACGAGCTTAGCGCCTGCTTCCATTACAGATAGCGGTGTCGGCAATATGCGGGAGGATATCCATCCCACGCTGCCGAGCCACTGCCACAGCACCACGACCAGGATCGGAATGACCCATTCAAGTCCTACGGATAGCGTTCTGGTTTTCCACTTGTTATCTGCTGGACTCTTCATTGCTTCCCCTCCTAGCTGACCGGTGCTCGTTCCGACGGCTTGATCGAGTTCGCGATGAGTTCGCCGAACGGACTGGTCGAAGTCGGACCTTGCGCCGCAGCAACCCGGTTCAAAGGCAGCAGCGGGAATACGAGATCCGCAAATTGGTACGCTTCTTCGAGATGCGGATAACCTGACAAAATAAAGGTATCAATGCCGAGATTCGCATATTCTTGCATGAGTGCAGCTACTTCGGCCGGATTGCCAACAAGTGCTGTTCCAGCCCCTCCGCGAACAAGGCCTACACCTGCCCATAGGTTCGGGTAGATTTCAAGATGGCTTCGATCCCCGCCGTGAAGGCGCGTCATTCGCTGCTGCCCTTCCGAATCGTAACGGGCAAACACCTTCTTGGCTGCTGCTATTGCTTCTTCATCGACTTTGCTGATTAGGCGATCGGCTTCCTTCCAAGCCTCTTCGGACGTCTCGCGAACGATAACATGAAGACGAATGCCGAAACGAACTTCACGGCCACGCTCCGCCGCCAATTGGCGAACGCGATCCAGCTTCTCGGCTACCTCTTGCGGGGGCTCACCCCAGGTCAGATAAACGTCGATGTGGTCAGCTGCGACTTCTTGCGCAGCCGGTGATGATCCGCCGAAATAGAGCGGTGGATACGGCTTTTGAACCGATGGGTAGAGAACTTTGCCGCCCTCCACCTTCAAGTGAGTCCCTTCGAAGTCAACTGTTTCTCCTGCGAGCTCCCTGCGCCACACGTCTAGAAACTCAGACGTCAAATCGTATCGCTCATCGTGTCCCAGAAACAGACCGTCTGCCGCCAGCTCAACCGGGTCTCCCCCTGTCACAACGTTGACGAGCAGTCTCCCTCCGGAAAGGCGATCGAAAGTAGCAGCCATTCTGGCCGATAAGGTCGGTGACATCAAGCCCGGTCTCAGAGCGACGAGAAACTTAAGTTTCTCCGTAGCCGAAATGAGAGAAGAAGCCACTACCCATGCATCCTCGCATGAGCTCCCTGTCGGCAGTAGAACACCGCTATAACCAAGTCGATCCGCCGCTTGTGCGATTTGCCTCATATACGTTGCATCAACGGCGCGTGCTCCTTCAGCAGAACCCAGATAACGCCCATCTCCGTGTGTCGGAATAAACCAGAATACTTCCATTTCAATCACCCTTTCATCTACATTCACATGTTCGATTATTTCAGTCCATTATTTCAGTGTGGCATCCTTAACATTAATTTCTTTAGGGATCAGCTGTAGGTTGAAGAACGTATCCGCAATCTTCTGCTGTGCTTCGATAATGGCATCGTCGATCGGCGATATGCCGTAATCTCTGCGACCTGATGCGAGCTCAAGCGATGGAATGTCGATTCCGAGCTGTGGTGACAGGAGCGCCGCCACTTCCTTCTGGTTGGCTTTGGACCACTCGTCAACCTTGTTCAGCTCGTCGATGAACGAATCGATAGCCGGCTTATTCGCTTCTGCGAACGAACGCGAAGCCAGATAGAATTCGATATTCGATACAAGTCCTTCTCCATCCGTAAGCAGCTTCGCTCCGGTTGCCGTCTGAGCAGCAGCCAGGAACGGATCCCAGATCACCCAGGCATCTACGCTTCCGTTCTCGAATGCGACCCTTGCATCGCCGGGTTTCAAGAAAACTGTCGTAACATCCTTGTAATCCACTCCTGCTTTCTCAAGTGCCTTGACCAGCAAATAGTGGACATTGGAGCCTTTATTCAGGGCGATCTTCTTGCCCTTCAGATCAGCTAGCGTAGCGATCTTGGAATCCTTCGGTACGATAATACCCTCGCTCTTCGGGCTTACAGGCTCATGGGACAAGTAGACAAGAGGCGTGTCGGCTGCCTGCGCGAAGATCGGCGGCGCTTCCCCGGTATGCCCGATGTCGATGCTGCCGACGTTGAGCGCTTCAAGCAATTGCGGTCCGCCCGGGAACTCCGTCCACGTCACTTTATAACCTTCTGCCTCATATCGTTTCTCCAGCGTACCTTTCGCTTTGAGAATATTAACCGTGCCGTATTTCTGATAGCCGATACGAATTTCTTTGGAGCCTTTAGGAGCATCCGTTGTTGTCTCGCCTGATGCAGTCGTGGATTTGTTCCCTTCCGCAGCCCCTCCGGAATTGTTGTTGCCGCATGCTGATAAGATAAGGACGAAGCTAAGAAGTGAGATCGCGAGCAGGGAGATGGCTCGTAACGATTTAGATTTAGATGGTGTTGTCATCTTTCAAAACCCCTTTTTTCTTGGATTCCAAACGAAAAACCGGAGGCTTCCGCAGTCCAATCCCCATATAGGAGTATCGGCCTCGGAAACCTCCGGTTGTCCGGTAGGTCTCTTGCTATTTGTTATTGGTTTTTATAATAAACGCATTAATCCGATAAGTCAACTATGAATTACTGGCGGAAACAGCCTATTTTGAAAAAACAGGATTATTGCAATACAGAAGCTTTGAACACAGTAGCTAAGCAAACTGAAGCTATGCAAAACAGTAGCTACTAAATATGGCACAGCTTTCACCCTGCGCCATCTCACTCATCGCAAAACGTATCTTTCATCTATCAACACAGCTGAACGCTCGCATTCCGCTTCCCACATCATGCTTCCCTCATTCCCCGAAAAGCTAACGAATCGTAGAGGCCTTATTTGGCCGGATTCCTCGCCTCCGAGAATCTAACAAATCGTGGAGGCCTTATTTTGGGAAAATCGGCTTCAATTTACTCGTAAACCGCCGAATAGGACCTGTACGATTCGTTAGAATTTTTTTGGAGCTATTTCGGCGCAAATAAGCCCTGTACGATTCGTTAGAATTTTTGCGAAAAGCTAACGAATCGTAGAGGCCTTATTTGGCCGGATTCCTCGCCTCCGAGGATCTAACGAATCGTAGAGGCCTTATTATGGGAAATCCGGCACCAAATTTGCTCTAAACCGCCAAATAGGGCCTCCACGATTCGTTAGAATTTTTTTGGGGCTATTTCGGCGCAAATAAGCCCTGTACGATTCGTTAGAACTATCGCGGCTCGCATTCCGCATGTTAGGTCGCTCATGTTAATCCTAAACAACAAAAAACCGAGCGCGTCTCACACGCGTCTCGGTTCTCGGTTCGCGATTAGCGCGTCTCGGCTCTTGATCTTCTCGTTTCTCGCTCTATCCGCTCTTCCCGCTCTATCCGCTCATCCACTCTTCCCGCTCTTCCTTCTCGTCCGCTCTCACCGCTCTTCCCGCTCATCCATTCTTCCCGCTCTTCCCACTCTTCCCGCTCTATCCGCTCTTCTCGCTCTTCCCGATCTTCCGCTCTCCCAGCTCTTCCATCGCTACTCTCTCACAAAAAACATCAAGCATGCACCAGCCTCAAGCTGATCAGCTGGAACGTTTCCGTTCCGCCGTGATTGCTCAACGCGGTCAGCCTGATATAAGTTGCCCCGCTGACCGGCGGGAACGAGATCATCTGCATGCCGCGCTGATTACGCAGCTCACCGCACGCTATTGGCTCGCCCCAATTCGCGCCGTCTTGGCTGACATGAAGATCATAAGCCTTGAGCCGTTCGCCAACTGGAGCCGCATAGCCCCCATCAAGGACAGCGCCGGTCTCGGGCTGCGTGACACAAAGCCCGATCCACTCATACTCAGAGTCGCCCGAAGTCAACTGCACGGTCAACGACTGCGGCCATGTATGCATCGCCGGTCCTCGGAAGTAAGAGTGATAGTTATCGTTAAGCACATTGACGGCCGAGGCATACGGAAGCTCCGAGCTGGCCTTGGCAGCAAGCAGCGCTGTTGGGACAATGCGAACCTGAGAGGCTGCATTCAACTTGATGACCATATCTCCATCAACTCGAACCGTTTCCCATGATGGAACATCGATCATCAAATGCCCATCCTTTTGCTTGAACGACAGCGACTCACCTGTTTTCAAGTCAACGGCCGCAAGCACATCGTAGCCCGCATCATGCAAGACCAGAAGCTGATCACGAGGCGGAGTAAGGACATGCAGATAATGCGTTTCCCCTCCGGGAACTACCGTTGTAACCCCATACGCCCCTTCATTCCAATGTCCCGGAGGAAATCCGCCTTGATCATAACCGCCTCCAACCGTTCCATAGATCGACTCCTCAGCCCAAGTCATGAAACGGTCAAAATGATTCGTGAAGCTGTCCAGTACCTCCGGAAATTCCCCGCCAATCTTCGGACCGTACCCAAGATGGGCATTCCAAGACGTACCTGCAACTGAAACGATCTTCTTCACAATCGTGGCGTTATCCGGCACATCCGCATAGTTATCTTCAAATCCACCCCATGAAGCATTTCCTTCCCCTAGGTACCACCAATCCCATTTGGCCTTGAAGGCAAACTCCTTATCCCCCGGCCCAACCCATGTCCCGCTTGCCCAATCATAGGCCGGATGGCATACCTTGCCGAAATCCTCCAGCGCCATGGCATCCTCGTCTTCGACTGGCCCTGTACTGAAATCATTGTTGATGAGAATGATGTTCTCTCGCTTCCGATGGAGCCTAGCAAATACTTCCTGCGCTTCGAGCTTGTCATGGTAACCATCAAACCAGAAGCCAGCCACACGCGGATAACGATCCAGCAGCTCCTCCATGACTTCTATGCTATAGGCCAGATAGCCCTCACGCGAAGTAATATCAACCACATTATCATTTTTATAAACTTGGTACGCTTCCTTGTTCAACCATTCGATTCCGCCGTGAATGGCATTCTTCGAATCGCGGTTTATATAAACAATAACCCGGATGCCTTCGGCTTCTGCAGCATCGAGCATCTCCTGCAAATAATCCCGCCGCGTGCTCTGACTTCCAGGCACATCCGATTTCCAGATCTTCAAATAACCCTGCTGACAGTGAAACGTAGCCAGCGTTATATACTTGGCACGAAGCTTCACAGCCGTATCCACCCACCGCCGAGCGTTCCAACCTGCCTCTTCCACAGCCTGATCAAAGGCATCAACCGTCTCATAAATGTACCGAAAATCCGGTCCGAACGGATCTGTCTTGTGCTCCCCTGTGTGCATACCCCAATGCACGAACAAACCGATACGCGCATCACGGTACCACTGCTGCAACCGCTGATCTTTCGCTAACGTCCCCATTCCTTCTCTCCCTTTCATCAAACGGGGCACATCGCCGCGTCATGCTTAGCGATGTGCCCCATGTGCGGCTAATTATTGATTGACTGCAGCTTTCGTCTCATCCCATGCCTTAACCCACCATGTGTTGGAGGTTTCGACTCCGTTTGATTTCAAATCATCCAATGTCTTTTGTTTAATCTCATCAAAGTCAGCATCGGAATCCGCCATAATCGCTTTCGCAACTGCTTTGATCATCAATTCTTTCAGTTTGGCATCGATTCTCGCAATATCATCCGGTGTGCTAGGAAGCGCAGCAGGAATGCGAGTATCCATGTTTTGCTGGTTAATGGACTTGCCTGCCTCTACGTTTTTGAGGAAAATTTCAGCAGGGAAGGATACACCGTAATGATCGCTGAAATCTTTCGTAAGCGGATCAAGCAGACCGTTAAACGATTTCCCAGAGCTGAACAAATCCACTTCTGTCTTATCTTCCGGATTGATAACAAAGTTACCCAATCCATTGTAAATACCGGTTTGCGCGGCACGAACACCTGTGTTTCTGAACGCATCGCCGTTCTCAATCTTCGCTTTATTCATCGCATCGCTGATCGTTGGCACGCCTTCTATCAAATCCCAGTCGGTTCCTTTGACACCGCTGTAAGCAAGGCGCGAGCCTTCATACGACCAAAGGAAGTTCAGCAGATCCATAGCGCGATCCGGATGCTTGGAGTTCTTCGTTATGCCGAGCGACTTGTCGAACCAGCCCAATTGGTTGGCACCATTCCACTGATGGCCCCATTCCAGCGGGATCGTAGCATAACCGACTGCATTGGCATTGTTCTTGCCGTTAAACCCGCCGTTAAACCAGCTCGCAGGAGAGTAGAGGATCGACCCGTTTGCCATTTTGGCACTAAAGTCACCGGATTGCATCGTTAAGGAGTCCGGATCTAGCAGGCCCATTTTTCTCGCTTTGTAGTAGAAGTTTACCGTTTTCCATAGTGGGCCTTCTGTATCTGTGAAGTTGTTTACGAGCTCATTCGTATCGGATTTCACGACATAGCCGTTATTGCCCCAATCGGCATATCCGTACAGAATCGCCATTGGCATGTAGTAACTCCACAAGCCCCAGTCATTCCACGCTGCTACCCCGTACGTTTTGTAGCCTTCAGGCGTCTTCGGATGTTTATCCTGCATTTGTTTAAGAATGGTAAGCAGTTCATCTTCACTTGTAATCGCAGGATAGCCAAGCTCTTTATAGTAGTCCCATCTCGTAACCACGCCGAGGCTCGCTTCAAAGCCCATCATATCTGGCCCGGAGTTTACCGGCATGAAGTACAGCTTGTTGGAACCGTTACTGCGGAACTTTCTCATGAAGTCTACGACCTCAGGTACGTTATTCAAGATATTTTGACCCTTCGATTCGATCATGTCATCCATGGCAATGACTTGCCCGCCCTCGATAACACGCGCTTGATCCTCCGGCTTCAGCATAATGATGTCCGGGAGGTCTCCCGAAGCTAGCAGCACTTTAATTTTCTCGTCTTCGGCTACTACCCACTCCACCGTAATGCCCAGCTTCTTCTGAATCTCTTTGCCAACTTCCGTTTCAGCAAACGGAACTGCAGGCGCTTGATTGACCAGCATCGTGATCGTGACCGGCTCCGGCGCAGTCGCTTCCTTTGAATCTGAATTGGTTGATCCCGTATTCGCCGAATCTGCAGTGTTCGAATTGGCATTGTTTGACCCCGAGCATGCAGCAGCTGAGAACAAGAACAACAAAGCGAGCATTGCCATCAAAGTACCCCTGATACCCTTTCTTCTCCTCACTTCGTTTCCTCCTAATTCAATATCGATTATCAGTACGCATCGTACCGGGTAATCCATCCTTAGCCTTTAGCCTTAGCATCTAGCCTTTAACCTTTAATAGCGCCCATCATAATGCCCTTCACAAAATACCGCTGCATGAACGGATACACACAGAGTATCGGCAATGTAACGACCATCGTGATCGTCATGCGTACCGTTTGAGGCGTCATATAAACTGCGTTTGCACCGCCTCTATTAATCTCCATCCCAGATTGCCGCGATAGAGAGGACGCTTGCGTAATATACTTATAGAGCTCATATTGCAGCGTCTGCAGATGTTTATCGCTGACGAGAATATAATTATCGAACCAGCTGTTCCACTGATCGACTGCGGTAAATACAGCAATCGTAGCCAGAATGGACGTTGATATCGGCATAATGATTTTCCAATAAATCGTGAAGTAGCCGGCGCCGTCAATCTTAGCGGATTCCTCTAATGACTTAGGCAATTGCTCGATATAGGTTTTGATCAAAATAATATAAAACACATTGATCGCACCTGGCACGATATAGAGCAGAAAATTGTCATTGAGGTGCAGGTTCTTCATGAGCAAATACCAAGGAATCAGCCCCGCGTTGAAGTAAAGCGTGATGACCAGAAACCTGTAGAAGAACTTTCGCATCGGGAACTGCTCGATCGTCATCAAGTAAGCAAACAGCGAGCATAAGAACGTGGTCAGCAGCGTGCCAAGCACCGTCCTTGAAACCGATATAAACGTTGCACTCAAGATCCCGTCAAACTCGAACACCTTGCTATAGGACACGAGCGTAAACCCTTTGGGAAACCATGTTATCCCTGTCATCGCCTCTTGAGAGCCGCTGATGGAGTAGATGAAGATATAGTAGAACGGATAGATACACAAGAGCATAAACAGAATGAGGATCGTATAATTCACGAGCTGGAAGCCTATATTGGACAAGCCGGATGATGATTTAGCTGAGTTTGACGTTTTCATACTCTCTCTCCTTGTACCAAGCTAAGCTATACAATTCCGTACCCTCTGATCCGTTTGGCAATGCCGTTGGCAGCGAAGAGCAGAATGATACTGATGAAGGTCTTCGACATCCCGAGTGCCGTCGAGTAGGAATAATCCGCGTTCAATATCCCCGTTCGGTACAGATACAGATCAAGCACCGTTATTTTGTCAGCGACCAGTCCGTTATAGAAGACCAGGTATTGCTCCATCCCTACCGAGAGTAAATTGGACATGCCCAGAATCATGAGTACGATAAATGTCGGTGCTACACCGGGTACGGTAATATGCCATATTCGGCGGAACCGCCCTGCTCCATCCACATGCGCGGCATCGTATAGCTCTTGATCAATACCGATTATGGCGGCCAAGTAGATAATCGTTCCCCAGCCAAGTGACTTCCAAATCCCCAGCATCGTTTGGAAGATCCAGACGGCGTCGCCGTTACCGAGCAGATTTGTCGGCTCTTTAATCAGGTGCAGCTTCATCAGCAGCTCGTTCAGCAGGCCATCATTGGAGAAGATCGAGAATGCTAGCGAGAAGACGATAACCCAGCTTACAAAGTGAGGAAGTGTGATGATCGTCTGCACGACTCGCTGAAAGCTGGTATGCTTCACTTCCGATAAGAGAATCGCGAAGATGACCGGCAATGGACTTGTAAGGAGATTTAAGAAGTAGAACGCCAGCGTATTCTTCAGCGCATTCAGCAGGTCGTTTCCGCTCGTCGTAATTAGTTCAAAAAACTTCAATCCGACGAACGGCGTCCTAGCCAGCGGGATGCCCGGTTTGTAATCGAAGAATGCCAATACCCACCCAGCCAGCGGGATATATTGAAAGACGAGGACTAACAGAATGATCGGCAATCCGAGCAAAAACAGCCGCGTACGGTCGGATAAAATCCTCTTCCTAAAGGAAGCCGCGTACGATACTCTGACTTCTGTTTTCATGTGTTGGTTCTCCTTACTCATTTGATAAATTAACTATACAAGGGCAGGAATCGGGCTTGAATAGCGGATTTAACGGATTTATGGTAATATTTGATCCGCTTTGCGAGGCGGTTTGAGCAGATTGAACAATTTTACAATAAAATTGCATAATTATTAGATCGGAAGCTCACGCACAGCAAATATGATCCTTTATCGCTCACGGGGCTGAACGTTCGTATACCGTATCTAACTACCGCAGAGCGCTTCTGGATACCCCATGTCCTATGTTTGGATATTCTAACGAACCGTAGAGGACTTATTTGCCCGGATTTCGGGAATCCGAGATTCTAACGAACCGTAGAGGACTTATTCTGGAATATACGGCCCCCAAATACTCAAAAGCCATTAAATAAGGCTCCTACGATTCGTTAGCATTTTTTGGGGGGTATTTTCATGCAAATAAGCTCTGTACGATTCGTTAGATCATTCCGCACTTCCACAATTCCGAGAATAATCGCAACTTCCCCCTATACATGAAAAAAACAGCGGTTCGAGATGTTTCGACCGCTGTTTGTATGGTTGATTTATCCCATCGATTTGGGAAGTCTGATGAGGACCTCTGTTCCTAATCCCTCGCTGCTGTCTATGCTAATCCCGTACTTCTCGCCAAAGTTGAGCATGATCCTTCGGTTTACGTTGCGCAGCCCAATCCCCGCCACCTTCTCTTTCTCTCTATTGAAGATCGGCTGATACAGACTGAGCTTGATTCCGGTCAGCTTGTCCTGCGCAATCCCTATTCCATTGTCCGAAACATGGACAAGCAGCTCGTCTTTGTCCTCTTCCATCTGAATGACGATATCAATTCGGCTGACCTGCTTACTCAATCCGTGCACAACGGAATTCTCAATAATCGGCTGCAAAATAAACTTGATGATTTGATAGTCCATCAGATGCTCCGGAATATCGAACCGATAACTGATTTTGTTATTAAACCGCCAGTTCATAATTTTCATGTAATTCTCAAGGTAGCTCATTTCTTCTCTGACGGTGCACATCGGTTCGTTGCTGCTGTAGAGCGGATGCAAAATATTTCCTAAAGCGACGACGCTGTCGACGATATTGTCCGCTTTGTTGATCATCGCCATCCACTTGATCATGTTCAGCGTGTTATATAGAAAATGAGGATTGATTTGATTTTGCAGCGCTTCAATCTCCAGCTCCTTCTTCTCGCGTTCCACCTCGGTATTCTTCGTCACGAGCTCTTGGATGTTGAGCGACATCTCATTGAATCGCATGATAACAAGGCCAAGCTCATTCTTCGGGATGTTCGGCAGCGTGATCCCCAAATTCCCTTTGCCCATATCCTTCATCTTGCGTGCCAGACTGCTGAGCGGGTTCGTGATTCTTCGCATCGAGAATACGAATACGACGACAATCAGAATCAAGCTGATGACAAACACGAAGATCACGACTTGCTGCAGTTCAATCACGTCGCTCTGCAGCAGTTCCAGCGGGAATTCCCTTATCACATACCAGCCTGTCTCTTCGATGCGATAATAGACCACCATCTTCTTGGTCCGCCCTTCCGTAATGTTGATACTCTTGAAATCGACGCCGGCCTCCGGTTGAAATACCGCCTTCTGGCCAAGCTCATTATTCCGCGTACTGGAGATGATCGTTCCGCTAGCATCCATGATATACATATAATCGTCAGGCGAGCTGATGAACTTGGAATAGGTCGAGCGCAGCTCCCGTTCGTCGATATTGAATACAACCACCGAGGACAGCTTGGACTCCAGCAGCGCCCTTGCTCCCATCACGAAGCTGACGACATAACCGGGGTCCTTCGTATCTTCGACAATATCGTAGTACCAATTCTCCGTTATGCCGCCGTACCACACCGGATTCGGGTACGTTTGCAGTGCTTGATCGTATAGACCGGACGTAATGAGCTTGTGCTCGTTCCCATGGCTGTTGACGACGCTCCTCGTCTTGCTGCTGCCGATAATACTGTTTTTCGTGAAGACGTAGATGGAATTGAGGCTGTTATTATAGCTGTTTGTAAAATCACTGATTTTCTTAAATACATTTTGCTGTCTTTCGATCGATTCGTAGGTGGACTCGATATTGTCCGCTTTCAGAAAGTCCTGAACCTCCGAATCCACCAAGAAAATGCGATATATTTTCTCGACCTCATTTTGCAGCGTTTGAATGTTGTATTCCGATTGTTTGAACTGCTCATAGATGTACTTCTCGCTTCGTTTCTGCAGAATATGAATCGAAGAATTGTAGACGAGATAAGAACCAAGAAGCATGACAATCATCCAGATCGCAACGAAGTAGACAAGCAGCTCAAACCCGATACTGCGAAAAAAGCCCCTTCTGGTCTTACTAATCGATAATTTCACCCTCCGGTTCCTCCGCCTGCTCCACAAGCCATTGTTTTCGATATTCGCCTGTCGTCATACCGGTTACCTTCTTGAAGATTTTGCAGAAATAGGTGTTTTCCTTAAAGCCGACGCTTTCAGCAATCTCGTAGGATTTGAGGTAGGAGTCCAGCAGCAATTCTTTCGCTTTCTCAATTCGAATCTCGTTTAAGTAATCGACGAAATTAATATTCATCTCTTTCTTAAACAGGCTGCTCAGGTAACTCGGGCTTAAATTCACGTAGGCAGAAGCTTGCTGGAGAGACAGATCACTGCTGTAGTTGGTCTCCATGTAGTCCAGTGCCAGCCTAACTTCTTTGCTGACGACTCTTTTCTTTCTCTTCGCTGCTGCGATGCGCGACAAGAAATCATACAAGCTTCGATGAATTTCATCCAACGTCTCACTTTGCCGAATCGATTGAATGACCGCCAGAATGACCTGCTCGCTGCCTTCTTCTTGGAACTTCAAACTATTGACCGTCCACTGGACGAGGCGACAAAACTTCTCCAGAACCTCTGCTCTGGAGTGAGAAGGCTCGCTCATAATGGAGCGGAAACGGTCGCCGTATTCTTGTAGGAAAGCCGGTGTCATGCCTGCTACTCGCTCGGACATGTTCAGTATTTCTTCTGTTTTCTCTTGCGTTACTGTTCGCCTGTTAAAATCAACATAGCGACCATAGATGCCGGTACCGCCGAAGAATTTGTCCTCTAGTGCGGTTAAGGCTTGGTCATACATGCTCCGCAGGGAAGCATAGCCGGATCGAATTTCGCTTACGCCAAAGGATACGGTTGCATTGAAATAGGTTTTGAAAGGGGTTTCAATTTCCTTTAGCATTTGCAGCACTTCTTCCCGGATGACGCTCTCTTCGTGCGACTTGTTGTAGCTGAAGATGAGGATGTACTTGGCGCCGTCATCACAGAAGGCTTCGCCGTTACGGAAATGGAGGAACATCTCGTCCAGTACATTCAGCATCGTATGCTTAACCAATTGGCCGTTTGTATCTTTAAACAGCTTTTTGATTTTGGCAAAATGGTCCATTTCGAGCACGCACATGATCATACGTTCCGATGCCAGGTGGAAGTCATATTGTGCAACCAACGTTTCGAATTCACGTTCCGAATAGCCGTTGTAGAGGATATAGTCTTTCATAATTTTTTCTTTGATGACATGACGATTCGCATCGCTGATTTTGGGAAGGGATGGCTGCCGGTTCTCGTCCGTGGACAGCTCTTGCTGCATTTTGCTCAGAATCACATTGATTTGTTCAATTGTCATGGTGAGCTTAAGAATATAATCGGACACGCCATATTGGAGTGCTTGCCTGACGAGGTCAAACTCCTCCATGCAGGTTAAGATGACAATTTTCGTGGTCTTGTCTTTCTCTCTGATTCGGGCAATCAGATCCATACCGCTCATGCCGGGCATTTTCAAATCCGTAATGATCAAGTCGGGTTTCTCTTTCTCGTAAATCTCGAGCGCAGACTCCCCGTCAGCCACATCTGCAACGACACACATACCGAAACGATTCCAGTCGATCGCGTTTTTCAGTCCCATTCTGACTAACATCTCATCCTCGACGATCATGACTCCGTACACATTGACCCCTGCCCTCTAGTGTAGAATATGCCCCGGTACAACTTTAAGCTATATTCTATGCTCCCAATGCATTCCTGTAAAGCAATAAAGCATGCCGGTTGTGGCATGCTTCTCGTTTCGTTCCCATGCTGCTTAAACGCGTTCATTCAGAAAATGTGCGAACTGCTCGAGACCGTTAAAGCGGTTAATAGCTACACCTTGGGACTGAAGATGCTGCTCGAGAAGCTGGTCCAAACGCACGACGGCGTCATGAAGCGGGAGTAGATTATGAGGGTCAAGAAGAGCTAGTAAATTAGGGAAGCCTGCTTCGTTATAGTAAGAATGATAGGCTAAGCCCACTTCCAGTGAACCGGGCCAGATCCCTTTCTCAAAAAAGTAGAGAAAACGAGCGACTTCATCCTGCACGCGTATGGACCAATAAGAGACCGTGGAGTACTCATTCTTCTCGCACGCCGTTCGGATTTTGTCGAAGATGCCTTTGATCTCTTCATAGAATCCTATCGCACGATCCGGATATGAAGGGGCGCTTACTAAGGTAGCTCTCTCTTGCGTCAATAGTGCAACTGTATCCGCTGTAAGCTGCTCGCAGGTTCCCCGGATTTCGCTGCATGTGTTTGCGTGCAATATCGTTTCGATCTGCTCTTCCAATCGAACCGGTCGCAGCGGGAATTGCAGCAGCTGCTCGCGATTCTTTCCCCAGCCCCTAGTCATATACGTTCGATTGAGCAGTGCCAGCGCATACACCAGCTTATTCAATACATCGTGGGCTTCAATCTGGCAAACTGAAATGTCGTCCTCGCTAAGCCGGCTCATTTTGTAGAGATGCACGTAGACTTCACGCAGTTGAGACTCTGCCTTCTCGACGAACAGTTGTGTCTGCTGGGGGAGCTCGGAGATGGTCTCGCGCAGCTTGAGAAATCGCGCTCGATCTTCCTCGGAACGTACATACAAGATTTCGCTGTCTGCGATGATCGTCGTGTTCGGCTCCTCGAATTTCGCCATTCGCTCCGCGCGCTCCCAGCTGATTGGCCAGAAGTCAAAGCTGATGTCATTTAGTACAAACTGAATGCTGGCACCGTAGCCTCTGCCAGATGCAGGGATGAAGAAGAAATCCAAGTCCGAACGAGCCGTTGCCGTCCCTTGAGCATACGATCCGTAATAGGCAACAAGAGCAACATCCTCTGAGTAACGCTCTCGTATATGATTGACCAGCGTTTGTGCTACGTCGAATACATTAAGCATGGTATAGCCTCCTATGTTATGTTTCTGATTCTTTGGTCGTTCCGTGAAGAGCAGGTATGTGACAGGTTTGAACTTCAAGTGGCCCTGCCATGAAACCAAGCTTATGATAAACAGACTCCGCATTGTTCCCCTGCATCACATAGAGGCGAAGAATCGGATAATTGTGCTGCTTTAACACATTAAGTGCCCGCCGAAGCATCTTTGTTGCAATACCTCTGCCCTGATGCGATGAGGCAACTGCGATGTTATAGACAGCCGGTATCTCATCTTGGGAAGAAATCAGGCAAATGCCAACTAGCTGCGATGTTGCACGATCATAGACAAGGCTCGATGCCTCGCGCAATTGTTCATTCGTTTGTCCGGGATAATGCGCCATCCAAGAATCATAATCTTTGCGTAATGTCTGTTTTCTGCGCACCCCATCAAGTGTAACGCTGTAGATTCTATAAGAGAGTTCATGGATTGCTTCTGCGTCTCTTAGTCGGATCTGTTCGGAAGCGGTGCTTAATTCAGGCGAGGTTATCTCCAGCGTTTCGTCCCAATCAGTAGGTAGTAGTTCCGTTGGCCGCTGCATCCACCGGCATCTAAATTCACCGGGCCAGAAGCCAGCCTTAGCGAAGAGATCAATCTGATTCGGTAAGATCTCGTAGGCCGTTATCGCCTTTGCTGGGTCTGACCAAGACAGAAGCGCTTGTTTGAGTAACCGCATGACTTGTGGTTCTTGATGAAATGGCGGAATGAAAAACAAGCCAAAGATGATGTTCGGCGCGAGAACTACTCCGCCTATTCGATTCTCCCCCTGATAGATCCAAAACTTTCGACGCCAATGATTCATCGTTAACCCTTGATCTTTAAAGAATCCATTATATTCCATACTATAGTAAATGGAATAATAAATGCCCCAGTCGGCAGAGTCGGCCTGCTCCACATCATACTGTTCAGACAGTGCATATCGCGTTGTTTCATCGGACCACTTTATCATAGCTGGAACCCTCCCTCTATCTGATGAAATCATCCTCAGGAGCAAATTGGAGACAGCAAAAAGCCGTGAATGAACATCGTTCATTCACGGCTTCTTGTAAACGACAACCACAACTAATCACACACAAGTGAGACTAGCCTGTGGAAATCCTTTATAGAGCGATGATGATCAATAGCGTTCATATCAGACAAGCATGAACATCGACAAAGCAAAGAATCCTCACTCTAGAGTAAGTCCGCTGCATCATGTTCATGCGCTATTCAGTTCGTTACTAAACGAGAACTGTTGTCTGGAACCTATTCATCAACAACGCACTAATCCCACCATTCCTTCAAGTTGTTTCCATTGTAGTCAATTGGGTGGTAAATGACAACAACTTATTTTGTGAAGAGTGTCCTATTGCCCAGGAAATACCTCACAAGAAACCACGGTACATTTTTACGTTTTTTTCAAAGTCTCATCAGGCCAATCGCCCCTCTTCAACTCGCGGATCGAATAGCCGAAATCCATCTGCAGATGAGGGTAATCCTTAAAGCTTTTCCAATCTCCGCCCCATGTAAAGCCAAGTTTCTTGGCGAAGAAAACGACCTCCATCCAATCCGACTTTCCGTTCTTATTACCGTCATAGTCCAAATCCCAAATCGCTTTCCCCTTCGGGGTGCGAAGCGCAAAATCGATGGCTAATCCGTAATTGTGAAAGGAGTCGCCTCCCTTAACTTGCGTGACGATCTGTCCGCTGCTGCTTCTCCCCTGCTCATAGAGTACATCCTGCTCCAACTTGCTGCGAAAGCCGTCCGTGATTAGAATCGTGATTCCTGCTTTGGATGTAAGCTTGATCAGCTCCGTCATCTTGGTAACCACCACAGGGTGCAGTGCAGTGACAGGAGGTACATCCTCCGCGTCAATCGATGGCCGGATTCTCTCCTTGATCTGAACGTTAATTATGATAAGGCCAGCCAGCGATAGAAGCATCGCTGCGAACAGCCATTGTCTGCGATTCGTATTTCTTACCCTGGTTTGAGTCGGAACGGAAACGTGAATTTCCGGCATGCTCTTCACATCCTTTGAATCTCGTTAGTCGTAACTATTTTACTAGTTTACCCTAATTTTAAGAGATTAATATACAGGAGCGAAAAAACTTAAAAGCCCGGCATCCACTGGACGCCGGGCTCTATTACATCTATAGGAGGCAGCTGCTACTTAGCAGCCAGCATCACAACAGCGCGCAGCGCCGCTTGGATCTCGCGATCGACGGCATCCGCTACCACGTTCGTGTGTGGATCGTACACCTCGGCGAGGTCGCTGTCGGCGTAGCCGTCGAGAGCGACGATTGCGCCTGCACGAGCACCGCGAAGCGTCGCAACGACATACAGCGCCGCGATTTCCATCTCCACGGCGAGCGCGCCCGCTTGTTTATACTTGCGGTGCGGAATCTCTTCAACGCCGGTGAAGAAAGCATCGAGTGAAACGGTGATGCCTTTCTTCACAATGCCTTCGCTCTCCTGTGCCGCGGCGTACAGGGCGCCGACAACATCGCTGTCGCCGACGGCCGGGAAGCCGTCCGGCACGAGCTGGCGAGTCAATCCCTCTGCACGTACCGCAGCGGTACTGACGATGAGGCTGCCCGCAGGATGGTCAGCCGAATACGAGCCGGCGGTGCCGACGCGGATCAGCGTCTTCACGCCTGCGCGGATCAACTCCTCGAAGCACACTGCCGCACCGGCAGATCCTACGCCATGGCTTGTAACCAAGATGCGTACGCCGCCGATCTCACCGGCGAACGTTCGATATTCACGGCTGAATGCTAGCTCGCGCGCATTATTCAGCTTCTTCGAAATCAGCTCGGCGCGCTTCGGATCACCGCATACAATCGCGTAGTCCGCCGCATCCTCGCTATGAATTTGCAATATAGGCATAAGAGTCATTAGTCGTAGTCCACATCTTTCCACAAATCTTCCGGGAGACCAAGATCTTCCCCGGAGAAACGCTCCTCGCGGAACGGGTCCGCTACATTATGGAAGCCGTTACGCTCCCAGAAGCCCGGACGGTCTTCTTTCATAAATTCGATGCCCGTAATCCACTTCGCGCTCTTCCAGAAATACAAATGCGGCACAACAAGACGGAGCGGGAAACCGTGTTTAGGCGTCAGCGGTTGGCCATCGAACAAGAAGGCGAGCAGCACGTTATCATTCATCATATCTTCAATCGGCAGGTTCGCCTCATAGTCATTGTCTGCATGAATCATCACGTAACGTGCTTCCGGCTTCACGCCGAGCAATGGCAGCAGGTCTTTGAACAAGATACCGTCCCAAGTCGTATCGAACTTCGACCAACGCGTCACACAGTGGATGTCGCACAGTACTTCGGATTGCTTCATCTCTTGAAGTTGAGCAAGCGAGAATTCCATCTCCTTCTCCACTTCGCCGAAGATGCGAAGCCTCCAGTCCGGCAGCGAATAATTCGGCACTTCCCCTTCATGCAAGATCGGGAAGCGCTCTGTTACCGTTTGGCCCGGCGGCAGGCGATGAGCCAGAGAAGCATCAATTTCGACGCTGGTGATCGGTTTCGCTTTTTTCAAACGTTCTGCTTTATTGTTCAATTTGATTACCCTCCTCGAGAGATTCCATATTCATTAACGGGAGCTTTCATTCGCTTTGCGCGCTTCCTGCAGATAGCTCTTATCCTTGAAGAAGAACATCATCACAAGCGTCACCACATAAGGCAGCATATTGGTAAAATTAGTCGGCAGCGCCAAGCCCTGCAGCCGAATACTGATCGCATCCATAAACCCGAACAACAAGCTGGATGCGCCAACGCCAATCGGGTTCGATTGACCAAGCATAGTCGCAACAAGGGCGATAAACCCTCGGCCTGCGGTCATATTTTCCGTGAACATCGTCACTTGTCCAAGCGACAGCTGTGCGCCAGCCAAACCGCACAACACACCGCAAATCAACACTGCTCCATATTGAATGCGTTTGGACTTGATGCCAATGCTGCGCGCGGCAACCGGATTCTCGCCGACAGCGAGCAGTCGGAAGCCGGACACGGTTCTGAACAAGAAATATTGAAACACGAAGACAAGTAAGAAAGCAGCATACACGAGCGGTGAATGCCCGGATAGAACGTCACCTAGCCACGGAATATCTTTGATCAACGGAATATCCCATGCCGGCAAACCTTGCATGTTCTTATCGTAGTAAGCGCCTTTAACATTGAAGATCGCTCGCAGACTGAACGAGGTTAAGCCCAGAGCCAAGAAGTTAAGCGATATCCCGACAATAATGACATTCGCCCTAAGCTGGATGCTTAGATAAGCAAATATCATCGAGAACAGCATGACGCAAACGACAGCAAACGCAACAGCCAGCCACACATTGCCCATTAGATAATTGCCGACAATTGCGAAGAAAGCGCCGAACAGCACAAGCCCTTCCAAGCCTACATTAAACAGTCCAACGCGCGAGCAAATCGCGCCGCCGAGTGCGGCAAGCAGAATGGGTGTCACCATTCGTAGGGCGGAGTTAAACAGTGAAGCATCAAGTAATTGTTCCACCTTGAGCCCTCGCTTTCCTGCGTTTTAAGAAGCCGTAGCTTAATTTAGCCGAGACGAAGAGGATCAGCGTAGCCTGGATGACGCTTGCAATCTCAAGCGGCACCTCCGTATTACGCTCAACGCCCATACCGCCGGTTTGCAAAGCAGCAAGCAATAAAGCAGCGAATGCTGTTCCGAGCGGATGCGAGCTTGCGAGCAGCGTTGCCATGATACCCGACCATGCGTAGCCTGGCGTGGACAATGAGCCATCCAGATAACGGTATTGAGTGCCGAGTACTTCTACTGCACCTGCTAATCCTGCAAAGCCACCGCTTGCAATCATGCTGTAGAGCATCAATTTGCCGCGCTGCACACCGCCATAAGCAGCGAACAGCGGGTTGTTGCCGAGCATGCGGGTTTCATAACCGCTCACCGTATATTTCATGTACAGATATAACAGCACTGCGCCTAGAATCGCAATAATAAATCCGGCATGAAGACTCATACCTTGAAACAATTTAGGAAGCCAGACGCTCTGATCGATCATTTTCGTTTGCGACATCGCCGCCGAACCGGACGTATCCTTAAGCGGATAAGCAACCAAATAACCGGCAAACAAGGAAGCAATGTAATTGAGCAGCAGCGTCGTAATAAGCAAGTTCATGCGGAATTTCGCGTCCATCCAACCGGCGAAAGCAGACCAAACTCCTCCTGCCAGGATGCCGGCAACCAGCGCAAGTATGAGCCTGTACCAACCGGGACCTGGAACGTAAAGGGCGATCAATGCCGCACTCAACCCGCCAAGAATCATTTGTCCTTCTGCTCCGAGGTTAAAGAATCCGGCTCTGAAGGCAAGCGTCGCGCCAAGTCCGACCAAGATTATCGGCGTTGCGCGTGACAGCGTATTCGTGACAAAGTAGAAGCTGCCGAATGCGCCCTTCCACATCTCGGAGTAGGTCTCCATAATGGATCCGCCAACAAGTGTAATGGCAATTGCACCAATCAGCAAGCCAAGTATGACAGCAATAACGGGCTGGAAGAGCGAGCCTGCAAATTGGGTGAGTTTACTTTTCAAGCCTGCTTACCTCCTGCCATCAATAAACTAATCCGTTCTTCTGTCGCTTCCTCTGCACGCAGTTCGCCGACGATCCGGCCTTCATTCATGACCAGGATGCGGTCAGACAGCTTCAGAATCTCCGTCAGCTCCGACGAAACGAGCAGAATAGCGCCTTTCTCTTTCCGTTTCTTGATGAGCTCGCCATGGATGATCTCCATAGCCCCCACATCCACGCCGCGCGTTGGTTCTGCGGCAATTAGAAACGGTGTTCCTTGCGCCAGCTCTCTGGCTACGATCAGCTTCTGCAGGTTTCCACCCGAGAGAAACTGTGCTTTCGTATCCGGCGAGCCGGTCTTGATTTCAAATTGTTTAATCCAGCCTTCTACCATGGAACGAATACTCCGTCCACGCAGCAAGCCGTAACGCTGCTCTCTGCGAGCATGTCCCATCACGCCATTCTCTACAACGGTAGCATCCTTAGCCGCTCCCCATTGATAACGGTCCTCCGGAATATGGGCAAGTCCAAGCTCCCGAATCTTCCGAACCGGCGCTCCCGTAATCTCTTTGCCTGCGAGCATCACTTGTCCGCTGCCAATATCTACGAGACCCGCAATTGCCCCGATCAACTCCGATTGGCCATTACCGGAAATACCTGCAATGCCGACGATTTCACCGGCTCTGACCGATAGATTGACATCGTTCACAAGCGGCTTCCCTTTATCGCCATTCACCGTCAGCGACTTTACTTCAAGCACAGCCGCACCTAGATCAGGCTCTGTTCGGGTCATCTCTACTAAATCGCGGCCGACCATCAGCCTTGAGATCTCCTCAACACTGGTATGCTTAGCATCCACCACGCCGGTCACACGGCCATCGCGAAGCACCGTAATCCGGTCTGCAACGTCCATAATTTCTTGCAGCTTATGGCTGATGATAATGAAGCTTTTCCCTTGCGCAGCAAGCCGTTTAATCGAAATAAGCAGTTCCTTCACTTCAAGCGGCGTCAGTACGCCAGTCGGTTCATCCAGAATAATAATGTCCGCACCTTGATGAAGCACTTTCAAGATTTCAACGCGCTGCTGGACGCCAAGCGAACAAGCCGACGTTTTCTTGCGCGGGTCAACCGGCATGCCATACAAACGCGACAGCTCTTCAACTTCTGCAATTGCAGCCTTGCGATTAAATCCGATACCAGAGCTCGGCTCTCGGCCGATGACGATGTTCTCGGCTACCGTGAAGGAGGGAAACAGCATGAAATGCTGATGCACCATGCCAATTCCGCTGCGAATGGCATCCGAAGGTGTGGAGAAAGACTGCAGGGCGCCGTTAATCTGAATGGAGCCGCTAGTCGGCTTCTCCATGCCGTACAGAATGCGCATGAGCGTTGTTTTGCCAGCGCCATTCTCGCCGACGAGTGCATGAATTTCACCTTTGTTCAGCGTAAAATTAATATCGGTATTGGCTTTTACAGGTCCGTAAGCCTTCGTTATATTCTCCATGCTAAGCAACATTCGGCCGCTCTTCTCCTCTCATACCGTGTAAATAGGAAGAAACCGGCTGTATGTTCATACAGCCGGCAGGTTAACATTATGGGGTCAGCGGGTTCTTAACAACCAGTTTACCGGATACGATATCATCTTTGATTGCTTTTACTTTATCAACGGTTGCTTGGCCGATAAACGGATTCAGAGGAGATTGGCTGTCTCTTGTTACATAAGTAAGACCAACGCCGTCTTCCTTCAAGCCGTAATCAACTGCTCCGTAAGCAAAGTTGCCTTCTGCAAAAGATTTAACCGTTTCATATGCAACTGTGTCTGTACCTTTCAGCTGTGCAAGGACAACATGCTCTGGGTCAACGCCAGTGTTGTCGATGTCTTGACCGGAAGTGTAGAAGCCTTTCTCTTTCGCAGCCTCGAACACGCCAAGGTCGCCTACAGCCGATGCGCCTGCAATGAAGTCAGCGCCTTTGGAGAATTGAAGCAATGCAAGCTCTTTCGCTTTCGCCGGATCCGTAAATCCGCCTACATAGTTCACGAGCATTTCTGCATTAGGGTTTGTATATTTCAAGCCTTGTGCGAAGCCTTCTGTATATTTCTTCAGCAGCGGCGCGTCGATCGCAACTACCATGCCGACTTTATTCGTTTTCGTGGAAAGACCTGCAGCTGCGCCCAAGAGGTACGATGCTTCGTACTCACGGAATACAACGCTGCGTACGTTCGGAAGGTCTACTACCGTGTCGATGATCGCGAATGGTTTATCCGGATTCTCAGCAGCCACTTTCTTCAGTGCATCTTCCGCTTGGAAAGTAGCGGTAATGATCATATCGTAGTTCTCCGCGACGGTCGAACGAAGGTTCTGCTCGAATGCGGCAGGGTCAGTCGATTCGATCGTTTTTACTTCAACGTTAAACTCTTTGCCTGCTTTCTTAAAGCCCTCGTCCATTTGTACGAAGAAGGCGTTAACGCCGATTTTCTCTGGCAGAACAAGTGCGACTTTCTTAGTAGGAGCTTGTTCACTTGCATTGCTCGAATTGCCCGCGTTGGTCGAGTTATCGGCCGTGTTATTGTCTTTCTTACCACATGCGACAAACAATGAAGACATTAAAATAAGTACTACAGCAAGCAGAATCCCTTTTTTCATCTGTTTCTCTCCTAGTCTTATGTGTAATCTCTCTAAATTGCTCAAGAAGAAACGGCTATCGCCGCCCTTACATTGCGAAGTTAGTTTCTTCCCTTAGACATGATAGAAATTTATAGCTACTCCTTATAAATTCTATGATGTATCAAAAATCGACAATTTTCGCGCAATCTGTATGGATATTATACCTCTATGTACCAGAATTGGCTATCCATAAATAAGGCGAACGATTATGTAAATATTACGTAATCCAAATCGATTCCAACCATAGTATCCCAGTACTGGAATTCGCCTATACACGCTGCATAGGATCACACCCACAATCGGCAAGAAGCCGCAAAAAAAGCGTGTGAATGAGCCGTTCCATTCAAACACGCTTTATCGTTTAGAAGAAGCTAAACAACAGCAGAGAATAGATGAGAAGCGTCTTGCCCCAGCGTTTCTTCATAAAGTCTTTCCCGCGGTGGATGCGCGACTTCACGGTATTCACCGGGATATTGTTCGCTCGGCTGATATCCTCCATCGACATCTCGAGCACATAACGCTGATAGACAACGCTTCTATATTTATCAGGCAGTTTATCGATGAGCTCCGCCATCTTCATCGAAAGCTCGCGCTCGATCACTTCCCCTTCCGGAGAGAGTGATGCATGCGGAATGACATCATGTAGAGAGAGCGCTTGATCGGACTGGGCTAAGACAGGTTGGTCCAGCGGCAGCGGAGGGGTTTTGCGGCGGCGAAGAAGATCCAGGCAAATGTTCTTCCCGATATGGAAAATCCACGTCGAGAATCGTTTATTCTCATCAAAGCGGTTCAGGTTCAAATACACCTTCAGAAACGTTTCCTGAACGACATCCTCGGTATCTGTCTTGCTGCGAAGTATTCGATGTGCCATACGGGAAAGTTTATCCTTGTAGAGCTCGACCAATTTGTTAAAGGCCGTTTCATCGCCTTGTCTCGATAACATCACTAATTGCGCTTCATTCACGGCAATTCTCCTTTGCCACCCGTCATCCGTCTTATCTCTTATTATAACAGGAAAAAGAAGAAACGCATCTGTAAAAGCATGCGTTTTTGTGACGATATCTGACGATTTCACGGTCCATATACTTCAAATTCAGAAATTTGAGCCGCCGGCCAGCCGGTGTTACCCTCTACGATGAGCTTGACATAACGAGCGCTCGTTGAATCCATCGCAATTTCAACCGTATTCGCCTTCGAGGGATCAAAGGTATACGTGCTTAGCGCCTTGATTTCAGTATAGCGCTCACCGTCTTCACTTCCTTGCACCGCAAGGGTCTGATCACGTGTTGCCCACGCATCAAGCGGCGGCAGCTTCAGTACGATTCGCTTGATCTGCTTCTTGTCACCGAGATCAACGATCAGCGACTGCGGGAACTTGTTCGAGACACTCTCCCAATAGGTGAAAGGATCGCCGTCTCCTGCCAGCTTCGCCGTCAGCTCCGTATTCGTGTTTGTGCTCGATTGAAGCTCTTGCCCCTGAGCAAGGTTTTCAAGCACCCTCACCTTCTTGAACGGCGAATCCGTTACCGGACTCACCTCGTCCGAAGGGGTGAGCGATACATAGGCTGTTTTCTTGCCGCCCATGTCGGCAATAAAATCTATCATCAGCCACTCGCCTGCTTCAGCAACAGGCAAATCGGCGATCTTCTTACCGTCTGCCTCATAAGCTGAGGCATGGGCATGGGTCCAGCCATTCACCCGCTTAATCCGCAATGTTGTATCGGAACCGATCGGCTGATAGACGCGAATTTCCTTCTCTTCACGAATCTCTGCCAAATAATGCTCGCCCGGATCAAGCTCGTAACCGTTGTATCTTGCATAGCTTCCTGCCCGTACTTCTCCGGACACCGAAGCAATATCGAAACCGCCCGCTGTGAGTGTCGTCTGTTCATCCATCGCATAAGGCTTCTCGGTATCCCAGTTCGCCGTGACGATATGAGTCCCGAAATCCGTCCTCGTCGTGGTCGCATCGATCGCATCATATCGCTGAACGAGAGCATCGACATAATCAGCAAGCACATACTTCTGGAATACACCGGTCAGAGTGATCCATGGATTCGTCGTGCCGGTATATAAGTCGCCGCTTAAGTTGTACCCCATTGCCGCATTCCAGCGGAGCATATCCTTGTTATCCGTCATCGTCTCTGCAGCAAGGTCATGCTGATAGAGCAGCACCTTATCGCGCAGCAGCATACTGGCAAGCGGGTAATAATCGGTGTAGGAAGCGGTATTCTTCCTGTAGCCAAGCAAATCCCACAGGTAATTCGTGCCCATGAATCCAATGCTGTTAGCTGCGAGCACGTCAATGCCGTCTTCCGTATACATACGATGCTTGGTGGAAGCAAAATATTGTCGAACCCCTTCGAAGTAAGCCGACCAAGCATCCGTATCCTCAAGGTGCAGTTCGCCTGCTACGAACGGAGCGTTGCGAATCCCCCACTGATCCTCGAAAATGCCATCCACCCCTGCATCCAGCAGCTTCTGATGTTCCTCCGCAATGCGCTGTGTTACGAAGGGATCGCTGATGTTCATCACATAGCCGCTGTGCTCGCCGTAGTCTTCTTTTAGCGCGGTGCCATTCTGCTGCTCCACAACGATATTCTCCAGCGTCACACCATCCGGCAGTGCCGCCAGCGTCGGAGAATGTACGCCCCACCAGGAAAAATTCGTATACGGCACAACCTGATTGCCCTTCGCCTTCGCATCTGCGATGAAAGAATGAAGAGCATCCTCTCCGCCCCACTTCGGATCAGCAGGAAGGAAATCCGGATAGTTCTCATCATGACCGCCGCTCTGGAAGCCCACCAGATGAAGCATGCCGTTGTACGGCAAAGCATCCACATAGCTGTTCGTCAGCGTACGCCAGTTCTCTTTGCCCAATGCTGCAATATCCAGCTTCATTAAAGGAAGCTCTGCGGTGTGCGCTTTCGCATTGCCGAGTTTATCATCCAACGATTGATACCCGTCAATTCCGTTAAGCGTGCGATAGCTCGCAATGGAGTCAGGATAATCGCCTCCGATTTCAAGCACCACAGTTGGACTCCGCCAGCTCGCTCCCGGTCCCGTCCAAACAGTATATTGATGCACGAAGGCGCTCTTGCCGGCATCATCCGTTTGATTCTTGAACCCAAGCTCTGTCGTCACGACGGGCTTATCACCTTCGACTAAATCATAGAGTGCGACATTACCGCCCGTTGTGCGCAGCGCCGTATAGGAAGCAAACATAACACCGGGATATTGCCCTTCATAAGCATTGTTATCGGTAAAGAAAGAAGGCTTCAGCTTCACGCCCGGCAGCATCGGAAGCAGTCCGTCAACCACTGAATCCGCCGCGAATTTCAGCTCATACGGAAAACGAAACGACTGCAGCGTTTGATGCGTACCATTCTGCACCTCAGCTCGAAGCTGAATGCGATTGCTCTTATCGAAGCTCGCGGTCACATCCACTGCAAGCTTGCCGTCATAATGAAGCAGCAGCTCGGCACGTCCGCTCTTCCACTCATAGTCAAATTTCGCTGCACTCAAACTGTTTATTGAAGAATCGTCTTTCAGAAAAGCCCACCACAGCGCTCCTTTGCGGTTGCCTTGCATCACCTTGCTGCCTGTACTCTTGTCTTTGATATAGGCGATTGCGCCGGCGTCCCGTTGAAAACCGATTTCATAGCTGTCATTGGCAAGCACAAGCAGGCTGCCGGTTTCCTTGAAGCTTACTGCATGCGAGGTAAACAGATCATTTCGGAGGGAGATAAGGGACAGCAGCGCTACTAGAAGTAGCGCTGCTGCGAGGAAGATCCTTGTTCGGGATTCCGGTTTCCAGGCCTTCATAGGGTCGGGATCCTATTCAACCTTAATATTGTTGTAGAACTTCTCTTGCATGTTTTTCGCTGCTGCATCCAGCTCTGCTTTCATGTCGACATCTTTCTTGGAGAAGATTTCTTGCACGACATTCGTCATGGCAGCGTAGTAATCTTGCGTATTGAACTGTGCTTCCGGTTTACCGTCAAGCAAGCTCATGATTTCCGGGCTGTATTGGTATACGTTATCGTATTTGTCGTAAACCGCTTTTACCTTCTGACCGTATTCCGAGTTATCGTTGTAGTACTGGATAACCGGCGGGATGAAGAATTTGTTGTCGGTTTTACGTTGTTTGATGCTTTCTTCAACGGACTCCAAGCCTTTATCGGAGAAGTAGTCGAAGGTTGCGTAGTTGAACGCCATTTCTTGCTCCTCTTTGGAAGCATTCGGATTGATAACAAGGAAGTCGCCGCCGAGGACGCCTGTGTGCTTGCCGCCTTTTTCCGCTGCAGGCATTGGGTACACGAGGATGTCTTCCGGCTTCATGCCGCCTTGGTTCAAGCCTTGGTCGACCGGACCGTCCGGACCTGCGATAACCATAGCCGTTCTGCCTTGCGCGAATGCACCTACCGCATCGCCCCAGCCAAGTGCGAAGTCCTTCGGAATCGCGCTAGCTTCCCAAGCCAGCTTGTGGTAGAACTCAAGCGCTCTAAGACCTGCTTCGGAATTGAAAGCTGCCGTTACTTTGCCGCCGTCAACCGTTTGAATTTCGCCGCCTGCTTCGAACAGGAAGTTGGTCCAGTTCCAGCCTGCTTCATTGCCTTTACCCATTGGTGCGATACCGGAAATCCCCTTCTTCGGCTCCGCAACCGCTTTCGCCGTATTCAGCATGTCGTCCCAAGTCCAGTCGAAGGATGGAACCGCAACGCCTTTATCCGTCAGCATTTTCTTATTCACGACTGTGCCGGTTACATAACCTTGCTGCGCAATGCCGTACACTTTGTCGCCGATAATGAATTGATTTTGCAGAATCGGGTTCATTTGATCTTTGAACTCATAGTTGTTGAACAACTCCGTAATATCCGCTGCCCAGCCGCGCTCAGCAAGGAATTTACCTTCTGTAGCATAAGTATTGAACAGGGTAGGCGCTTCGTTCGCACCCATTTTGATACCAATTTCGTTCGGGTTGTACTGCCATTCGCTCTTCACGATCTCAACGTTTGGATATTTCTCTGTGAACCGTTTGATTTTATCGTCTTCAAGCGCTCTCTTCTCAACCAAATCCGGTGTTGGGTAGTAAATGCTGATCGTTACTTTAGCAGCAGGAGTTTCTTCCGCAGCCGTGTTATCGCCTGTGTTAGCCGCTGTATTCGTGCTGGTATTCGATGAGGCCGCATTGTTCGTCTTTCCGCTGTTCTCGCTGGTGTTGTTGTCGTTCGAGCTTCCGCATGCCGACAGGACGCCTGTCATTAGAAACATGCTGGCCAGAATGAATGAAACCTTACGCATCTTACGCATGTTATATCCCCTTCTCACGTTTATTTACCTTACACGCTCATCATAATAGAGGCGCCGAGAAAGCAGAATGTGTATTCCTATGTCGATCATGTGCAGGTCTACGATTACGATGTAATCCTTTCTATCCTTTGACGCCGCCCATATGCAGCCCGCGAATAATGAACCGTTGGAAAATCAGGAACACGACAATCGGCGGCAGCATGACCATGGTTAACATCGCGAATTTCACGTTCGTATCCAGCCTGCGCACGTTAATGACGTAATTATAGATCGCCGTTGCGAGCGGACGTTTCTGGTCGGTATGCATGACGAGCGATGGCCAGAACCAGTCGTTCCATGCGGTTGAGAAGACGAAGATCGCGAGCGTCGCGAAGATCGGAACCGACAGCGGAAGTGCGATCGCCGCAAACAATCTGAAATCCGATGCTCCGTCGATGCGTCCCGCTTCGAACAGCTCGCTGCTGATGCCATCGAAGAAGTTCTTGAGAAGAAGCAGGAAGAAAGCATTTGCCCCAGCCGGCAGCCAGAACGCTTGGAACGTATTGAGCAAGCCCAAATCCTTCAGGTTGACGAAGTTCGGGATGATGTACGTCGTTGGCGGGATGAACAGTGCCGCAAGAAAGAAGAAGTTAATCGCCCGATTGTACGGGATATTGAGCCTCGACAAGCTAAAGGAAGCCAAGCCGAGCACTAGAACAGTGACAAACATGTTGCCGCCAAAAATAATCATCGTGTTGCGGAAGAACAGCGGCAGCTTAATATAGTTCCACCCTTTGGCGTACGTATCCGCCTGCCAGGTCTGAGGAATAAAATGCGGCGGGAACGAGTTGACCTCCACATTGGATTTGAAGCTGTTCAACAGCGTAACTAATATCGGATAAAGCATGGAGCAGACCATCGCTGTGATGACGAGCAGCATGAGGCCATAAACCAGTTTGTTGGATGTTTTCTGCAGATCATAACGGGATAGTATACCGCGGTCAAAGCTCTTCATCTTAGTTCACCTCTCTGCTGGAAAGTCGGTGCTGGAGGACGGCAAGTCCGCCGAGCACGAGGAACATAAGCACGCCAAGCGCGGATGCCGCACCGTAATCGAGCCTAGTAAAGGCATATTTCACGATGAGCAGCGCATAGGTCAGCGTTGCGTTGTTCGGTCCGCCGTCAAGCATGGCGAACTGCGACTGGAAGCCTTGAGAGGTAGCGATAAGCTGCAAGATGAGCAGGAGAATAACCAGGTTGCGAATAAAAGGAAGCGTAATATGGCGGATGCGATTCCACACGCCTGCTCCATCGATCTCTGCCGCCTCGTATAAATCACGCGGAATACTCAGCACCGCTGCGAGATAAATCAGCATCGCGGCACCGAATTGCTGCCAGGTTTCCATGAAGACGAGTGAAATCATCGACCATTTCGTATCAGTCATGAACGAGATCGGCTCAAAGCCGGCTTGCGTAATGGTAGCGTTGATCGGCCCGACAGGATCGTACATCCAGCGCCATAACCCGTACAAGACCACGACCGGAATGACGTTCGGCAAATACGCCGCGACGCGTACGAAACCCTGAAACCGTTTAAGCTCCGATATTGCAATGGAGAATACAATAGGTACCCAGAAGCCGATCAATAGGCATAGCATCATATAATACAGCGTGTTCTTCACCGCTGTCCATACATCCTGATCATGCAGCACGGTCCGAAAATTATCGAAGCCGACAAACGTATTGCCTTTGACGAAATCAACTTGATAGAAGCTGTAGACAAAACCTTTCACGATTGGCATCCATAAGAACAGAATGAAGATGACAGCTGCCGGTACGACGAACAAGTAACCCCAAATATGTTTTTTAAACCGCGCGGACGTTCCCATATGGTCCCCTCTTTCATGTTGTAGCCTTGAAGAACCGGCTGCCCCCGCTAGGAAGCACGCCGTTTCTACTTGCCTACTTTCATTCTAGAGAAGCGGGTCATGGCTGAACATGTGCAGTTCTATGGGGATCATAGGCGATATTACTTCTTCAGCTCCGTTGGGCTGACACCGAAATATTTTTTGAAAATTTTACTGAAATGCTCCGGCGATTCATAGCCCACCCGCTCCGCAATCTCGTACCTGCGAAGATCCGTCGTGAGGATCAGCTTCCGGCTCTCTTCCATGCGCAGCTTGATGACATATTCCCATAAATTATGGCCGGTGTTCTTCTTGAATAGATAGCTGAGGTAATTCGGGCTGACATGGTTCTTCTGCGCCACCTCATGTAACGTAAGCCCTTTCTGGGCATAGTGCTCATCGATATAGTTCTTCGCCTTCTCGACGATAATGTTATTCTGAGCATCCAGCTCCTCGACCGTCGGATCCTGCTTCGCGTCATAACGGCTCCAATTGAAGTCGCCATAATAGAAGACGCTCAGATCCTTCTGGTCGCGGTTCCACCTGATCGCCTTCTCCGCCTGTTCGCCGAGCTCGCTTAAGAAGTGGACGCCTCTTAACACTTGGCTGATGCCGATAACGCAGTTCAATCCGAGGTATTTGCTAATGTTGAATTGCAAGCTGCGGCCCAGCATGTCGAGCTGGTTGATCCGGGATGTGCCGCTATCCTCGAACCGTTTGTCGTCCCACTGAATAATGATGCTGACCTCATCCTCAGGCGAATAGAAGGCGACCGGATTCCAGGCTTGGTCAAGCAGCTCCATCGCAATGTTAAGCGCAGCATATTGCAGCAGCTCCGAAGAGCGGCTCAGTTTCACGCGCAGCACGGAGAAATACGGTCCCGTGAGAACGGTGGCATGTTCGCGCGACAAGATTGCGGCCGTTGCGAGAGCTTCCGACTCCGACGTATCCGTAAGCAGCTTATTCAGCAGCACCATGCGTTTCGGCGAAGGCTGCTCCATGTGGAACTGCTCTCGAAAGCCTGCCAGCAGCTCATCTTGCGATGGGCTTGTTTTGTTCGTATTCAACAGCACGTTGCGCACCGAGTCGAGGAACTGATCGCTGTTCAGCGGTTTAATGAGGTAGTCCTTCGCACCGAGGCGAATGGCCAACTGTGCATATTGAAACGTCTCATGGGCGGAGATGATGATTGTCTGCACCCAAGGCTTGATCATTTTGGCTTGATGCATCAGTTCAATGCCGTTCATTTCGCCCATCTGGATGTCGGTCACGAGCAAATCAATGTCCTCCAGCCTCAGATAGTCCATCGCTTCGTATCCGTTATGCGCGATGTATAGCTGGGATATGGCCAGACCTGATGACATGAGCAGACTGCTCAGTCCTTTACAAATTAACGGTTCGTCGTCTACAACCAATATGGAATACATATCGTGAGTTCCCTCCTTGCTCTTGCTTATATAGTCGGACCAGCGGCTGCATCTCCGCTTTCGTCGTGGCTGCGAGGCAGTATAATGACAACGCGCGTTCCCCGTTCTTCCCGCTCCTCATAACTAATCCCGAAGCTTTTGCCAAAATGAAGCCGAATGCGCTGATCCAAATTCCGGATGCCATATCCGATTGCCGGATCGCCTTTCTCTTCGTTCAGCAGCCTGTAGATGGCTTCGAAATCCACTTTCTTGTAGCCGTTATCCTCGACGCGAATGATGATTTTGTCATGGTCCAGAAGCGCGCCCGTTATAATAATTTCGCCGTCTTCGCCCATGTTGCGAACGCCGTGAATGATGGAATTCTCGATTAGCGGCTGCAAGGTGATTTTCGGAATCAGGTTGTGCAGCAGCTCCTCCGGAATGTTCCAGATGACGTTGAACGTGTACTCATACCGCTTCTGCTGCAGTTTGATGTACGCCTTCGCATGCTCCATCTCGTCTTCGAGAGAGATGAGTTCCCGTCCGCGGCTTAAGCTGATCTTCATCAGCTTGGACAGCTCCTTGATCATTTCCGCGGATTCGGAATTGCCTTCCAGCGTGCTTTTCCAATAAATACTCTCGAGCGTGTTGTACAAGAGATGCGGATTGATCTGTTGATATAACAGCTGGAGCTGCGACTCCTTCTCCTTGATTTCCATCTGATATTTGTAATGAATCAGCACATTGAGCCGCCGCGCCATGTCATATAAGGAAGAGATGAGAACGCCGACTTCGTCTTTACGTCCTTTGCCCGGTGTCTCCGGCACCCTCTTGCCCGGCTCGTAGGAGCGAACGAAATAAGCCAGTCGTTGAAGCGGTGTCATAAGCGAGCGCCAGAAATAAAGGATAACAATGATACCAAAGATGGTATACACGATCGAGATGAGCTGGATGACGCGCTTGAGTTCATTTTGCTGTTGGAGCAGGGAGTTGACCGGGATCTTATAAATCAGCTTCTGCTGCAGCAGATGATTGTCGTTAATGACGTAGATAAATTCCGGCGTGATGATGTTGCTCATGCCATCCGCTTCATCTAGTTTGATTCCTGCCGCTTCAGGCGGAAGCTGCAGGGTTGTGCCGATTATGCCCGGCGTGGTCGCCGTCAGCACCCGATTAGCGGAATCGGTAAAATAAATCTCGCCGTCCGGCAGCGTCACGCTCTGAAACGACTCTCCAATCTTCTTATCCATCTTCGTTGCGACCAATACGCCGATGACGCCGTGTCCGTTTGAGATGTTGTTAACGGAACGAACGTAAGCCAGCGTTGTCTGCGTGGAGAAGCCGATGTTGTTGCGAATCAGCTTCATATAGCCTTCGCCTTTCTTCTTCACGGCTTCATCGAACCATTCCGGCTTGTCGCGGTCGGAGAAGAAGTATACCCCTGTCTGCGTCATGGGGATTTTGGGTGCAAAATAGTAGAAGTCCTCCGGGTCGTAGACGTAAAGGCTGTAGTAGACCGCTTCGCCGCCATTTACGCTGATCGAGTAGCCGGCGATGAGCTTATCGAGCTTCGAATACTCCTGCACCCGTTCGAAGACGGACTCTCCCGGTGCCGGAACGAGCTGCTGAGTGAGCGGATTTTGAATGATCGTCGTGGTAATCTTGTTGACGGTGTCGATATCGCGGCTCAAGAGGGCCATGTTCTGCTTGTTGAGCTCCACGTAGGCATTGGTCACATGGCGCTTCAGAATAAGCTCCGCCCTCGTGTTCCCGTACCACTGCAACAGTAGAATCGGACTGACCATGATAATAAAAAGTAAAATAATTTGCTGTCTCACGTTCATCCGTGTGAGCGGGTTCGTCATATGGGTCATCGGAACAGTCTCTCCTTCTCGCGTTACTGGTACTATAACGTACTTGTGCCAGGCGTGCGTATGGCTATTTTGATGGAAGTTAGGTGCAGTTCTATCGGGATTGGTTGGGGGGAGTAAGCTAGTCGCGAGTGGTGCAGTCCGCCCCCGTACCCGCTATACTTTTGATTACTATATATACCTTGTATCATTACGTATCAATATTTTCACTACTTTTATTTTGCATGTAGCTGCATCATAATGAAACAGGAGCTTGACCATTCCATATGAAACTTTGGAGGATGCTATGACACAGAAACTTATTCCGCTACAACGCCGTAATATAAACGCCAGCCAGCTCGTTCTCGGATGCATGAGACTTGGAGGCGACTGGAATGCCAACAGCCCGATTACAGCCGAGCATTACCGCGAAGGCAATGAAGCACTTGATGCCGCGCTTGAGATTGGTATCAACATGTTCGACCATGCCGATATTTATACGTCCGGCAAAGCAGAGCGCGTTTTCTCGCAGCTGCTGAAGGAGCGCCCAACACTTCGAGAAGAGATCATCATTCAATCCAAATGCGGGATCCGCTTCGGGGATGAGAGTAATCCGCATCGGTTCGACTTCTCCGCCGATTATATTTTGGATAGCGTCGATGGAATCTTGGAGCGCTTAGGTACGGACTATCTCGATATTCTGCTGCTGCACCGTCCTGATCCGCTTGTTGAGCCGGAAGATGTAGCCAGTGCGATCCATGCGCTGAAAGCATCCGGCAAAGTTCGCCACTTCGGCGTGTCCAACATGAGTCACGGCCAAATCCGTCTGCTGCAAGCCTACAGCGACGAGCCGTTCATCGTAAACCAGCTCGAAATGAGCCTGCACAAAATCGGCTTCTGCGACACCGCCGTCAGCGTGAACCAAGAAGCATGGCGCAACAACGTGTTCCCGGAAGGCACGATGGAGCATTGCCGATTGGAGAACATTCAATTGCAATCGTGGGGGCCGCTTGCGCAAGGCCGTTACTCCGGCGGTTCTTTGGAAGGCCAGAGCGAGAGCGTTGTGCAAACTGCTGCGCTCGTGGCTGAGCTTGCGGAGAAGCATAACACGACTAAAGAGTCCATCGTCCTCGCATGGCTGATGACGCACCCGGCTGGCATTCAGCCGGTGATCGGCACGATCAACCCGCAGCGCATCCGCGCCTGTAAGGATGCTGCGACGCTTCGCCTCGCGCGCGAAGACTGGTATCGCCTGTACGTCGCTTCACGCGGCGTGAACCTGCCTTAAATGTTGATCCTAGCCCGAGAGGAACGGAGCGCACGAATTTGTGCTGCCGGTTCCTCTTGGGTTGTTTTTTTTGTGTGGGGAAGTTTGTGAGGAGGGGGCTGAGAGCGGAATAGCCGCTTTCGGCGCTAGAAATGGGTTAGTTGGTTCGCTGAGAGCGGCATATCCGCTTTCGGCGAGAATACGGGGCGATTTAGTGCCACTTTGGAGGGTTTTAAGGTGCTGAAAGCGGTATAGCCGCTTTCGATAGTGGAAATGGGTTAGTTTGACCGCTGAGAGCGGTATATCCGCTTTCGGCGAGATTTCGGGGCGATTCAGTGCCACTTTGGAGGGTTTTTCGTTGCTGAAAGCGGCATAGCCGCTTTCGGCGAAGATAATGGGTTAGTTTGTGCCACTTTAGGTTGGTTTTTGAAACTGTAAGCGAAATTGAGTTTGATCAGTAGAAGCCAGGAGCTGAGAGTCCGATTTCCGGACTCTCAGCTCCTTTTTACGCGTTTTTCGATGCTGAGAGTCGTGTTTTGCGACTCTCAGCTCTTAGCTCGCTCGATTTAGCCTTGCTTTAGCCGCTGAGTGTTCGATTTTCGAACTCTCAACTCATTTTTACGCGCTAAGCGACGCTGAGAGTCGGGTTCGCCTAGGCTCCCCCCGAACAAAAAGCCCCGCCACAATCATGTGGCAGGGCTCGATAATACTTTTAGTCCAACTGCAGCCAATCTCGAGTTCGCAAACCTGAGAGTGTCATATCCGCTTACGGCGAGAATACGCGCTCCCCTACTTCACGAATATCCGCACCTGATTCGGTCCGGTCCGCTTCATGACGCGATACCCCGCAGCTGCTGCGGTTGCCGTGCCTTCATTGTTAGGCATACAGTAGCCTCCCGGCGTACATGTGCCGTCATCGCGAACGAGCAGCTTGCCGACCACGCCGACAGCTATCCATTCCGGACGCTGTGAACGAGGTACATAGTCGAACGCCTCATTCCAATCCGGATTAAGCACCGGCTCGGTCTTGGTACTGGCGGGTCTCAGTACGTTGCCCGCACCATCAAGCATTTCGGGCACATCCACCTCATGGTACTGGATGCGGTCCCATTCGTCCGTTACAAACAGCTTATGCCAGCGCAAATCGCTGGAATCCGCGAGGACGGCTGGACGAGCACTAACAACGCCGAGAATGTAACTGTCTGAGGCCGTTGCTCGGCGGATTTTATCACATACCTGATCGTCAAACGTAACAAAATATCCGACATCGATCCCAAGCCCATCTGCCGTTTCGAACATCTCCGCGTAATCGGCAGCATTCGGCGCACTGACGGTTCCGTCCAAATACAGATTTCCGGTCAGCCCTTCAATAACAGCCGAGTTCAACGTTGGCCCCACCATCAGTCCATTAGCCAAGTGCCAAGAAAACGGAAATCTGGTTGTCCCATTCTGCCCCATAATGTGTGCGCCGATATGAGACATATCGACAATCGTATTTATACCTTCTGCATGAGAAGACAGCGCTAACGCAGTCGTAGCAGAGCCTTCCGCGTGCGAGGCTTGACCGCCTGCAAGCGTATCGGCTCCTTCTGCATGCGAATAAGGGCCATTCGCGCTTGTACCGATTCCTTCTGCATGGGAGAACGGACCGCTCGCACTGGTATTAGCGCCTTCCGCATGCGTACCGGGACCGCTCGCCGTAGTCTGAAAGCCCTCCGCATGGGCGGCCGTTCCGCTGGCCGTAGTCGTTTGACCCTCTGCGTGTGAAAAAGCAGCCAGTGCTCTTGGCCCAGGTGCAACGGTAAAGTCATTCGTCCCGCCTTCCGCATGGGCAGCAAATCCGATCGCCATAGTACCTACGCCTTCTGCATGAGAGCTGTCACCCGACGCAACTGTTGGTGCAAAATTACCAAGTGAATCCACGGCGCCCCCCTCGGCATGGGAAGCTCTGCCGCTGGCTGTGTTACTCTCTCCCTCGGCATGAGAAGCCTGACCGCTGGCAATCGAATCCGCGCCTTCGGCATGCGAATAAACGCCGCTTGCACTTGTTCCTATGCCTTCGGCATGGGAGAAGCTCCCTCCGGCAGTCGTGTTAGCGCCTTCCGCATGCGCACTGGGTCCGCTGGCGAGCGTTTGGAAACCCTCCGAATGAGCCGCCGTTCCACTGGCGACAGTGGTTTGTCCCTCCGCATGGGCAAAGGCAGCTGTCGCACGAGGGCCGGGAGCTATCGTAACATCTATTGTTCCACCCTCGGCATGAGAGCCATCTCCGCTTGCCTCAGTACCTATCCCTTCGGCATGAGAAGAAGATCCGATGGCTTGGTTTGGTGCAGGATTTCCTATTAGGTCCAAGCCGCCGCCTTCCACGTGGGAAGCCCGACCGCTTGCCGTATTTCCTTCCCCTTCCGCGTGCGAATTCAACGCAAGCGCTTGCGTATTGCTGCCCTCCGCATGAGATGAACCGCCACCGGCTACAGTCTGAGACCCTTCCGCATGAGCCGCGGCCGCAGACGTTAAGGTCTGATAGCCTTCGGCGTGTGAAGCATCACCGGCCGTTGTCGATTGGTAACCCTCCGCGTGGGAGGTATCCGCATTAGCTGTCGTTTGATACCCTTCTGTATGGGAAGCTGCTCCATTCGAAGTAGTTTCCCTGCCTCCGGCATAGGATGCGGAACCATTCGATACCGATGATATCCCCTCCGCATGCGAAGCAAGACCATTGGCTACACTCAGATAACCCTCTGCATGGGCAGCATCTCCATTGGTTACGGATGAACTTCCTTCCGCATGGGAGGCAACTCCGCTCGCAAAAGTCGCCGTTCCTTCCGCATGGGCGGTATCTGCCAACGTTTGCGTCTGATAGCCTTCCGCATGGGCAGCTCCTCCCCCTGCCGTCGTCCCGCTTCCTTCGGAATGTGAAGCATCCCCGTTCGCGGTTGTTTGAAGCCCCTCAGCATGGGAAGCCATACCGTTCGCGGTTGTATCACGACCTTCCGCCTCTGAGCATTCACCGACAGGATTTTGATTACAATCCGCCACTGCATTCACTCCTTTTCCATAGAAAAATTAACTTAATATCGAGATGGATGGAATCCTCTCATCTATTAATCTATGTGGAAAGCGTCAAGTAGCTTGGACACTTAGCTTCCAATCCAGGAGGAATGTATCTCTCAGAGAGCGAATATTGTAGCGATATCCCAAATCCACCAGGAGGCGAGCTCGCAATGCCTAAACTGAAAATCCCCCGGTAAGCCCGTGGTCCACCTCTCCTTTCGGAAGTATGACAAGTTAAACTCATCATACAAACGAGAGGAAGATCGCAATGTGGCCCAAAACAGTAGATTGGAAGCAACTTAAATTCGGCGTTGAAATAGAGTTTATTGGCGGTCAACCCGAGGAGCTGGAATTGCTGCCCGGCTGGGAAATGTCCTTGAATGAGCATCAGTTAGATGAAACCGGAATCGAGTCCGGCAGCGAGCTGAAGCCCCCTCCGATATTGTGGGAGGAGCGGGAACAAATTCGCATTATGCTGGGCCGACTTCAAGCACAGGGTGCAACAGCCAATTGGAGCTGCGGACTTCATGTGCACGTCGGTATCGAAGCATGGGGAGAACAAATGGTGCTCCCACTCCTTGATGCTGCGCTAACCTATCAGGATACGCTGAAGGACTTGCTGCAAACGAGTGAGCATCGACTGCTCTTCTGCCCACCGGTAACGACATCGATGCGTGAGCGATTCGCAATAGATCCTTCCGCCCATGCCGTACACAACCATGGCCGTCCGCAATCTCACCGATGCGGGATCAACGCAGCCGCTTGGTTCGATATCGGTACGGTAGAGATTCGCTACGCCAATGGCAGCGTGCAAGCCCACGAAGTGCTGAACACGATTGAGCTATGCCTTCGATTCGTTGCCGCAATTGGAGCCGGAACAGAGCTTCCGCTTGAACAAAGTCAATTCGCCGCTGCCCTCCAAGCACCGGCAAGCGGCTATCCCGCTTCGATTCCCGTACCTCGGTGGTATCAGGAACGAATCTGGCTCGAAAATATGCTCATCCCTCTCCTAGATCCGATTGCCCAGCAGCTTGTGCCCGGCGGAGAGATTCACAACATGCTGCCAGTATCGGATGGGCTGTTAGTTGTCATTGAGAACCCCGATGGACAGCTGCATCAGTTCGTAATGGATGCTCCAGCAGATGGCTGGCAGCTAAAACGCAAGTACACTGATTGAGCCTGCATAATAGAATAAGCTGTCTTGGGGAGGAGCAATAAAAAAAGCCCCCCGAGGAGGACCTAGAGAACTTACGTTTTTCACTTTCGGTGATCATAAAAGAAAAAGACATCTGCCCTTTGAAAATATGGGCAGATGCTTTTTTTGAGTCAACTTCCTGGATTTTTACTCGTCGAGTTTAATATTCGCTATAGGTTACAGCTATGTAACCTTCATTAACCATTGCTCACTCCCCTTTAAAAAAATATCTATTCACCCAATAATTCTATCTCTTTTGGCGCTTTATCACGATTTAATTGAATACCATACTGGACTTGTCGATTGGGTTGACCTTGATAGAAAAGCCAGTTATTGAAACTATAGATATCAGCTATCTCTTCTTTATGTGTTAATTCTCGATAAGTTTTATGTGCAAGTTGATATTCGATCAACTGATCTCCATTCGAACTATCTTTAATAAAATAGAGTAGATCATCATTGACTTCAAACCCTTTAGCTTTTGAAGCGATGATTTGTTCAGGCGCTATTTTTTGCGTACGAAATTTGTAAATGTAAGAATCTTTCTGAGCGATATAATAGATACTGTCCTGTTCTATACTAAAGTCCCTTATTGCATTTGGGATGACCATGTTTCGTTGATTCGTTGATACATCCAGCATCCACAACTGCCAATCTTCATTCCTATTTCGAAAATAAATACGGTTATCCTTAATTGTGAAACTGTCAAATTGACCTCGCATGACCTCGATGGATTGCCTGTTTTCCGCGTCGAACTTCATCAATATATTCTCATCGCCTGATTGGCTTACAAAGAAAATATAATTGCCCATTTTACCAATAAACTCAGCAGGAGAAGTACTAAGTTGGATTTGTACATGTGTCTTGAGATTTAGAGATTCCAGTGAGTCTTCCAGCCCGTAAAATAACCATTCCCCTTCCATACGAATACTTCTAGCTCTCTGATCAATGACAACCACCTCTTCATTATGATCATTAAATGTATAGATTTTATTATTGTCATCAGGATTAATAAAATACAGCTTATCTCCCTCTATTGAAATCTTATTAAAAATAGTCACATTTCCTTCCATGTTATCTTGCAAGTATCTTAAATCTTCAAATTGTCCCGTTTCTGCATAATCACATCCTCCAAGGAATGCCGTTAAAAAAATTAAACATGTTAACTTCTTCCAGCTCATTTATCTTCCCCCAAGATATGATTTGTATAAGAAGTGCTGTTAAACTTTGGGATTAACAGCACTTCTTATCTTTGATACTGTATTAAATTGTCCCTGTTGGTAGGGTAAAGCCGAAGCTATTCACTTCTGAGCGAAATTGTGTCCAATCGATATAACGATTAGCTAAAGTATAATTATCATATACTTTAATAAACTCCTTATCATCAACTAGTGCACTGTACCATACATCTTTACCATATTCCTGATATCCAACAATTGTAACAGCATGATTCGTGTAATAACCACTATTAATCAAGAACAGTCCAGGGTGATTACTATCGATCTTATCCGTTATTTGAGTCCATGAGTAGGCAAGATCGTGTGCCAATTCCGTACCTAACGAATGATGTACATAAGTAAATGTTCGATAGCCATACTTTTTCCAAAGAGCTATCAAAATATTATTCACTTTAAATGGGCTAGTCCCTCCACCAGGAGTATACCCGTACTTTACAGCAACAGTTCTAACATCACTATATAATGTTGATAGATTACTTGGAATATTTGAGTATCCTCTCCCTCGATAATACTCAAGAATTGTCGTCGTAACAGATAGAACACAGTTATTCACTGAGTTTCCGCTTGCATCTTTCTCAAGATCTTTTTGAAGATGCGGTGTAGCTCCAGTTAAATTCTTCTCATTTTTGAGCACCCAATTACTTCCATACCGATCATTAACATAGTCATATGGATTGGTAATCCCGCCATATCCAGATTGCCCTGATACTTGCCCATTGTAACCAACCATCCATTCTGAAGTTACTAATTCGCCTTTATCTTTAATCTTATCCTTCATTATTTTATTTTTTTGCTTCATTTGTTCATGTTGTTTTTCATTGTCATTTTTCTTTTTCTTAATCTTGTCTTTAGTTACTTCTTTCTTATTTTCATCGTATACTTTTCCATCTTTCTCTACGAAATAAACTAATGGACCAGAGAAATACACCTTTTCAAATATCTCACCATTATTAGAGTAGTATAGAGGTCTTTCATCGTAAGAAAACTCCTGAATGAAATTTCCAGTTTCATCTACTGAAACAATAATATAACCTGAATTATTTTGTTTCGTAGACAACTCAATGGAGTACGCAGTTATTTCATTATTCTCATTGTACAATTTAACTATCTTGCTAATTCTTACATTTTTATTCCATAATGAATCACTATCATACTTAATCTGATTCCCAATAAACCATAATGAGAGAGTAACTGCCTCCTCTTGAGACAATTTTTCATCTTTTTGTTTTGCGAGAGCGGATTGGCCAAATACTCCCATTAACAAGGTGAATATTATAATTATTTTCCAAACATTGCTTTTAGATAATTGCGTCGCCAAAACCATATTACTATCAACCTCCATATTTTATATTTTACTAATATTTAATTGATAAATTCCTGTTTTATTTGAATAATAATGAGAAACAACTAAATAATAGGTTTGATTTGCAATTAAGTTGTAGCTTAAGCGGAAATTCCTGTTTGCAGATCCGCTAATATCATCGTGCGTTAATAGCACTGTTTGAGAAGAATCTAGTATGCTTCCAATTGTGTCCGTCGAACCAGTCGTCTCAAAAACATACGTTCCGTTTGTTGTAGGAATGAATTTAAAATAATCCTTATCCCCTTCATAATTAATCAATTGAGAATAACTCCCTACGCTACTCGTCAAACTTGTACTACTCGAGTTCCCGGCATCATCGGTTGGAGTTTTCACGCTAATTGAATAACTTCCTGCAATATTTCGATCAGGTGAACTATATTTAATAAAATAAGTACTCCCACCTATTAACTCTACAAACATTTTTGTAGTTCCATTTAATATAATACTTTGGTTATTAGAATCATAAACATCTACGTATCCCATTGACATCGTTTTGCTCTCTTCAATCATATAGACTCCTGATTGTGAAGGAACAAATTTAAAATAATCCAGATCGCCACCATAATTAATAATACCGCTTTTACTAGTGTTCAAAGTTAATGTCGAGGCTGATGTACTACTGTTAGAGAAGTCGTCAATTTGAGGATCCAACAGTATAGTTAAATTGTAATTCCCTGTCAATCCACTAGCAAAATGAGCTGCTTTAATATAATAAGTTTGATTTGCACTAAGTGACTGATACATTTTTGAATTAAGATCATATTCTGATATATCGTCGCTATAATTGATCTCTGCAAAATTTGAATCATATAAAATGAGATCAGTATCCATACCAGAAGAATAAATAGAATATAACCCAGATGATGTTGGTGTTATTTTCATGTAGTCAACATCACTAATTGAATAGATACTGGCACTTATTGTAACCCCTATAGGCACCGGAGTAGCATTATTAATCGTGTCGCCATGGTCCGCTAAATTGACTGTAAGATATGCACTGCTGGCACTATCGTTATAACCTCTAAACTTTATATAGTAAGTTTGACCACCAATTAAATCATATTGAATTTCTGAGAATACAGTTCCATTAGAATCATCGCTATAAGCTAATTGGTTTGTTAAATTCTGATCACTATATAAATGTAAATACGTATCACTTGTTGATCCCGATAAAGACGTAAATATCTTATACTTATTACTTGCTGGAGCTGTGAAGCTGAACACTTTGAATTCACCTTGTACTACACTTACATTTATTGGGGCATTTAAATTGATTGGTGCAACTACCACATTTTTCACTACAGTTATTCTTGCATAAACTGAGCCAGTACTACTATAAGGGCGTATTTTGACGTAATAAGTTACACCTTGTGTTAAAGAGACTTGTAATTCGGAAAAGGTATTACCGTTTGAGTCATCATTTGACCCAATTAAACTAGTTAATGAAGAATTAGAATACAATTCCAGTACAGTGTCATTACTTCCACCATACCCACCATACGGACCTGTAAAAAACTTATAAGACCCGGAACTACTTGGACTAAACGAGTATACTTTAGATGCTCCAGTAGTAAGACTTACATCATCTGGAATATTAAGAGTCAGAGTGTAGCTAGTAATAGGAGGAGCAGTTACATTAATTGTCCAATAATCATCATATCCAGGTGCTTCTGGATATTGCCAACGTATAATATAGGTTCCAGGTGGTGTACTCGATGTTGTCTGCCAAAGATATCCAAGGTCCGAATTGGCTGGAGAATTTGTATATGTATGACTTGCAACAATATTGCTTGGATTAGACTGTGGATATACAGTTACATTAATTTGAGACTTTGGTGAGCTTAATTTACATCCAACAAAAGCATAATTTCCTGCTATTACAGTTTGACCATTTCCAACATAGTCATAACTAGAAATGCTTGCTTCATTTCCATGATCTCCAAGCTCTCTCAGAACATAGTTAATAGATTTAATATATTCATTGTTTAAATCATTAAACTCTGACTTCTTTGCTTCATATAAAGAATCTTGTAGATTGTCTAACGATTCAGTATTGTTTTTGTTGATGTGCTCATCACCGATTGGTATATAGCGCAAATTTTTGTTAATCACTAGTAGCACATTGAGTTTAGAATCAATCCATTTGGATAATTCAAAGCTTCCACTCTCAGATGCTCTTTTTTCCAAGTTATATAAATAGGAACTACTTCCATCAATCTGTTGAATAATAAAATCAATATTAGATTCTGTTTCCGTAACAGGTGTTTCATCCATAAACGGCGGTATTTCTTGTTCACTAAGACCTAACGCTTTTGCAATATTTACAATCCCATGTCCATATTCAGTTTGATCACCTAAAGGTGTAGCTGTTGAATATAGAATGTCTATTAATTGTTGGCTAGATAATTCGGGATATTTAGACTTTAATAGTGATAATGCTCCTGTTATGTGAGGTACAGCCATCGAAGTACCTGACTTAACACCGTACTCACCATTAGCAATGGTACTAAGTATTTCTGTACCCGGAGCTACAATATCTAACTGATTGCCCGTACTTGAAAAATCCGCTCTCTTAAAAGAAGGCGTTACGGCACCAACCGAAATAACTTCTGGGTATTGTGCAGGATAAAGTTCGGTTTCCTCACCTTTTCCTCTATTTCCAGCTGCCCCAACTAGAATAATTCCGTTATCCTTCGCTTCTTGAATGGCAGAATGTAATATTGAGCTATTATCGAGACCTCCAAAACTCATGGAGATAATATCGATATCGTGCTCAATACTCCAATAAATGCCTTCGATAACACTACTGTACGATCCATTTCCATTTCCATCCAGCACCTTAACGGAATATATCTCGGAATTTGGAGCTACCCCAACAATTCCATCATTATTATTTAATGCAGCTATCGTCCCTGCCACATGTGTACCATGTCCATTGTCATCAAGAAAACTTGCATTCTCAGGTACAAAAGATACTCCATCCTTTATGAATAATTCATTGTGATTTGAAATTCCAGTATCTAACACTGCTATTCTTACAGCCTGAATATTGTTTTCATGTGGTTGTTGAAGTGCAATATCAGCACCGATTGATCGTCCCCCCCACGGAACTATTTGGAGGCCCTCTACAATGTGATCAATTGGTGTTGCACTTTCGTTTGCATATGATTCGATCGAAACTGAACTATCCGGTTCGATTTCCACGGCTACCTTCTCTGATTTCAGTTCCGCTAGATCATTACCATTTAACTCGGTTTTAATTAACTTTGATTTCCCAATTTTCTTAACCTTAATATTTTTTTTGTTTTTGTCTTTTACAAAATCATCAATATCTATATCTTGATTTAGCTTTACAATGAATGAAGATTTCCCTTCAGTTTCCTTTGTTTTATTGGCACCGTAAACAGGGCTAGCAGTCCCTAATAACAAGATAATAGAAAACATTAGTAGGAGTTTACTTTTATAAAAAACCACCAATAACACATCCTTTTCAATTATTTTATTGAATATGCCCCTCATCCCTGCCAATATCAAACAATTAATCCAAACGCCTCCTAATATCATAATATGATTAATTTGTCAACAACAATTGGTTCCATCCAATTACCATTGACAAATCGTAATCACTTTTCAATTCTATGAAAATAGTATTTTTTTGTCAATATTTATATTTGATGTAACTAATTGATAAAAATCATCATCAATTTTTCTAGTGTGGTATCAGAATTGTTGAGAAAATGAAGTTCAGAAAAAAAAAAAAAAAACAGATTTACCAATAGTCGTTCTATTAATAATCGTCACCTTACTAGTGTCGAGCCAATTATTCAGCAAGTTAAACATTTTGTCTTCCTTCCAGTCCGTTACTTTGCTCTTGAAGAGATTGTGAATTAGCAGTATGGGTATTTTTTGATAACGATACATGACATAAGACTTGCCTGCTCTGACCTCATTAATCTCCCTTTGCACAAGCACGAGCTGCACTTTGATTCATTTCTTCGTCAATGATTGCGCACCAGCTCGTTCGCATGCTTTTCCGAATGATGAATACATTTAAGTATTCGAGGATCAGGAGGAACAAATCATGGCACAAAAGAAGGAATCGTTCATGAGAGGGACGATGGCCTTGTCTGTCGCTGCTTTCATCAACCGCATTCTTGGTTTTATCAGCGGCATGTTTGTCGCTCGCGCACTGGGAGCAGAAGGAATTGGCTTGTTAATGATGGCACACCCTCTCGTGCCTCTTGTCATTACAATTACGGAACTCGGCTTACCTGTTGCCATATCGAAGCTGGTCGCGGAAGCCTATGCGCGAGATGAGAAGGTGAAAGTCCGGCGAATTCTGCACGTTTCACTGGCCGTAACCGGCTTCTTAAGTGTAACGCTAACGACCTTTTCTCTAATTGGCTCTCACTGGATCGCATCCATTCTGCTGAGCGACCAGCGCGCCTATTATGCGATGCTCGCGATTACACCGATCGCGCCGATTGTCGCAGTCTCCGCGGTGCTGAAGGGATACTTCCGAGGCATTCAGCGAATGAAAGTCATCGCCGCTTCAGATGTGCTCGAGTATTCGATACAGATTGCTTGTGTCCTCGCGATGGTGCATTTGCTGCTGCCTTATGGGGTAGCCTACGCCGCTGCAGGTGCGATGGCCGCCTCTGTGATTAGCGAGGCGTTCAGTCTCTCGTTCCTCGTGATCAGCTATAAGCTGCGCGGTGAAGCCAAGCTGCCGGGCGAAACTTGGACCGGCCATCTGAGACAAGGCAAAAAAACGCTCACCGAGCTGCTGCAGATCGGCCTGCCGACAACCGGACAAGGCGTAGTACAATCGATATATAGTGCATTCCAGCCCTTGCTCATCGCTACCAGCCTGGCACTGGCCGGCATAAGTACGGCGCTAGCCACGAAGCAATTCGGGATGTTGGCCGGATATGCATTTCCGCTGCTCTTCATGCCAAGCTTTATTACGCAATCCCTATCCACCGCGCTTGTGCCCGCAATCGGAGAAGCAGCGGCGAATAAGAATGATCGGCTTATGCATGAGCGGATGAATCAAGCACTGAACTTAGGACTGCTGATCGGCGCACCGGCTACCGTTATCCTTTTCGTCTGGGCGACTCCGCTTACGACGCTTGTCTATGGCTCTCCAGAGGCAGGTTTGCTGCTCAAAATATTAGCGCCGATGTTTTTCCTCCACTACTTCGACGCTCCACTGCATGCGATTCTACTCGGCCTTGGCCGCGCGAGTGCTACACTGTGGAATTATGTCGTGTCCACATCGTTCAAGGCGATCGCCATATTCGTGTTTGGCAGCCAATTCGGCATTGTCGGCGTCACCTTCGGCATCGGGATCGGGATCGTCATGCAAACGCTGCTTAATTTCTTCTCGATTTCCGGCTCGATCGGAATTTACATGAGTATTGGACCTTATCTAAAGGTCGGCATCTGCATGCTGCTGATGGCAATCATCGGCCATTGGTCCTTTGATTATCTAACCGTAGTCCAGGGACTTCCGCTCGTATGGAGTGTTGTTAGCTCCATCATTTGCTCGCTGCTGATCTACTTCGCTGCAATTCTATCCATGGATGCTTTGCTTAAAGCAAGCCGATCCATAGTGATTCCGCGATAGGCTCTTCCATCAATCCTGTCCCACCCAAACCTTCGCACGCACGCCAAAAAGCCGTCTCGACCGTTGCACCCAGCAACCCGTTGAGACGGCTTTATTATTTCCCGCGCTATTATTGGCGATAGCCGGATAATACAATCCGATCCTCAAGCAGCTTACCGCTTTCCGCATACCGACAATTAACGGACGCCACTTGGAACGCATAGGCACGGCGTGGCTTATCCGTATGATTTTGCTTGCTGTGATGCAGCGTTTCGCGATGAAAGAACACGGCATCCCCTGGCGCCATCGGCTTGCAGGGTATACCGTTCTCAGGGTCAGCGGCTCGCTTATGGCCGCCCTCCGCATTCAAGTTCGGCTGTCGGCCAAGCCGATGCGAACGAGGAGCAAGCCATAAACCTGCATTATCCTGCGTAATCGGATCAAGCGCGATGAATCCATTCATCATATGCCCTAAGATGTGGGTATATTGATTGTCCTGATGCCACTCCAGCCCGCTGCCATGCGGTTCCACAACGGCGTACATGCCCATCCAAATCCGCACGTCGTCGCCAAGTATGGATTCAAAGATGTTCACAATATCCGGGTCCGTTAGAAAATCAGTCGTCGCCGGAAATCGTTCCTTCTCTTTATCGATATCAATTATGGCCTGACTCTTCCATTTGCCGTCTCCCTGTTGATTGGCGAATTCAACATGCTCGGCATTGATGGCATCCACCGCATGGGCTGACAGAAATCCGGGGGCATAAAAGTAACCTTCGCGATAAAACTGCTCAATCATGTCTGGGGTTAAAACAAAGTCCGTTATTGGTGGCACTAGCTTCCAACCTCCCAGGATTGTTAATTAATAGGATATACACTCATTCTGATCCACCTCAATCCTGCCTGTCAATCAAAACAAAAGAAGCCAGCCGCGATTCCCGCAGCCAGCTTCTTTCCCCTAACAATCCGCTTATCTATGAGCTTTAAATCCCAATGCCTGCATCAACTTATTGAAAATTTCCGTATTCTCGTAGCTGCCTGCGAACAACTGCGCATTCTTGCCCATCACAGTTACAGGAACATCAACTGCTGTATGACCGGAAGTTGTCCAGTCTACCACAAAGTTATGCTTGGAGTTTGCGATGGCGAAAGGACCGTCTTCCTTGGAGATGCCGTCACCAGTCTCATCGTTAGCATCCACTTCTTCAATGGAGAAACCGCCTGTTTCATGGTCGGCAAGCACGAGTACAAGCGTATCCGGATTTTTCTTAGCAAAATCCTTCGCGATCTGTACAGAACGATCCAGCTGCTGGCCTGCTTTAATCGTCATTTTCGCATTGTTTTGGTGAGCGAACTCATCTGTGCCTTCCTCTTCTACCATCAGGAAGAAACCTTTCTTGTTGGCAGACAGCGTATCAATCGCCTTCTTCGTCATTTCCGGAAGCGAGACGATCGGGTTATAGATATCCCCTTCACCCTCTGCACGTTGCTGGAACATTTCCTCGTTAGAGAACAAACCTAGAAGCTTACCGCCTTTAGCCTTCTGCATATCCGTCTTGTTCGATACGTAGCTATAGCCCAGCTGTTTCGCTTTCGTAATGAGATTGCCTTGTGTGCCTTTACTCTTCTCAGACGGATCTTCAGCCGGCTCGTCCTTGAATTTACCTGGGTCGCCAGCCGGATACCAGAAATCTTCGCCGCCGCCGAGGAGGACATCAATCTTGCTCTTCGTCAAATATTGCAGCGCGATATCGCTTTGCTTGGAGCGGTCTTCAACATGGGCACCGAACGCTGCACCGGTAGCATCTGTTACTTGGCTCGTTGTAACAACACCCGTCGATTTACCTGCATCCTTCGCGTATTCCATAACGGTTTTGACTGGTTTCTTGTCGGCATCCATTCCGATAGCGCCATTGTATGTTTTCACTCCGCTGGCATAAGCAGTCGCGGATGCTGCTGAATCTGTTACCGGTACAGTTGAGCTTGTATGAATAAGTCCTACGAAAGGCATCGCATCCATCGCCAGACTGCCTTTCTCACCGACAGTAGCCAGCCGAATTGCGTTACGCTGCGCTGTACCCATGCCATCCCCAACGAACAGAATGACATTTTTCGTTTGCGAGGAAGCTGCTTCTGCCTTGTCAGTCGACGGTGTAGCCAAGATGCTTGTCACAACAAGCGCTGCTGCCGCTGTTGCAGCAAGTGTGCTTTTCAATCCGATTCTTTGTTGCAAACTCATTTCCCTACCTCCTAGTAATCGTTATTTCTACTTGAGTTTACAAATAGTAGATTAAGAGGATGTAATCTGGATATGTATTTCTTGTTAAGATGCCCTAAATCTAAGCGAAATTTAATCCATTCTTTTCATATTCTCTTCATCTACCTATGCTAAGATGGGGAATGATTCCAAAATAGTAGAGGAGTGATAGAAACATGAAAGCCAAATTCGTCACACTTGCGGCGGCATTACTACTTATTGCAGCACTAGCCAGCGCCTGCGGGAACAACAACGGCAATAACGGCAACAACAATGGTAACAGCAATAATGGAGAGAATGAAAGCAAGGCTACTAACGAAACTTCCACGAACACGACAACCGTAGAACCAGCCAGCGGATCCACAGTAGAGATTAAGCTTGAGGCCAAAGATTTCGAATATGATCAGCAGGAAATTCACGTGAAGAAAGGCGATCATGTCAAAATCACCCTTCACAGCGACGACGCTGGTCATGGTTTCTCGATTGCTGATTATAATGTAGACATCAAAGGCGATGGCGAAGGCGAATTCGATGCAGCAAATGCAGGCACTTTCGAATTCCACTGCTCCGTGATGTGCGGATCAGGACATCGCGATATGGTCGGCAAGCTGATTGTTGACGAAGCATAACGATTGATGGTTTACCAAATAGTAATGGCTGCCAGAGAAAGTAGTCTCGGGCAGCCACTTTTTGTCTATACACCATCATGAACAAAACTTTAACGGTTGTCAGCGTGGTTATTTCATGAAAATAAGCCTTTTTGAAACTCTAGCGGTTGTGACAGACGTTATTTGCAGCAAATGGGTCGATTCCTAGTGGAAAACGTTTAAATAAGCTCGCTGGCAACCGTTAGAATATAAAATGAGCAAATGTATGCCAAATAACCACTGTCACAACCGTTAGCGGTGGAAGGCGACAAAGCATGCGCTCTTCGCGGAAGTACAGAACATATAGGACTTTGCTCTCGCGCCATGCCGGAAGCTAACAAAAAGACGTTGTATTAAACGTGGGTTTCTCGACACACTGAATGGCTGCGCATCAATGCGCAGCCATCTTTATTGGAGTGCGTGTAGAATTTGATCGACCATCTGTGATGTATTCTGCGTACCATCAAGGACGATGTCTGAGTTTGGCTTTACGCTTCTTAACATCTCCAGGTAAGCATCCCTGCCGCGGGATAGATAGTTCGTTAACTCATGCCGCAAATCATCCATGGACCGATAATTATAATCACGCAATATCCTTCTGGCTGCTGCAATATCTAGAGGCGTATCTATAAATACCGTCAGATCAATGAACTCGCGGATGTCGTTATTCAGATAGGCAAAAGGATAATCGAGCACAAGATAATGAAGCTCAGCTTCTTGCAAATAGAGCTCGATGTCTTTCCTAAGCGAGGTCAGATTCCATTCGTTATAATCGGCTCCTCGTTCCACCCAATCACAAATGTCCTCCGGGCTATCCTCAAAGTCATAATCGTCAAAATATAAAGCTTGTGCATACTCTAATCGTTCAAGCAGCAGCTCGGTCAGCGTCGTCTTCCCGCCTCCGGAAACTGCAGCAATTGCAATTACATAAGGTTTTCCGTCCATCATTGCCCTCCAGAATTGTGTTCATGTTCATGTTCATGTTCATGTATGTTCCGATATGGGACATTTTTCCCCATACCTTGCAAGCATAACACAACTGTCATAAATTGGAATGGGCTTCCACTCCCTTCAGACGCTTCTTGCGTCATGCATGACCTCTATTGTACAGGTCCTCCAACTTGCATTATACTAATAAAATATATATTAATGAGACGGATCGGTTTGGAGGATCAGCGTGAAAGATCATAGACCCCGCTATCAAATCTTAATCGACTACTATACGGACCGGATTGCATCGGAGGAATTGCGTGCAGGCGATAAGCTCCCGACTGGGCCGGAAATTGCCGAGCAGTTCGGCGTGAGCGCCATTACGGTTACCCATGCGATGCGGCAGCTGGAAACGGATGGTCTGATTAAGCGAATTAAGAAAAAAGGGACCTTCGTAACGGATAGAACGCCGCAGCCCCAGGCTGGTACTAACACGGAACCAGGAGGTGCGGCACCTCAAGCCTCAACGCTGCCCATTCCCGTCATCTCGCTCGTTATGCCGTTTAGCGAAACGATCGGATATGAGATCTTCCGCGGCGTAGAGGAAGAGTGCGCTGCACAAGGGCTGTACGTCACGTTCCACAATTCCAAATATGACGACGTGGTTGAGCGGAGCATTATTCAGAAGCTTGCCAAGGATCGCGTCAGCGGAATCATCATCTATCCGGTGTCCAGCTACAAGAATATCGACGTCTTCAGCCATCTTGCCATCGAGGGTATCCCGTTCACGCTTATTGATCGGAACATCGAAGGGCTGGATGCGCCGCTAGTCGTTTCAAACAATATCGAAGCAGGCTACAGCCTTGCTTCACATCTCATCCAGCTTGGTCACACACGGCTAGCCTTCGTATGCCCATCGTGGAAAGAAGCTGTATCCGTCAGCGATCGTTACAAAGGGTACTGCAACGCACTCATTGAAGCGGGCATTCCGCCTCAGCCCGAATGGCTGATTAACCTGGAGGAGCTGAAGGTGAACAAGGCAGCCGGCAATCCATACGATGTGCTGCTCGACCATCTGCTTGCCCTAACACCAACACCTACCGCCGCTGTGGCCGTGAATGATTTTACCGCAACCGGTCTGCTCAAAGCTGCACTCCAGCGAGGAATCGGGGTACCGGAGCAGTTATCTGTTACCGGCTTCGACAATCACTCCTTCACCGAACATCTAGAGGTACCGCTCACAACAGTCGAGCAGGATTTCTACAGTATTGGCCGTGAGGCGGCGAAGCTCGTCTTAGCTCCGGCACAAGAACGCAGCGGCTCGAAGTTAGTGCTCGGAACGAAGCTGATTGTGCGACAATCGACCAGTAAACCTACCTTCCCATGACGCTTGAGCGTTCATGGGATTTTTTTATATATATTTTAATAAATACGGATTTACAATAATTAGGGATCGACTTATGATTAAAGTATATTTTAATAATCATAAGAAATGAGGTTCTGCCCCTCTATGTCGAAGCCAAAAGCAATTATACATGTTATTTCGCACACCCACTGGGATCGTGAGTGGTATATGCCTTACGAGGCGCATCATGCCAAACTGATTCAAACGATGGATGGCCTGCTCGAAATTATGGATCATGATCCAGAGTTTCGCAGCTTCTACCTTGACGGGCAGACAATCGTGCTCGAGGATTATTTGCAAGTTTATCCCGAGAAACGCGAGAAGCTCATTGCACTTGTCCAAGAAGGCAAGCTCTCTGCCGGCCCTTGGTATATTCTGCAGGATGAGTTTCTGACCAGCAGCGAGGCTAATATTCGCAACATGCAGATTGGACATCGTGACGCGAAGGCGTATGGTCCTGTCTCTAAGCTTGGCTACTTCCCCGACTCCTTCGGTAACATGGGGCAAGCTGCTCAGATATTGCAGCAAGCCGGTATTACGACTGCCGTGTTCGGCCGCGGCGTGAAGGCCACCGGTTTCAATAATAGCGTATCGGAAGCCTTGGACCTCGAATCACCTTTCTCGGAGCTGCACTGGGAATCGCCGGATGGCTCGCGGGTACTCGGCATCTTGTTTGCCAATTGGTACAACAACGGCATGGAGATCCCCGAGGAACCGGCAGCAGCGCGCAAGTTCTGGGACAATGCCATCGCGAGTGCGTCTAAGTATGCTTCTACGCCGCATCTGCTGCTCATGAACGGCTGCGATCACCAGCCTGCTCAGGCGAATTTATCTGCTGCACTTCGGACGGCGCGCGAGCTGTACCCGGACTATGAATTCATTCATTCCAATTATGATGATTACGTCGCAGCCGTGCAGTCTACTTTGCCTGAGACGTTAAGCACAATCAGAGGTGAGCTTCGCGGTCAGCGTACCGACGGCTGGTACTCCCTCGTCAATACGGCCTCATCGCGTATCTATATCAAGCAGCTCAACCAAGAGAACCAGACGATGTTGGAGAAGATCGCTGAGCCCTTGGCTGCTTTTGCCCATGTGAATGGCCGCCCGTATCCGCATGGACTGCTCAATTATGCGTGGAAAACGTTGATGCAAAACCACCCTCATGACAGCATCTGCGGCTGCAGCGTCGATGAGGTTTACCACGAAATGAAAACACGCTTCGAGAAGAGCAAAGGCGTTGCGGCTGCTGTCATCGCAGACAGCTTAGCTCATTTGAGCGCACAGATCGATACGGCTGGCTTCGCTTCCATCGGCTCGGAAAGTGCACCATTCGTCGTATATAGCACGAGCGGATACGCGCAGAGCGGCGTTGTCACAGTGGAACTCGAGCTTGGCCGCCGTTACTTCAAGTCGGGCGAGAGCCCAGCGAATAATGCGAAGTTTGTCTCGGAACACACGACGGCTGAAGGTTATCTCGTGAACCATCTGGGCGAGAAATTGGATTTCACAAGCGCAGACCTTGGCGTACGATTCGGCTATGATTTGCCGGACGATAAATTTAGGCAGCCGTATTTTGCCCGCGTTATTGCTGTAACGTTCGAGACAGAAGCACTGCCTGCGATGGGGTATTCCAGCTTCGCATGGATTCCGGCTGCACAATCGGCAGTAACGCCAGCACTGTCAACTTCGCTCATTGTTCACGAGAACACGATGGGGAATGCCTACCTCCACGTTGCGATCGACGTTGATGGAAGTCTGACGATTACGGACAAACGAAATGGTAAAACGTATACCGGGCTAGGCGTTTACGAGAATGTCGGCGACATCGGCAACGAATATATTTTCAAGCAGCCGGTTGGCGACACTGCCATTACAACGAAAGGGCTATCAGCGCAAGTGTCCGTTGTTGAAGACACGCCATACCGGGCATCCTTTGAAATCACGCATACGTTCGATATTCCAGAACGGGCCGATGAGCGACTGGAGCAGGAAATCGCCACGATGGTGAACTTCCTGGACCGGAAAGCTCAGCGTTCTGCAAAACGAGTACCAATTACCATTGTGACACGCGTAAGTCTCAGCCGTTCCGAGGAAGGTGTTCGTGTTCAAGCGACTTTCGATAATCCTGCGAAGGATCACCGTCTGCGCGTACTGTTCCCATCGGGCGTTACAGCAGCGAAACACTACGCCGATTCCATCTTCGAAGTCGCTGAACGTGCTACAATTCCAGCTGAGGAATGGGTTAATCCAAGCAACTGCCAGCATCAGAGCGCTTTTGTCGATGTGCATGAGAACGGACGCGGTTTGACCATTGCCAATAAAGGTCTCAATGAATATGAAGTGCTGCGTGACGGAAGCGGAACGATTGCGGTGACGATCCTTCGATCAACCGGCGAGCTCGGTGATTGGGGCGTATTCCTGACACCGGATGCGCAGTGCCTCGGCCCAAATGTTGCGGAATGGATGATCCTCCCTCACGGGGGCAGGGATTCGCGATTCGCCGCTTATCAGCAAGCTTACGGTTTCCAAGTGCCGATGCAGGTCAGCCAAACAGGCGTACACGAAGGATCGCTGCCCGCGCAGCAAAGCTTGCTCGCTTGGAGCGCTGCCGGTTCAGGCCTAGGCCTCTCCAGCGTGAAGATCAACGAAGAGCGCGGCGATCTAATCGCCCGCTGGTATAACCTCTCCGGAGAGCACGCTGAGCTTACGGTAAGCTCGCAGCTACAGGGCCGACTTTACGAGAGCACTGTGCTCGAAGACGCGAATGCAACGGGCGACTTAGGGACTGACGGCTATGCTACCGTGCCGGTTCAAGGGTATAAGATCATCAGCATTGGGATGAGCGCTAAGTAATAGAATGTGAACCTAGAAAAGGCAGTCTGGGACGGTTTCGTCCTGGACTGCCGTTATTTGTTATAAATATTTTAACTTTACTTGATATTACGGATATACACGATACCATCAAACTTGTAAAGAACCTTAACCGTCCATCTCGGACGTTTTTTTCTATTAGAACTGTCTTCAACCGCCACGTCGGGCAAAAGATAAACCACATGCAAGTTAGTTACATTCGCATGTGGCTGATTTGTTAATCTTCACTTATATTCAAGTAATCATGAAAAAACAATTTTTCTACAGTAACTTGTGAACCAAATATATTTACGTTTTTCTTTATTGAGGGGTCGCAAATCACTTCATTCATCTCTGAATAACTCAAACAGTGACTTCCTTTACCATACAGCCCTTCTCTGTCAGATACACCGCCATTGCTATGCCAAAGCCGCCCACGTCCTCCAAGCCGTAGACAACGGACATGCCCTTCTTCGTATATTTCTTGACTTCCTTTTCAAGCTGTGGAAACGCTGTTGGCTTATTATCGAACTTGATTTCTCCTAGCTTTTGATTCCAACAGTCAATAATTACTGACGTATGATGTTGTTTGTGCAGGTCTACACCCACGTAGACTAGTTTATCTGGTTGTATCATGCCGTTCACTCCTCGTTGTTGGTTGAATTGAATGGTTACTGATGGGCAAAAATCGAAATTTCTAACCCATGAGTAACCACCCAATAGGGATGGTTTGGAACAAAGTCGATAAATCAAGTCGCATCCTCAGTTCGAGCGGACGAGCCGCAAAGACACGTTAGCGAATCATGATTACCTTCTTTACTCCGATTAAATAATTGCTTGGTGAAACCCCTCGGCTTCTATGCCGCTGTAGCGGTAAATCCTTTGGTAGAAGTCCTTACGGTCTAAAATCCGTTTGGGTGGCAGTGTAGATAATTCGGCAGATAATACGTGTTGTTCTTTCGGCCTTGACTGACTAGAATCATCTTCTTGTCATCAAGTTCCTTGATATGCCGCTCTATTGACTTGGAACTACATCCGACATCACGAGCAATCATTTCGATGGTAGGGTAGCACAACGTAGCTTTTGTTCTTGTATACTACGGTCTGGTCTTGGTTGTACGTAGTCGTATTCTTATAGGCTAGTTGCTGCTTGCCTAATAGTCTTACGTAATCTCCAACATTGCTGCCGACTTGAAAATTCCAGCAAACATCACAACGAATTATAGTCCATTCCTCATGCGGAATCTGAATATGAAATAATTGCTGAATCCTGTCTTGTAAGCTATCTAAGAATAGCGGAATGTCTGCTTCGGTAAGCATCGTCACGTTGTCGCCGTATAGAAACTTAGGTATGGAGACTTGAACATATAGTGTTTGGCTGCTCTCGATATACTTGATGAATGGTAACTTTTCATCGTATATCGTATAGCTTGTACTTAATGCACCTGTTTCCTTGCTAAGGAATGTAACCGACTTGGCATTGTACTGATTCAACAGGTCTGATTCAATGTAGACTGGTCTTGCTTTCAGTTTTACTGTGTCAAACATAAGTAACCTTCTCTCTATTTTGTAGTAATCTAATATCTTGGATGGGATTGGATATGTTATAAGATTAGACAACATGGTTACATCGTCCTCACCTCCCTTCAAGTTTACTTGTTAATCTTTCATCCAAAGCAAATCATACTTTTTCAGAAGCTTAAACAATTCATTATGAAAGCTTACTTCCTCTTCATTCCATACCGTAAACCCTGTAATACCCATGAAATACATCATGGAACGTAACGCTTCAATACGCTTATCATGCTTTCTCTCCCATTGCTGTTGTTGCTCGGCATCCAGATCATTGAGAACAGATTCATTTAACAAATTCGAAGTCCTTTCCAGTATCTCAAGTGCTTTATTTCCCTTATCATCAGCATTGAGTTCATGATATAAAGCACCATGGAGCGTAAGAATAATCCTCTCCATCTTCAACTCATCGTACATCATTCGCTTCTCTTCTTCATAAGGGTCAATCGATCTTGTATATTCATGTTCATTTCCGTCAGTATCGGTAAAATAGTCTGGTATATCAAACGAATCTCTTTTAGAAACTCGATTCAGATAATCCAGTCGTAGCTCAATTTCTTCAATTTTCGTTAACTCTTTTTGGAAAAACTCTGTTTCCAGTTTGAATAGCTTAGATAGGGCATCTAATTTGGCTTTTGGTATGGGTCTACGCTTGCTCAACCAATCCGTAACAGTTGAAGGTGTAATCTCCAGCTTCTCAGCTAACTTCTTATAAGTTCCGTTGTAAAGTTTTACGATGTATTCAAGACCGATCATAGTTATCACTCCATCCAAAAATGACGTATCGTTACGTCTTGAGATAACTACACCACTTGACGTATCGATACGTCAATAAGATATGGAAATATTTTTTCAAAATGAAAAACCACATGGAGTTGTTACACTCACATGTGGTCGTTTGTGGTTCTATTCAAATGTTATTACTGCATGTAAATCCATTGAACATAATAATATAAATATACAACATTCAAGATTATTGATAGTAAACACATTATCACTGAAATTTTCTTTAATACCAATATTAGTATGGATCCAAATACCGCTAAGAAAGATATTAGTCCCGATACTAACATGTAACTTGAAGGAATAACATAAAATATCCAGATTATCCCTCTTACAGTAAGCTCACTTGTTGTTAAAGTACCAATGCTGGAATAAATCAGCATTGCCAATAAGTTTAAACAACCGATATACAAGAATGAATATCTTAGTTTTATCATATTTTTCCTTTCTTACATCACCATATCAAAAGATAGACCCATGTCGGTAATCCTTCAGAAGTATTCCCCCACGAAAACCACGGATCAACATCATACATCTTATGATTGTCATAATCATCAGGTCCAAAATAGTTATAAGTCCCCATATCCACTGAATTATTATTTTCTGTTAATAGGACATTTCCTGGACTGTACACTAACTCGAAGTGACCATCGGCAGAAACATATTTTCGATTATTAGGATCAGTAAATTTATGGAATGCTGCTTGCTGGACAGGTAACTCTTTGAATTTCAGATTATCAGGCACCTTTTCCTGCAATGTTTCAAATTGAGCCCATGTGAAATTTAAGTTTAGTTCATTTCTAAAGTAATGTTCTTCTTGTGTTAATTCCCCTGTTGGTTTAGTTGGCATTGCTTTAATGTTTTCATCAACAGTTGGAAATTCCCCTCCAGTAGTTTTATACTTATTTTTCCTAAAATCCTCGGCTAGTCTGTGAAAATTATCTTTTGAGGCTTGATTATCAGTCAAGTACCACTGCTCGGTCAAATTCATCAAGTGAGAATATGCCGCAGGAGCCATTCCACCATTCTCGTACATATTCATTTCTTCTTGAGTAATGTGTCCTGTCGGATCAACATGCGTCAACGGATTATTATGAACATACGTATACAAATTCAAACTCAGCGGATTATCTATCTGCCCTTCATACGTATCCTCATTAATAAACCGTCCAATACTTGGATCATACCAGCGGGCACGCAGGTATTGCAATTTTGTCGTACCGTCCCAGAACTCCCCGGAGTAACGGAATGGATTTGTAATCGTACCGCTTTCAATTACGGTAAGCGGATTCCCCCATAAATCGTAACTATAGGTGTTAATCTGCTTCCCGGTACTATCTGTTAATCCCGTTACATCTCCATGTTCATTCATCAAATAGTAGGATGTCGTGTTGTTCACATCAACTTGGCTGATTAGCCCACGTCCGCGAACATAACGCTTCTTAAAGGTTACTGTTCCTCCTGTCACCGTACCTTCTGCAATAATGACACTTCCATCGTAGTAGTAGCGAGTTGTAATGCCATTCTCCGTCCGCTCTACCAGCAAATCGTCACCATTATACTTGTACGTTACCACCTTACCATCCAGCATGGTTACTTTCTTCAAGCGATTCCACTGATCATATTCGTACTGCCCTTCCGGCTGGAGGACTGTACTGTCTGATTGCATCGTCAAACGGTTGCCTCGCTTGTCATACGTGTACGCTTCATGAAATAGATCCGATGTCGCGATCCGGTTCAGCGGATCGTAGTTGTAGTTCGCAGTTGTTGTCCCTTCTTTGCGGATTTGCATATTCATATTCGCGTCATAGGTAAAATCATACGTATTAATTGCTGTGCCATCCGGTTTGTTTTGCTGCAAGCCCCCGATTTGAGTGCCCTTATAGCTATAAACCGACATTACGTTGTTGCCTTGTTTGATCGTCTCTAATTTCCCATTCTTCTTATACCCGTAATCCGCGACTAACTGAGTGCCATCGAGTACTGTATCGAGCTGATTTCCGTCATCATACGTGTAGGTGATCTTCTTGTTGAACGGATCGGTTATACTTGTACGATTGTCGCGATCGTCGTAATCGTACGTCATCATTTTACCATCCGGGAACTTCACCGTTTCCGGTAAGCCTGTAGCCGGCTTATATGTAAAATAAGTAATACCTGTATTATCTTCCATACTCAATCGTGCGCCATCTTTAAAGTAGTCATACGTAATCGTTTCACTTGGACTGATTCGTTTTTTCAACCAATTTCGGTCCGTGTATTGGTAGTTTAAGATAATACCATTACGATCAATCTGCTTGAACATGTTCCCGTTCGCATCATAATATTGCGTTGTTATTTGGCCCAGCACATCCGTCTGCTTAATCAGCAGCCCCCGTTCGTCGTACTGCTTTATCATTTGATTGCCATCCGGGTATTGGATATTAGTTAATTGGTTCAACACATAACTGTATTGCGTTAACTCGCCTAAAGGATTGGATACACTGACAAGCTTATTAAGCCCATTGTATCCGTAGGTGGTTATCAAGTTCTTGCCGTCCTGCCTCTGCGTAACATTGCCTGCGTAATCGTAGGTTAGCGTCTCCAGCACCGCTACACTGGATGTCAGTTCTTCATTCTTCCATACCCGCCCTATAACATCGAATGTGGAGCGTATCTTTACACCTTCTGCATCTTCAGCGGTCTGAGTGAGATTAACATCATCATATTGCAAGTTTGATGAGCGGCTCAATCTATTCGTAGTCTTTATCGGTCTGTTCCAAGCATCATACTCCGTACTCTCCCGCTTGCCGGAAGCATCCTCAATCCAATTACTACGCCCAAACTGATCATAGCCGAACTTACTTTTGCTCTTATATTGTCCGTTCTCGTAGACACCCATTTCTACCTTTAATCCAAGCGAATTCCACTTGGTCGTCACTTTACGATTCTCTTCGTTCGTGACGTCCATCGTATTGTTTGCATCGTCGTATGCAATAGAGACCCACGTTGGCGTAGCAGTATTGACATTGTAAGTCGCCTTTGTCGGCCGTCCGAGCACGTCATACTCATACGCTGTTTCTTTCCCATTACCATCCGTTAATTTCTTCAACAAACCGGTTGTCGTATCATATTCGCCAAATGTGGAGACGGTCGAGACGACGTTATCGACATCGCTTACTTGCTGGCTTACTTTCGTTAAAAAAGCATTTTTTAAATTGCTGTTATATTCCGAATTCACGACAATTTCTCTATTCAAGTCTTTGACTCGCGTTACAATGACGTTACCGTATGAATCATAGTCAGTATTCACCTGTTGAAGCAGCTTTCCCGCCGCATCCATATCTTTGACTGTCATCTGCTTCACGCTTCCGTTTGCGTTGCGAACATATTCGGAATATTGCTTTTTACTCGTGCTAAGAGGTACAGTTACATTCGCGAGTAAATGAGAAGTAGGATCGTATCCGTACGTCGTCGTAGCGCCAATCGGATTTGTGCTTGATGTGACATTCCCATAATCGTCATATACATATAAGCTTCTTACTGTCGGAGAAGATTGATTGGTAACCGTGTTCTTGTAAGTCGTCGAAATAGTATTCGGTATAGGAAGCTTCCGCCCCTCATCATACACATAATCTGTCGTCCGCTGACCTGCTCCGGTTACCACAGTTCGCGTATTGAAATAAACAGATGGAGTTGAACTGTTAATATAGGTTTTCTTGGTGTCAAATGTCGTTTGGGTTAGTTGATTATCAACCGTTACTGTAAATGATGCAATAGAGCCGTTCGAACTGCCCATATCCCCCGTATAGGAGAATAGCTCCTGATTATACACATCATAGTTTTGATCTGCTCGCTTTACCTGCTCTCTTCGTGAGTGAATACGGTAGACTTCGTTCACAGCACCAGGTCCTACATACCTAATCACTGGCGATGGCTCATACTCATATACGGTTTCCGCCAACGTTGGATATATAATCTTTTTCAGCAATTTATAGTCATTGGTCGTCGTAGGTGTCGTACCGAGACGATTAAACTTTGCAGGCAACAACAAATACTCGTACTTTGTTTCTCGTCCTTTGACGTCTTTTACTTTCGTAAGCATTTCCTTCTGATCCTGAATTTCTTTGGTATATTCAATCGTTCGACTTCCCTGGGTAATGGTGACTTTGGTTGTAGTATAACTAATTGAGATGCTATTGCCGATGGCATCTGTAATGGAACTAAGCACTTTCCCGTATGTCGCGTTTTGACTGTACTTGAAATCAATCGTGTTCCCGAATGCATCGGCAATCCGGAGAATTTCGCCGCTGCTATTAAAATATTGTTTCATTCCGCTAATAGAAGTGAGTGCATTGACAGACGTTTCTCCGTTGACAACGACTGTGGAATTAGCAGAGTAAGTTAAATCCTTCCAAGGATATCCTTTCAACGTTGTTCCGCTGATTTCATAACTTCCGCCATCTGCAAAATGGAGAATCTTTATGCCATCCTTAGTATCCACATATGGAATATTCCATGACCAGCCTTTACCAATCGGGAATTTCTTCTCCTCCACAGGAATTGGCGTATCGTTTGCAGTTGTGCTTCCTGATACCGGTGTGATCGTCGGATTCGGGCTGGTCGAATAATAATAATGAGTGAAGGTATAACCCGTCGAATCTGAGCCACTTAAAGGCGATATACCTAAATCTAATCCCTTCAGGCTATTGATTCGTTGAACAGCAGCGTCTGCCTCCGATGATGTTAGATACGTGTCGTCTAAAAACGTTGGCCCTGCCGATTTGCTTCCTTCCGTACTGCCTTCGGTAATAGGCGCGGTAGGTGGTCCCGTATAATAATCATGATATCTCCACTTGATATTGCTCGCACAGCTCGAATACGTACCAATTATTTCAGGATGAGCATTTGCAGCGCTAGTTGCGACCGTTTTCATCGCATACGGTCCCGCTGTCACATCGATGTTGGAAATCCATATAGGTGAAGTACTTTGCATAACTCCTGTCGTACAATTGACTTCTTCTACATACCGACTATAAGGCTTATGCACGGTATAGTTTAGAGTGCCAGTCGCCACTTGTGTGTTAAATGTGACATCGTAGCCAACCGTACGTGGGACTAACTTTGTACCTAAATCAAAATACTGGGAAGCTGAGCTATCATAATGTCGAACTAGCGAAAATGAAAGGCCATTACGTCCGGGAATTGAAATATCTTTCTCCGTACGGCTTATCCCACCTGATAAGGTTGAAACGGACTCTTGTTCGGAGCCAATTTTGAAAGGCGCTTCATCCGGATTGACATTTACACTACTAATTTGCTCGTCAGATGCCGATACTTTGTCATTTAAGGTTTCATCATCTATCACCGGAAGATCGATTACGCTGGGCTTCTCCTCTGTCGGTTCTCCATCGTTCACAAAGCCTGCTTTCGCTTGTTGCAGCGATTCGTCCAAGCTCAGATTGAGTCTTTTTAAATAGAACAATGCTCGGTGAACTTCTTCTAAGGTATAGCCTTTATCCAATAATAGCTGAATCCAATCCTGAGTTTCTTCGTAAGCTTCACTTAGCATTAATTTCGTGATTGCAACTGCCGGTTTTGGCAGCTGTGGATCATTAGGCACAGAAGTTTCTTCTCTACCAATCTGATCTTCTGCTGTTGCTTCTTCCCCAAGTACAGCTGCTCCTATATTAACAATACCTCTTCCATACTCTGTTGCGATTCCCAGCGGAGTGGCGGTTTGACTCAAAACTTCTCGTATCTGCTTGTTTGTTAATTCCGGCTTCTTGCTCTTCACAAGTGCAGCCGCACCGACGACTTGGGGCACAGCCAGCGAAGTACCGCTCTTGATACTATACGCCCCATCCAGTGCCAGCCCCCGTATATTGACGCCTGGAGCTACCAATTCCAGTTCATTTCCCATATTTGAGAATAGAGCTCGCCGGTCTAGTTCGTCGACAGCTCCAACTGCGATAACGGAATTAAACTTTGCTGGATAACTAATTTCGCCGCTTCCCTCGTTTCCGGCCGCAGCAACGAGCAGAATACCCTTCTCGTAAGCTAGGTTCATAGCCTCTGCCATTGCGTTAGAATATGCGGTCCCCGAGAAACTCATCGATACAATATCCATATGATTATCAATCGCCCACTCAATACCTTCAATAACTTGACTGTAATACCCTTCTCCGTTCTTATCCAGCACTTTCACGGCATAGAGTTCTACACCGGGAGCGACGCCGATAAGCCCATTGTCGTCCCGAAGTGCAGCCAGAATGCCAGCGACAAAAGTACCATGACCATTCTGATCGGTGTAATCCAGTTCTTCGGGTACAAAAGATATGCCGTTCGATATGTGCAGCTCATTTGATTGAACGTTAATTCCAGTATCCAGTAAAGCCACTTTTACTCCAGTACCCCATACATTAGCTTGGTAGGCTTGTTCGACTTGAATCTGCGAGAAGCCATCCAACACTTCATCTGCCGACTTAATAACCGGATAATCCGGCTCAAGATACTCCACATTCGCGTCCCGTTTTAACGCAGCCACATCTTCTGCATTTAGCTCCGTTCTCGTGAGCGACATGTGTTTATACCTCTTACCGACATGCTTTTTCCTTGTTTCGAGAGTCTGTTTACCTCTATCCGCATTTTTGAACTTGATTATGTATGGTTGCTCGGTTTTGATATTCTTATTGTCGTCTGGCTTAGCCAGCACTTCGGACAAGTTTAACGAAGTTAGCAGGACAGCGAATATTAGTAAGAGTATGCCCGCTTTGGCTACATATCGCTTCATTGTGAATTCCTCCATAAGATTAAGTTGAAATCATCTACATTGCATAATTTGATTAATTCAGACCGAGCTGAATCGCATCTACATATGCAGTGCCTGTAGCATTATCCAAAATACAAGATACTTTTAAAAATCTGGTTCTTGGATCTGTCTGAAGGTCTAACGTTTTATTAATCCATGCCTGTAATCCTCTTGTATCCGAGGCATCGACAATCGTTGTCTTGATAATTTGACCTTCCTTATCTTTTTCAATTAATGAGATGTAAAAATTACCGGGGGCTGTAAGTTCATTATAGAACCAAGCACTAAATTTATAAGATGCTCCCGCTTCCACCGGAAGATCTTGAATTGTCGTAACTGAAGTGGAAGCTTGCCATGGATAATAGTAGCGCATGCTTTGGGATCCATCCTTTTTTTTCACTGAGCTCGTATCCATAATACCGCCATGAGTCCAACCATTCTGTCCACCAGACATGCTTGAACCTTGTTCAAAACTGGCATTTACTACCCCTGGACTTAATTTTATAAAATCCACGTAGGCCGTCCCTTTCGTTCCGGCATCTGCCACAACCTGAACGGTTATCCATGAGGTCATAGCGCTTGTTGTGAATGTGACTGCCTTTCTCGACCATCTACTTTGCCCCCGTGAGGACGAAACAAGCTGGCTTCCCGATCCGACTTGACCATAATAATAATTGTACTCTTTCCAAGTAACGTATACGTTGCCGCTTGTCGTATTATCAAATATTTCAGCGGATAACGAGAAGTTATTCCAGCTGTTTGTGAATATCGGGTACGACTGGGTAATCGATTGCGATGAAGTGGCAGAAGAGGAAGAAAACTTCAAACTGCTATTCCCATCAACCGATAACTCGTTCGTAATATTCATGTTCTCTCCTGTGAGCCATTTCGAGTTCCCTTCACGGAAATCATGATTTTCTAACAGAGTTACATAGGGAGATAATTTTTTTATTGAATTGCCGTTCTTATCATAGAAGGTACTATTAACTAAATGACCCGTAGAAGTACGAACAGAAGATAACTTGCTATTAAGATCGTATTGGTACGTCCCCAAATTAGGTTTAGAAATATAAGTAATTGCTAGAAAAGGTACCGTTCCATAATAGGTCTCTTCAGACATAAATCCACGCGATAGGAACGAATTATACAAACCAAGCTGGATCATTCCTGTCCTAAAATAGGAAGTATCTATCCCCAAGTTACTCCAAACAAAACGTTGACCTGTAGGCGTATATGGGATGTCCGTCGTAACATTATTGCTATTTATTTTCAAAGGAGGATTATTATAATTTAATTGCTCCGTTATGGGGGTAAATAGTTGGCTAACCTTCACACGATATGTAGCTCCGGTATTCCCCATTGAAATCGATGCGTCCATAGCGAAGTCGACATTCGTAACTTGAGCCGAGCTCGGGAGGCGAAAATCTTGAAATTGAATAAAGGACATACAGGTTTTCGTATTGTCATAACCCACCATAATCCCTTGAGTTATGGTATTCGGAGCATCGGAGCACGTATAATATGACCTTGTTTTCACACTGTTGACGCTTGGATCGATCGTAATTGGATAAATTAAACCCGTATCGTCCCAAGTTAGGTCCAAGAACGTCTTGCTGCCTGCCGTACGCTTAGTTGTACTCACTGACCTCTGTTGCCCAGTGCTGTCCACTAACCAAGCAGGAAGTACTGTCAAGCTTCCAAGCTTAAAATCTTTGTCTAACTTTCCTTTCACCTCGAATGAAAAAGAATTTGGCGCTTGCGTACTTGATAGGATAATATCTTCTTTCACACCTGTCGGAGTAGCGGATAGGCTAAGTCTAGTGGATTCCCATACATTCTCATAGAGCATCGTATTCGGCTTGGATGGATCTATCCGCCCCCTGGACGATCTAGCATCTTGAGGGATAAAGGTGAGCTCTTCCTCCCCGTTACCAATCTTGTATCCAGCGACGACATTTTTAGGCAGCTCTGCATTATAGGGAACATGGAAGGGAAAATAAGCTCCTTCTGTATCATCCGCTTTCATTTTTTCTTCACTTTTGCCTTCGCGCTTCTTCTTTAAGTTCTTTAACTTCTGATTGCTCTTAGCCGAAACTTTCTTCACGGTATCAATAAGATTCTCATCTGTTAAATCTGTAGATATCTCGTAAAACTGACCATCCTCGCTTTGATAATGAGCAATGTCGGTAAATACTTTCTGAACGTAAACGCCTGGTTGTTCCGTTTGAAACGTCTTTGAATATTCAGTTCTCATTTCCGTTATCTCAGCCGTTACCTCAGTTGCATTGCTTTGTGATGGATCGGATGTCAGGATCGTTTCAGCGTCAGCATTGGGTACACATAAAATTCCCATAAAAATGAGTAAACCTAAAATCAAACTAGTAGTACGACCCCTCATGTTGATTCCCCTCCGGATTGTTTGAATAATTCCATTCGCAAAATAGGATAAAATATCCAATTAATCTGTATTGTAGAGAAAACATACTTTAGAAGTAAACCCTTTAAACTATAGAGATTTGTAATAACAGGACAGTTAACCTATTAGCGCTGGGATAAACGAACTTGATGTAATAAATATAAAAGTCCGCTGCTCTTGGCTAACGGTAGGCATTCGCCAGCCCCTTGCTGGTGCTTTCTTCATACCAAGAGGGAGAGAGCTTACTTGGGAACGACGATCAGAAATCGATTCATTTTGTTTCCGAGAACCAGCCAGCGACCAAGGGGCTGCAGATCAATAGCCCCACTTCTTATCTTTTACTGCGCGATATGAGGTGGAGTCAAAGTTTCCCTTAATTCGAAGGAATGGGAATCGGTTTGGAATACGGCATCGGAAGCATTAAAGAGAGAGGCGATCGTATTAGAGCAAGAGCCGACAGTGGATGCATTTATTCGCGGAGAAAGGGCCATGATTCTAGCTTCCTACGAAGAATATACACGCAAAATTTTCAGTTTATCGGCCGGGTCGGAGCATCAGACTGAAGCTTGGGAACTTGTTTCTTTTATTGTAGGTGACGGCGATAATATGAAGTCGAATATGCAGGCAAATGTGGAAACAGGTATTCCGGCAATCAGCGATACAACGTTGAATGCAGCCGGACATGACAGTTAGTCCTTATCAAGCCAGATGGCGACCAAACTTAACGTTGCCCCTACAATGACGTTGACTATGAAGTTATTAATGCATTCAAGAAGGTAGGACAACAGATTATGGAGGAGGTCATTTAGGGGCGATTATACATTGTTGATGGATTGCGGCTTACCGAGCAGGATGGGCAAATGGCTGTCGATCAGCATACTGCAACGATTTCGTCGCCCACCATCTGCAGTAACTCCTGCCACTATGGCTCGTCTCGAAGAAAATGTTGCCCGAAAGGCAGCATTTTCTTCGTTTTCATGCCAGTAACTATAAAATGCTGTCGAAAAGACAACATTTCGTCATGGTGAGTTGCTTCGAGGCGGTCATGAGACGAAAATGTTGCAGAATTCGCAGCATTTCATCATTGCGCGGCTGTTTGCCTCTAAAATGTTGCCTAATAGGCACCATTCCCCCATTCTCCTCACCACTCTGCTCGGCGCATAAAAAAAGAGGCCGATGATTGCTCATCGGCCTCTTTCCTATGTCCTAGTTCATTTATATCCTACAGCTTACTAAGTGTTTCAGTCAGAACCGGAACGATTTGCGATTTGCGGGAAACAACGCCCTTCAGAACCGCTTTGTTATCGTCAAGCTTCACGCTGTACGCTTGCTCAACGGCTGCCGCTTGTTTACCAAGTGCCAGCGCGACGGAATCGTTGTTCAAGATGTCGGTTACAACGAATACGAACAGGTCAAGACCTTTGTCCGCGATGATTGTGTTCAGTGCTGCTTCTACTTCTGCTTGGCGGGAAAGTACATCGTTTACGTCAACCGCGTTTACTTGTGCGATTTCCACTTTGTAGCTGCCCATCGAGAATTCTTTCGCATCTAGCGAAATCAATTGCGCGATTGTTTTGTCGCTGAGATCAGCGCCGGCTTTAAGCATTTCAAGGCCGTAAGTTTCAGGCGTTACGCCTGCGATTGCTGCCAGCTCGCGAGCGGCTGCAACGTCTTCCGGCGTGCAAGTCGGCGATTTGAACAGCAAGGAATCGGAGATGATAGCCGAAAGCATCAGACCTGCAATGTTGCTATCAATCGCGATGCCGTTTTCTTTGTACATTTTGTTAAGGATGGTCGCCGTGCAACCTACAGGCTCGCAGCGGTAGTAGAGCGGGTGAGCTGTCTCAAAATTAGCGATACGGTGGTGGTCGATAACTTCAAGGACGCGCACTTTATCGATGTCGCTAGCGCTTTGCTGACGCTCATTGTGGTCAACAAGAATAACGTTGCTTGTTTCGTTCGAAACGGTCTCTACCAAACGAGGTGCAGCCGCTTTGAATTGATTCAGCGCATATTGCGTTTCGCCGTTCACTTCACCAAGACGAACCGCTTCAACCTCTTGGCCAAGCTTTGTTTTCAAGTCTGCATAAGCAATTGCCGAACAGATCGTGTCCGTGTCCGGGTTTTTGTGTCCGAAAATCAATGTTTTTGACATCTTCATACTCCTTATTCGCTGTGTATTGGGTGCTGGCGACCATAAGAACGCCGGTAAGAATAAATCCCTAATCGGTATTATACCGTTTATTGCCCTGAATTCCTATTCCATTACAGGTAAATTCATAAACAGTTCTAGAATTCGTCAAAAAGTTCAGGTGCCTTGTCCGCCCGAAGACGCTTGTCCACCAATTCGAATATCGCGTCGTAGAACATATCCGCCTCATTCTCCCGCAGTGTTCCCAGAACCGGAATGGTTGCCGTGAGCTCGCCCCACTGCTGCTTGAAATACGCTTTGCGCACCGCATTGCCGCCATCGCGTTTCATCGGATTGTACGTCCACCGCAGATGCGACGGATTCCCTTCACGATCATAAACAAGCTTCTGAATCTCGGCATGCGTGGTCGATTTATCCCCTGCGTAGATTACCATATAGTAGTTGTCATTACGGTGCCAGTCGATAAACAACACATATAACGCCCCGCCGATTGTACGAGCAATATGATACGCATTCACAAGCGGTTTGCCATTGGACCATTGGTGAAAATTCGATAGGGGCAATCCGGCTGTGCTAATTCGTGTTACATCATAGGCGCCGACTGTTCCGGCACTTGATCGCTCGATCCATTCCGCGAGTGCGGCTGCTTCCTGTTTCTCCACCTCTATCAACTCCCCTTACAGTTTAACAGTTTAATGCCGCTCCTGTTGATTGGTTTGCGTTCGAAATCAAAGCTTCGAATGCAGCCTTCTACGTTATCGCGTTATAATGAAAGCAACCTATCAATGGCTAGTACAAAAGGAGCTGTGGCATTATGGATTCGGTCGAAATTGTCGGCACGCCAAGCGAGTTTGCAAGGAGCCACCTGTTCTTTGGATTGATTGGCGGTTATGATGCCCCTCGATCGGACTTCTTCTTTGCGCGCGACTATTATCCGGCCTATGAAATTCTGTTCATCACGAAAGGCAAAGGCGCCTTCAAGCATGGCAACCAGTGGATGGAGATCGTCGAGGGCGATTGTGTCGTGCACGACATGCGGCTGCCTCACGCTTATAAGACAGAAGTAAAGAACGCTTTTGAAATGTACTATTTGGTGTTCGACGGTATCGACATGGAGCATTTCTGGCCCAAGCTATTCGGCGATCCTTCTTACTCCATTGTGCAGAACCTTCCGGCAGTCAACGAAATTCATGGTCTTCTTGTACAGATCGCCGAGCTGATGAAAGAACAACATCCGGCTTATGAGATGTCTCTGTCTGCGCACATCTATCAGCTTCTTATGGAGATTTTCCGGAAGCAGCGTGATTTAGGGGGATCTTGGCTGACAAGCCACGGCAGCGAACCTGAGCCGCTGCAGCGTGCACGGGCTTTCATGGATGCGAACTATCTGGAGGTCGAAGAAGTCTCGCAGCTGGCACAAATCGCCAATCTCAGCCTGTATCATTTTATCCGTCAATTTAAGAAGCAATACGGCGTCACGCCGAAGGAATACGTCCTGCTCAAAAAGGTGCACCATGCGAAGCGTTTGCTCATCAGCACGTCTCTCTCAATTGGGGAAGTCAGTGTGCAAAGCGGGTTTGCCAGCTACAACGCCTTTCTGCATGCTTTTCTGAAAGTCCAACATGATTCGCCGCGTGATTTCCGCCGAAGCTTGCGCCGCCTCTAAACGCGTCAGCCCCTTTCTTGCAAACAGCAATTTATTGAGTTTATTCGGCAATTCGCTAGCTTCAATCGCATCTCTCAATGTCGTAAACTAAAGTTAATTAAAGCGTTTACTGACTAGGAGGGTCTATAAGATGAGCCTATACGGATTAACGAGCGAACAGCAATTGATGTGGGAACGTGACGGTTTTCTTATGATTGAGGATTTTCTGAGCAGCCAAGAGGTCGATTCCATTAACGAAGACTTGGATCAAGCCTTTCATGAATTCGAAGTTAACAAACGCGTCAACCCGGCTACCGGCCAGCTGAACCATGTGAAGCAAATTTGCGGCATTATCGAGTATGGTGAGACCTTCGCCGGGCTTTTGGAGCATAAACGTATGATGAACATTTTGCGAGATATGATCGGCAATCAATTCGTTATGATCGATAACGATGCCCTACTCAAGCCACCGGGCAAAATCTCACACACCAACTGGCACCGTGACACGACTACGAAGATCTTCTTTGGTGACAAGCAAGCACCTTTCATGGTCAAAGTGTTCTACTTCCTCTCCGATGTGCCTTACGACGGCGGCTGCCTTGCTTTCTTGCCGGGCAGCATCCACATGAAGGATGAAGATTTGCCTAAAGTGGAGAAACAAGAGGATCTGCCGGGCCATGTCAGAATGAACGTCAAAGCCGGTACGGCCGTTATCTTCAACGGTTACACATACCATTCGGCGCTGAACAATCTGTCCGATGTCACTCGCCGCTCACTCATTTATAACTACGCCCAATCCTGCCTGCGCACATGGCCGGGTTACGAGCCTTCTGAGGAGCTCAAAGCCGGCGCAACATCGAATATGCGCAAAATGCTGCTTGGCGTTACGCCTTGGATGACCGATGCGAAAGCCTTCGAGGAAGAAGATGCCGCCGCTGCTTCCGGAAGCAAAATGATGATGGGCTAATAACGAGAAGGTGTCGGTCGATATGCCGGCACCTTTATTTTATTGCTGTTCGTCCGTTTGCTTCAGCCTTACGATCTTGGACGCTTGGACCGTCATATGCCCTTTGCGTATATTCACGGCATCGGCGAATGTAATCGTAACGGTATCGCCATGCGCCAGTTCTGCGAGCTGAATCCCTTGCCCCGCTTGATCCTCAATAATTGTAGCCTCATCTACCTGCACGTTGCACAAATACCCGATATCAGCAATAGCGCCTTTCTTGCCTCGGTTCACTTCCTTCGAGCAGTCGACCAGAATCATGTCTTCTCGAACGGTATCGATCACCTTCTCCTCAAACGAAGACAGCTTCCCGCTAAAACTCCCGCAAGCGGTTAATGCTAAACAAAGCAGCAATAGACCCATGTAAAGTTTGATTTTGCCCATAAGATCGCTCTGCCTCCATTTTCGCATTCCATTCTGCTATAATGCTATATTGAACCATTACCCTAAAATTTCCCGATTGAAGGAGCGATTCCCTTGTTTGAGCATATCGTTATTTTCAAAATGAACGCTGCAGTTACATCCGAGAAGGAGCAAGAGCTGGTAAACAGCCTTCTTGCGTTCAAAGGCGCTATTCCGGGCATCGTCGATCTCACTGCCGGACAAAACATCACAGAAGAAACTGGCAATATCCACGGTTACTCGTTAGGACTTCGCGTGACATTCGAGAATCGCGATGCATTGCGCGCTTACGGCCCGCATCCTGTTCACCAAGCGTTCGTGAAATCGTTGGACGGTCTGCTTGAAAGTGTTGTCGTGGTCGACTATCACATCTAATATCAATTTCAGATATATTTCTGATAATGTCAGCCATTGTCGCCGACTCTCCTTCGCAGTAAGCTTGAGCTAACACGTGTGAGAGGATGAGAACGATGAACAAGGTAGTCCCACGCTTGACAACGCCAATTACACAAGCCCAAATAGATCAATTTAATGATGAGGGCTTCTTGCTGATTAAGAAAGGCTGCTCTGCTGACCTTATTGATGCCTTTAACGGACATATTTATGATTTGCGCGACGAGAAGCCGATGCCGGAATGGGCTGCTTGCGAAGAGAACAAGAAGTATTCCATTCGCTTGTTTAACCCGCATCTGCATGACGGATTCGCGCGTCAAATGATGAAGCTGCCGATCGTGCGCGGAACGCTCGCTCAGCTTATGGGCCGTGAAGCCGTGTGCGTACAAAGCATGTTTTTCTATAAAGAGCCGGGTTCCCCGGGGCAAGCGGCACATCAGGATTTCTACTACATTAAGAACGATCCGATGACGATGATCGCCGCTTGGATCGCGATGGAAGAGAGCGTCGACGAGGAGAATGGCTGTCTCTGGGTCATTCCGAAGTCTCATCGCCTTGGCCTCCTGCCGCATGGCGCCGTCAAGAATCTTGATGAGCACGAGCCGTGGACGGATGAAACAGAAGGCATTGATCTGAAGCAGCAGGTTCCGGTCATTATGGAGAAAGGCGATATCCTGTTCTTCCATGAGCTGCTCATTCATTCCTCCACCCGCAATCGGAGCACCGACCGCTGGCGCCGTTCTTATGTATGCCATTATATCCGCGAGGATGCGACGACTTCACGCAGCGATCTGCAGAAGAAGTTTCCGCTCTATTAATTCGAGAGAAACCCGGCTATGGAAGACGGGCTCAGGCTGCCCGAGAAAGTCTCGACAGCCTGAAAGCCTTCCCAGATTATAGAGGAACCTAACGTTTTTATAACGTTGGTTTCTTCGTTGTCGGTTTGTATGAGGGCAATCTTCTTCATATTCTGCTTCCGCGGTCTTGAGCGACTGTCGGTCGCAATTCCGTTATTGCCTATTGATTCTTTAACGGTTGTCAGCGTGTCTATTCCATGAAATAAACGTCTTTTAAAATTCTTACGGTTGTGAGCATGGTTATTCGCTGCATAATGGTTGATATCTATCGGAAAATGTCCAAATAAGCCCGCTTACAACCGTAAGCAAATAAAAACGGGCTTTTTAGGCTATATAAGCACTGTCACAACCGTTACAGGTCGGAAGATGGTTCTTATGCAGTTCCGAAAACTAAAAATACCGACTTTTTATAAAATCTTATAGACGTGTGGGTTTCTCGACACTCTTAGCCCGGCTAACGATGCCGGGCTTTTTCTTTTTCCAGCAAAACACAGCTTATTTCTCGCATTAGATGCTGGTATGCTGAAGTGGTGGTCTATACATAAACAGAGATGGAGGACAATCATGAGAAAGAAAACCATACTGACGGCCATCAGCTTTATGCTTCTGTCAGGTGCCGTGCAAGCGACGGCTTTCATTGGAGAAACTCATGCAAGCGCTGTCATCTATTCGATCGGTGCTTCAGGCAGCATTGTGACGAATTTACAGACTGATTTGAAAAAACTCGGCTATTTCAGCTATCCTACTTCAACCGGTTATTATGGCACCGTTACTCGCGATGCTGTCATCGACTTTCAAAGCAAATATGGACTTAAGGCTGACGGAATTACCGGTCCGTTAACACTCGAAGCCGTCCGTCATGCCATCTTGAAGCAAAAGCTCGTAGCAGATACTTCCTCTTACCTCGGCATTCCTTATGCATGGGGCGGAACGAGCCCGGCAAGCGGCTTTGACTGCTCCGGTTTTATCTATTATATGTTCACGAAATTCGGCGTTTCGCAAACGCGGACAACCTCCTCGAACCTGTTCAGCCAAGGTTATGCGGTAAACAAAGCGATGCTGCAACCGGGAGATCTTGTTTTCTTCCGCAACCTATCGACCGGAGAAGTGGATCATGTCGGCTTCTATATGGGCGGCGGTTCGTTTATTTCGGCATTGTCCTCGAAGGGAATTTATGTCCAGCAGCTGGATAACTCTTACTGGGGGCCACGCTTCGCAGGTGCAAGAAGGGTCTATTAGAAATGATGGTCATGCAGACAGTCTGGCGGGATGCCGGACTGTTCTTTTTTTGAGCTGGGCAATGTTCCTGTTTTCCCATTCGAGAGCTATAATGAAAGGAAGGAGGAACGATTGGCATGAGCTCAGGACTCCCTTACGACAAAATCACTTCCGCTTACGCTGGCACCATCGTCTATCCGCCGAAAGGCACTTATGGTCCCCGCTTACAGCATGATGTGCAGCTTGTGCTGCTTCATACCGGTGAGCTCGATCTGACGATTGATGACACTCGCTATCACGTCAAAGCCGGACAAGTCGTTTTGCTGAAACCGCAGCATCACGAATATTTTGCTTTTGCCGAATCACAGGAATCTTGGCATCGCTGGGTCACGTTAACGGCGAATTCGCTCACGGAATCCGAGCTCCACTATTTGGATAGCCTGCCCTTTAGCATGCCAATTCCGGAAGCGCTCAATTCGGTAACCGATATGCTGCTTTCTCTGCAAAATGATTATTTAAAGCAGGACGAGCTCATGATAAGTTTGGGATATTCCGCCTTTCAATTGTTTACCGCCAGAATCGCGCAAACGAAGCAGCAGCAAGAGCTGCATCCCAGCATCATTGCAGCATTAACCTATATTCAGCAGCACTACACCGAGGAACTTTCTCTTCCTGATCTGGCCAGGGCTGCAGGTGTTTCACCGGAGCATCTGGTCCGTCTGTTTCACGTTCATCATCATCTGACACCGATCCGCTATCTGTGGCAATACCGTGTGCTCAAGGCAACCGAATTGCTCTCTCAATCCGGCCTTTCCATCGGAGAAATAGCGTCAAGATGCGGATTCAAGACTGCGTTTCATCTCTCGCGGCTCGTGAAGGAACAAACAGGCAGCACCCCTTCAGAAATCCGTAAAGCCGCGTGGGGAACGACGAATTAGCTTGGAGGACATGCAATGCGATTTATCGATAACGGCAACAACAATGATCCGTCTTGGAATCTTGCACTAGAAGAGTATGCTCTTCGTCATTTGGGCAGCGACGGAGAAGATTATCTTCTCTTCTACATCAATGAACCTTCCATTATCATCGGCAAAAATCAAAATACCGCCGAAGAAGTAAACGGCGCTTATGTCGAGGAGCATGGCATTCATGTCGTGCGTCGTTTATCCGGCGGCGGCGCGGTCTATCATGATCTCGGCAACCTCAATTTCAGCTTCATCACTTCGGATGATGGGCGATCTTTTCATAATTTCCGCAAGTTTACCGAGCCAGTTGTTGAAGCACTTCGCAAGCTAGGCGTTGAAGCGGAGTTGAGTGGTCGCAACGATCTGCAGGTCGGTGAACGCAAAATATCCGGCAATGCACAGTTCGCCTCCAAAGGGCGGATGTTCAGCCACGGTACGCTGTTGTTCAACTCCGAAGTTGATTCCATCGTTTCGGCGCTGAACGTCAACCCGGCCAAGTTCGAGTCCAAAGCGACCAAATCGGTTCGCAGCCGCGTGGCGAACATTTCGGAGTTTCTGCGTGAGCCACTTACAATGGAGCAATTTCGACAGTTCCTGCTGGCGTCGATCTTCGGCAGCAGCACCGAAATTCCGGCGTACAAGCTGACCGACGCGGATCTCGCCGCCGTGCAGCAGCTTGCGGAAGAGCGCTATCGCAGCTGGGATTGGAACTATGGACGGTCTCCGGCATTCAATGTGCGGCAGGTCAAACGTTTAACTGCTGGTACCTTCGATGTTCGTCTTAATGTGCAGGAAGGTGTTATTACCGAAGCATCTGTCTTCGGAGATTTCTTCGGTACCGCTGAGGTATCCCTCGTAACGGATCGACTCGCCGGCGTGAGATACACGGCTCAAGACGTTGCAGAAGCGCTCGCGGATGTCGATCTCACGTTGTGCTTCGGCCCGGTTGAACGGGAAGAATGGCTCGCTTTATTGTTCTGAGTTGGATGGATTAAGATTCAGGGATTAACGGATTCAAATCGAATGAATGGGAGTGGGGAAACGCATGAACAAGTCGGATAATGTCACTTCTCTCAAAGCGCTGCAATCATGGAAAACGATCCCGCAACAAATACGGGACAAGCTCGTCCGCAACGTATTTTGCGGCAATTGCAGCGGCGCGGTGGAAATCGTCGATTACAGCATCCGCGAGGAGAAACACGCCTTGCTGCTGACCGGCAAATGCCGCACCTGCGCCGGCCCTGTGGCTCGCGTCGTTGAGAACGATTAAGGCGGCGACGCTGCCTTAATCGGCTGAGTGATGGTTTAGCAGTACCGGGTATGGGGCCAAGAGTCGAGGTTTTCGACTCTTGGCTTTTTTTGTTGCTCTTCCTGGGTGCAGTAAGCGGATATGCCTCTTTCAGCACCATTTCGAAGGCGATAGTACCACCTTAAGCGAATATACCGCTCTCAAAGTGGAACAAGCGCCGAAACCCAAGTAATCTCGCTATTGCTAGGAGCCGTAAGCGGATATTCCGCTATCAGCAGTATTTCGGAAGCGCTTGTACCACCTTAAGCGGCTATATCGCTCTCACAGTGGAACAAGCGCCAAAAACACAGTAATCTTGCTCTTGCTGGGAGCTGAGAGTTCAATTTTCGAACTCTCAGCCCTCGTCGATGGCGATCCCGAACCTTCGACTGCGATGAGAGTTCGATTTTCGAACTCTCATCATCATTTTTCCGCCAATTCGCCGCTGAGAGTTCGATTTTTAGACTCTCAACCCTCTCCGACGACGATCCCGAACCTTCGACTGCGATGAGAGTTCGATTTTCGAACTCTCAGCATCTTTTATCCGCCAATTCGCCGCTGAGAGTTCGATTTTTAGACTCTCAACCCTCTCCGACGACGATCCCGAACCTTCGACTGCACCGAGAGTTCGATTTTCGAACTCTCGGCATCATTTTTCCGCCGATTCGCCGCTGAGAGTCGCGATTCCGGACTCTCAGCCCATGCCAATCGCGAGCCCGAGCCTTCATCTAAGCCGAAAGCTTAATTTCTCGACTCTCAAGCATCATTTCCCCCGCATCTCCACCTAATCCACATCTCCACGCAACGTATATCCCCCTCCTTCTTCACAAAATAAAAATAACCCCTCCCACATCCAAATATTTCTTGTTGTAAACTCAAATTTGAGTATAATAAAATGAGTGGTATTCAAATTTGAGTACATACTACTCAACAACGAAAGGAATGAACGCAGTGGACGCCAAAAGAAGTAATGTCAAACTCGTAATCGCAGGCCTGCTCCTCGGGCTGTTTATGGCTGCACTCGATCAAACGATCGTGTCGACGGCAATGACTACGATTATCGAGAAAATAGGAGGCTTCGATAAATTCATCTGGGTGTACTCCGCCTATATGATTGCGATGGTCGTATCGACCCCAATCTTCGGTAAATTATCTGATATGTACGGACGCAAACGGTTCTTTCTCGCCGGATTGATTCTGTTCATGGTGGGTTCCATTCTATGCGGAACCGCAACGAACATGGAGCAGCTCATCATCTACCGCGCGATTCAAGGGATCGGCGGCGGCGCGCTGATGCCGATCGTTTTCACCATCATCTTCGATCTATTCCCGGCCGAGAAACGCGGCAAAATGATGGGGCTATTCGGTGCCGTATTCGGCGTATCCAGCGTATTCGGACCGGTAATGGGCGGATTGATCACCGATAATCTCAGCTGGCGCTGGATTTTCTACATCAATGTGCCGATCGGTATTCTAGCCGTACTGTTTATCGCGCGTGCTTATCATGAAACTTCAAACCCGCGTAAACAAATCATTGACTGGGCAGGCGCTATTACGCTGACCGGCTTTGTACTTTGCCTCATGTTCGGCTTGGAGCTTGGCGGCTCAGACGGCTGGGCATGGGATTCGGTGAAAACCATTTCGCTCTTCGTCGCTGCCGGCGTATTGCTGGTTGCCTTCTTATTCATCGAACGTTCTGCGAAAGACCCGATCATCAAACTATCTCTATTTAAGAACAACGTTGTAACCAGCAGCATGGCAATCAGCGTGCTGTACGGCGGTATCATGATGGCGGCCGCCACTTACATTCCGCTCTTCATCCAAGGTGTCTTCCACAAAACAGCTACGGAAACAAGCAGCGTGTTAACACCGATGATGCTTGGCGTCGTGCTGAGCAGTCAAGTTGGCGGCCGTGTCGTCAGCAAATTCAAGTACCGCGATGTGATGGTCATTTCCGCGCTGACGCTGATTGTGGGCACATTCCTGCTCGGATTCGTCATGACGGAAGAGACGTCAAGACTGGTCATTACCTTGTTCATGATCATCATTGGACTTGGCATCGGCGTGTCCTTCTCGCTGCTCAACATCTCTACACTTAACGCGGTACCGCCGCAGTACAAAGGTTCAGCTTCGTCCCTGATTACGTTCTTCCGGACAATCGGCTCCGCACTTGGCATTACGGTATTCGGTGCGATGCAGAAGTCAGCCTTCCAATCCGGCGTTACAGAAATTCCGAATATTAATCCGGAATTAGCTTCCCAGATCAAAGGCGGTCAAGCGCTGCTTAACCCTGATGTTCAAGCTCAAATGGGATTGCCTGCCGATCTCATTACCCAGCTGCTCAGCAAGCTTGGCGACTCCATCATCTTTATTTTCCAATGGACGATTATTCTTCCGATACTGGCGCTTATCTTTGCCATCTTGATGGGACGCGCAAAGCTGGAAGCATCCAAATCCAGCCCGCACGGTACACCGGGCGCACCTGGAAAACCAGGCCCGCAAGGACCGCAAGGTCCCCAAGGCGAAGGCAAACCGTCGCCTTCGTTTCACGGAGGATAACCACCTATGTCAATGAGGCTCTTAATCTTAGGGCTGCTCATGGAGTATGAACGCCACCCCTACGAAATTCGCCAGACGATTAAAGATCGCAACTGGAATGAATGCTTCAAGCTTCGCGATGGATCGCTTTATTATGCAGTAGACCAGCTTCGCGAGGATGGGCTGATCGAGGCGGCTGAGGTCGTCACGATACCTGGGGAGAATCGACCGGATAAGACGATTTATCGGATAACGGATTCCGGACGTGATGCCTTCCAAGAGCTGCTTGTCGCTCAGTTCCAACAAATTTCCTTCCCGCAGCATCCGCTGTTTCTTGCGATGCCATTCGTCCGGCACGGAGATCCGAAGAAAGTCGAGGCGGCGATCATCAAACAGCTGGAAGCCTGTCAAACACGTATTGAGCGTATGCATGCTGTGCTCCAGCTCAAAGGAAACTTCCTTCCTCGCGGCTCCGCGCTGATGATTCAAGGCTTTATCCAATTCGGCGAGACGGAGAAGCAGTGGCTGACAACGCTGCTGGAGGAAGCGCGCTCCGGCAGTCTCTTCGAGGGACATAAGCTGACACCAGCGCAGCTAGAAGCTTTCCTAAAGTATAAGCAACTACCTACAAATGAATAAGATAAACAAGCCGCTAGACGGTGTGGGATAAGAACTGCATCCAGTTCCCCACATGGCCTAGCGGCTTTATTGTTGTTAAAACGGTCAGCTCAATCGCATCAAGCTGCCCTTCTGCGAACAAATATACAGCTCCCCGTCTGCGTCAACGCCAAACGAAGTAATCAGCTGATCGGAATCGATCAGCACTTTGTTCTCTACACTGCCATCCTCATGCTGCCTTAGCGCCCAGATCGTCCCCATCGCATAATCCGCATAGACATACCAACCAACAAGCGCTGGCAACGCCTTGCCCCGATACACGAAACCGCCTGTTATGGACACGCCTTGATCACGGCCATACGTGAAGATTGGTGCAATTAACCCTTCCTCCTTACAACCTTCCTTAGGCTTGAAGCAAAGATCCCCCTCCATGACGTTCCACCCGTAGTTGCCGCCTTTCTCGATGAGGTTAATTTCCTCAAGCCGATCCTGCCCGACATCTGCCGCCCACAGCTTCCCGGTAACCGTATCGAAACTGAACCGCCATGGATTACGCAGCCCAAGCGCATAGATTTCCGGTGCTCCACCACCGCTGGCAAAGGGATTATCAGCCGGAATACTGTAGTGCTTGCCGCCAGCTCCGGTATCCACGTCGATTCGCAGTATTTTGCCGAGCAGGCTTTGCTTGTTCTGTCCGTTGCCATGCGGATCGCCGCCGCTGCCCCCGTCTCCTGCTGCAATATATAAGTACCCGTCGTCCGGTCCAAAAGCCAACTGTCCGCCTTTATGATTCGAGAAAGGCTGCTCGTACGTCAACACCTTCACCTCACTCGCGGGATCCAGCAATTCCGGTTGCTCCGGATCACTCATTACGAAGCGAGCAATGACCGTATGCGTCTTCGTCGTATAATTCACGAACGCGATACCAGGCTTCTTCGGATGAAAAGCCAGCCCTAGCAGCCCTTGTTCATTGCCGTCACTGTAGACCCGGTCCCGAATATCGAGCACAACTTGCGGCTTGGTTGAGGGTTTCATAAGATCCAGCATGACCACTCGGCCCGGCTGCTCGATCACGAACACTTTATCGTGCAGCGCGCTCGTTACACCGAACTCACTGACCATACCAACCGGATTATCCAGCGTCCCTTCCGGGGCAATCGTTTTCAATTTAACCGGCGTCTCTGCTGCCGAAGCAGCTTGTCCGCTCTCGTTCGATGGCTTCACCATTGACTCTTGATCACCTTTGCAAGCCGTAAGCAGTAAACAAAGTCCGAGCAGCCATGATGCCGCGACTGTTCCTCTGCGCCATGTCCTCATTCTCATCCTCCTCTGCATCCTTCTGCTGTGATCATCTCATAACTGGAAGCTCTAGTTCAAATTTCAAGACTATTTGCACCCCTGCGCCAATAAAAAAAAACGGCCAAGCAAGGTCACCCCCTGCTCAGCCATTTCCTTATTTCTTCACGATGTCAGCTACAGCTTTATCAAACTTGCCAAGCAGCTCGTCGGATTTGATGCGTTTGCCCATGTATTCCTGCATCGCAGCACCGAATTGTTGCGTGATGCCGTCTGGGAAACGATCCCACTGCCAGCCCTTCACTTGATCCGGGTGATCTTGGGAGAACGCTGCGAAGTCTGCCGCGATTTTGCCGATTGCAGCTGGATCAGCCGGAATCGAAGTGATCGACGGGATGAATTTGAAATCAGTCGCTACGAATTTCTTACCTGTTTCCGAAGTTGCCATCCAGTTGAGGAATGCTTTTGCTTCGTCCGGATGAGCGGATTTGTTGTTAACAACCCAGTTGCTTGGTACGCCTGTGAACACGTTCGGAGCACCTTCCAGCGGTACCGGCATCATGCCAAGGTTCAGCTCCGGATTCACTTCATCCACCATACCTTGAATCCAGTTACCATGTTGAATCATGGCGTATTTACCTGCGGCAAACTCAGCCACTTGCGTGTTGTAGTCCGTTGTCAGCGCAGCCTTCTGGCCGTTCGCGAACATGATGTCTACAAGGCGTACCCATTGCTTCGTAAGCGAATCGTCTTTGAACGTCTTCGTGCCGGCTTTGATTTCATCGATGAATGCAGCAGGATCAGCCTGCGTTGCGTTCGCGATATTAAATGTATGAATACCGAGCGACCACCACTCGTTGGTCAATGCGAAAGGAATAATGCCTGCTTCTTGCAGCTTCTTACAAGCCGCTTCCAGTTCATCAAGCGTTTGAGGAAGCGTTGTGATGCCTGCTTTTGCAAAGAGATCTTTGTTGTACGTCAAGCCGTACGCTTCAAGCGTCATCGGCATGCCGAGCAGCTTGCCGTCGCGTGAAATTTGTGCACGGGAAGCTTCTACCAGATCTTTCGCCCATGGCTCACTGGAGAGATCAACCGCACGGTCTACATAAGGATCGAAGCCGGCCCAGCCGCTCGATGTAATGATTTCCGGCTCTTCGCCTGCTGCAAGCTCAGCCTTCAGCAATGCGCTGTAATCCTCGCCGCCGCCATGCGTTTCGATTTCAACCTTCACGCCTGTTTCTTTCTCATAAGCTTCCGCCATCTTCGCAAGCGCAGCTGCAATCTCAACTTTGAATTGGAATACTTTAATCGTTACCGGCTCTTTCGGCTCGTTTGTTGTCTCTGTCGTCGCCGAATTGTTTGCAGCAGCGGTGTTGTTAGCTTTCGCGTTCTCCCCGTCTGTGCTGTTGCCCCCGTTATTATTGTTGCTGGAACATCCACTTGCGATCAATGCAGTGGCTAGCGTAAGTGCGAATATCGATCTCTTTTTCATGATTGGCCTCCCAAATGGTATTGGTTACATTTCCAATTATAGATTGCATAATTCTGCTAATACACCGAATAAATTGAACTAGATAGTGTAATATTTTGATTAATTTAGTTAAACATCAATTTATTACCCCTTGACTGATCCTGCCGTAATGCCTTGAATAATATGTTTTTGTAGAAAAAGGAAAAATGCAATGATCGGCAATGTGCTCAGTGTCAGCGACGCCATCGCCAGGTCCCATTTGCGCAAATATTGTCCGAAGAACTTCTGCACCGCCAGCGGGATCGTGGTGAAGTTATCATTGATGACCAGCACCGGCAGCAGATAGTCATTCCAAATCCACAGTACGTTCAGAATGATGACCGTAACGGCAATCGGCTTAAGCAGCGGGAATACGATGCGCCAGAACACGCCATATGGCGAACATCCATCCACAACAGCCGCCTCTTCAATCTCAAGCGGCACGGATTTGATAAAGCCGTGGAACAAGAACATGGAGAGCGAGATGCCAAAGCCGATGTAGCAAATGACGATTCCGTATACATGTCCCCGCAATTCAAACAGCGACGTGATGCGCATCAGCGGCAGCATCACCGATTGGAACGGAATAATCATCGCCGCCACATAGACGGTAAACAGAAACTTATTGAATGTGGTCGGCTTTCTTACCAGTCGGTAAGCACTCATACTGGCTACAATCACCAGGCAGCCTACGCTCAGTACCGTAATAACCAGGGAGTGCATGAACACGACCGGAAAATCAATCGCGATCCATGCTCGCTTGAAATTCCCAAACCCCCAGCTCGTCGGCAGCTCCGCCGCGTTCAAGAGAATAGCGCCAAGCTTTTTGAACGAATTAATGACCAGAAAATAGAACGGCGTCAGGAAAAGCAGCGCCAATAGTACGCATAATAGCTCGAATATGAAAAGGAGTGGCGTATATCGTTGTTTGTCTTCCATCGTTACGCTTCCACCTCTTTCTTCTTGGTGAACCAAACCTGTGTCACGGTGATCAGCGCGACTGCGAAGAAGAAGATCATCGCTTTCGCTGTACCCAGCCCATAACGATTATTCGTCAGCGCCTCACGATAGATGTTGAGTGCGATTGACTCTGACGCATACCCCGGCCCGCCGGCCGTTAAGGACAAATTCAGATCGAACATCCGGAACGCATTCGACGTCGTCAGGAACAGACAAATCGTAATGGCGGGCATGATGAGCGGGATGGTGATCGAGCGGAAAATCTGCCATGGATTAGCGCCGTCAATACGAGCTGCTTCCGTCAGATCCTTCGGAATCCCAATAATTGCTGCTATGTAGATAATCATCATGTAGCCTGCTGTCTGCCACACGAACACATTAACAATGCCCCAGAATGCCGTAGTCGGCGTACCCAGCCAAGGGAGATTGAAGAACTCCAGCCCCGTCGCTTCACCGACAGCCGCGAACCCGCGGACATAGATAAAGTACCAGATGTAGCCGAGCAGCAAGCCGCCGATTACATTCGGCAGGAAGAATATTGTGCGAAGCAAATTTCTACTCTTCAGATTGCGCGTAAGCAGCATCGCCAATAATAGCCCCATCACATTGGTTACTGCAACAGACGCAATTGTAAATCTCGCTGTAAACCAGAAAGCAGTCCAGAACCGTTCATCATCCGTGAAGATCCGATGAATATTCTGAAATCCGACCCACTTCGCATGGTTCAGATCCAGCCCGTCCCACTCCGTAAACGTATAGTAGAAACCCATAAAGAACGGCACCGCGACGATAAGTAGAAAAATCAGAAGTCCCGGTCCGACAAATACGGTTTGCTGCAGCCATTCATGCCATTTGATTTTGCGATTCACGCTCTGCACATAGATGTCCCCTTTCTTAACCCTCGTACCTCAGTATAGCGAATATCGATAACCGCAATCGACAGACGATCGTGAACTTCATGGTGGAATATATTGACCAACTCACAATTCATAGCGTATGTTTATACCAAAATCCAGCCGTCGATTTGGGAGGCGCATCCTTGACCACAACTTTGTTCAAAAACACGACAATCCGCAAAAAGATGATGATGCTCTTCTTAATCGCTACTATACTGCCCATAGCAGCTTCTATCGCAATCTCGTATCATCAGACGAAGTCCTCGTTAACCAAAGAGGCTATTTCGAAGAACAACCGACTGCTCGCGCTCGGTGGTACGAATATCATCAACTATATGAACAATATCAACCAGAAGTCGCTTGCTGTCTACAATTCGATGAATGTCCCTCGCTCGCTCTATTATATTTTGGAGCACAATATGGAGAACGAAGTGTTCCCGAACCAAATCAGCGATGTCATTCAGAACCGTAATTTGCTCAAAGACCATCTCTATAATATCTATCAAAGCGTGCAGGAATTTTATAAAATCAGACTCTATGTAGCAGGTCAGAACACGAGCTACCTACTATGGAATGACGACATCAAAGTCGGCAAGCATCAGAACGGTTCCATTGCGATGGCATCCAAAACCTACATCGAACCGACGCATTTGAGCCACAATTATGGGTTGTCGATCAAGTCTCCTGTGAAGGAAGAACAAGTCTTCACGCTACATCGCCCGATCTTCTTGGCCCCAAGCGATGTGCAGCTCGCGGAGCTCACGATCGACGTGAAGACGAGCGTGCTGAGTGATCTGAACCGTCAACTGTACGATACCGGACATGAGAATTTCTACCTGGTTGACGCCGATGGCGGTGTCCTGATCTCCTCCGATGAATCCCAAGTTGGCAAGCGACTGGATAGTGAATGGTTCAAGACCGTTCGGAGCGCCTCTGCGAAGACGGGGCATTTTGACTGGGATGGGAATGCGTTCTCCGGTATGATCTTCTACCAGCAGGTGAAGACCAACTACATGAATTGGTACCTGATTAAGCAGACGCCTAACAGCCATCTATACGCGACTGCTAATGAAACCGCTTTAATTAATACGTGGGTCGGCGCGGCTTTCCTAGCCATTGCCGTCATCGCCCTGCTGTTCATCTCTTACCGTTTCACGAAACCGCTGCTCGCGCTTATCGGTTATGTCAACAAGATCGATTCCGGAAATTTGAATGTCCAAATCGATATCCAGAGCAATGATGAAATTGGGCTGTTGGCCAAGCGATTCCGCTCGATGATGCAGACGATTAACAATTTGATTTTGAAAGAATACCGGCTGGAGCTTGCGAACAAAACCATTCAGCTCAAAGCGCTGCAAGCGCAGGTGAACCCGCACTTCCTCTATAATGCGCTGCAGTCCGTTGGGACCGTTGCGCTGCAGCATGGCAACATGAAAGTATATCAGCTCGTGACCTCGCTTGGGAAGATGATGCGCTATCAAATGGACATGGCAGATGTTGGGGTAGAGCTAAGCCGGGAGCTGGATTACGTGCAGGCTTACCTCGATTTGCAGAAGGAGCGCTTCGACACCTCGCTCGATATTATTCTGATGATCGACGAGCGGACTCGCAGCATAAGGCTGCCGAAGATGATTTTGCAGCCGCTGGTGGAGAACTTCTTCAAGCATGGCTTCATGCCGTCGGAACAGCCGGCGAAGCTTGTAATAGCTAGTTCTCTTGGCGATGACGGGGCGATGACCATCGTCGTATCGGACAATGGGAAAGGGATATCCGCTGCACGTATGGCAGAGCTAAACAGACTTTTAATGCGGGAGGATGAGGTGGAACGTGATGAGGAAGAAGGGCTCGCAATCGGGCTGCGGAACGTTCTGTTCCGTCTGAGGCTTTACTTCAGGCAGGATGCAGCACTTAGTATTCAGCATTTGCACCCGCATGGATTTTCGGTGACGCTTCACATTCCGCACGCATTGGAGGACCAAACACGATGAAAGCACTCATAGTAGATGACGAACGGCATGTTCGCGAAGCAATCCGGCTGCTAGTGCCATGGCAGCAATTTGGCATTGAAACGGTGCTCGAGGCCGATGATGGAACGACCGGAATGGCGATGATTCAGGCGCAGCGGCCTGCGCTTGTATTTACGGATATGATGATGCCCATGATGGGCGGTGACAAGCTGATGGAGTGGATGGCGGAACATGCGCCGGAGAGCAAAATCATCGTCATCAGTGGACATGATACGTTTGATTTTGTCCGTACAGCCGTGAAGTTCGGGGGCATGGATTACATTCTGAAGCCGATCGATGCGGAACAGCTGACTAGTGCCGTGGAACGGGCGGTAAGCAGCTGGCGCAGCGAGGACGCGAGCCGCTCGCGCGCGCGCGGGCAAGATATTGAGCTGAATCAGCTCAAGCCGCTTTATTCGGAGCAGCTGTTAGCTGCTTTGATGAAGGGAACAGGTTCTGCGCAGGAGTTTGCGCTGGCGATGAAGCCGTTTGGGATGACGTATGGAGCTGCGGTAAGCGCTAATGCTGCGGAGAATGTCGTTAAGGACGGAACCGTAGGCGGAAGTGAAAGTGGAAAGAAGGCCGAAGCTGCGGGCGCAACCGGGAATAATGCTGCGACTTCGGCTGTTTCCGAGACTGTGATTCGGACTGCTGTTGTGGAGCTAAGCTCCACACCGCCGGCGGTTGCCGACAAATTCGGCTCCTCCGGACGGGATCTCTTCGCCTATGCCGTTGCCAACATCGTGAACGAGATGCTGCGCGAGCGCGGCGCGGGTCATGCCTTCCGCCATCATGCCGGAGCCGAGCCAGAGATCGTCTTGCTCTTCTGGGACAACTCGGTTGACGTGCCAGGACTACTCGTCGAGTGCAACGACGCCTTGTTCGTTTCGTTAAAAGCGCGTCTGGCCATAGGCGTCGGACTGCCGGCCGCATTCCCTTCCGGCCTGACCGCTTCCTATCGGCAGGCGCGGACTGCTCTTATGCAGAGGAACCTGCTGCAGACAGGTAAAAGCATTCACTGCTTTGATCCCGGTTTTGCTACTACTGCGGACCCGGCGCTGTTCTTCAGTCCTTACGAGGAACGGGTGCGCTACGCCGTTCAAAGCGGCAGCCCGGATAATATTCGCCGCGCGCTGCAGCTGTGGTTCGATGCACTCGATCAGCGAAACCGGCTTACGCCGGAGAATCTGCTGCTCTGGCAGCGGGAATTTCAGCTTGCCGCTGCTATCTGGGAAGGCAGCCTCAATGTCGTCGCCCGGGCGGACATCCCTTATTCGAGGGAAGGCAGCAGCTCCTTGCCGGTAGATGCAAGCGGTGCATTCCAGTATGCGGCGTGGAAGGAAGCTTTCGTCCGCGAGGCTTGCGAGATCGGAGCCCGGCTGAATGCGGTCAGCGAGCGCGGCAGCACGATCCGCGACATCGCCGCTCATATCGAGAAGTTCGCTCACGAGGACCTGACGCTGCAGAGCATTTCGGACAAGTTTCATCTCAGCCGCGAGTACATCTCACGCAAATTCAAGCAGGAGCTGAACCAGAACGTATCTGACTTCATCACCATCTGCCGCATTAATCGTGCGAAGATCCTACTAGCCAGCGCCCATCTGAAAATCACACAAATCGCCGAAATGTCCGGCTTCCAGGATGAGAAGTATTTTAGCAAAGTGTTCAAGAAGCTAATGGACTGCACGCCAAGCGAGTTCCGCAAGCGGCAGTATGGGATGGAGTAGCGGAGGTGGGCGGGAAACCAAGAAAGCTCGGCGCATGTAGATCACCACGTGTGGATTGATTCTTTAACGGTTGTCAGCGTGTCTATTTCATGAAATGAAATACTTTTATAATTCTAACGGTTGTGAGCATGGTTATTCGCTGCAAAATGGTTGATTTCTATCGGAAAATGTCCAAATAAGCCCTCTTACAACCGTAAGAAAATAAAAACGGGCTTTTTAAGCCAAATAACCACTGTCACAACCGTTACAAGTTGGAAGATGGCTCTTATGCAGTTCCGAAAACTAAACACGTGGGACTCTCGACACTCAAAAAAAAGCTGCCGATCAAACGATCGGCAGCTTTCCCATTATCGAACCAATTCCGGCTGATGCTCCTTAAGCCAGCCCCGCAGCGGGACATCCTCATCCGTCGGGCTGTAGTAGCCGTTGCAATTGACGCCTGCGCCGAGCAGCTGCCGACGAATCGGGTCGGCACTCTCCCACAAATGCTGCACGGTCATATCGTCCTTCGTGCGGATCCAACGATAGCCATAACCGTAGAACAATACTTTGCGCGTATAGTCCGACCAGTTCGGCGAACCGGCGTGCCAGGTGCGTCGATCGAAGAAGACCGCTGACCCCGGCTTCACGCATACCGGAATCGCGCCTTCCGGCTGGCCTTGCCGATCAGCCGGCATATCCAGGGTGTCTTTGAGGTGGCTTCCTGGCACGACCCAGAAGTTACCGCGATCCGGCTCCGATACATCGGAGAGGAAATAGGCGACTTTCAGCGACAAACGTGGACGTGGATGCGACTCCATCTCCATATTCACGCGTCCGCTGTCTTGGTGCCAGCCGAACGTTGCATCACTCTTCGCCTTCCCAGATGGAGGAGTCGCAATCATATGCGCATGGTACAAGTAGATGTTCCAGCCAAGAATATCCCATACCTTGGGCAGCACTTTCTCGTAATCCACCAGATTAAGAAACGAACTGTGATCCGGAATAAAGTTTGGATAAAACAATGCCGTATTCGGGTCATGCCCAGCTTCAAGTTTATCTTCATAAATACGGTCAAATTCCGCAGTCAGTTCCGCAACCTGCTCTGGAGTGAGCGCATTCTCCACAATCAGATAACCCAATTCGTTAAACTGTTTCCGTTCTTCTTCGGTCAATGCATACTGCAAGCATGATGGATCCACGTATAATCCCCTCCGTATGATAGGTACTTATTCTGTCTCTATCATAGAAGGTTTACGGGTGCCTTTCGAGTAACGATCTAGCTTTCTTTTGGACGATTCAACGATTATTGTGGTAACGCTGTCAGTCCAGCAGATCAGCCCGTCCTGCCGTTCATGAACGCCGTAGGGGAGCAGCCTGTCACTTTCTTGAACACGCGGTTAAAATACGCCTGATCGCAGAACCCCGTTTCTTCCGCGATTGCGCTGATCGACATCATTCGATCGAACATCAGCTCCTTCGCCTTCGCGATTCGAACATGATGCAAATAATCGATCGGCGATAATCCCGTGACTGACTTGAACAAATGCGAGACATGATTCGGCGTCCGCTCCGTCAAGCGGGCCAGATCATCCAGCGAAACGGATTCCCTATAGTGATCGAGCAGGTAGGTTTTGATAGCCTCCGCCATCTCGATTTTCTTGGCCGGCAGCTTCCACTTGTCCCGTTCATAATTGATAATGCCAAGCAGCTCCAGCAAAATCGCATAACACGTCGGTTCCGAGTACGGTCCCTTCATCAGCCAATGATGCTTCAAGAGCATGAATCGCTGCTTAAAATATTCAAACCCGCTAATGGTGGTTTTGCAAAAACGATTCTCCGCGAGCAGCGGCAGCAGCTGTCGATCATGATCCTCCAGCGTGAAATGCGTCGCATATCGCTGATGCTCCTCAAGTGAAGTCCCGCCGCGCACCGAGCCGGCCGGCATGAAGAGAACATCCCCCTTTTGCAGCAAAACAGACTCATCATTAACGTAGTAGATGATCTTCCCCTTGGTCACGACGAGCAGGATGTGAAACTGCGTGGGGCTTGGGCTCATTTCCCATTTGCCGTGAAAATCCTTCGCATAACATGAATGAAGTTTGATCAATGCTGACTACCTCCTACATGACAATCATCCCGCTACAAGCTCCATATTTCAATGAAATTGCCATCCGGATCGTAGAACGAGAACGATTTCCCTTGATAATCGAAGAGCTCTCCGACCTTAATCCCTCGCTCAGCAAACTCATGATAAGCAGCCTCCGCATCGTCCACCATGAAGCCATAGGAGGATTGCGGCGCTCCATCCGGATAAACGAAATGCGAATGAAGCTGATGTTCGTTCTGTTGAAATAGGATGCGAATACCCGACTCGTTCACTAATTCGATGTAAAATGGATCCTCTTTCACCACTCGAAATCCCAGATGTTCACCATACCATGCAATGGACTCCGTGAAGCTGCTTACAGGAACCGTCAAATACGTGCTTTTTAATTGAATCGGCATTGGTTATTGCTCCTTCTCTTCCTGATTTGAACACGTCATGCAGACCAGCTTCCCATCTTCCAAAATAGTGCCTTCAAGAAAACCATCTCTGCAGTAAATAGGCTTCTTGCATTGTTCGCAATGTCCGACAAGTTCCTGCATCCGGTAACCTCCTCTGATTCTTCAGCTTCCGTTCCTCGCTTAACCGGGCAATATATAGTAAAATGGGGACTCAGCTACACTAAATGAGTATGGGGTGCCCTACATGTCCATTAATTTCACTAAAGCAATTGTCGATCGATTACAACGAGAAATTGCTGATATAGAGAGCAAGATTCCACAAGCGAAGACCAAGCTGGATAAAACACAAGCAAAGATCAAACAGCTGCAGCGCGACATGAAATTAAGTCAATCCGCCAGCGATTTAAGCAGCAAGATGTCGCGGATGAATAAGTTAAATGAGGAGATCAAAACGATCACTCGTACCCAGGCCGATCTTGCCAAACAGCTGGTCACGAAACAAGCTCAACTCAAGCAGCATGTATCCAAGGAATAGACCTCGTCCTAGTTATTTCCATCTGTAACTTGATTATTAAGCGAGCGCAGATGGGAAGTCAACCTGCATGCCGCGAGAATCTAACGAACCGTAGAGGCCTTATTGAGCCGAATGTCAGGGCTTCGAGAATCTAACGAACCGTAGAGGCCTTATTTGGAGACAATCGGCTCACAAATAGCCACAAACAGTCAAATAGTGACCCTACGGTTCGTTAGAATATTTTCGGTGCCAATAATGAGCAAATAAGCCCCCTACGGTTCGTTAGAATATTCCGTACGCCTAAACAACAAAACGTTGGCTGGGCATTGGGATGCACAGAAAGCCAGCAGCCAGCAGCCGATTCGAGTCGGCTGCTGGCTTTCTATTTCCACAGCTCAAGCTGCTGCTGCTCGTTTCCTTCGTGATCCGCCTCTTTTGCAAAATCGCACTCGGAACCATATTGTTATATTTCATAATTTTCTTGTTGATATCTGTTAGTTCAGATTCGACGACGACGCTGCTGCTACCTTGTTCAGATAATAAGAGCAGCTTCTGCAGCTGATTCCGGATTTCATGCTGAAGCATCAGCCACGCTGGCAAGAAATTCGCTTCTTTCAGGAAACGATTCGTGATGTCGCCTGATGGTACCTCCACCGGCTTACCTTTCCCCGGCAGATGATCGAACGCGCCTTTCCGCTCCTGTTCTCGGTACATCTCGCCGATCCAGTCCTGCGTGGACAGACCGGAATTCCAAAATTGCCTGGATTCAACTGCACGCTCTGCCTGCTCCGTTTCCGCAGTAGATTCCACCTTAGGTTCGGACTTCACAATCGGCACTTCGTCTGCTTGAGGAATATCGACTGATATGAATTGTTTTTTGCTCTTTCTGAACCAAAACCCCATCTCCTGCTCACCACCTATCATAGACTAGTAAACGAAGAAACACTTCTTACTAGCAGTTTACAAATATTGGTGCGAACATGTACCCTAAACCTTTGTAGATTCCTTGAACGACGCGCAATTTCCACGCACAAAAAGGGAAGCAGCCGACCGTGAGAGGCCATCGCTTCCCTTCTTGCTACTGATTGTACACCTCAAACTCATAGATGGATGGCGTATTGGTCGCCGAATTAATCAGCAGCCGCACGCTCGTACCCGTTACCGACGCGAAGGACACCGTCCGGCTCGCCCCAATCGTTGTCCCCGTCGCGCTGTCCACCCATGCAGAACCGTTCCAATAGGAAATCTTGAAGCTCGTAATCCGGGTATCGTACTCCTTGAGCACCACCGTATTAAACGTCGTACTGCTGCCAAAATCGATCTGCAACCATTGCCCCGCACTTGTTCCCGAAGCCGAATTCCATCTCGTTCCCGCCGAGTCGCCGTCGTTGGCTTTGGCTGGCGTATAGCTCGCATCCCACTGGCTTGAGCCCGTGATTGTCTTATTCAGACCCAAGTTCACCGGCGTTAGACTCACATTGTCAAAAGCAATCCAGTTCCCGCCGTTTGCAACGGAGTAGAAGCCAATCTGTACGCTTCCATTGCTGACCGGGACGCTCGGAATCGTGACTGTCGTATAGGTGGAAGACGTCGGAATGTTCACAGACAGCTCTGCGCCTCCGTAATTTTTGGCCACCATTCTCGCTTGGCTTTGGCCGCCGCTTGATCTTACGTTCGCTTTGAGCGTGTACGTTCCGTTCGGCAGGCTGATATCTTGGCTGGTGTAAACCGTATAGGCTGCCGCTTTCCAATGTACCGCCTCGTAGGAACCACCGCTCATTCCGCCTGCTTGCGTGTAATCGGCATCGATATTCGTCCCCTTATAATCCCCGCCCCACGTTATCCAGCCCGGAATGTTCTGACCTGCGACGCTGGCTTCAAAGTTCGGATTTTGCACGAGGTTGCTCGTACCTCCGCTTGTTTGGACGACAAATGTAGAAACCGAATTGGCGGGCAGACTTGTCGTGAAGGTTTTGCCTGACAACGCAATGGTCGATAGTGTGGCGCGATTCTCCGTCGATGACGTCCGGTAAGCTTGCACGGAGCCGGTCACGGTGCCGAATTTGTTCAAGTCGAACGTGTAGCTGGAAGCTGAGGCTGTGTCATTATAAACGATGATGGATACTTTGCCGGTTGCCGGGTCAAGTGCCGTGATCGTCTTGGCATCGTTGTTCGCGATGATTTTGTACCCCGGACGAATGAAATTGCTGTACTGCCGCATTACATGATATTTCTTCGTCATCCAATAATTCTGTGTGCCGTCAGAGGCAAAATGGATCAATCCCCAATTGCCGTTCCCTGCGAGCGATTCCGCTTCGGACTCAATCGCCTGCCAATACACCCACTCTTGGGGGGCAAGATCTTTGAGATCGGTCGTGATGGCAGAAGCTAGACCGAGGTAGGCCGACACCGAATTATGATCATGCGTCCCGGAGGAAGTGGTTACCTCGGACATTTGCAGCCTGCGGCCGTTACCGACAGCCTTCTGGTATAACCCTTGACGATCTCCGCCGCTGTAGGTGTGCGTGTTAAACTGCGTGATAGCACCTGCCGCCGTTGCATCGAGACTGTCCAGTGAGCTGTGTGACATGGCGATGCTCGTTTCATCAAGACCGCTGATTGTTGTGCCCGTTAACGCTTTCGATTGGAGTGCCGAATTGGTCGCGTTAATAAGGGCGATCTGTTTCGCGCCTGCCGAAACCTTCATTCCCTCCTGCTTGCCGCCGGCTGCCCAATAGTTGGAGTTCGCCTCATTCATAGGATTCAGCGTCCGGAACGTAATGCCCCAAGAGTCCCGAAAGTGCTTTACCACCTCGGTCAAATAATCCGCGAACTGAGCTTCGTACCCCGTCTGCAGGTTGTCCTGGCTCGGATCGGAGTTACCTGTCGATTGCCCGCTCTTCGTCATCCAATACGGCGCCGAGTAGGAAATCGCATCCGCCTTGAAATCAGCTGCCGGCACTCTGGACTTGGCCGCTTGCAGCCACCAGCGCTGGTTCGCATCCGCTGTCCAGTCGTAAGCGGAAGCCGATGTCGCTTTATACCCCGGTACCGCTGCGCCGACCCGCATGGAGCTGACATAGGCAGGATCATTGCCTCCGCCAATGTTGTAACGCGCGATGTTGAACATCGCGCTCGGATTAGCATCTGTGTTTGTGGTGCTGTAGAGCAAATCCGCCAGCGTGTCCTTACTCGTCCAATTGCCGGTGTAATTCGCCGACCAAGCAAGCGAGGTGCCCCAACCGCCGAACGGCAGTGAGCGGATACCCGGATCGACAATCACCGTTGTCGCTGCAGCAGCGGGCTGCACCGCCAGCACACTCACCGCAAGTGTCGTCAGCACGGCAAGACTGGCGCTCCTTTTGACCTGTCGAATCATTATAAATTCCTCCTTTAAGTTTGTAATCAGTCAGACGATGTCCGCCTTAAGAACACTTATATGAAAACCCTTACACAATTAGATGTAAGTTTTGTAGAATAGACAGTAGAAGGCCCAATGTTTATAATGGAATGACAAGGTGAAACGTTTCACCATTACGAACAGGAGGAAGTTAACACATGAGTACATTTGAAGGCTGGATTGAAGTTTGTGAAGTTGACGATATTGATGAGGAGGATGTCATCCGTTTCGATCACGTAGACCGGACGTTTGCTGTCTACCATTCCGATAAAGGGAAATTTTACGCAACCGACGGCTTTTGCACCCATGAGAAGGTTCACTTATCCGATGGTTTGGTGATGGGACATACGATTGAATGTCCGAAACATAACGGCAGATTCGACTATACGACGGGACAAGGCAAGAAAGCTCCTGTATGTGAAGATCTCAAAACCTATCCGGTTCTAGTGGAATCGGGCAAGGTCTATATCAAAATTGGCTAATGAAGGGGATTTAAGCTTTTATGACACAACCAGGTATGGTTATCATCGGCGCCGGCGAAGCTGGCGCGAATGCGGCCATGGAGCTTCGTAATCAAGGCTACGAAGGCAGCATTACGCTGATTGGCAAAGAAAATCGTACGCCTTACGAGCGCCCGCCGCTATCGAAGAGCGTCCTGCTCGAAGAAGAAGCACCGGCTCCGACATTCATGCTGGATGCCGATAAGCTCGCCGAGCTTCATATTCAGCTGTTGTCGGACAGCCATGTAACAAGCATTGATCGTGCTGCGCACAGCATTCTGCTGGCAGACGGCAGAGTGCTGTCTTATGAGAAGCTGCTGCTTGCAACAGGTGCAAGTCCGCGTAAGCTGAACATGGAAGGCTCCGATACGTCCGGCGCGCTGTACCTTCGTACATTCTCCGATGCGCTTGCGATTCGTTCGCAGCTGCACCCGGGCAAACATATCGTCATCGTCGGCGGCGGTTTCATCGGCCTTGAGGTTGCGGCGAGCGCTCGCGAGCGCGGCTGCGACGTTACTTTGCTTGAAGTCGGTCCGCGTATTCTGACGCGAGGCGTACCCGAGGAAATTGCGAATGTCGTGGAAGCGCGACATCGCGAAGCCGGCGTTACGTTTAAAATCGGCACGGCAATCAGCCGCATCACGAACGATAACGGCACGCAAATCATTGAAATGGCAGATGGCACGACGATCCGCTGCGACGCCCTCATTATCGGCATCGGAGCTGTGCCTGAGATTGCACTGGCTGAAAGCTGCGGCCTTGAAATCGAGAATGGCATCCGTGCAAACGAGAAGCTCGCCACAAGCGACCCGGATATCTTCGCAGCCGGCGATTGCTGCTCCTTCCCGCTTGCGCTGTACGGCGGCAAGCGCGTCCGTCTTGAATCCTGGCGCAATGCGCAGGATCAAGGCATTCATGCCGCGCAAAATATGCTCGGCGCTGATCAGCCGTATGAAGCTATTCCTTGGTTCTGGTCGGATCAGTACGACGAGTCGCTGCAGGTAGCAGGCCTTGTCGACTTCGGCAGTGCAATCAAGATCAAACGCGAATCGGCCGACAATGTGCATTTCTTCTTCCATCTGGCGGAAGATGGCACGCTGGCAGCTGCCAGCGGCATCGGTCCCGGCATCGCGAAGGACATTCGCTTGGCAGAGATGCTCATCGAGCGCAAAGCCGTCATCGATCCGGCGGTTCTCGCCAGCGCGAGCACCAAATTGAAATCGCTGCTCAAATAATGCAAAATCGCCCTCCATTATGCCTATATGCATAATGGAGGGCGATTTTATTGTGCATGTTTGGCTCCATCATTACAGGAAAAAATAATCCCCTATAAGCAATACAGCTCCTAAACCGAGGTTTGTCCAACCTAACACCTTGGACAGCTTGCGCTCTTTCTCCATTTTCTTGAACCGATATTCCTTAATATCGAATTGCAGAATGAGAATACCCGTTAACCCGAATAAAGGGATGGAGTAACCGATGTAACTAATGGCGACAAAGCCTCCACTGAGCATGCCTTCTCCCCCTTATCTGGATTTCATACCGACTCGTCTTACATTAATTTGGACATCCAAATCGAAATCGACTTCCTTGTACATCTCCTGCCAGCGCTCCTTCGTGCGAACCCGTGAATTCCAATACCCCGGCTTTCTAGCGCGCACATATTCACCAAATCCGAAAATATCGGAGCCATCGTCTTGGGTCTGCTTGAGAAATTTTCGATAAATCTGAACGGCCTTCTTCTTCTCATCTTGTTCAATCCGCTTCAAGATACTCGTATCCGCAATGGCAACTGCCTCGCTAAGCTTCTCTTCCACATTGATCTCAAGGGCGATATGAATGGTGAATCGGGGCAGCCCATTCACGATGTGCACATCTATTTTTTTGTCCCGGTGCGTGATTGTCGTCATCACGTTCTTCGTCGGTCCGCCAAGATCGACAAAGATGCGGTACCCCGCAGGATTAATGCCCTTGATCCCCATGTAGGCTCCGATTTGACTCGCGTTTGTATGGCCAACCATCTTATTTCCTCTAAAATAAGCCAAACCGGTAATTTGGACGTTCTGTTCCTTACGAATAGCAACGTAAGGCAGGAAGCCTTCCTCGCCAAGCTTTACGGAGTTGCTCCAGAAAGTACCGATATAATTGGATGGAAATTTACCCATTCGAATGCCTTCATCCAGCGTTGCTATTAAATATAGCGTCGGTACCCGCTCCAACTTTGGCGCAGCCTTCATGAGCGCCTTCGCGCTGCCTTTCGTTATCATGAGCCATGCCAATCGTCTGACCTCCGAATTACGGTGGAAGAAATCGTTGACATTCTCAAGCCCTCTTCTGGCGATGCTCTCGGACACGACGATGACGCGCAAATGTCCGAAGAACAATCTGCTAGAGAGCTGCTGCTGCAAGTTCATGAGCGCATCATCGACGGAATGTCCTACTGAATCCAGCACCCAAAGTGTTTCCTGCGTGCCGGCGCCGCTGCTGCCTCCGCTTTCTCCCGGTCCCAGCGGAATCCGGCCAGGCAGTGCGATTTGCACCGTTACCCGAACCATATCAATCTGAGGCGCTGTCTGCGTAACCTGTGACTCTCGCTCCTCCTCCGTTCGCTTGCCGGCTTCATCAATCGAAATACCCAGTACAACGGCGCGTTCTTCTATTTCAAGCCGGTCCCAGCAGCCGCTCAGCAGCGGCACTGCCAGCACGATGGCAAGCAATACCTTAACCGATCGGATCCAAGGGCTCTGCCTCATAGCGCTCGCCTCTCTTTCCGCGAATGAGTGAGATGATGTACAGAAGTGCCGGATAGCCAATTGTAATAAATAATCCGATCCGCCCGATATCTTCAATAATGTCATACATTTGCAAAATATTTTGAGGGAGTATCGCCATGATGAAAACAAACGGTAGAAGAAAGAAAGCGAACATATTATGATCCTTCAAACGAAACAAATTGCTGATGAAGCGAATCATCAAATAATAACTCGAAAACAGTGTCGTAAATACCGCCGTTACCCAAACCGCCAGAAACGCCGCATCCATCCGCTCCAAGATATTGGCTGGCAGCGATGTAGCCTTAGCCAGCTCCAGTGTCGGCCATAACAAATTACGAATTTCCTCGGCACCGAAGACGCCTACCGCTGCAATGACAATTGCGACATACAGACCCCCGGAAACGATCATCGCTGCAAGACTCGCTTTCATCGACTTGTTCGGATTATGCATGGCGGGAATGACGATTGTCATGACGAATGAGCCTTGAAACAAGGAGGCAACCGTCAGAATACCAGGCAGCATATGAGCTTGGTTATTTCCCCATATCGGTTGAAGATTGATTACGTCCGCATTCTTTAAGGAAAGCGCGACAATGAGCAGGGCAGGCCCAAGGAGAAACGGAAAATAGAACAAATGGATATAGGTAAAGGTCACTAGATTGTTACGTGTAGAAACGGCTGCCAGCAGCAGCATCACGATGACAGTCACTTCAAGAGGCGTATCTTTGAGTACGGAGGTGACGACAACCTCACCGAACTCGCGCGCGGCAAGCGAAGTCAGTACGGCGAAGAAGGCAATAATCAATAGAGTCCCGATGGCGGCCAGCCATTTGCCAATTATGGCCTCACTGTACTCCACGATGGATTGTTTCGGAAACCGCATACCCAGTATACTGAGCAGACCAAGCCCGATGAATCCAACCAGTGCGCCCAGAAGGGTAACAAGCGGCGCACCTGCGTCTGCCGCACGTACCGCAAACAAAGGAAGCGGCAGCACACCGACACCAATAATGGTGCTGACCAGAATGGCTGCCGACTGAATCGTCGTAATTGAACGGGGGTTCTGCATGGCTTATTGCTCCTCGGTAGAAGGATTGATTTCATTAGGATCAAGCACGTTCTTCGGCAGCTCCTCGGCTGGATTTCCGGTGGAGACCCTTTTCTTGTCCTGTGTATGCAAGGAGGCTGGACGTTCCGTCATCCATTTCAGCGGACTGCGGATGATGAGATCTTTCATCCCCCTGAAGTTGCCCGGAATAAGCGGGCTCAAGTAGGGAACACCGAAAGACCTTAAGGACAGCAGATGGTTGACGATGAGGATGAGTCCAATCACGACGCCGTACAGACCGAATATGCCCGCCATGATTATCAGCGGGAAGCGCAGGAGACGCAAGGCTAGCGCAGCATTATAGGCTGGTGTTGCAAATGAACCGATCGTGGTCAGCGCAATAATGACAACCGTAATCGGACTCGCGAAGCCGGCTGCGACCGCAGCTTGGCCAATAACAAGCACACCAACGATCGACAGCGCTCCGCCCACCTGCTGCGGCAGCCGAATGGTCGCCTCTCGGAGCACCTCCATCGAGATCTCGATGATTAATACCTCAACCATGGCAGGGAAAGGAACGCCCGCCCTGCCGCCGGCCACCGCTACCGCAAATTCCGTCGGAATCAGCTCCGGATTGAAGGAAATGATGGAGACATAGATCGCAGGGAAAACAAGCGAGAAAACAAGTGCCACCAATCTGGCCAGCCGAATGGCGCTCATGAGCAGAAACCGTTCCGTATAGTCTTCGACGGTCTGATAGAACTGGCTGAACACCGTTGGGACGATAAGCGCAAGCGGCGATCCGTTCACTAGGATGGCTACTCTGCCTTCCAGCAAATTCGCAACGACCTTGTCCGGCCGTTCCGTATACTGCACCTGCGGAAACGGGGTAACATGGTTATCCTCGATAAATTGCTCCAGGTAACCGGAATCCAGCACGGCATCAATATCGATCATGGACAAACGACGTTTCACCTCGTCCACAAGCTCTGTGCTGGTTACTCCATCCAGGTAACATACGGACACCTTAGAGCGGCTTCTGCGGCCGATTTCTAACGAATGAACACGAAGATCCGGCGTCTGGAGGCGGTACCGGATCAAGGCGATATTTTTCTCCAGCATCTCGATAAAGCCTTCGCGCGGACCTCGAATAACTTGCTCTGTAGCCGGCTGATCGACAGCGCGCTTCTCGATGCTGCTCGTGCTGATCGAGAACGCTTCCTCCAATCCTTCGATGACCATTGCGGTATCCCCGCGCAGGATGCACGAGATCAGACCGGAAAGCTTTGTTTCCGACTCGACGCCGCTGTGATATAAGACGTCATTGATCACGATATCGCGCAATCCTTGCAGCTCAACGCTTCTGCCTTCCAAGTGCGCAGGCAAGTGCATAAGCGGCCTAAGAATATGATTGTTAATCGTCGCGAGGTCTGACATCGTACTATAGAAAAACAATACCGCATCATAGCGTCCGAATAGATGGAAGCGGCGCATGATAAAATCGCCATCATCCATCATGATGCTCTGTACGGCTTCTATAGCTTCCTCCAACCTGCCTGTAATGCTGATATCTAATTGGTCATCCAAAATCGGGGCTGACGCTTTGGTTATAGATCTCGATTTGCTTTTGCGCTGTGCATGCTTCATCGTTTCCTCTGCCTACTCTCATCAAACCGATGGATAATAGTAGTAATTTACCCTAAAATGAACAAGACTATTATGAGGCGGATCAAAACGAAAAGCGGCAGTGCAGATTATCGTACTCTGCACCGCCGCTTTTTTCTTGAATGACGCATCCTAAATATTCACTTCGTACTATAGTCCCTTAACACGGAATGACGAATATTGCGTACGGCTGCCATTCCTATTCGCGAAGCCGACCATGCCGTTCAAGTAAGGCTCAGTTTCGTCCTCATACCGGATGATAACGGCTCCATCAACAGCTATTTCGAAAACATTACCTGTCGCGTTAATAGCAATCTCATATTCTTGCGCGCAAGTCCAGTCGAAGTCGACACTCGCCAGCTCGCGATAGCCATTCTCGTTCTTGTACAAGCGGAACGTATTCCCTTCGGAGAAGCCTGCGGCATAAGAGCGAATGCCCCCCTGCACACGGAAGAGAACACAATGCTCGCTGCCGGATTGCGGGATGACCGACGAAATGTAGCGGTAATTCTTCCACTGCAGATCTCCCGTATAGCTCTCGGCAGACTCGCCATAATAGCTGCCGCACAGCTTACCTTCATCCAGCGTCCACAAGCCGCGCAAATAGGTGAGTTGGCTTACTTCAATATGCGTGCCATTCCACTTCTCCAGATGTTCCTGCGCAAAGTCGATCGCGTAATCAGGCTTCCCGGCGAAGTGCATGTCGTCCACATAAGCGATCAACGGTCCCCAGCCTCCTTCGGGAATCCACTCTATGCCCGCTTCAAGCAGACAGACGTTTTCCATTGCCGGGATCGAATAGGTAAGCTGCGTCCATTGCCCTGCAATCAACGTCGTTTTCTCGCCGTAATGGCGAACGTCGGCATTACGATCGCGCACGTAAAGTCGTACCTGGATCGGTCTATTCTCCGTCTTCGGCAGCATTACCTTCGCCTCAATCGACTGCCCCGGGTAAAGATTCGGCGAAAAGCATGGATCGTAGCGGCTGTCGTTGAAATCCTCAGGACGGTAATAGGTTTGTCGGTAAGCCCGATAGCCTTGTCCGCCGTGGGAGCGATCGAATACAACTTTGAGCGAACGCTCTCCGCTTGCCGCCGCTTCCGTCGTGTTCTCCACGAAGCTCGTAACATGATGGCTCCGATCGTCCCAATCGGTCCTGAACGCATGCGTTGAGCCCGGAAATTCAAAATGGAATTGCGATTGCTCGCCGCTTAAGATCGGCTTCCATTTGTCCGAAGGCTTGGTGCCTGTGATGCGATAACCCAAATCGGCCACGTACTGGGCGCACCACGGCAAATCAATCGCGTTCAAGGAACCAATGACGCTGGAGCAGCAGAGGAAATCGTTGATTGGCTTGCGCCACGATGGATCGATGCCGTCTAAGCCGACCATCACGCCCATAATCGTACCAACGTTACCGACGTTGCAATCGGTGTCCCATCCGCACATGTTGCATATATTAATCGCCTTGGAGTAATCGCCCCCGGAATAAAGCAAGGATAAGACGATGACTGCGGAGTTCGGGATAATGTGGCAGACGCCGGGATAGCGGTCATAACCGTAGTTGTCAAATACGAACTTAAAGCAATCCCGCCAATTTGCCGGATTGCCGCGATAAAACTCGATCACGTCTTGCGTCATGCGGGTATATTCGCAATCCTCAGGAATAACGGCTAGGCCTGCCGCGATAATCGCTTCGATATCCCGCTCCACAAAAGCGGCTGCGATACATGCCGCAATGAACATGCCTCCGTATTTGCCGTTGCCGTCATGCGATACACTGGCAATTTTCTCCGCATAATGAGCAGCCAATCTCGGATTGCCCGGCGCAATCAATCCCCATGCGTCGATGAATATTTGTCCGCCAATTTGCTCTGCGACAGCGCTTCCATTTAGCTCCATGGAACCGGATCGCGGCGCCATGATGCCGTTCTTCAAGTTCAGGTACGCGGTATGCTCGGTGGATTTACCGTATCCGCCCCACCAGTAGAAGCCGTGGCCGTCTGGTGCGTAATTGAGCCATGCCAGCCCCATCTGCTCTGCAGTGATGTCAGGCGTATGGGTATAATCCTCGAGCGCCCGCAAGAAAAACAGCGGACCGTTCGTGTCGTCGTCCGCCGCGAAGTTTTTGAATTGGTGCAAATAACCGGTAATTTCACCGAACGTACGCTCCAACTGCTCGTATGACCAGCCTTCGACGTTGCCGCCATGGCGGACGCCGATTGTTTTTCCCACCCATCCCGCATAGACGCGTTCCACATAATCCTCAGGCATCGTATGATTCACAAGAGCCGATCTTTCGGAAATCCCCATCGTCATCGTTTCTTTTCACACTCCGTTCTATCATTTTCCATTCCAGCCGTGTTGTCCGCGCCAGAGGAATTGTCCTCATCATACATCAGGGCACCCACATCGAAATATCAAAATAACCGGACATTTGTGCTCGAAAACGTTCCTTTATTCCGTTAGATAAGGCAATCGGATGAATACCGACGTACCCGCATCAGGCTTGCTCTTTACCTCTACACCGTAATCGAGTCCGAATTGCAGCTTAATTCGTTCGTTCACGTTTCGCAGGCCATAACCGCCCTTTTGGTTCAGCTGTGAGTTTTCATCCAGCAACATCGCGACTACCTCTGGCTCCATGCCGACTCCGTCGTCACTCACCTCAAGCAGGACGATCCCCCCGATATATCCGCCCTTAATCAAAATCGAGATTTGTTCTTTCTCATGACTGAGTCCGTGCAGAATCGCGTTCTCGACGATCGGCTGCAGGATCAGCTTCAGTACAGTGGCGTCCATAATGCCCTCATCGAGCGCATAGATCGAGCGGATGCGGTTTTTCATTCGATATCGCTGAATATCAATATAAGCTTTAATACATTCGAACTCCTCCCGCATCGTGATGACGTCCTTCCCCTTGCTCAAGGAAATGCGGTAGAACTTCGCCAAGCTCTCCACGATCTCGCATACGTCGTCATTCCCGTTCTTTCGACCAAGCCAGCTGACCGTGGACAAGGTATTATAAAGAAAATGCGGATTGATTTGGCTTTGGAGCGCCGTCAATTCTGCTTCCTTTCTCTTGATCGTGAGCGTATATACCTCGTCGATCAAATATTTCATGCGTTCCGCCATTTGATTAAAGCTGTGGTCCAGAACGGCGATTTCATCCTTCCCGCTCACAAACCGCCCCGTCTCGATTTCTCCGTTTCTCATTCTTTGGATGCGCTTGAGCAGAATGGTCATACGGGCGAGAATCAAATTCGAGAAAATAACCAGCAAAGTTACTGACAATGCAGCGCTGACCAGAATAAACAGCAGTCCATAATTTCGCATGTTCTTGGTTTCTTCCAGCAGACGGTTGACCGGAATCATATAAACCATTTTCCAGCCGTTCGAGAGTTCGCTGTACATGACTTTGAAATGGTCATCACTCCGCTGCAGCAGAAAATCCCCGCTAGGCTGCATCCCTATTTCACCCTGCACGTCCGCTGCCAGGTTTTGGCCCACGCTAGTCCGATCATTGGATGTAATAATATTCCCATCGGGCTCCACGAGGTAGATCGCCTTGTCCTTCCCCTCTTTGGATAGCAGCTGATAGAACTCCGACTCCTTGATTTCAATCGTCAGCAAACCTACCGAATGATGATCCGTATAAAATTCCAAGGGCCGATTATAGCTGAATACCCGGGTATTCGGTGCGTTGCGTCTTAATTCCACGTCCCAATACAAATTACCATCCGGTACGGACTTCACCTTCCCCCAATATCCTTTATACTTGGATGCTGAAGCTCTCTGGAAGTTAAGCTGACCCGCGATTTTGTCGTCGGCATAGGTCAAATAGGGCTTGGCATTATACAGGGTCGCATTATGAAAATAAATGCCGACGGTTCGCAAATCGTTTTTGAATTTCAGCAATACTTTGACCCGCTCGATAAAATCGCTCTCGACCTCGTATTTGTCTAGGTTCGAGCTATTGCTGTAATCCTTCTGGAGATCCAGGTTCAAATTGGTATCAAAGTAGAAATGATTGGAAAGCTCCTCATACGAAGCAAGCCGGGTTTCCATATTGTACATCAACTGCTGCATCGAGATCCCATAGGTTTGGTTGGTCTGGTTCTCAATAATCTGATTCGCCTTATGCACCAGAAAGAAGCCCATGAACAGAAGCGGCAAAAAGGCAGCAACCATATACGAAGCGATTAATTTCGGCTTCAGTCTGATCCGGTTAAACGTGAGATTAGGTAACTCGTTAAGCCAGGATTTGATACGCATCTTTGAAATCCCCCGGCGATATGCCGTAAAAGTTTTTGAATACCGCACAGAAATATGAAACGTTCTCGTAGCCGACAGCAAGCGCGACTTCATTCACTTTTCGCTCGGGTTGGCGAAGCAGCTCGCTTGCATTTTTCATTCGGGTTTGTATGATGTACTCCTTTAGCGTCATGCCCGTGTGGTTCTTAAATAGCTTTCGGACGTAACCCGGAGCCAGGAATACACGGCCTGCAATGGAATTGATCGTTATATCCGTCATGTACTCGCTTTTCACCCACTGCTTAATCGCTTGCACAATGTGTTCGTTTCTGTTGCCTTGATTCTTCTTGATCAATTCGGCAATGCCTTGAATGTAAGCGACGACCCAAGCTGCCAGCGAATCAATGGTATCCATCAACATCAACTTCTCCCATGGCGCCTTCTCCTGCTCGAACGCGGCTTTCATCAGCTCTTTCTTCTCCGCAAGCGTTTGCAAAGCAGTATTAAGAAGATCGATTGCGACGAACCAGGCTTGTTCCTTCTTCATCGATTTGCCCTGTAAGCAGCTCGTAACAATTTGTTCAATCCTAGCTGGATCGGAGGCGATAATCGCTTCCTCCAATTCATCTTTCGAGCGATGAACGAGAATCGGAAAATCATCCCAACTGCCTTCGTCGTCCTCGTGCCACAGTACATTTTGCGAGCCTGAATAAAACTTGCGGCCGACTGCCGTTCTGGCCATACGGTAATAGCGCGGGCAGCTTCGAATCCCGTCCTCTGCCAACGCAATGCCGATCGCAAGCGTCATCCCCGTTGACCGCTGCAGCTGCTGGATCCAGCTTGCAGCCGTCTGTTCCAAATGCTCTTCCATGTCTTCCTGCGTAAGAATCGGAGAACAAGGAATCAGCACGACATATTCACCTTCACGGGTCATGACAACCGGCAAACTCGTTTCCTCCCCGATCATCCCGCTAAGCTCTCGATAGACAGCGATCGTCTTCAAGTGCTCCGAGTCCTCGCGGTCAGCCCCAAGCTCCTCCGCTTTCACGATCATGACGGCCGTAGGGATCGCAGGCAGCGACAACCCATAGGACCCTGCCCGCTGCATCGTCCTTTCGTCGTCGATCCGTTCGATACCGAGCAGAATGTCCCGCAGCAGCTGCTCTCGCAGCAAGGGCAGGCTCTCTTCTACCTGATGTTTAAGCTGGACCTCCTCTTTCTCGCGATGTTTCTCTTCCTGAATCCGGCCTATCGCTCCGGCAATCGTATCCATCAGGGTCTCTTTATTGATGGGTTTCATTAAATAAGCAACCGCGCTCACATCCACCGCGTTCCTTGCCGCATCGAAATCCTCATAACCGCTAATAAATATAAATTTGACGTTCGGATAATGCCGCTTCAGCCGGCTCGCGAACTCCAATCCATTCATGCCCGGCATCCGCACATCTGTAATCACGATGTCCGGTTCCACGTCGACAAGAGCCTCTAAAGCGGCTTGCCCGTTCCATGCCTCGCCAATGATCGTGATGCCGAGCTGATTCCAGTCGAAGAGCGAACGGATACCCTCCCGTTCCATATCCTCGTCGTCTACGATAAACATGTTGATCATGATGATTCCTCCTTGCCGAAATTGCCCATGAGAAATTCGGAAAGGCTCCTGTTGTGGCAACCGGAGCCTTTCCGAAACTTATCTTCTTATTGTTGCCATTCTGCTTTGCGGTCCTGATACATTTGGTTCATCAAAGCTTCAGCTTGGCCGATGCCCATATCATCCGCTTTCTTCAAGAACTCATCGTAGCCTTTATCGAAATCTGCATCAGACGCGGACAGGATCAGCTTGACGATCGAGTTGTAGGATAACTGATTCACTTTAGTCGCAGCAATGAACTCCTTGCTCTCCGGCTTAAAATTAAGTCCGGCGATATCCGTGAAGTCCCACCCCGTGCTTCTTCCTTCCTCGATCCAATCCGTCCCTTTCTCGCCATAACCCTCGTTTGCCCGCCTTGTCTCTTCGTCCCACCACATGGAGAAGTCCAGTTCTTTGCGCGACATTTGGTACGTGAAGCTAGGGTGATCGTTCATATCCGTGCTGAAGGTCAGAAACCCAAATGTGTTTAATCCGCGCTTCGGCGCAAACAGCTCATCGTTCTGCCATCCGTTCACTTGGAAAGTCGTGCTCTTGATATATTTCTTACCTTCTTCTTCCGTAATAAAGTAATCATAGCCATCTTTATCTTCACCGTCAAAGTTAACGACACCTTTTTGCAGCAAGTTGCCTTCCTGTGTATTCAAGTAATTAACGAACTGCATAAACCGCTCCGGATCTTTCATTTTGCTAGAAATATAGACACCCGAATCGTAGTTTGCTCCGTATGCGTCGTAAGTCGTCTTTGCTACTTCCGGTTTCCCTTTCAACAGGAAGTATTTAAAGCGAAACGGCTTCTTGTCTTGGGTGAAGATACTGTTCGCTTCGTACATGTTGTCAAACCAAGATCCGATGGACGAGAACACTTTCTCCGAAGCCATCTTCGCCTTAAACCCATCTATGTTCTGAACGGCAGACTCCTCGTCGAGAAGCCCTTGCTGATAGAGTTGGTTCAGCCATTTCAATGAATCGCGAATGCCGGCGTCCTTATATTTGTAAATCAGCTTATCGTCAGGTGTCCAGACGTAATCGTTGTAGAGCCTTACGCCCTCAGCTCCTGCCAAGGTTGTGACCATGTTCGTAAAGAAGCTCTCTGTTCCGAGCGCCAGAGACATCGGAATGTATTGCGGATACTTTTCCTTCACTTCTTTGAGCAGCGCCGTGAGTTCTTCGAACGTTTGCGGCTTGTACCAGCCTTTAGCCTCCAGAACGTTGGTCAGAAACTGAAAGCTATAGCCGGTCTCGAGCATTCTTTCCGCACCCGGAAGGATGTAGCCCGAAGGGATTTTATAGATCTTCCCGTCTTCGTTTTTCAGCTGGCCCCATACCGAGTTTAAATTTTCTTTGATTTGTCCGCCGTACTTATCGAACAATTCGTCTAATGGAATCACATACCCGGCGTCGATGAACTTTTGCGCCATCGAGGGGTTGTTAATGACGATCGCGTCCGTCATTTCCCCGCTTGCCAGCATAATATTCAGCTTCTCATCCACATTAGCCGGAGGCGATTCAAGTTTTAAGCGAACCTTCGTTTTATCATAGACCTGTTTCACGATCGGCGCATCCTGAGACGCAAGCTGCGGTACGTTCCAACCAAGCATGACGCTGAATTCAGCATCCGGCAATGCAGACATATCTCCTGCCGCCGCCGCTGTGTTTCCTTCTGTATCCGCCGCTCCGCTTGATTCCGACGCCTGCTGCGAAGAATCGCCCGTCGCGTTGTTATTGTTATTGTTCGAGCAACCCGCCGCTGCGGAAATGATCAACAAAGCGCTCAACATCATACCAAGTACTTTCCGAACCCTTGCTTTTCTCATGTTAAACCTCCCCCATTAGTGTAAATTCTCTTTTGCTCAATTGCTATTACAAATCCTCTTGGAGGACGAACAGCCCCGAACCTAACTGTTTAACCCTTGATGGAGCCAAGCAGCATACCCTTGACGAAATATTTCTGAATGAAGGGGTACACGCACAGTATGGGCACCGTTGCGACCATTGTAATCGCCATCTTGACTGCTTCAGGCGTTACTTTGACCATTCCACGGCGGGCCATGCTGGATTTCATCTGATTGATCATCGCACCGGCCTCGGTTTGATTCAAAATTTTCATGAGCACGTATTGAAGCGTCTGCAGCTTGCCATTGACCGTGAAAAACAGCGTGTCCTGCCAAGAGTTCCATTGGCCGACGGCAACGAACAGGCCAATCGTGGCGATAATCGGCGTAGATAGCGGCAATATAATTCGGAAAAACACATACAGATCGTTCGCCCCGTCTATATAGGCGGATTCAATCAGGGAATCCGGAATGGATTTGAAATTGGTACGAAGCAAGATCATATTGAAGGCGCTGATCAATCCCGGGACAATATAAACCCAGAACGAATTGTAAATGTGTATCGTTTTAAACAAAATAAACGTTGGGATCAAGCCGCCGTAGAGGAACATGGTCATAATGAACAGCGAATTGAAAAACTTGTATCCGATCAGATCCTTCTTACATAACGAATAAGCCAGCATAGCCGTGCATATGACTGAGGTCACCGTCCCGACGACGGTTCGAAGCACACTCATGATGGAAGCATCGATTAATGCATCGTAGCGGAAAATGACGCCGTAATTCGCAAAAGTGAATTTACGAGGCCACACCGTCAGTCCTCCCCGCATGGAATCCACAGCATCATTTAGAGAGAATGCAAGCACATGCAGGAACGGATACAAAGTAACAATCATCAATATCGTAAGGCCGCCTATGTTAAAGAAATCGAACGCAGTATCCTGCCATCTCTGTTTCATCGTCTTGTCCCTCTTTTCATAGCACGTTGTCCTCTCCGAGCTTCTTCGCCATCCGGTTTACAAGATACAATAGCACCAGCGATACCAACAATCGAAACAGGCCAATCGCAGTTGCGTAGGAATACATCGCATTACCTAGTCCCATGCGGTAAACGTACGTATCAATGACTTCGGAATAGTCGTGAACCATCGGATTGCCGAGCAAGTAGGAGGGATCGAAGCCTGCATTCAAGATTCCGCTTGCGCTAAGCACGAGCAGCACCACAATGGTCGGACGGATACATGGTAAAGTGATATGCCACATTTTCCGCCAGCGTCCCGCCCCGTCTACACTGGCTGCGTCGTACAATTCCGTGTCTACGGACGACATCGCTGCAATGTAGATAATGGCATCCCAGCCGATGTTTTTCCAAACGTTGATGAGTACGACGAGCACCCAGAACAGATGCGGCTCGGCGAAGAAGAAGATCGGCTTATCGATCAGGCCAAGCTTCAATAAAATGCGGTTCACTGTCCCATCCGATGGAGAGAGCAGCGTCAAGAACAGGTTGGCGACAACTACATACGAAATGAAATAGGGTAAATACGATACGGTTTGAACCGTCCGCTTGAAGAAAACACCCTTCACTTCATTCAGCAGCAGCGCAAGGGCAACAGCTCCGAACGTACCCACCACGATATTCAAGACACTGATCGCAATCGTGTTCCGAAGCAGCGTATAGAGCATTTCTTCTTGGAAAAAAGCTTGGAAATGCTTGAGGCCAACCCAAGGACTGCCCGTCACTCCTTTACCGGGATTGTAGTCCTGGAAAGCCATGATCCAGCCCCAAATCGGAGCATAGCAGAACACGGCTGCCCAAATCGCAAACGGAAGGCTGAAGAGCAGTAGTATTCTCTGCCTCTTGATCTTCCTCCATATGTGGTTTCGTTGATGAATAGGAGGGGAAGCTGCCGGTAGTAATTCTCCCGGGACATGATTCATATTCTGGTCATCCTCTCTGCCTTTCCTCGCTGCATTGAAAGCGGATTCAATTCCTGTATTCATCATAGCTCACGCCTCTCTCAGGAAATATCCAAATTAACGGACATTCATGTTTGAAAACGCTCTTTTTAAGACTATCGCCGTCCTTTCGAGAGAGAAACGAGTTTCATTCCGGTGAAATAGAAAAACCCGGATGGTTATCCGGGTTCGTGCTGCTGGGGCCATATCGAATGAAGCGTCCAAACCTGCAGCGAACGGAACGTGACGCTGCCGCTGGCTGCAAAGACGCTGATCCTGTCACTGTCCTCCAATGTCGGATAGATCCGTCCAGACAAGCAGGATTCATAGCCGGCAAATATCTCCAACAAGGAATGATCCAGGAAAATATGTACGGTGGCCGTATCTCCGATCTTCCAATCGATCTCACCTTGCAGCTCCATGCGATGTGTCGAAGGAGAAAGGCTTGAACGAGAGCGGTCTAGAATAAACCGACGCTGACTTGGATCAAATAGAAGGAGCGTAGCTTCTTCATCATTCTCCCCATGCAGCAGCTTGAATCCGAAAGTCGAGTCCGAATCCATCAACTCGATTTCTGCAAGCAGCTCGATTGCCCTCCCCCTCGTCTTCAGCGTCCATGTCTGGCCGCCACTCAACGTCAGGTCGCTTGTGCTCTCGCACTCTCCCCGCAGCTGCTTGAGTTCCTTGACCGGCTCCATGCGGAGCGCTCCGCATTCTGTCAACGACAGCGCCCTGGGAACGGTCAGTGCCCCGGCCCAACCCTTCACGCCTTCGAATTGCCCCCTCGCGAATTCCGGCATCCACGCCCAAAGTAATTTTCGCCCTTCGCCATCCTCCATCACATTCGGTGCATAGAACCCTTCCCAACCGCTGGGATCGAGTATCCCATGTCGCTCAGGCGCAAATGTAAAATCGTCGTTTAACGTACCCGTATAATAGCGAACTGCATCCTTAGGCGAGTAGATCAACACATATTTGCCATCCAGCGGGAAGAATATTGGGCACTCCCATAGATACTCTTCTGGGCGCTGAGCTTCCATCAGCTTGTTCAGCAGCTTCCATGACTTCAGATCGTCCGAACCATAGATCATGGCACAGCCCTTGCCGTCATGTTTCCCACCGATGACCATCAGCCAGCTCCCCTCGTGTTTCCAAATGTAAGGGTCGCGCCAATCGCGGATATTCAGCTCTCCATGAACGTCCTTCGACAGGACCGGATTGTCCGGATACTTGATCCAGGTCATCATCCCATCCGTGCTCGCAGCCATCCACTGTTCTGCTCCATCTTCGTATCCCCGCTCCCCGCTGCCAATGCTCGTGTAGAACAAGGTTGGAACGCCTTCCGGTCCGATCACGGCGCAGCCGGAGAAACAGTGCTCTTCCCCTTGGTCCGTCGAGGGGGTCAACGCAACAGGTAGATGCTCCCAATGGACCAGATCCTTGCTCTTCGCATGGCCCCAATGGATCGTTCCCCATGTATCGCCGTTCGGATTGTATTGATAGAACAAATGATATTCACCTTGATAATAAAGCAGGCCGTTAGGATCGTTCATCCAGTTGCTCGGCGGCAAAAAATGATAGATCGGACGATAGAGATTCATGTTAACATGGCTCCTTAATATCAATAGTGAGACACCATCATCATAGAGCACTTCCTTCAGACACGAATATATTAAAATGTGATTTTCCATGTTGCTTTCCGTTCCACTTACACACGGCAAAATGCCTGTCACCATGCCGCGGAGGCATAATGACAGGCATTTAATAGATGGAATATAAGGGTACAAGAGTAGCAGCGCTGCGCTCTTATTTCACGATTTTCAGCACCAGCACCCAGTCATTTCCCCTGCCGCTGATCGGCGGCGTGAACGTTGCTTCCCCGCTGTTATCGTACTCGCCGATAGCGCTGTACTCCCCTGTCCGAGGATCGAACCACGAAGCTTCGATGCGGTTTCCTCCCAAGATACCAAATGCGGCGCGAAATGGGAGTCCATTAGGGCTGTAGATGAATCCATAATCTTCGCCGCGAGTAGCAACCATGTAGTTCGCGCCTTCATAGTTTTCGGCAATCAAACTTTGATCCGGTACCCGGTCAAAGTACGACACCGATTCAATCAGATCGCGCACATGCTGCATTTGCTGCGCGCCCGGACGGTGAAGCGCTTGTCTCCAGTTCATAATGAAATACGGTTCCGGCTTCGTTGTCATCGACCAGATGGAATGGTGCCCGTACGTATGTCCCAAACCACCGGAGAACACCGCATAATACGCACCGGTACGCACATCCGCTTGATCAAAGTAACCGTTTGCCGCTTTGAAATTGATCGGGTGGTCCTCGTAGCATGGCTCTGCATCGAAGGTCGGCTTAACCGGCAGCTTATTATAATCCGCACTTACATGCTTATAATTGACGCGAATGATTTCATGATGACCGGATTGAATCATATTAAAGTCGAGCCACGACGCATCATGCATATGGCGCGAAGAAGACGAATCACCGCATGGATGATACGTAATCAGATTGCGTCCGCCATCCCCTTCACGCAAGCCAGCTGCCAGCGCGTTATTCACTTCAAAATGCTCGATGGTTTGCAGCGGACGGTCACCGCCCAACACCCAAATGATGTTCGAGCGATGCTTGTACCGCTCCCCCAGCCATTGTCCGTAGACTCTTGCATTATCTCCGTTGAAGATGGCCGGCCCTTTGCCCCATGCAACATGATATTTATCGCCCCATGTAGGCAGGAACGCTACATAGATGCCGTACTCCGCCGCACGATCCACAACATAATCAACATGGTTCCAGTAGTTGTCATCTCCGTCCAAATCAGGCAAGGTCGGATCATACTGACCGTCAGCATTCTGCTTAAGCGGACGACGGCCGTAGAAGTTATCGACTGTCAAACCTTCAAACTCGGCCAATGCAACGATTTGCACAACGTTAAACTTCTGCTGCGCTCTGGCACTCAAATATTCATCCGCATCCTCGCGGCTTAATCTATGAAACAGCTCCCAAGCCGTATCCCCAAGCCAAAAAAACGGCGTACCGTCCGCTTGCATCAAAAACCTCTTGTTATCGCTGACCTTCAACTGCTGCAACGTGCTCGACATCCTCTTATTCACGCTCCTGGTATAAGTTATTGTTCGGCAAATTCCTCGCTGTACCCTCAGCCTATCATATATTAATTCTGTGTACAATATGTATACAATATATTAGTAGGGAGATCAGCTCACTTCTCCCTATCATCAAAAAGAAGCCCCGCATTCACGCTACCTGCCGCGAACACCGAGCTTCTTCCACCTTATCGTATAGCTCTTATTTTAACAAATCCTGACGGATCGGCGTGAACGTATCCAGCAGCGCGGACGGCTCCAGCGCCTTCGCACCGTGCCTTGCACCACTAGGGATATAGATCGTTTCGCCTTGCCTTATTACCGTCTCTGTTCCATCGATTGTGAAAGCCATACTCCCTTTGAGGCAATAGGACATTTGCTCGTGCGGATGGTCGTGCTCGTAGCCTTCCGCGCCGCTCTCGAAATGTACTTCCATCATCATCAGACCGCCGTCGGCGCGTAATATTTTGCGTGTTACGCCTGGCTCTGCCGCTTCCCATATTCCGATGTTGCTCATATACGCTTCTGTCCCTCCTTCGTTAGATCAGTACGCTTTAGGCACCGCAATCATACGCGTCGTACCATCCTCATTCGTGAAATAGAGATGAATGCCATGATCTTGATCATCGATGAAATAGGAGACGAACTTTTCCTCCCCCTTCTTCATTGGCACTAGCAGCGTAACAATACGGTGACTCGTCGCTTCCTTCGTTTCAGCCATCAGATGCCACTGGTTCGGAAGCCCTTCATATTCGGAAGGATCCACATCCGTGAACTGATCGTGCTGAATGAGTGTAAGATCACCAGATGAAGCATACACGAATCGACCATCCATTTCCGCATTAGCTCCGATCGTTCGGAACACTTGCCCTTTCAACTCCATGCGGTTAAGCGTATGCATAAGCCAAGTCAGACGGCCCGGCTGTTCAAGGTCAACAGCATCCACAATGACGGCATATGAATCGTCCAGCCAGTATACCTCGCGCACGAATCGCTTCAAATACGGCACCGACTCCCGGTATGCCTCCGTCGCGTTCATACGTACGCAGGCAAATCCAGGCTTCGAGGAGACCTCCTCCACGACGCCATAGGCTTCCTTACAAAGCACTTTATCTGCGCCGGCATACTGTCCTTGGCCATCTATAAGGAGGTTGTTCTTCGAAATCGTCTGCCTCCGCCAATTGCGGTGCATCGTACTTCCGTGAGCTACATAATAGCCGCTGTCTATGGCAATGGGTTCCCCGTAGGCATGAAGCAGGAATCCATTCTGATCCCCATGGCTATGACTAATCGACCCATATGAGCTGCTCTTGACGATCATTTGGATATGCTCACTCGGATCGTCCATCCGCCGATGGAAGGCTACCCAGCCGACATCTCGGAACCACTTGACCGAAGCAATCTTACCCTGTTCAGGCGTGACAGGCTCGATCGCGGGATAATCATGGTGATAAAGTAGATCGTCGAACCTGAAATCCCACCAGCCGTAGTTATAAAATTTGCTGTCGGCGTCCTTATCCCGCTCTTTCACCTGTTCGTAATACCACTGGTACAGCCCGTTGCCCGTTAAGCCAGCGAACTGGCGAATGTTATAGGCGGTCTTGAGGCTCGGCGGCTCACCGAGCGTGGACTGATCGCCGAAGCTGGCTCGTGCCGTATCCGGGCTGTGTACGTAAAGCGGGAAATCACCGGTACTGGCAAAGAATGGCCGCTCAAACAAATCGATTCCGACATAATGCCGAATCAGATTAAAGGCGTCGATCAAATAGGCAAGACCTGTCGTCCAATACATCGGCCCTTCCGCCCATCCGCCGTCTTGACCGCCCCACGGGGAGTACAGACACGCGTAATATTCCAGCGTGTAATCGAGCCATTCCCGGGCTTTCGGCTCTTCGTGCAGCATGGCGATACATGCGGGCACAAGAACGGAGGAAAGCGACCGTACCGCATGGCTGTCATAAGGGACACGATGAATGCGAGATCGTTCAATCACGTGAAAAGCAACCTGTTCTGTGCGGACAAGCAAATTCGCCCGAACCGCTGACCGTTCCTCCTCCGATAAGAATCCGTGCAGCCAGTCGTATCCCCACGCCACTGCCTGGGCGATACGAAATGCTGCTTCATCGTTGTAATCGCGCGAAGTTGTTCCTTGCGGATCCAAGGAGATCACGTGAAGTAACCAACGTTTAGCCTGCTCCACGATATGTGCATCTTCAAGCAGCACGCCGGCTACGCTCAGATGACGAATCGCATAAAGCGTTTCTTGGCAGTCCATGTACATCCGGCGCCACAGCTTCGCGACACGCTTATTATCGGGGTATCGCTCCGGCTCGGCGATGAGCTCCCGTTCCATCCACGGCCTGACCGATTTCTCGTAGAAGAGATCGAAACCGCAGGTCGAAGCATCCTCTCGGATACGGTTTCGGAGTGCTGCTGCTCGTTCGGTATCCAGCCACAGCCGAGGATGAGCGACGCTCGTCTCTGCATATCTAGTCTTCGGTGCAGGCAGCGGTGTCGTTGGAATGAGATCCGGGACGGTGAACGTCCTCACCTGGCTCCAATCCGACTGCGAGGCCGTCCCCTCTACTACCAGCGCATAGCGCCAATAATAGATTCCCGGCTCATAGACATGATCCGGTGTATAGAAGTTATAGGGGATCGGTCCGATCGTCTCTACCCGATCCGCTTCGAAATGCTCAGACGTAGAAACTTGCAGCACATACCGATCTTCATCCGGCTTCGCAGGCATCCACGTAAATCGCGGCGGATTCTCCCGCAGCTCGGTCGCCTCGTTCGGTTCATAAGGTACGGTCAACAAGCCGCTGACCGGTTCGAATAGCTTGGACATGTCAATCCCTCACTTTCGCTCGTCGTTGGTGGACTCTGATGCGTTTAACGCATGAACATGCCGCCATTTACCTCAATCGTCTCGCCGGTCAAATAAGCGGATAACTCGGACACGAGGAACAGCGCTACTCCTGCCACGTCCTCCGGCGTTCCTTCCCTTAGGAGCGGAATGCTCTGAATCGTAGCTTCTCTTGCCGCAGCGGACGTGAATGTCGCGTGAAACGCCGTATTACCGATAAACCCGGGCGATATTGCATTGACGCGAATGCCGCTTGCTGCAACCTCCTTGGCCAATCCTTTCGTGTAAGCGAGCACGGCTGCTTTACTCGCAGCATAGATGGAAGCGCCGGGTCCTCCTCCGTTATGAGCAGCTACCGACGTCAAGTTGACGATACTTCCGCTTCCGGCTACCTTCATGCCTGGAATAACTGCCTTCGAAACGAACACGGCACTCTTGAGGTTCACATCCATAATTCGCTCGTATACGTCCTCCGTCATGTCCTCATTAGGCACTCGCTGCACGAGATGCCCCGCATTGTTAATCAGCAAATCGACCGAACGTCCGAATGTGCGCTCCGATTCGACTACCAACCGCTCCGCTTCCTCTGCCTTCGAGACGTCTGCCCGAATGGCGATCGCCTTACCGCCACTGCGAGTAATGGAAGCGACTGCCTCTTCAGCAGCCTCCTTGCTATTCAAATAATTCAGAACCACCATCGCTCCGGATGCGGTCAACGAGAGCGCAATTGCTCGCCCAATTCCTCCGCTTGCTCCCGTTACGAGCGCGACTTTCCCTGTCAAATCGATTGCCATCCCCATCGCCATCCCTTCTTGTCATCGTTAAGCCTTCACTAGCTCAAGCTCCGGTTTCATATGCGAACGAACCTCATGCGGCATGCGCAGCACGACCCGCGTCCCTTCGCCAAGCGAGCTGTCGATGCGAAGGCCGAAATCATCGCCGTAGACCATCTGGATTCGCCGGTGAACATTCACCAGCCCGATGCCCCCGCGTCGTCCATGGTTTGCTGCCTCAACCTCTACCAACCGATTCCGATCCAATCTCTTACGTAATTTAGCAAGTTTCTCTTCCGTCATCCCCACGCCGTTATCTTCCACAATGACAAGCAGCTCGCCCTCTTCCAGGCGGGTATCGATGCGGATGTAATGCTTTGGCTCGAACCCATCTGCAAACGCGTGCTGAAAAATATTTTCCACAATCGGCTGCAGCGTCAGCCTAACCATCCCCGACAGCAGCAGCGACGGCGGGGTCGCGACTTCGATTTCGAAATCATGTCCGATTCTGTGCTTCTGAATGATCATATAATTGCGTACATGATTCAATTCGTTAGCCAGCGTCACTTCTTCGAGGTTCGTCTGAATCGAGTAGCGCAGCATGAACGCCATCGCCTCGACCATCTCCGAAATTTCATCGGAATCCTGCACGATGGCATAGCAATTGATCGTCTCTAGCGTGTTGTACAGAAAATGCGGATTGATTTGCAGCTGAAGCGCCTGGAACTCTGCCTTATGCCGCTCCAGCTCGATTTCCTGCAGCTGCAGCTTCGTTTTCTGACTGCTAAGCTCCGTATCGTACACTCGTTCAATCATGTCCGAAAGCCGGCTTACCATGAGATTGTAGCTGTGAATAAGTCCGCCAATCTCGTCATCCCGCTGTTTGCTTTCGATGCTGATCCAGTTTCCTTTCTCCGTCTCGCGCATCCCGTTCTTTAGGGTTCGAATGGGACGAACGATGGAATTACCAAACCGGAATGCTAGGAATAAAGCGATTACGAGCGTCGCAAGACCGACCGTTACGATCGTGGAACGAATGCCGGAGATCGGCTCACGCAGTTCATCAAGCGGCATCGAAACTGCGAGACTCCAGCCCGAATAAGTAGATTTATGCGAGACAATCAGCATCTTCTTCCCATTCATCTTCTCGATGAAGCGCGTATTCTCGCCGGTTGCGATTCGCTTCCCAAGCCCAGTCTTCGCCAGTTCGTTCTTCGTGCCGGCAACCGGTGCGTATACGATGGACCCTTCCGAATCGAGAATGAAGAAGAAACCGTTCTCGCCAAGATCGACATTGTTCCATAACGTCGCCAGCTGACTTTCGTTCAGCTCGATCGCAAGAATGCCTTTCACTGCGTAAGAGGAATAACCCCTAATCTTCCGGGCGATCGTAACGACACGCTCGCCATTCATAAGCGCCGTGTTCAATATCGCAATCTTGCCGTTGTCAGGCGTCTTCGCTTTCAATTCCTCGTACCGGTTCGTCGGATCGACCGTGAGCGAAGAGAAGCTTTGATTCTGATCAAAGATGGACCGTCCGTGCTCTCCCAAAATGTAAATCATATGAATCTGCGTCGGATACGTGATGAAGATCTTCTGAAACACATCCTGCCGAATGCCATTGGCGAACCGATAGTACTCATAGCTGTCCGCCGGGTCCATGTCTAGAAACCGTTTGACGGATTGCTGGGACAGAATCGAATTGCTCACCCGCTCAAACGTTTCGAGCTGCAGGTCGGTTTGTGCGCCGGCATTCTCGATCACAGTCGAAATATACTTCTCCACCTGCTTGTCGATCGCAGCAGATGATTTCAAGTACGTGAAGATGCCCACTGTAGATAGGGAGAACAGGATCACGATCAGAAAATAGAAGAAAAGCTTTCGCGATAGACTCAGCTTCATCCGCGGATTCCAAGCGATTCCCGGTATTCGGATGGCGTTTGCCCGCTGTATTTCTTGAAGGTCTTCGTGAAATGCGGATGGTCTGCAAATCCGACTTCCGCAGAAACATCCGTAATCTTATGATGCGGCATCGAGAGCAGCCGTTTCGCCTTCTCCATCCGCCGTTTCGTCCGGTATTGCACGAACGTTTCATTCGTCATTTGTTTGAATAGCTGACTGAAATACGATGCATTCAGCCCCAGCTTATCGGCCACCTCTTCGAGCGATAATTCCCGGCTCAGATGCTGTTCGATATAGTTTTTCGCTTCCTCGACCGGCTCCTTCAGATTGCCTTTTCGTTTGGATCGCAATTGCTCCATCATCAGAGTCGCCGATTTCCCCAGCCAAGCGATTGCAGCCGAATCCCGATCCAAGGCATGCCGAGCCGGCCGCTCAAACGGATACACATCACGCGCATTCAGCCGCTCCGTCAGTTTGCCCGAGAGCTCTTGCATGAGATCATCAACCATCTCAGCATCGAATTTGCACAATGCACAGTACTGCTCTATGCTCGCAATTACTGCCTGGATGGACTCAATGCGTAAGTACCAGATGCCTTCCTGCAGCTGATCCAGCCATTCTTCCGTCAGCTTCAGCGGGATATAGGCGGCTTGCCGCCGCGCCTCAAGACCCGCGATCAGCTTCGCAACGGTTTGGCTTACTGCCGCTTTGGTTACCGGCTTCAGCAAATATTCCTTCACGCCGAAAGACATGCACTGCCTGGCGTACTCGAAATCACCGTAGCCCGATATAATAACGACCGGCATATCGGGAAACCGCTCATTCATCTGGCGGCACAGCTCCAAGCCGTCCATCTTCGGCATTTTGATATCGGTAAACAGCAGGTCCGGACGGTTAGCTGCAATTTTCTCGAGCGCGTCTTGGCCGTTGTCCGCCGTTTCGGCATGGCAAATAGAAGGATCGGCTTCGCCAATCAGCTTCTGCAGTCCTTTGCGAATCATGGGTTCATCATCGACGACTAAGATGCGGTACATAGCTGTGTCCTCCTCGACTGCCGCTTGCAATGCGGCAATCCGGTTATGGAGCAAGATGCTCCCCCGCCGGCTTTAGAAGCGCGTGGCAGGAGGAGCACCCGAATCTCTTACTGTCATTCTAGTGCATCGCGAGTCTTATTCGAAAGCGTTTTCTTTACTATTGAACCGGGATGTAGCTTCCTCAATGACTTCGTTTCCGCCCTTGGAAAGATACTCCTCAAGCACCTTGCCGTAATTGTCGATTGGCTCTTTGCCATAGACCATCTTAAGCACATGTTCCAACACCAGCGGCGGCAGCTGATCGGATAACGGGCTCAAATCCGGGTATTTCATAAGTGCCTCCAGCCGCGGATCAAATTCAATGCCTCTGCGGCCTTCCTTCGTCAGCAGGTTGTCAAATGCATCGACCATTTGTTTTCCCGGCTCCGAGAGCTCAGCGATGCGCTTGTTGTACGTAGTGTCCTGCACCATCCACAGCCAGTAGTTCAAGTACCGCTGCTTGTTCGTGCCTTCCTCATCTGTAGGAGGAGTGTAGGTAATCGTGCCGCCATCATTCTTATAATCTTCGCCTTCGATCCCGTAGCTGAAGAACTCCTGCGCTTGCTCGCTGACCATCCAATCGAAGTACTTGATGATTTCAGCCGCTTTATCCTTAGCACCTACATTGATAAAATAGGACCGCGTAACCGGATTATAGTGGGCGTAACCGCCTTTCCCGTCATCGCCAACCGGAGAAGGAATGAGTGCGACCTTCGCGCCCGGAACGTTCGTTGTAAGCTGCGTGCCCCAGATCGGAAGCTCGTTGGCATTCATCGACCACATGCCTGCTTTGCCGCTAGTGATGATGCTCTTGAAGTCCGCGCTTTCGATAGTGGCGAATTCTTTGCTGATCAAGCCTTCGTCGTACATCGTTTTGTACGTCTGGATTGCTTTCTTCATTGCTGCGTCATCGAAGAAGGTCGGCTTTACTTTACCGTCCGAAAACTGCTTGAATTGGTTCAAATAACCGAGCACATCATACGAACCGAAGAACGTGTCCGCGTACTTGAAGTTTTTGCGGCCCATGTAGGGATGCTCAACGCCGAGCTCTTTGAACGCCCGCAGCACATCGAGGGTTTCTTCTACCGTCTTCGGAATCTGCTTGCCTGCCTTCTCCAGCAAGTCAGTCCGTATCCAAGTCGCCCGCCGTGATGGATTGCTCAGCACTTCCGGAATGCCGTAAATGCTGCCTGTCTTCGCATCCGTCAATCGATCCCATGCATCTTGCGGAAGGAACTTGAGCAAGTTCTGACCATGCTCCTTGAGCAGATCATTCAGAGGCAGGAACACACCGCTTTGCACCGCGCCGCCAAGCTCTTGGCCGCTAATGCCGCCGCTGCCCTGGACAACGTCCGGAATGTCGTTCGTCGCGAACATTTGGATCATTTTGTCTTGATACTCGTTATGCGGAATAAGCCGGATATCGAGATCGGTGTTCGTCATTTTCTCCAATTGGAGCACGTACTTGTCTTTATTAATGTCTGGATTCTGTTCCACGTAAGGCACGTTCAGCGTACGCATGGAAATCGAGAATTTGGTCGGTTCCGCTGCTGCCGGCGTTTCCTCTTTGTTGTTCGTTGCAGTCGCCGAGTTTGCCGGCGCATTCGCTGCCTGGGATGATTCATTGTTGTTATTCTTTGAGCAGGATGACAGCATCGAGATGGATAGTGCAGCAACCGTGGCTAATACGACAAGCTTTCTCATATAATCCCCTCATCTCCTCAGTCGGCGTTTATCGCTCAATAGAGCGCTTTCAAAACTCAACCTCAGTATAGGTATGAACGATACACGGCCACAATGGAGTTTGTTTGGCTCCGTTTGTCATTTTTTTATATTTCTGATTCATAATTCCACGATTAAGATTTGATAGAACCGATCAGCATCCCCTTAATAAAATAACGCTGCATGAACGGGTACAGCATAATGATCGGCAAAGTTGCCACGAGAATGACAGCCATCTGAACGCCTTGTACCGATTGGGAGGCGATATCGAACGGCAAATTGCCGGTATCGACCAAGTCATCGTTAATGAGCAGCTCCCTCAATTTAACCTGCAGCGGGTACAGCCTTCGGTCATTCAAATAATACAAGGCGTCCATGTACTTGTTCCAGTTAGTCACCGAATAGAAGATGCCGATTGTCGCCAGTGCAGGCTTGGACAACGGGAGCATCAAGCTCCAGAGTATCCTCATTTCGCCGCAGCCGTCAATCCTTGCGCTGTCGATCAGCTCCGTCGGAATTTGGACGAAGAACGAACGCAGCACAATCATATTAAACGCACTGATAGCCGTCGGAATCATAAGTGCCCACAGCGTGTTGATCAGATGGATTTCTCTCATCAGAATAAATTGCGGGATCAGCGGTGCCGTGAATATCATCGTCATCAGGACGAAGAGCAGCACGTATTTGCGTCCTACGTATTCCGATCGCGACAGCGGATAGGCCAAGGAGGAAGTAGCGGTCAGATTAATGAGCGTACCAACTACAGTAATATAGACGGTAATGCCGAATGCCCGCCAGATCGAGATGTCATCGAAGACGTAGCGGTAATAATTCAGCGTGAAATCGACAGGCCAGAACATGACATCCCCGCGGTCGATCGCCGCTGCTCCGCTAAACGACTGGGCAATCACGTTCAGAAAAGGGAGCAGCATCGTTAGCGACAGCCCTGTTAGAAACAAATAGTTTGCGATAAGAAATAGCTTCCTGCTCCAATGCTCGCGCCGAATCACGGCAACCCCTCCTTCAGTACAACGATTCTCCGGTTGCCTTGCGGCTTAATGTGTTGGCGACCACCAGCAGAAGCAGACCTACGACCGATTTGAACAACCCAATCGCAGTCGCATAGCTGTATTGCATTTGCTTCAAGCCGGCTTTGTAAATATACGTATCTAAGATTTCGCTATTGGTAATATTCAGCGGGTTCTGGAAGACGAAGACACGTTCAAAGCCATAATCCATGAAATCCCCGATCTTCAGCAGGAACAGCACCGTGATGACTGGCAGAAGGGACGGCAATGTGATTCTGATGGTCTGCTTCCAGCGGCCTGCTCCATCGATTTCCGACGCCTCATACAATTCCGGATTGATGCTGGTCAAAGCAGCCAAGTAAATAATCGTTCCCCAGCCTACGTCGCGCCATAAACCGGAGCCGACCAAGATGGAGCGTATATACGAATCCTCCCCCAGAAAGTAGATCGGCTCGATGCCGAACCAGCCGATGATGACATTCACAATACCGGAAGTCGGAGAGAGCATGCCAACAAAGATCCCGCTCACAATAACCCAAGACAGAAAATGCGGCGCATACACGATTGTCTGCACAATCTTCTTGTACACGACGAGCCGGACTTCATTGAGAAGCAGCGCCAAAATAATCGGTGCCGTAAAGGCGATCAGAATATCGAGGAAACCGAGAATAAGCGTGTTCTTCAGAATCCGCAGAAAGTCGTAATGCTGGAACATGCGCTCAAAATGCTCGAGGCCGACCCACGGGCTCCCGCTGAAACCGGAGAAAATATTATAGTTCTGGAACGCGATGACTGAGCCGAGCAACGGCAAGTACTTGAAAACGATGAAATAGACGATGCCCGGAATTGAAATCAGATATAACGTCCGGTACTTCCACATGAAACCGAACAATAGCCGTCCCTCCCTCGTGAATATCGTTTCTGCATACTCTCATCCTAGCTGTTCACCCGGGGAGCCAACAATGGAATAGCTTTAATAGCGCTTGTGTTTTTTTTAGGTTCCCTAATCGAGTGCCGAGGGTACATACCTCCCGATAGTCACAATAAAAAAGCCTCCGACGCCACTGTATCAGTGGGTCGAAGGCTCTACTCTACTCGAGATGTACGCCGCTTGTTTGCTGCTCTATCATTTTACGGACGATGGTTCCCATATGAGCCCCGGTCTCAACCGGAGCCGTTCCCCCCGCATGGATGTTGGACAACACCGTCCGCTCGCTCTCGACTGTACCTTTGCGGGGGCGATAGCACATGTAGGCACTCATCGAATTTGACGATACGAGGCCCGGCCTTTCGCCGATTAGAAGGACGAGCACCTCTGGTTCGAGCAGCTCGCCGATGTGATCCATCACGGCAACGCGTCCTCCGCGTACGAAGAATGGTGTTCCCGTGGAGAGCCCTTGCCCGCTGAGCGAATCGAGTAAGGAGGGATAGACATCTGCTAGATTAGCCGTGACTGCGTTCGCGCTCAGTCCGTCGGAGACGACGATTTGCACCTGAGGCCGCCTCTTGCACCGCTCTAGAATTATTCGAGCTCCGTCTTCCGTAATGACGCGGCCCATATCGGGACGTTTCAAATAATTCTCCGTATTTACGTAGCAGGTCTCGACCGTAAAAAGCTTATATTCGTCCAGCAGCGACTGGCCGACACTTCCATAGATGGAGTCCACCGCAGCGGCATGATCACAGCGAAAATGGAGCAGCTCTCTCGTGAGCGGACGCGTACCTGCCCGCCATACGCCGATTCGTGCAGGTGTACTCGCGATGAGCTCCGACATGCCTTCCTCCCATTTGGGACTCGGTACATGAGAAGTACGGATTCCGCCGAACACCTCATCAACGTTCGACAAAACTCCGCTTGGTACCATGCCTTCCAGGGGAGAGGGCGAGGGCGGGGACGAGGGTGATGATGAGAGTGCCGAAGGTGAATTTATCGATGGCGAAGGTGACTGTGATCCCATTCGTTTCTCCAGCTCCGCCATGACGCGATCAACCAGCTGATCCACGGCTATTTTGGCATGCATACCGGCTCACCTCCTTTGTACTCAAATCATGAAGAAGCTCGGGTCGCCTGCCAGCGGCGTCAGCCTCCCGTTCTCCATCAGTCCCAGCTTGACGAGCCACTTCTCGAATTCGGGTGCCGGCCTTCGTCCGAGCGTCTCCCGCAGCGTAGCGATATCGTGATAACTCGTAGATTGATAGTTGAGCATGCAATCGTCGGCCATGGCGACGCCGATGATGAAATTCACGCCCGCGGCCGTAAGCAGCACAGCCAAATTATCCATATCGTTCTGATCCGCCCTCATGTGGTTCGTGTAGCACACGTCGACCCCCATCGGCAGCCCATGCAGCTTCCCCATAAAATGATCCTCAAGCCCAGCACGAATAACTTGCCTGCTATCGTAGAGGTATTCTGGCCCGATGAACCCGACAACCGTATTGATCATAAACGGTTGATATCGCCTTGCGAGACCGTAACACCTGGCCTCAAGCGTCACCTGATCCACACCATGATGAGCTTCGCTGGACAGCTCGGACCCTTGGCCGGTTTCAAAATACCACAGGTTCGGTCCCGCTCCCGTACCCTGCTTATGAATCAACTCATGCGCCTCGTCGAGCAGCCCTACGCCGATGCCGAACGCGCTGTTTCCTTTCTCCGTTCCGGCTAAACTCTGGAACATCAGATCCGCAGGTGCGCCGCTGCGAATCGCGCGCATTTGCGTTTTCACATGGGCAAGGACGCAGTTTTGCGTGGGGATATTCCACTTGGTCATCTCTTCCTTCGTCGCTTCGAGCAAGCGCTTCACACTGTCTGCCGTATCAATAACCGGATTAACGCCAATGACGGCGTCCCCAATACCGTAGCTTAATGCTTCGAATAAGGAAGCTTTCATACCCTGGATGCTGTCCGAGGGGTGATTCGGCTGTGCACGTCCTGCGAGAATGCCTCGCTGACCCATCGTACTGTTGCAGCTCGTGACAATCTCCGCCTTCGATGCGGCTTGGATCAGATCCAGATTGCTCATCACTTTCGTAACGGCTGCAATCATCTCGCTCGTTAAGCCGCGGCTCAGCCTTCGGAGCTGCTCTTGACCGGTATCCTGCCGAAGCAGATATTCCCTCAGCTCGCCGATACTCCAATTGCGGATCTCGGCATAGATTCGCTCGTTAACCGCTTCTTCAATGACCCGGGAGACCTCGTCCTCTTCGGGAGCAATGAGCGGATGATCGCGAATATCGCCAAGCGTCAGCTCAGAGAGCACCAGCTTTGCGGCCATTCTCTCTTTGGCATCCTCCGCAGCAATTCCTGCCAGTTGATCCCCCGACTTCTCCTCGTTCGCCTTTGCCATAACGGCCCTCAAATCATGGAATTGAAACGTTCTCCCGAACAGGCTCGTGCTAAGCTTCATCCTTGTATCCCTCCCCCCGAGCCTCCAGGCTGGAAAGCAAGCGTCTTGATGATTACAGGGAGCATCATGCCGGGGAGCGGTTCTCCCAAATCGATATAATCGCCATGCATCACCGTAATTTGATCAATGCAAATAATGGAGAGCCGTCTCCCGAGCAGCTTCCGGAACGACTGTCCGAGCGCCTGTGCCATATCATGTTCGCATACGACGACCAATACCTCTGCTTGGGCGAAAACTTCCGGATAGGATTCGCAGATCGCCGCAGCCAAACGCTGCACCGAAGCGTAAGAGATTCCTCTCATCCCCTGCACCGCAAGGGCAAAGGGTATCGCAGCTTCCTTGTCATACAGGGCTGCGCATGACCGCATCGCAGCTGTTAACAGCACGCTAAGCGAGTAATGATCCGTAAGGGCAACATCCGGCAACTCCAGCTTATATACCGGTAAATTGCGGATCGGCAGCGATTGTGAAGTATCGAGATAGATTGTGGCTCCGCTAATCTCCGTGCTTTGCATGCCGGCCCCAATAACGGTCGCTCGAACCGTCTGATCCGGCTTAACCCGCGCAATATCGTAGTGAGACATGGCTGACTTTAATTCACGCGCGAGTAGAGGGCCGATGTCGCCGTACTCCGCAACTTCAGCAATCGTTGCCGGCTGCGGCAGCTCCATCAAGAGCCCGATGCCCCCTGAAACCATCCATTCTGCGATCAAAGGCATGCCCGCCGGATGCTCATGGCCGAGAAGGAGTTCCCGCAATGTCGAGTCATCCACAGAGCCAGAATTACCTGCCAGATAGTCCAGCATACTGTGACTCATGTCATGGCAGATTCCTCTGACAGCCTCGAAGCTGATCATTTTCCCCTGTGCAATAGAATAGCCCCTCGATGCAAGCCAAGGTCTAATCGAAGGTGAAACAGCCGTAACTGTTCCTGTTCGATCGAGCTCTATTAATCTGCCGCCGATATGAAAGGTTACCGTACCGACTGGCCGCCCCCTCCGAAAAAAAGCCACATTCGCAGTTCCGCCGCCAATATCCAGATTGGCTACCGCTTCTTTGATTTGCATGGATCGCAGATCCGCTCCTGCTCCCCGTCCTGCAAGCAGCGCTTCTAGATCTGCTCCTGCCGTTGCGACAACGAAGTCGCCGGAGCGCTCGGCAAGCCGCTGAACGATCTCGCGTGCATTTCGTTTATTCGCCGTCTCGCCCGTAATGATAACGGCACCGGTCTTCAGCTCGGCAGGCCGAATGCCCGCATTCCGATACTCCTCGGTAATGATGGCCCACACCCCGTCTGCATCAAGCTGATCCCTGCCCATCAGCGGTGTATTGTACATCGGACTTGCATATACCAGCTGCCGTTCCACAATTTCATAACGAGGGATCGACAACGCGCTGGAGGTACGCGCCAGTCGCAGCCGGCTTACGATCAGCTTCGTCGTGCTCGTGCCGATATCGATACCGACACTCGTGATCCACTGGTCCTGCATCGCGGCTCACCCATCTCCGCTTTCGATGATGCGTACAGCCAGCTCAGACAGCGGAATCCGCTCGGTCATGCTGTGCGCTTGTATGCGCTGGTAAGCGGCAGGCTCATCTAGCCCATGCCGCTTCATTACGATTCCTTTCGCCTTCTCAATGAGCTTACGCTCCTCCAGCGATTGCTGAAGCTGCCGGATATCTTGCTTCAGACCATCCAGTCGTTCCTTCTGACTTAGCGCGATTTCAACAGCCGGAATCAAATCCGCTTCTGATACCGGCTTAACCAGATAAGCAATGACACCGGCGTCGCGAGCCTGCTGTACCAGCTCCTTCTGGCTGTAAGCCGTAAGAAGGAGGACTGCAGAACGCTGCATGCCGCGAATGATCACAGCTGCTTTGATCCCGTTCATGACAGGCATCTTCACGTCCATGATGACAAGATCGGGCTTTAACCTAGCTGCAAGTTCAATCGCCTCTTGTCCGTTCTTCCCTTCACCGATAACGGAGTAGTGCTCTTCCTCCAGCATCTCGCGGATATCCATGCGAATGATCGGATCATCGTCAATAATGACAATCGTTTTGCTCACCGTTCATCCTCCTAAGCGGGAATGTAATGTCAACCTGCGTACCAAGCGGGCTTGATGACAGATGGAGCCCACCGTTAAGATTCTCAAACACCAGCGTTTCGGAAATTTGGAGACCGATATGATGACCCTTCTTCTCGGGCGAATAGGCAGCCTCATCTATGCCGATCCCCGTATCCGAAACCCGAACTCTCGCTTCGTCGCCGATGAGCTGCAGTGCAACTTCAACTTCCCCGATGCTTCGCTCCACGAAGGCATGATTGACGCTATTTTGCACCAGCTCGTTCAGAACCAGCCCTAGCGTCATCGCCTGCTCTGCGGACAAAATCAGCTCATCTCCACTGATCCTTGCAGTTATCCGCTGATTCGGCTTGGCGGAGGCGGAAATGATCGTTTTCACGATGCGTGCCGCAACGTCATTGAATAGAATCGTCTCCATCCCCTCGAAAGCCAGCATCTCGTGGATAACGGCAATACTGTTGATTCGATTGATGCTGTCGAGGTAGACGTTCCTTATTTCCTCATGCTTTGTTCTTCGCATTTGCAGCCGCAGGAGACCCGCTACCGTTTGCAAATTGTTTTTGACACGGTGGTGAATTTCCTTAATGACTGCCGATTTGACGAGAAGCTGTTTCTCCTTCTCCTTCAGCTCCGTCAAATCCCGGATCAGGATAAAACCGCCTACCATGCGTTGATCCCGCTGCAGCGATAATGCCTTCAATTCCAACGCCACATTCCTGGACTGGTATTCGCTGCGGTAGACTCCGGTATGCTCCTGCATGGCGACACTGCTTAGTTGGCCGCCAAACAAACTACTAATCCTGCCGCCCTCAATAGGGCCGATATAGCCGATTTCCTTGAGCAGCCGATGTGCTTGGGCATTGGTATAGGTCACGATATGCCTGTCATCGAACAGCACGATACCCTCTTGCATCAGGGACTGCATACCGCCTTCGGACATGGCAAGCGAGAGCAACGTTTCGCCGAGCTGCTCGTTCGACTCTATCAACCTCTCGACATTGCGCTCCTGCTCGACATGCTTGGAAATATCGGATTCGAGGATGAGCGCTCCAATGACAAGCCCCCGTTTGGAGTGGATCGGCACCACATTTTGCTGCATGGCGATCCCTTCTTGCGAGGTGCCGCGCGAGCCTAACATCGGTTTCCCCGATAAGAGGCAGAACATCACGGCAGGCTCATTATGAAAATGCGCAAACTGACCGACAACGGAAGTCTTGTACAGCGAAGCCGCAGTCGTCGGATGCGCCTGCGCAACAACGAGCGCCGTGCGCTCATCGGCGAGCGGGCAATCTATAAAAGCATCAGATTGGGACGCATCGGCAATCCACTGCAGATGGCGCGCCAAATCCTCAATCGTTTCCATGTCATCGCCTGCCATCGTTGTATGGCTGCTGCACAGTTCCTTGACCATACCCATGACTGCTTGTCACTCCTTAAACGCAATTGAACGAAGCTTAACGCGAAGCTCTTCGATCCCTTGAAGCTGCACAGAAGAGGTGAAGAATATCTCATGACTGGCAGAGAGAGATTGCCGCAGCAGCTTGGCAGCTCTGTCGCCGTCCGCGCTTTCGGCATCCATCTTCGTAATTACGCCAATAGCCGGTATAGGAAAGCCACCAGAGAATCCCGGGGGAAAATAGTTCCTTACGCGGGTCGCATCTTGGACGAGAACCAGCGCGCACGCCTCATACGATGTAGCCATTAAAGCGCGATAGAAGAGCGGGTTCTCGCTGTACTCGCCCGGCGTATCGATCAGCCAATCGCGATAGACGAGAGACTGCGTCTTGAGTGCGGAGTCCTGCTCGCCGAAGAGCCTTTTAATCAAAGTGGATTTGCCTGAGCCGATGGCCCCGATGATCATAATCTTCTTCGCTGCCGGCTTCATGATCTCGTTAATGGCGCGATCGTGAATTGAAGCTTCTCGGCCAGAAAAATGTTCACCGCTTCGATCGCCATACTGACGGCCGACACTTCACCGACGATCACAAGCGAACCGGTAAATCGGTCCAAGTAGCCGATGCTCACATGAGCAGCCTTCGTCGCAACATCCGCGGCGATAATGGCTGTTTCCGTTGGCGTCAGCGTCAGAATGCCGATGGCGCTCGCCTCTTCAATGCCAAGTTTCGTGTACAGCATCGGATCGGGGTTCGCAATGACATGCGCAAGCGTCAGCTGCTTCCCCGGTACATACTCCTGGATGACGCGCTGCTTCTGTGGCTCCATCATTCATCCTCCGCTCCATCTTCCGGTGCTACTACGTCGAAGCTGTCGACGATACCGACAACCATGGCGTCGATCGGGACATTCCTGCCGCCGAACAGCGCTCTTGCCGGGCTTCCGCGAGAAATAATCACGTGCTCGCCTACCCCTGCCCCAATGCGATCAACGGCAATAACCGCCATGCCCTTAGGCTTGCCGGTGAATTCGATGGGCTGAACAACCATAAGCTTCAGATTATCCATCCCTTCCTCCTTCTGCGTCGCCCACACGCTTCCGATCACCTTCCCGTAGAACATAGGCTGCTCACCCTTCATCCCGGATTTGGACAGCGATGCCTTTCTCTCTCAGCACATCTTTGGCGAGCGGCGACAGGATCGTCCCTCGCTTCACTTGGATGACGGTGATACGCTTGTTCCTTGACCTCTGATTCACCCAATCCGCAGAAAGGAACTTCCCATCGAAGTGCTCGGCATGTTCCGGCAGTTCGGCTGTTGCGGGAAACTCATTGCTGGCGACAGCCGCATGCGCTTCTTCATTCTTGCTGACAGCAGCAGCAGATTCAGCACGACCCACGCGCTTCACCACCCACTCCGCCAAGTCCTTCGACGGAGCAAACTCCACACCGTACATCTGCATCTCGCTCTTATAGTAGCTGAACAGCTTCTGATACGGCATCGGCAATGTCAGTGCCTTCATCGTGCGCCGGTCAGCGCGCGAAAGCCCGGGACCGTCATCCCCCACGACCACAAACTTCCCCATCACGAGCGCCGCGAAAATAATCTCCGACCTCACCGTCCCCTTCATGCCAAGCGCAACTCGTCCCGCGTCGCCGAGGTCGATCTCCGGAATAACGATACCGTCGTAGCCGCTCGGAATTTCGATTGGAGCAGGCGTGGAATCATCGACGGCGATTGTTCTGCCAAGCCCGCTTGACTCTACTTTATGCATGCCAAGCCATCCCGATGTTACTCCATCCAGAAACAGCCGATCATATTGAATCCCGGTCTTCTGCAGAAGGATAAAATGATCCCTGTAAGCTTCATGCGCGTTACTATCGCAGAACAAATACAACACTTTCGGAGGCGCAGCCGATTCTGCCTGCATCGTGCCGACGAGCTCACGGATGATCGATTCCACCAGCTGTTTCATCTCCACCTGTATCACCTCCTCGCACCCATGCCTGCAATGTCGCCGTTCTTCCCGATTACCCTCACCCTATCGCCTGTTTCCAGTCCAGCAGCATTCGCCTCATCTCGGTCGATGTGCAGCTCGAGCGCGAACCGTTCATCCACTCGAACAATGACATCTGCGAAAATAATCGGTCGCTCCGAGTCCGTCTGCAGCATTAACCGATCGCCTTGTGCAACCTGAAACTCAGCCGCTTCCGCTAGCGACATATGCACATGTCGCTTGGCGATAATCAGACCCTCTTGAAGCACGACCGCCCCCAGCGGGCCGATGATCGTTGCGCCGCTCGTACCGGAAATGTCGCCGGATAACCTTACGGCAGGCTGCAGCCCCAGCGTATGACCATCCGTTCGCGAAATCTCCACCTGCGTCGCTGACCGAATTGGACCTAGAACGCGGACATGCGAGATGGCACCTTTTGGACCGGCGATGGTCACCGTTTCTTTTGCAGCGAACTGCCCTGGTTGAGACAACTCTCGCAGTACCTGCAGCTGATATCCGGTGCCAAACAGTGCTTCAAGATGCTGCTGGGATAGATGGAGATGTCGGCCCGACACGCCGACGGGAATTACGCGTTCTGCCCCCGTAGCACCTCCCGAATCCGAAGAGTCTAGGCGTGCAAGCCGAATCCCTCTTGCTTTCAAGAAATCGGCGGCTGCCGGTGTCAGTTTGTCTCCTTGCTCAAGCGGATAGGGGTTCGGGAGTCCTCCGACCAGTCTCGCGCGCAGCGATGCTTCGGTAATGAATCTCATAGAGGGCAAGGTCAACCTTCAAGCTTCGGCAAAATAAACTCAATATCGGAATGCGGACGCGGAATAACGTGAACCGATACCAGCTCTCCGACCTTCTCGGCGGCTGCCGCGCCTGCGTCCGTTGCCGCTTTTACAGCGCCAACGTCGCCTCGAACCAAAACGGTTACGAGACCGCCTCCAACATGCACTTTACCAACCAATCTTACGTTTGCCGCCTTCACCATCGCATCCGCTGCTTCTATGGAGCCAATTAGTCCTTTCGTTTCGATCATGCCAAGGGCCGTGTGTTCTCCTGCCATTATCCATTCCTCCTTCATAGTTGAATCCTTAGAATTAGAGCTTCATCTGGGAAAGCACGCTCTTCACGATGGCTAGTACTTCTTCTCTAGAGATGCCAGAGCTGAGCGAGCCCGCAACCTGCTCGGCGAGCTGTGACACAGCAGGCGGTTCCGAGGAAATCATCTCGCGAATGCCGAAAGCCACTCGTTTCACATTCATCAGATGCTGCGGCCCGATATTATCCGAGGTTATGTTATGACCAAGCGATCCGCAGCCCAGCGTCATGGATGGCTGAATGCCGGTCGTCGCACCAATGCCGCCGAAGGTCGTCCCCGCGTTTACGACGATTCGCGAAGCGGGAAGCTCCAGACCGAATGCCTCAATAATACGTTCTTCCTCGCAGTGGATGCCAAGCGTATGTCCGAGTCCTCCCAGCTCAAGAAGCTGCGTGCAGAGGCGGCTGCCTTCCTGCCAGTCATCGACCGTATAAAGCGCTAATATCGGCGTCAGCTTCTCCAGCGATAACGGATATTGCAGACCGACATTGGTTTCTTCCGCGATGAGCACTGTCGTGTCCTGCGGAACTGAAATGCCGGCCATACCTGCAAGGACTTGCGGCGACTTGCCGACGATCTTCGGGTTTAAACTCTTCCCGTTAGCTGTCATGATGATGCTTGCGATGCTCTCCTTCTCTTGCCCGCTAAGCATATACGCCCCTTGCCGCCTCAACTCATCGACCAGTTGAGCCTTCACCTGCCGCTCGACCACAATCGCTTGCTCGGAGGCGCAGATCGTACCGTAATCGAAGGTCTTGCTCTGCACGATCTGACCAGCCGTACGCGCAAGATTCGCGCTGTGGTGAACAAAGACGGGAACATTGCCGGGACCTACGCCGTACGCAGGCTTGCCTGAACTATAGGCAGCCTTCACCATGGCCGAGCCGCCGGTCGCGAGAATAACATCCGTCAACTTATGCCGCATAAGCTCCGTACTGGCTTCGACGGACGGGTACGACAAGCAATGAATCAGTCCCGGCGGTGCGCCTGCTTGCTCTGCCGCCTGCCGCATAAGCTTCGCCGCTTCTTGCGAGCAGCGGAGCGCAGCGGGATGAGGGGAAATGACGATGGCATTTCTCGCTTTGAGTGCAATCATGCTTTTGAACAGGACGGTTGAGGTTGGATTGGTCGATGGAACGATGGCTGCTATGACACCGACTGGCTGCGCCACTTCCCATACTCTCCGCTCTTCATCCTTGTGAATGATGCCGACTGTCTTGAGGTTCTTGATCGCCTCATAAACATTGCGGGCAACAAACAGATTCTTCGCCTTCTTACCTTGGATGTTCCCGAAGCCTGTTTCCTCTACAGCCATCCTGCCAAGCCGCTCCGCATGCTCCTCGGCAGCTGCAGCCATCGCTTGGGTGATGCGATCTACTTGAAGCTGTGTCTTAGACTCGTACTGCTTTTGCGCAGCCTTCGCTTCATGTAGACAATCACGAACCTCCTGAATGGCTAGCAGATCCATGTCCATCTTCATTCCGTTCCGTCACCTCCGCCTGGAGGGGACATCAGTGATGCGACAAACTCCGAGATTGCCGCATCCGGCCTTGCAATAACATGAACGCCGAGCAGCTTGCCTACCGCGCGTGCTGCCTGTCCGCCTGCATCTACAGCTGCTTTCACCGCTGCCACATCGCCGAGGATGTAGATGGTCACGATACCGGCATCTATTTTCTCGTATGAAGTAACCCTCACATCTGCTGTCTTGGCCGCAGCATCTGCGGCAGCAAGAAGCGCTGAAAGCCCGTACGTCTCAATCATCCTCAGTGACTGCAAGGGCTGTTTCATGTCCCTTCACCTTGCTTTCTCACAGTTTGATCGGTCTCCCAGCAATCTCCGCTACCACCTCTGCGAAGGCTTCGGCTGCAGCCGTACAAGCCGATTGACTGCCCGTCAATAACCCGCCTGCGAAGTTCGTTTCTGTAGGCGGTCCATAGAAGGTGCACAGTCTCACATCCGCAGCCTTCAGCGCAGCATCCAATCCGCAGACCGCTTCAAGCGGCGGCGCAATTAAATAAGCTAACGGCTCACCTTCCGCAATATTGGCCATGCCGGATAGATAGGATCCGGTTCTGGATATCACATGCGCGTAGTAAGCATGTGTCCCTTCCTCATTCAAGGCATAGAAGCAAGCCCCATTCTGCATCAGTGCTAACGCTGCTTCCAGACCGCTCGTCACCTCGGCAGGCGAAGCGCCGCCGATCATGCCGATGAACTCGCCGGACAACGGGCCTGATGCATGCGATGATCCGGCGTAGAAAGATTTGGCATACACCACTTCTACCGCTGCTTTCTTCGTTGCTTCATCTAGCGCCGTGTAACCAACGTCATCGATTGTCGATGTAAGGAGCCCGATGCTCCGTATGCCAGGCTTCAAGCACAGCTGCGCGGCCAGTCCCGAATCGACATTCGGGATGACCCTGACGGACAGCGGAATTGCACGTATAGGTCGTTGCCGCTGATCGTGCGATTGCCGAATCACCCAACTCACATCCTTGCCGAGAAGTCGCCGACAAACAGAAAGAGCCTAGGTTGAAAATGTGCTCCGCGCACACTTCCTGCCTAGGCTCCATTGCCTAACTGACTATGCTTTTGTTATCAAGATATGACCTCTACTTCTCTTTCATACCAGATAGGTGGATTAATGCGTCCGCATTCACTGTCCTATTCCTTCACAGAACCCATGACTAGGCCTTTCACGAAGAACCTCTGCAAGAACGGATAGACGATCAGAATCGGCAGTGCACCGATGAAAATCTGCGCGGCATTAATCGTCTTCTGCGACAGCAGATCCATCTCTTGCTTGGAGAAATTCATCGAGCTCATATCCCGTGACACGATCACCGTTTGCAGGTACGAGGCAAGCGGGTATTCCCCTTTGTCGCTAATGTACAGAATCCCGTCGAACCAAGAATTCCAATGCCATACCATCGCGAAGAGCCCGAGCGTAGCCAAGGCCGGGAGCGAGACCGGCAGGTAGATGCGAAATAGAATCCCGAAATGGCCGGAACCATCGATCAAGGCTGCCTCTTCAAGCTCCTTCGGCACACCGCGGAAGAAATTCATCAGCAAGATAATGAGCCATACGTTGACGATACCGGGGAGTACGAGCACCCAGAAATTGTCCATGAGGTGAAGCTTCTGGATCACGATATAGAAGGGCACCAGTCCACCGTTGAAAATCATCGTAAACACGAACAGCCACGCGTAAACAGAACGTCCTTTAAACTGCAACGTTTCCTTCGAAAGTGGATACGCAGCCAGACATGCTACGGCGAGAATACCGATCGTGCCAATGACAGTACGCTTGACCGAGACCCACAGGGAATGAAGGAATACCGGGTTATCGATGGTTTTCGTATAGGCGACCGTCGAGAAATCGACCGGCCATAAGCCGACCAAATTGCCGTCAGCTGCCGACTTCGCGCTGAACGAAATCGCGAACACGTGAATGAGCGGGATAATGCAGGCAAGCGACAACAGAATCAGGAGACAGGTATTGAAGATGTTGAATACGCGATAAGGCACCGTTTTGTGATACATCTCTCCGCCCCCTCCTTAGAACACCCGGTAATTGGCCCATTTGTAGGCTAACCGGTACGAGATAATAATCAGGATCATGCTAATGACGGATTTGAAAAGGCCCACTGCCGTTGCAAAACCGAACTGTCCGTCGAGAATGGCGGTACGGAAGACGAAGGTGTCGATAATATCGCCTTTATCCAGCACCAGTGGATTGTATAGGTTGAAAATCTGATCGAAGCCCGCATTGAGTATGTTGCCGAGCGACAACGTGCCAACCACAATCGCAATTGGAATAAGCGACGGAATGGTAATGTGCAGCGTCTGCTTCCAGCGGCTCGCGCCATCCATCTCGGCAGCCTCATATAGAGAAGGATTAATGCCTGCAAGTGCAGCAAGGAACACGATCGTACCGTAGCCGAATTCTTTCCATACCTCGGATACGATGACGGTGAACCGGAACCAATTGCCATCCCCGAGGAAGAAGATTGGCTTGATTCCAAATAGCTGGCCCAGGATGCGATTGACGAACCCTCCGTCAGAGGAGAGGAATTCCACGAGAATGCCACCCAGAATGACCCATGAGAGGAAATGTGGCAGATAGACCAAGGTTTGCACCGAGCGGTTCAAGTGCCGCTGGCGGATTTCATTGAGCAGAATGGCGAACGTAAACGGCGTGATCAAGTTGAAAATGATTTTGAGTAAGGCGATAAAAAACGTATTCCAAATGACCTGCAAGCTATCCTCGCGTTCGAACAACGACCGGAAATTATCAAGCCCGATCCAATCGGATCCGCTGATGTGCAGCCATGGCTTGTAATCCTGGAATGCCATCACAATGCCGCCCATCGGCAGGTAGTTGAACACGATCAGAAACACTAGGGCAGGCAGCAGCATTACATGAAAATACCATGTTCTCTTGAGATAACTTGTCATCATGTACCTCCTAGTGCGTTTCATTGAGTAAAGGCGGCCGTGCAATCTGGCGTCCGCCGCCGGTTGAGTGTTGCAGTTGGAGCTGACAGCACGGCTAAAGGATGCGAGTCGCGGTACGGCTCGCATGGTGCAGCCTTCGGCATCCGAATCGCGTGACGGCTCGCATGGAGTAGCATGCGAGATGCGAGTCGCGGTACGGCTCGCATGGTGCAGCCTTCGGCATCCGAATCGCGTTACGGTACGCATGGTGCGGCATGCGAGATGCGAGTTGCGGTACAGCACGCATGATGCGGCTTTCGGCGTCCTTGTTGCGGCACTAAATCGTGTGATGCAGATTGCGTCAAACTAACTCTAACGAATCGTAGAGGTCTTATTTGCCCCAAAACACCTTCAAAAAAATTCTAACGAATCGTAAAAGCCCTATTTGGGGGTTTTCGAGTAAATTACAGTCCATTTTGCCGAAATAAGACCCGTACGATTCGTTAGAGTCTCGGAGCCCCGAATTCCGACCAAATAAGACCTCCAGGATTCGTTAGATTTTCGCGGCGCGTGACACACGAGATCCAACGGATTACGGTAACCGGAATGCGACACGCGGATGCAGCTTTCGGCACAAACCAGCCCATGCGAGATGCATGTTACTAGATTAGGCACGCGGATGCAGCTTTCGGCACAGGCCAGCCCATGCGAGATGCATGTTACTACTATACTGGGCACGAAGAATGTGAGTTGCGGCTGCATTCTCCAACAACTTTATAAAAAAGAGCAGCCGGTTGCCCAGCTGCCCCGGATTCGGGTTATTTGGTGCTCTTGTACCAATCGTTGACTTCTTGGGTCATTTTGTCGCCGCCTGCGGATTTCCAATCGGCTACGAATTGGTCGAAGCTGTCCAAGCCCTTCTTGCCGTAGATAATTTCATTGAAGGTTTGAAGCTCGATTTTCTTCAGGTAGTCCAGCTTGGATTGCATCGTTTGCGTGGCAGGTCCTGTGAACAAGTCCTTGAACGAGATATCCGGCTGCGACAACAGCACTTTCGCTGCAGCAGGCGTTTCCGCTCCGTAGTTATTCTTAACCTCTTTCTCCAGCTTCGTCGTCGCTTCGCTTCCGTCTGCCAGCTTCAAGAGCGCTTTCATCTGAGCATCCGGAATACGTGCTCCATCCTTCACGAGCCAGTAACGGTTGATATTGACTTCGCCGCCAGGGATTTTGTCCAAGTACAGCGGGTTGCCGCTAGCGTCCAGATCGTAGTCATAGCCTTTGAATACGCCGAGATCCCAGTCGCTGCCCGTTTGCGGATCAGCCAGATGATCAAACAGGTAATTCTGATACGTGAAAATCGCTTCCGGATGTTCCATGTCTTTGTTGATCAGCGTTACGCCGCTCGTGAAGTTCGTGCCGTGGCGTCCTGCTTTGCCATCCGGACCTGTAGGAAGCGCATAGGGCTTCCATACCGCCGTAGGTACGTTCTTCGCTGTATCCGTCAGCGGCCAGCCGCTCATCCAGTAAGGTCCCGGAATGATGCCCGCCGTTCCTGCAACCGCAGGCTCCGCCGTCTTATTCTCATCCCAGATCGCTGCCTCACTAGGAATATAGCCTTTATCGCGCCACTGCTTCAGCTTATCCAGCGCTTGCTTGGACGCCGGATTGATGGAGCCCCACTCCAGGCTGCCGTCAGCCGCTTGATTCCACTGGGAAGGGATCGTGCCATACGCACCGAAGACCCAAGAAGGATCGCCCATCCACGTGTTCATCGTCGTCTTGAAGCCGATGGACAACGGTACAACTTTATCCGGTTTCAGACCGTCCGGATTCTGATTCTTGAACGCGTCCATGATTTTCTCCAAATCATCGAGCGTCTTCGGCGCTTGCAGGTTCAGCTTATCCATCCAGTCCTGGCGGATCCAAAGCAGGTAGTCGTGGTTGTATGCGTAATCAAGAACAGGAATACCCATCTTCTTGCCATCGCGGATGTAGGGATTCCAGACGTTCGAATCAAGACTCATCGCCGTTTTCCACTTCTCATTCGCGTACTGGTCGAACAGCTCGCCCACATCGCGGAACGCGCCGGTTTCGATCAAATCCTGCGCCAGCTGCGAGTCGCCGATTGTTACGACATCCGGCAGATCCTGACCGGAAGACATGGAGAGTCTAAGTTTCGTTGCAAAAGCATTATTCGTATCGGTTACGGACCAGAGCGAATCGATCTTGATACCCAGTGTATCTAGTGCCCACTTCGTCTGGACATTGTTCTCAATGGACTCACCGTTCTTGAATTTTAGTGCAGGGTCAACGCCCCATACGGTAGAGATGGTAACGGCCGGATCGTATTTGTCTTTATAAGCGCTCTCCGGTTTCGCCTCTTCGGTCGTGTTCGCTGCCTGGTTGTTCGTCGTATTGCTCTGCTCTGTGGAAGCCGCATTCTTATTGCCGCTGTTGCCGTTCTCGTTATTGCCGGAGCAAGCCGCCAAGCCGGAAGTAATCAGCATAAGCGCGGACGCTGTGAAAATCCCCTTTTTCCATGTGGTTGTCATGTTCTTCCCCCTACGCGGTTATGTCTTACAAGATTAATTATAGGGAAGTATAGGCCCGGAACCTATGATACTTAGCGAAGATTTCTGCACCTTTGCCAACCTTTCTCTACCTTTGCGATGCCCAAGTTGATACCTGGTTAGTCACGATATTCGTTCGGTGTCATGCCATAGTGCTTCTTGAACATTTTGCTAAAATATTGCGGGTTCTGGTAGCCCAGCTCCGAGGTAATCTCGTAGATCTTCTTATTGGAATGCTTCAGCAGATAGAGTGCCTTCTCCATCCGGATGCGAATGATGAAATCGCCGAGGCTCTCCCCGGTCTCGCTCTTATAAATCTTGGAGAGGTAGACAGGGTGCAGATACACCTTGTCGGCGATGGTTTTGACTGAAATATCAAGCCCGATATCCTGCGTGACGAGCTCCTGCACCTGTTTAATCATATGGCTTTTCGTGTACCGATCCGATTCGGACATCTCCTGCTTCAGCTTCTCGAGCGAAAGCAGCGCCCATTTGCGCAGCCGTTCCGGCGACTGCAGCACGCTCTGGTTCAGCATGAGATCGAACTCCAACCCTTCAATCTGATGAATCAACAGCCCTTGCTTATGAACGAGGTAGAGATAGGCGTTCGTGATGCAGAGGTACACTTCATACAGATGCTCCATCGTAATGAACGCTTTCTCCGCTTCCAGATAACCGAACACTTCGCCAATCTTCTCTTCAGCCGCCGTCCACTGCTTCGACTCTAGCAAATGAATGAGCGTTGGCGGTTTATACAAAGCCTCGATCGATTTCACGGAATAGCGGTTCTCCGGGTAATCCTCTTGAAACAGAATCGACGCTTCATTCGTTCTTCCATGCTGGAGCAAAGCGCCTAGCGCGCTGCGATAGGCAGCTGACAGCTTGCTCGGAAATTCGAACCACGGGCTGACGACGATGGAGATGTCACCTTTGAGATGGGTGCGCACTTGCATGCCGACTTCCCGCGCGAGCTTCTCCATCTCTGCCCGCAGCGGTCTGATCTCGCCGGAGATCAACAGCACGAGGCAATCGTGGGGCGCCTTGCTGTGCCATACTTTAAACGATGAACCTAACACTTCTTCGGCAATATTGCCGACAGCGAATTCAATTAGCCGAACCGACTGCGGATCATAATCGGCAAAATGGCTTCCCAGCTGAATCAACATCAGGAAGGAAGGAGCATCCAAGCTGATCGGAAGCGCATACTGTCGCAGCTTATCGCCGATGGTTTGACTGGATAGCTGTCTGCCGAGCAGCAGATCATTCATGAGGTTTTCTTTGAGCACGGAATGATCTGACTTCATATCGTAGAGCAGCCTGTGATAACGGTCGGCTGCCTCCCACTCATCCTTGAGCGATTCGATCGCACCCAGTATACTTCGCATAAACTCATCATCGTCGACAGGCTTCAAAATATAATCGGACACCTGCAGCTGGATCGCCTTCTTCGCGTATTCGAAATCGGAATAGCCAGTGAGCAGGATTCGCCTCATATCCGGCCATCGCTCGCTGACCAAACGAACCAGAGCAAGACCGTCCATCTCCGGCATCCGGATATCGGTCACGAGAATATCGATTGACTGGCTCTCCATAATCGCAATGGCTTCCATAGCGGAAGCGGCCGTATAGACAGCACGAACGTTCAGCGCTTCCCAAGGTATCGTTTTCTTCAAGCTTTCCGTCACATAGGACTCATCGTCTACGAGTAAAATTTCAATCATGCTCTCATGTCCTTTCCGTCACTGTGATGAGTCCTCCAATGCAGTGTTACGATGAGGCCGCCTTGTTCCCCATTGGCGAAGGTCATGCCTGCTCCTTCACCGTATCGCAGCTGCAATCGCTGATTGACATTCCATAATCCGCAGCCTGTCTCTTCGCCCATCGGCTCATCCAGTTTATTCACAAGGGATCTGATCCCCGCTTCATCAAGCCCTTTGCCGTTGTCTTCGACGCGGATTTGGATTTCTCCGTCCTCCTCCTTCGCGGTAAGCCGGATGATGCCTTCACCTGCTCGGCCTTCGATGCCGTGCAAGACGGCATTCTCCACAAGCGGCTGAATGAGCAGCGGCGGAATGTCCAGATGACGCAGCCAAGAAGGAAGCTCTACTTCAAAATGCAGCCGGTTCATGCGAAGCCGCTGGATTTCCAAATAGCTCGTTACAAAATCGAGCTCTTCCGCCAGCTTTACTTCGCCTCGCTCCTGCCTCGTGGTATAGCGGTAGTAGGCAGATAGATTTTGAGACATCGCCACAATCGCTTTGTAATTCTCTAATTTGGCCATGCTCGAGATAAAGGAAAAGCAATTATAGAAGAAATGCGGATTGATCTGTGATTGCAGCTGCTTGAGCCGCGCTTCCCGCACATGGATTTTCTCTAAATAAACGGTACCGAACAGCTCCTGAATTTGCGCTACCATGGAATTAAACCGCACGAAGACATAGCTGAATTCGCTGTTTCCTTTCGGCACAAGTCGAACGGAATAATCTTCCTGCTTGAGCCGTTGGAAGCTCTGAATGAGCCTCTTCATCGGGACTTGGACCTGTGCGTACAGCAGGTATGCCATGACGCAGCCCATAATCAGCAGTGAACCCAGCGTTGCATAGAACAGATGATTCGACTTTTGAATCGGGCCAATGACATCGCTGTAGGGGATATAGTCTACCAAATACCACTGCGTCAGCGGCGATTGCTTCGTATTGACTAAGTACTTAATGCCCTTCAACTCAATCGTCTGGTTGCTGCTGTCCATCAGATGCTGCTGCTCCAGCTTGCCTACCAGCTCCTGCGCAACGCTTCGGTCTGCCGTGTTGTTGAAGATCGTCCCTACGTCTTGTTTATAGAAGAACGGGTTACGTCTGCCGTCGCTGTTGAATTCATCCAGCATCCCTACGATATTGCTGCTGTTGAAGCGTACCTCGATAATGAGATCGGCATCCTCGGGACGATTCATCGCGTAGTATGGCGTGACGGTTAGCAGCGAGAACTCGTAGCTATTCGTCGAGTCAGGCGCATCCTTCCTCACATGCCAGCCTTGCCGCAGCCGCTGTTTTAACGCAACATCATCGTAACCGCGAACATCATTGACCGTAATAACGCGGCCAAGCCGCGGTGAGTATATGTACAGCGAGCATTTCCAATTGATAGAGCTCTCCTGCGTGCTCAGCTTCTGCTGAATCCGTTTGACAAGGTTGATCCTATCTAGGTCAAGGGAACCTTCCCCAATCGGAGGCATGTCCCTCAGCTCGGAAATATCGGGATCGCGCACGAGCAAATTCGGCCACAGCGTGACGGAATTCATATTCGCGTCTACCTGTGACTGAAAGAAGTCGAGCTTGCTCGTATTCGACTTATTCAGCTCGTTTCGCAGCACATCCGTGCTCGTCTGATTGGAGAGGAAGTAGAGCCCCGCAATCAATACGATCAGAACAGCTAGTGTGATGACGATTTTGCTAAACAAATTAATTCTTGGCATTGCGCGTCCCATCCTTGCCTTAGGTGTAATGACATGCTTCAACATTATAATGGAGCCGCCGCGTTGTTGTCTTCAAGCTTATACATTCTTATATTTGGACAAACGGGGAAGAGGATTCCCCTTCAGACCTTATTACGGGCCTGAGGGAATCCTCTTGTTGAACCTAGTTCAAGAAACCTTCCAGTGCAATTGTCGGCTTCATATCCGCCTGCCAAGCACCCAGATTATAGCCCCCATTGTAGCCCGGTGTCGCCTCAGGCTCCCAGTAGAAGACGCCTAAGCCTTTGCCGCCGGAGATGCCGCGAATCTTGGTTTTGATATCCGTAATGAAGCTCTTCGCGGTGGACGGCGAGCTGTACGACATGCCGATTTCGCAGATCATAACCGGCTTGCCGTACTGGGAAATCATATTGTTCGCATTGCTGAGCGTTTGCGTGTTCTTGGTGCTCCAGTCCGTGGTGGACGGATACAGCGACATGCCGATAATATCGAAGGTCGCGCCTTTACTGATCAAACCTCCGATGTTCCACACGAATAACGAATTGTCGTAGCCGTTAGACACATGTACGATCGTCTTCGTCGTGCTGCTCACCGATTTGACTGCATTGTTCCCGGTCGTAATCAGCGTTGCGTAATTCTGCATGTTCGTGGATGCTTTGCCATCGTTCCAGAGCATGCCGTCATTCGTTTCATTGCCGATTTGTACCCAGTCCGGCGTGACGCCTTTATTCTTCATCGTGTTCATTACGTCTACGGTGTAGGAATACAAGGTACTGGTCAACTGCGTGAAGTTTAAGCTGCTCCATGCAGCAGGTTTCGTTTGCTTGCTGGGATCGGCCCAAGAGTCGCTGTAGTGCAGCGTCAGCATGATGCTCATGCCGGCATTCTTGGCGCGCAGCGCCAGATCGGCAGCGCGGTCCTTGTTCATATACCCATTGCCATAGTCGCTGGATGGATTAACGAATACCCGAATGCGGACGGAATTGATTTGATAATCGGTTTTGAGAATATCAATGATATCCCGCTGCACGCCGTTCTTGTCCTTCCACTTCTTCCCTTGCGCCTCCATGCCCGGCACCCAGCTGATATCCGCTCCCTTAGCAAACGCAGGAGCGGCGGCTTCGGCCACCTGCGGCTTCACCGCCGGCAGCGCCAACAGCGACAAACATAGTGCTAAAACAAGCAATGCTCCAATGCCTTTCTTCAACATCCCATATCCCCCTTGAACGATACATGTAGGGCATTTTCTTTCTGCCCCCATAAATATTGTAAGCGCTTTATACAGGGGGATTGAAGGATGTTATTTAAACATTACCAATGTTTTCATAAACAGGTTTTATGGGGCCAGCAGGTTCCAGACCACTTGAGCAGCCTCGGCTCTTGTTGCCACTCCTTGCGGTGCGAACTTGCCAGCTGCTTGCCCTTGCACAAGTCCCAACGCAGATGCTTGCTTGATCGCTGCCGCAGCCCAAGCGGATATTTCGCCTTGATCGGCGAACGGCTCTGTCGATTCCACTGCTGCGGTGGTAGAAGCTCCATGCAGCACATCGTAAGCACGCATCGTCAGGACCGCCATTTCTTCGCGTGTGATTGAGCTATTCGGGTCGAAAGTTGCAGCGTTTCTGCCAGTAATAATTCCGGCTTGAGCAGCCTTTGCCACGTAAGGAGCAAACCATGCATCAGCCGGAACGTCGGTGAACGTCGGCGCAGGCGCTGCGGAGGAAGTATCAGCGAGCTTCAGCGCTTTCACGAGTAAGGCTGCAAATTCTGCGCGCGTCACTTGTTTATTCGGCTCGAAGCGATCGGCACTTGTGCCGCTCACCACTTGTTTAGCCGCCAATTGGCGAATGGTCTTGTAAGCCCAATGCTGATGGGCCACATCTGAGAAGCTATGGTTCACTTGCAGCAGCGCGTAGCTGCTGAAATGGTGAATCTCGGCTGTAACGGCATCTGCTTCCCGCGTGCCCCCGATATATTCCATTTTGCCGTCATCTCCGATGAAGAAGATACCGGCAATATCTGGATCCGTAATGCCTGCCGATGAGAACCGAATCGTAAGCGGCTCTTCGAATTGCGACAACTTCGTTTCCTTGCCCTCTTTTGAACGAATCGACAGTGTGAAACTGTACACCTCACCTACGAGTGTGATGTCCTTCTCGGTTAGAACTGCCTTTGTGCTTGATGCATCCTTTGCCAATGGCGTGAGCGTCAAGGCAATGGCAGCGTCTGCATTCGAGGAGGCACCGGCAAGAGTCGATAACTGGCTGAACACCGATGATGGAATACTCAGCGAGAACTTCTCTGTCAGTAGTGTAAGTGGGTTAGTTCCGAGCAGCTTCGCTGTATTAGCAGGGAGAGCGATAGCTGTCTTGCCAGCAGGCACAGTAACTTCAACTTTACCGCCCGCATCCGGAGTTAAGCTGCCTGCTGTAATCGCGAACACCTCCGTGTTACTTGGCGGGGTCACGGGTGAAGCTGCCACTGGGCCTGCTTCTTTGGCTGTATGCACAGGTGTCGACGGGCCTGTTGATGTCCAAATCTCACCATCTAAGCTCGCTTCTACTTTGAAGCTATAGGCCGTATCCGCGGTCAGGTCTGAGACTACGTATTCGGTTCCGCTAACCGTAGTAAGCAGTTTGCTGTCCTTATAGATCTTGTAGCCGTTTATTTGATCTGCGTCCGCCGCGCCGGACCAATTCAGTTTGACGCTGCTCGTTCCGATATTCGATGCGGTAAGTGTCTTCCCTTCCGTCCACTGAGCTACAGAGGTTTCCCGGTACAGCTCGAATTCGTCGATCCAGCCCCATGTTTCGGCAGGTGCATCCACAGTCAAACCAATCGTGACTTGACCATTCGTCACCTGAATGTTGCCAATCTCTGCATCATTCCAGTTCTGCCAACCTGTGTTTACAATAGCGCCGCTTTGCATCGCTTCAGCGCCGAAGTCTTGGGCAAACAGATGAATCGCGTTGTCTCCGCCGCCGCCGGAAATCTTCGCTTTGAGCAGATACGTTCCGTTCGCAAGTCCGGTAACGGTTTGTGCCATCGTAAACCCAAACGCTGCGCCGGAGTAGTAATTGACCGCTTTCGAACCTGCGGATGCATTAGCAGCATCCGTCTTCACTTTAGCTGCGCCGCTTGCATCTGTAACGGTCCAGCCCGTGAAGGCTGTGCTGTCTTCGAAGCTTCCGTTATGCAATAGGTTGCGATTGGTCGTTACGTTAACCCGAACCTTAACTGTCAGCTCAGTTCCTGTTATCAGCCCACCGACCTCAAATGTACCGATTCGGCTCAGATCATCCTGTTCAATAGCGGACCACTCTACAGCAGCTGGCTCAATGCTGCCTTCGTTGTAAAGTACATCGGCCGTTGCAGGCAGGAGCGCAGACACCGCATCCGCCTGTTCATTGACCGGAACACTGATGCCTTCAGGATTCGTCGCCGTTAGTGCAGCCTTCGTGTCCAGATCGCCGGGCTCGAATTGGAATGCATCCAGCGATGGGAGTACATTGCCTTGGAAATCAAACAGCGCCTGATTGTCCCATGATGCGCCTTCGCCGCTTTTCCAGCCTGCCTGGAAGTTGCCCTCACTGTCCTTCGGAACCGGAATCCAAGCCGGCTCCCAGTAGAAGACACCTGCTCCTTTACCGCCCGGCACATGCGCTACCGTGTTCATGACGGTGGTGAGCACTTGCTTCTGCCCCTCTACCGTTGCAGGGAAACCCGCTTCATCTGCTTCATCTTGCGAGAAGTTGTTCGGGTGGCCGTCGCCGTCCTCTACTGTGAAGCCGTAGGAGGTTTCGGCAACGATCACTTGCTTGCCGTATCTGTCCGCCATATCGTTCAAATTATCTTTCAGCGACTGAAATGGCCCATGCCAGAATGGATAGAAGGACATGCCGATGACATCATAATCGACATCTGCCGCCTCCATCGCGTCGAAGAAGCTGCGGAAAGCCCAGTTGTTGCCGCCCTCTGCCAGATGCAGCATGATCTTGACCTTATGTTCCGCTGGGGTCGTGTCGCGAACCGCTTGAATGCCCTGTTTCAACAGCGCCGTCAGCTTGCTGAAATCCGAAGTCGATCCGTCAGGCAGCAGCATGCCGGGATTGATTTCGTTCCCGATCTGCACCATATCCGGGTAAGCATCCACGTCCTTCAACCCGTTCATCACATCTGCCGTGTAATCATAGACTGCTTGCTGCAAATCGTCGAAGCTCAGATTCACCCATGCCTCCGGCTTCACTTGTTTGCCCGGATCGGCCCAGAAATCCGAGTAATGGAAGTCGAGCAGCAGTTTCATGCCCTTCTCCTTCACCCGCTGTGCCATCGCAATGATGTGGGCTTTGTCGTTGTAGCCGTCTGCCTCCACCGGATTGTTCCACAGGCGCAGCCGGATGTAGTTCACGCCATGCTCCTTCAGAATATCCAGTAAATCACGCTCTACGCCGCCTTCATAATATTTGCCGCCGGCATCTTCAATGGCCTGGAGGCTTGAAATATCTGCCCCCTTGATGAAAGGCTCGTCAGACTCTTCCGGAACCGTAGGCTCCTCCATCTTCACCAACTCCACATCGTCGAAAAAGCCCCATTTTCCCGCCAAACCATTCACCTCAAACCCAATTGTCGCTTGACCGTTCGTAACGCTAATCCCTTCGATCGTGTAAGGCGTAATCGTCCCCCAGCCGCTGTTGGTAATAGCCGCTGTCCGTTTCTCGCCTCCGAAGTTGTCGGCATAGAGCTTCAAATTGTTATTGTCCGCGTCCCCCGAAGACCATGCTTTCAGTGTGTAGGTGCCGTTCGAAAGTCCGGTCACCGTCTGGCTCAGCTTGAACGCATATGCACTGCCGTTCCAATAGCTTGCTGCGGCTGTCCCCGTGTGCACATCGCTCCCCGAGATCGTAAGCGTGGATGCCGGCCCTGGTTCCGAGCCATCTAAATTTGTATAATCCCAACCTGTCAGTCCATCCTCAAATCCGGGATTTGCAATCAAATTCGTGGCAGCTGCTCCAGCTTTCCCCGGTACAGCAACAGCCGAAATGAGCATAGAAAGAATCATTATGGCGGCGGTCAAGGCCGAGAGCCCTTGTTTCCACCGGTTCAAGCGAGATTGATGATATGAACGATTCAATGTAAATACCTCCCCTGATGAATGTCCTACACTATCAATTATAAGGAAGGCACGCAGCGGAACGTATGGCACGAAACGAACATATCTACAGTTTTGACAAGCAGTTGTATGGTGTGGCGGCACTGTTTGAGCTAAGCGGAGCCAGATTATTCAATTGATAAACGAGAACATTCGTTCTATAATTAGTGTAAAATCATTCCAGTATGGACTGGTCCACAATAGCTAATAAGGGGTGTTTAAGTTGATCAAATTGTTTCCGTATAATTGGAGGGTAAGAGATGAATGGTTCGAACTGCTCAAGCAAGTCCCATTAGAAGAGCTGTTGCAGAATCGAATTGGCGGGGCAGGCAGTATTCTTTATACGCTCTTCCATATTTCAGACGTGGAATATAGTTGGATTCGTGGAATACAAGGGAAACCGGATATCCAAGTCCAGTTTGAGCACTATAAGACGCTTGAACAAGTAAAGGAACTTTCCGATTCATGGCTCCAAGAAACAAAGGCATACCTTGATACTTGGTCAACTGATTTCGAGACTGATAGTGTAACTGTTCCCTGGACTGAAGGACGTTTTACTAAAGGGGAAATATTACGCCATGTCCTTGCACATGAAATTCATCATATAGGTCAGCTATCCGTATGGGCAAGAGAGCTTGGGTTACAGCCGATATCAGCGAATGTGATAGGTAGAGGATTCATTTAAATGAGTAGTGAGCGGATTTCTTGGTGGTTAATTGATATCGTTGATATTCAAGAGATACGACCGAATGTATATTGCGTTCATGATATGTTTATTGATATTTCGGTAAATGTTGATGGAAGTTATCACGTTTACGATATGGATGATTTCGAAACCGCATTAAGCTCGAATGTGATGTCACATGAACAAGTTTCACGCAGTTTGAAGTCTCTTCACGCTATTCTAACTGAACTCAATACGAAGACTTTCCCCGGTACTATCTTGAAGGCAATCGAACATCAGTACATGTAACCATAACATTTCAGAAAAAACAGCTTGTCGGCCTAAGCCAACAAGCTGCTTCACATCGGATTCTATTGAATGGCGCGAATACCCGGCCAATGCCGCCATATATCGGTCATCGGCGCTCTCCAGTCCTGCTCGTGCTCGATATGAGAGACTCGGAAGAAAATCGCATATCTCGTATTAGGAGAAGCGTTCAGCGCTACAGTATGGGCCAGCTGATAGTGAACGAGGAACACATCACCGGGTTCCCCTGTTGTTTGCACAGGCTCCGGCAGCTCTACAGGCGGCATACCTTTAAACAGCGCATCTGGTGTATGTTCTTGGAAATACTTTTCATAGATGGTATGCGTACCCGGCCATACCGTAAAATTACCGGAAAAGACGTCGCGCACCGGACTAAGCAGCACGCCGACAAGCATAGAGAAATTGCCGATTGTCCCTTCCTTCACTCCATTAGTTGGCGTGTACATACCGTCCAGGTGAGGTTTGTTGATGAGTGGCGGATCCTGCAGCGAAGGGAAACGCAAGGCGATCTGTCCGCCCGTAATTGGATGGATCATCCCTTCACCCAGCAGCTCTTCTACGTAGGATTTGATAGGCGTGTCATTGAACAAACCGCTAATCGGCGGCTTGCCAGATAGCTCAGGGCAGTAGGATTGCGCGCGAAATGTAGGCATTAGCTCAAGCGGCATTCCTTGTCCAACGGAATGGTTAATGTTCTTTACAGCATTGTCGATCATGACTTGAGGAATGGCGCCCTTGATCTGAATATAACCTTTGGTCAACATGGACTGCTTCTGTTCGTACGTGAGCTTCATTACGATAGTTCCTCCTTATCGCGATTCATTTCACTTGGCTCTAGTCGGCTTCCAAATTTATACAAGATGCCCTCGATTATCATCATAAAGGACAAGCGGATTTATGCCAATAGAATCTATTCTTTATATGGATTGAACTTAGCTAAGTTGGAATACCTTCCTCTTGCTTGACCACTCTGCGGTACTCCTTTGGCGTGACTCCATACAAGGAATGAAATTTCCTATAGAAAAAGGTTAAATTGTTATAACCGATTTCTTTGGAAATCTCCTCAATCGTTTGATCCGTCAGCTTCAACTGCAGCGCAGCATGTATGAATTTTTGCTCTTGTACTAACGAAGAAAAGGTTTTTCCGGTCACGTTTTTGATGATCCGACCTAAATGCTCTGCCGAATACCGAAAGTGCTCGGCTGTTTGTGCTAATGTCATGTTTAGATAGTTTTTATTGATGTAGGCTAATAATTCTATGACCGAGATATTCGATCTTCTAACTCCTTTGTTCAAGAACAATTCGTAACTATCACTTTCTAAAAGCCTGGTGAATAGAATCGTTAGATAAGCTTTGATAATCTCTCGGTTCGAATTTTCATTGCCTAATGACTCGCATAATAGATTCTGAATCGTTTGTTTGATTTGCCAATTATTCGATGTATGGAATAACAGAAAGTTCTTTTCCCTGGAAGCATTTGAAATAATCGAAGCAATTGTCTTACCGAGAATATTATTCCCCAGTATTTTGTAAATGAAGGAACTGTCAAAAAACTCATTCTTCGCTAAGAAGTTGATGAGGATATCATTTTCGCCAACTTTGTCAATGGAATGCTCCACATTCTTATTGAGGATAATCAAGTCTCCTTCTTTTAATTCAAACCGTTCTCCCTGAATCTCTTGATAAAAGGTACCGCTATAAATGTAATTCATCTCAAATAGGTTATGGGTGTGTTTGACCATTTTGACAAACCGGGTATGTCTGGAGATGGCGAAGATTTCTCCTGTGAGATTCAATCGAAGAACATCCCCCTCCAACGTGTAGCGGTAAGTGGACGGGTGGGTAATTGCCATAGTCGGAGCAGGCACCCCACGAGAATTGTTTTGGCCCGAGGGCTTTTCCTCTGACAAGGAGGGAGAAAGAATCCGACTTCTAATCATTTCATCTGTAAGATCCCTATCTTTTAACTTAATCTCCAAATCCGTTAATTCAAACAAAACACGGTTCAATTCTTCATAGTTCATGCAACCGCCTCCCACTCCGTCAATATATCAGTTTTGGTTAGTCAATACGACGACTATAGATATTGGTGAAAGCCTATTCGTGAGTTAAACTATCCAAAAAGGTTAGGAGGTCATAGTATGAGTCGGAGCGTTGTGGAAGGTGAAGTTCGGATGTTCTCCAACCAAATCATCAGGAGAATTGTCGATGAGGTGCTGATAGAGGGAGAATTGGTGCTTCGCATTCATACAGCATGGCAGCTGCAGCATGGCGCAATCTTGCTCTATGAATATTCGTCCAGAAACCACCCGTCCAGCAATTTTACCATTCACGACAACTTGGACAATTATAATAGGATATGTGAACAAATTGACTGGGTAAAGTAAAGCACGATCAATGTGCAATCAGTGTTTCGATCGCTTATTTATGATAATCACAGTCCAACGTATGATCATCTACCATCCCGCAAGCCTGCATATACGCATAGCAAATCGTCGATCCCACGAACTTAAAGCCCCTTTTCTTCAAATCCTTGCTCATGGCATCGGATTGCGGAGTAGTCGCCGGAACCTCGCTCTTCGTGCTCCAATGATTCCGAATTGGAACGCCGCCGATGAACTGCCAGATGTACGCATCAAAGCTGCCGAATTCCTGTTGAACCTTCAAGAAGCATCTGGCATTCGTGATGGCCGATTGGATCTTTAACCGATTTCGAATAATACGGTCATCAGCCATTAACTCGGCAACTTTGTGCTCTTCGTATGCAGCCACCTTATGGGGATCGAATCCGTCGAACGCTCTCCGATATCCCTCGCGTTTCTTCAGCACGGTATACCAGCTTAGTCCTGCCTGTGCCCCTTCTAATACCAGCATCTCAAACAATTTCTGATCCTCATGTTCAGGTACTCCCCATTCATGATCATGGTATTCGATATATAAAGGGTCCTCATTGACCCAGGCGCAGCGTGCAGTCATATGTTCTAGCTTCCTCTCGTAGTCAGCTCAGTTAAGGGTCGTTCGTTTGTATGCCAAAATCATAATCGGCCGTATTTCTCTCCGCCCATACAGCCGACAGTCGGTATTTATAATAACCCGGCTTGCTTGGAAGGTCATAACGATATTGATTCGGTTTGCCTATCATTACTTGTTTGCCATCATCTGTGTACATGGTTAATGTAAACTCATCCGGATTGACCGGAAACTTAACAGAGATCACATCACCTGGCATCGCCTTGATTGCTCTATCTTTGATCATCTTGTTGTATGTATCCGGCTCTGGCGGATCAGCACAAACTCCGTCTGTTTGCGAACCATACCAACAATAATGCGCCAATAAATAGTCAACATTGTGACCTTCTACGGAAATGATAGGCTTCACTGGCTCGTCCGGTAATTGCGAATTCGTCGTACATCCAGCCAGCAACAAGACTAGCAAGCAAGAATATAGAAACAAGACTTTGCCCATTCGCTTCCCTCTCACTAATCAGGATATCTACTTTATCTGAGACGCAGATAGATCCAAAAAGTTACAACCAACATGATTAACCCAGACTTTACGCTAACCATACTGGTAATACCTGGACGAATTTCTTAGCTCCTAGAATCTAACGAACCGTAGAGGCTTTATTGGGCCGGATTTCTCGCCTCCGAGAATCTAACGAACCGTAGGGGCTTTATTTTGGCAAAATCAGCTCCTATTCTCCCTCAAACCTTCAAATAGCGCCCCTACGGTTCGTTAGATCAAAAAGTCGCTGTTTTCACGTAAATAACGCCTCCACGGTTCGTTAGAACGAGTAAGACGAAATGGAGGCTGTCAGGATCAATCGCGCATTCACAGAAAAAAAGCCGCCTTCGAAAGTGTACTAGACACTGTTGAGAGCGAGCTTTTCACAGCTTAAGCGCCTTGGATCACACTGCGAATGAAGGCTACTTCTTCCGCATTCAATGGATTGCCTGCACCTTGGGCGTTGGATTCAACCTGTTTCGCATTCTTAAAGCCCGGAATGACGCAAGCGTTCGGCGATTGCGCAAGTGCAAACTGAATCGCTACACGCACCAAATCTTGAACCTCCATACCGAAGCGTTCTTTGATCGGTTGAAGACGCTCGCGGATTTCCAGCAGGCGCTCCTTCGTATAGGAGGAGTTGGAAGCCCGAACATCGCCTTCGCCGAATTTCGGCGGATGCTCCGGATCGAATTTGTCGAGAAGCAGTCCCTGTGCAAGCGGCCCGAACAAAACCATACCGATATTTTGCTCATCTGCCCATTGGAATAGATTCGTATCCGGCTTATCGAACGAATTGCCGAATGCATTATAGTGGAATTGCAAGACGTCCGGACGTGTAACCGGGCAGACGCGCATAAAGTCGCTGTAGCCGTAACCGGATTGTCCGATCACGCGCACTTTGCCTTCCTTCTGCAGCTGACGCATCGTATCCGCCGCTTCTTCCAGGTACAGATCATTCGGTCCGAAATTCGTATTATGGAAGAAATGTAGATCCAAATAATCGGTGCCTAAATTCATGAGCGACTGCTCCAGCTGATGTCGAATATGGATCGGCTGCATCGCATTTGGCGCTGTCCCACGGAACCAGCCTACTTTGGACGCAATCACGACTTGATCGCGTGGAACTTCCTTTAGAAAACGTCCAAGAACGCGCTCCGAGTGACCGTCTCCGTAAACATCTGCCGTATCAAAATGATTGATCCCAAGCTCGAAAGCCCGGTTCAAACCGGCAAGAGATTCATTGTCATCATTTCCCGTCCAACCTACTGCCTCACCGTCACGCCACGAAGGTCCGCCAATTGCCCAGCAGCCTAAGCTTACCTCGCTTACTCGTAATCCAGAACGACCAAGAACACGATATTCCACTATATCTACTCCTTTATGATGATTGGTTTGAGTTGACCTATGGTCGACTCAGCATTCATCGATATGATTGGTTTGAGATGACCTATAGGTGACTCACCTTCATATGAAACTATATACAAGATGCGGACAGCTAGGAAGTACGTACATTATTTTCACCTACTTCCCTTTATGTAACTACCCGTGTTGAAGTTCTCGTAGTTGTTGGAGAATCAGCAACGCATTACTCTCCGCATCTTTGATTTCATGTAACAGTTCAATCGCTTGTTTACCAGTTTCAGTATCATTTGGCTTACCGCCCTCCGGATACGGGAAAAGCACTTCCAGTTTTCCATATCGATCGGCTACGATTTGGAATGCTTGTATGGCTCTCTCAAGCAGCAGGATATGATGAGCTTCTGAGAAATCATTCTTCCATGCATGGAGAAACCGGACTGCAGAATGCCGTGCGTTATGTAACACTTTGATAGTAAACGAATTTCCGTAACAATCGACTTTCTTCTTCTGAAATACCTCTATCCATGAATCATAGGCAGGTAGTCCAGCAGAGAATTCCCAGAAATCATGCGCATCCACTAATCCAAACTTCAGAATAAGATCTAGTGTTACCTTGACTCTCTCCTTAACGCTTGGTTCCATTACGTCCGTAAAACGATGTTATAGCCATCCGGATCGGCGAGGTGTGCGTTTCGGAAATCCCAGCCGCCATGCGTCTTTTCCATATTATAACAGTTTAGTTTGGCTTCGAATATGCTTCTCGGAGGTTTAACCATCCTAATCATGAATGGAATGTAATATTCGTATGGATTTCCTTCATTTGGATAAAATATGCACATCAAGAAACTAAGCCGATCTGCATCGTTCAGTAATAGAGGGGGAATTCGACCATGAAACTATCACCCACAGGAAATGCGCATGCAGACTTGTATAGCGATATTCAGGAAAACGAACAGCTTTTCAAACGCATCTTTCTGAATTGCTCGGACGTCTCGTTTCGGGAAATCAAAGCGGACGGCAAGTTACGACTGCTCTTAATTTTTGTGGCTGAATTGGTCAATACGGAAGAACTCAACACGAATATCTTAAAGCCTCTCTTCTACGAAGGGCTGCCGCAAGGTTTGGAATCCGTCAACAGCATCTCCCAAATGCTCGAACAATCGCGGTTTTCCGTATCGCGAGTCATGACTGCTTCGAATGTCAGCGAGATCGCGGAATACGTCTTGCGGGGAAACGTGGCGATTCTGGTTGACGGTGAAGCGTCGGCTATCGTGGCAGACGTTTCTAACATCGAATCCCGTGCAATCGGCGAACCCTCCGAAGAGGCGACTCTTCGCGGCTCCAGAGAAAGCTTCACCGAGCTATTGACTACCAATACAACGATGATGCGCCGTATTTTCGCCACGCCGGACTTGAAAATGGAGCAGCTGACGCTCGGAAAGTATACGAAAACCGAAGTCGTCATTACCTATATCGAAGGCGTCGTTGATACATCCGTTCTGAATGAAGTCCGCAAAAGGGTCAAATGCATCCGCATAGACGGCATTCTGGAATCAGGTTATATCGAAGAATCCATTGAGGATACGCACTTCTCGCCATTCCCGCAAATTTTGAGCAGCGAACGTCCCGATGTCGTTGCCGCCGGACTTCTGGAAGGTAAAGTGGCCATCTTGACGAACGGAACGCCAATCGCGCTAGTCGTGCCCATGACATTCTGGGCCGGTTTACAGGCACCGGACGATTATTTCGAGCGTTTCCTGTTCGTGACGCTAAACCGTTGGATTCGCTACATGTTTGTCCTTGTCTCGGTCTTCCTGCCATCCATCTATATCGCGCTGACCAACTTCAATCCGGAGATGGTTCCTGCCAAGCTCATGCTGAGCATTGCGGCACTACGGGAGAAAGCGCCTTTTCCGACGGTGATTGAGGTGTTCATGATGGAATTCGTATTCGAAGCGCTGCGGGAGGCTGGTATCCGTCTCCCCCGGCAGATCGGTCCTCTTGTCAGCATCGTGGGCGCCTTGGTTATTGGTGAAGCAGCCGTCCGGGCAGGCATTATATCTGCGCCGATCGTCATTATCGTACCTGCAGCCGGTATCTCGTCATTCGTCATTCCAAGGTACAGCTTCAGCTTCCCCATGCGGCTCCTCCGCTTCCCGATGCTGATACTCGCCGGCTTGTTCGGACTGTTCGGGATCGCGATTGGGATCATCGCCGTTCTCATCCATTTGATTCACCTACAGCCGTTCGGAACGCCATATCTGTCCCCTGTTGCTCCGCTCAACAAGGGAAGGCTAAAGGATGTGTTGCTCCGTTGGCCGCAAAAGCTGACCCGAAAAGCCGAACCCGTTCCGGAGGCGGACCAAACATGATCAATGTGGCTAAGATCGGTTTCGTTTTGCTTATTACAGCGCTAATCACGACCGGTTGTTGGAACCTCGAAGAGCCGGATCAACGAGCCTTCGTCATGGGCACGGGCATGGATATCAACAAGGATGGTAAATACTTGCTCAGCACGCTAATCGCGATACCAGCGGGTATCGGCGTACAAGAAGCAAACGAACAGAAAAGCTTCCGGGTATTGACCTCTACAGGCAAAAACAACACGGATGCGGCGCAGAAGATGCAAGCACAATTATCGCGCAGCTTGTTTATTGGCCATCGTGAAATCGTTCTTATCGGAGAGAAGATGGCTGAGCATGGGATTGCTGATTTGGTCGACGAATTTTTCCGAAACCCCCAGTCGGAAGCCAGATCTAGAATATTTGTCGTGAAAGGCACGCAGGCCAAGAACGTCTTCGAAATCAACTCCATGTTCGATCCCTATATCACGACAACGCTCTATGATGAGCAAGCCACGCTTGGTTTAAGAAATTTTTATTTCGCTGCCTTTATGTACGATGCCTTGGGTCAAGGCACAGTGCCCCTGCTGCCTGCGCTCACTATGAATCGGAGGAAGCACTATGTCTATTCCGGATTCGCGATTATGGACAAGGACAACGATCTCAAACTGGCGGGATATTTAAATCCAGAGGAATCCTTCTATACGAATTGGGTCAGAAGGAGAATCAACAATTACTTCATGACCTTCACGGTGTCCGGATACGAAGGAACCTTCAGTTTAAAGCTGAGATCCCTGAACCGGCGGATTCACACGAGCGTGCAAGGTAATCGCGTAAAAGTCGATATCCTGCTGTCTGGAGCAGGCGTAATTGTTGAAAATAATACGAACCTGGATCCGTCCATGGAAAGCCATCTCATGCTGATACAGAAGTCCATGAATGCACAAACCCAGAAGAAAGTTGAGCAGATCGTCGACAAAGCGCAAAAGCAAATTAAACTCGACATCTTCGGGTTTGGTGAACTTGTTCATCATCAGCATCCCGCACAATGGAAATCGCTGCGACCGAAATGGAACGTGATATTTCCGCAAGTCGAGGTGTCCGTGCGCGTTAATCTCAAATGCAAGGATCTGGGTGAAACCAATGCTTCCATATACCGCTAATGTTAGGAGGGATGCACTTGAAAGAGATGAAATTGTCAGGTACGCAAATCATGTGGATATTCGCGACGGTTGAAGTTGTACTGTTCATCTGGGGAATGATTACGCCGTCGATTCATCTAAGCAGACAGGACGCATGGATTACCATGTTAACCGGCGGCATAGTGGCGATGGCTTTAACTGCGCTCATTGTCCGTTTATGCATGCTGCATCCCCGGCAAACACTGGTCGAGTTTAGTCAGGCTATACTTGGAAAGTGGCTGGGAAGGGCGATCGTCCTTCCTTATTTCGCGGTGTGGTTTGGCCTGAATGCAGCCGCGCTTCGCTTGTTTGGCGACTTTATCCATCTGATCATGCTCGACAAAACGCCTGTTTGGCTGATCATGCTGCTCATGACCGTATTAATGACCTATTTAACGTACTCCGTTGGCATTATGGGCATCGGAAGATTTTGCGAAATTGCCGGTCCTATTACTGTGCTCACGCTGATTGTAGGCTTTAGTCTGAATATCGTCGATATTAAGTGGCATTATATTCTGCCGATCGTCAATGATTTCGGTTGGATTGCCATTATGAAGAATTCGATCCAACCCGCTTCTTTCCTGGGCGAATCCTTGATCTTCTTCAGCATCCTTCCTTTTCTCGATCACCCGCGTCAAGCATATTCGAAATCTCTGATTGCCGTTGGCATGACTGCTATGCTGGCTTGCCTTGCGACGACCTTGGTCCTACTCGTCTTCGGGCCGGATGTGGCGGCTAGGATGCGGTTTCCGTACTTTCTGCTCGTACGCTCCATCAATCTCCTCGATTTCATACAAAACATGGATATCTTCGTCATCTTTATCTGGATCTTCGGCTTGTTCGCCCGGTTATCGTTATATTTGTTCATCACGAGCTATGAGGCGGCACGCTGGTTCCGTGTGAAAGATTGGCGGAAATTCATTTGGTTCGGCGCGCCGGCGATGTTTGTTATGGCGCTGCTCATTCCGAACGAGGCGACTATGAATTCCGTGCAGCAGTATTGGCAAATGATCGCATTCCCTATCTGTTCGATCGGGATCCCTCTTCTGCTCCTGCTCGTTTCGGCGTTCCGTAAGAAAACGGTGCAGAACTGAAGCGCGATACATGAGCTGGCCCATTAACAAAAAAGTCCGCCGTATCGTCGGCAGACTTAAATTTCAACTAGTTATTGATCGCTTTAACGGACAGCCATTGAGGGATAGCCGCTAGTGGATTGAGATGCCAATCGCAATAGCCCTTAAGGACTTCTTCAGACAAGTGTTCACCCTCATCGGTTGAATCGTCTATCCAAAATGAGCCATCCTCCGCATACATTTCCTCGATTTGCTTAACGGAGAGCTTGGAGGAAATCATTGCGTTCAGTATATCTTGCATTCGCCACTTATATGTAGGTACTTCGCCAAAGGGACCTGTTAGATCGTATGGTTTTTCTACTGTTAGGGTTTCTTTCGTTGTTGTTCCAAAAGGACGCATGAACGGATGGATATCGAACATGATATAGGCGCCATGTGGCTTAAGTACCCTCTGGATATTGGTGTACATGGCGTTCAAATCGTTAATCCAAACATGAACGCCATTTGAGGTGTAAACAAAGTCGTATTCATTACTGTTGATTTTAGACAATTGCATCGTATCCTCACAAATGAATTCAATATCCCAGCCACGATTTTTAGCTATATCGTATCCACTCTCTATCTGTTTCTCCGAAATATCGCAGGAAGTCACTTGTGCCCCCATTAAATGAAACGCAAAGACAGCATGGTTGTCACCACTGGAAGGAACCAAAATCCGTTTCCCCTTCATATCCGGCATAGCGTCTAGAATCATCGAGTAAGTCATGCGGTGGAATGCTGATTCAGGCGTAGTAACAATCTTCTTGATGGCTTCTTCGGTTCTGTACTTCGTATACCAAGTCTCGGACCATTGGTTCCAAGTCTCCTTAATCACATTACCACTGTTATTCAAATAAGCTCCCCCCTCTATAAACCAGGCATTCAATTCTGCAATATTCTATTTAATTATGCAATTATACCCAATTAAATGAAAGATAAAGTTTTGTGGTTTGATAGCTACTTCTTGGATGTGCGGAATGCTCTAACGAACCGTACGGCGCTTATTTGCCCATTATTGGTACCGAAATCATTCTAACGAACCGTAGGGGCTCTATTTGACGATTTTTGAGTAGTTGGGAGCCGATTATCCCAGAATAACGCCTCTACGGTTCGTTAGAATCTCGAAGCCCCGAAATTCGGCCAATAAGACCCCTACGGTTCGTTAGATTTTCGCGGAATGTAAGCTGAGGCGTGCGAGATGAAATTTGCACCATGTTAATGTTAACGCAGTGATATGTTAATTTAATAGATAAAAAAAATGGCCGTCGAGACTTTCTCGACAGCCTGAGGATCCGCCGTGGGCGGATCCTTTTGGTTGAGTTTATCTAGTTATTAACGCAACGCGTTAAGCTTTGCTCGCAATGAAAGCATCTACTTGCGCTTGCTTGTCTGCGATAATTTTCTCGAGGCCTGCTTTCTTCAGGTCGGCAAGAAATTGGGTATAATTCTTATCCGTATCAGCGCCATACAGCCCAGCGGAAAGGACGTCTTTATATTGGGCAATGACAGCAGCACAGTTCGCTGCCTCGGTTTTGATCTTTGAGTCGTCATAGACGAAGCCCATAAGGACTGAAGTCGTCGCGTTGTCATTCAGCGCCTTCGTTTGTTCCCATACGTCGTCGGCGCTGCTCGCCGGAATGAGGCCGTTAAACTGGTTGCCGAACATCCAATCCGCATTCGGCGCATATTTGGAATCCGTGATCGGCTCATATTTGTTGTCGCCGACCTTCTTGTAGTGGGTGCCTTCAATGCCATGAGCAAGCAAGTTATACAATTCTTTATCTGTATTGATAAGGTCGAGAAACATGACTGCGCGCTCCGGATTCTTTGACGTTGCGGACACGGCTGTCAACGTCGCCGTAACGTTATTCGTTGTGAGCAGCGGGCTGCCCACGCCGTGCATGACTATTTCTTTGATGTTGTCAGCTTGCTCTTCCGCTTGCTCACCGCCTGGCGCAATGCTGGTGACTCCGCCAAACATCTGTGCACGGTCCCAGTTTGCCGCCGTCAGGACATCCTTCGGAATAACGCCGGATGCCTGCAGTTGTTTCGCCAGATCTACGATCTCCTTATACTCCGGTGTCTCGTATTCATTGAACACTTTCGGGTTTGAGTCCGTGGACACGATTGTTCCCGGCGTGTCGGAGCCGCCTACGCTTTCCCAACCCTTCATTTCTTTCAATGATCCGAGCCAGTCCGCTCTCCAGGTCATACGCTCCGTCCGATTCTTCGACTCGCCTGCTTTTACCTGCTCTAAATAGGCGGAGAAATCCTTCAACGTATCAATCTTCGTGATATCAACATTATACTTATCCGTGAACTCCTTGTTGTACCAGAAGCCGGATTGTCTCGCGAAAATTTGCTGGTTAATCGATGCGTAAATCTTACCGTCGATTTTAGCGGCGTTCCATAGTTCGGGCTTGAGCGATGCGTGAAGGCTCGGCGCGTATTTAGGAAGTAGGTCAGTCAAATCGGCATATGCACCATTCGTTGCGTTGGCGACATAATTCAGTACCCAAGGCGCCGTGAAGGCGAGATCGAAATTCTCTTGCGTGTTGATCATGACTTTCAGCTTCTGCTCGTAGTTATCGAAGGAGATCGGATAGAGCTGGATTTCCGTGTTGATCTTGTCCTTTAGAATCTTGTTCATCGCGTCCTGCACAACTTGAAGATCAGGTTGAGGCGCGCCGGGATAATAGTATTTCAACGTGACCGGCTCCAAATTCGCCGTCGGTTCAGCTGCCTCGTTCCCGGTTTCGCTCGTATTTCCGGATGCTGCCGGTGCGTTTCCATTACCATTCGTGCCAGAGGCTGCCGAATCGGAGTTGCCGTTCTTGCCACATGCACTGAGAAGCATCGAAGACATCGCTACCAGCAGAACTGGAAGCACCAACCATTTTCGTGTGTTTTTCATTACTTGAACTCTCCCTTTTCTAGTAAGTGTACAGGCTATATATATATAAGGAGCTTCAGGATAAATGGCTCCATTATATCATTTCACGGCTCCGGCAGTCAGCCCTTTGATGAAATACTTCTGCAGGTACGTGAACAGGAATACCATCGGCAACGTGGCGACGACCATCATAGCAAACATGATAGAATCGGACGGCACTGAGGCAGGATCGATCGTCAAGGTGCTGCCAGGCATTGTATTTCCGCTCTTGATAAAGTTAACCGCCGATACGATATTGTTCAGAATCAATTGAATGGGATACTTGCTCGTATCGTCGATATAGAGAATAGGACTGAACGCTTCATTCCAATAGCCGAGCGCCGAGATGAGCGCCAGCGTCGCCATCGCAGGTTTGGACAGTGGGAGGATGATTCGGAAGAATGTCCTCCAATCCGACGAGCCATCGATTTTTGCCGCTTCGGTCAGCGCCGGCGGAATGTCCTGGAACAGCACTCGCATGAGGAAGATATTGAATGGCAGCGCAAGCCCGGGCACGATAATCGCGGTCAGCGTGTTTTTCCAGTCCAAATACTTCACAATCAAGATGTAGAGAGGAACCAACCCGCCATTGAAGATCATCGTGAGGAAGATAAATCCAGATACGACACCTTTATAACGAAAGTCTCTACGAGACAGCGGGTAGGCGACGAGCGCCGTGATGAACAAGTTGGCCGCCGTCCCGATGAACGTAATAAGGAAGGAATTGCGGTAGCCGTTGATGATATCTTTGGGAACTTTGAACAGGTAGACATAGGCATCCATGGAAATCCCCTTGGGAAACAATTGATACCCGAAGGTCGACAGAACCTTGCTGTCCGTAATGGAGATCATGATCGTCATCACGAGCGGAAACAGCGAGAAGAAGCAAATAACAATCAAGATGACATTAACGATAAGGGCATACCATTTATTAGGGATCATGCCAGAGCTCCTCTCACATGTGACTTCCTCTTAGAACAAGCTGTAATCTTTGTTGACGCTCTTGGCGACTCTATTCGTGACCAGGATTAAGAGAAGGCCAACAACGGATTGGAAAAGCCCAATAGCTGCGCTCATTGAGAAATCACCGTTTTTCGCCAACGCCCTGTAAACGTATGTATCGATGACATCCGTGACTGGGTAGAGCTGGCTTTGATTTTGCGGAACGAAGTAGAAGAGACCAAAGTCCGCGCGAATGATGTTACCGAGCGCCAGTATGGTAAGCACGGAAATCATCGGGATGAGGAACGGCAGCATGATTCGACGAATCGTCTGTATCCGACTTGCCCCGTCAATCTCGGCGGCTTCAAACAATTCTTTATCGATGTTCAGGAGCACCGAGTAATAGATCAGACTGCCGAAGCCGGCTCCTTTCCAGACGGAGACAATGGTTAATATCCAAATCCAGGAGCCGGGACTCGCATAGAAATTCATTTCCACGCCAGTTATTCGTTGAATCAATTCCGTGAGCAAGCCTGACGTAGGACTGAAAAGCGATGTCAGCATCAGGCCCACCAGTACCCAGGAGAAGAAATAAGGAATGAACAGAACCGTCTGGTACACCTTCAGTCTCGTCCGGTTGACGACCTCGTAGAGGAGAAAAGCGAGCGCTACGTTCACGAACGTGGTAGCGAGTATGATCAGCATGTTCAGCCCCATCGTGTTTCGCAGGACAAGCCATGCCGTCTGGGATTTGAAGAAGAACTCAAAGTTGTCTAGACCATTCCAAGGGCTGTACCAAATTCCTTTTGCCGGAACGAATCTCTTGAATGCGATGATGACGCCTATAATTGGAATATAGGAGAAAATGAAAATTTTGAGCAGCGCCGGCAGCGTCATCAATAGCATGTCGCCGTTCTGTTTCAAATGCTTCAGTCTTGCACTCTTCGATGCCAAAGAAAGATCCCTCGTTTCTGAAGTCGTTCGTTAGCGACCCAGGTCTACTTATCGAAGTCGACCAGCCACAACGCAAGCATAGTCCCCCGGAGTCTGGGCCGTATACTTCAATATCCCGCAAAACCACTACAATATCGCCGAATAGAACGAAAAAATCGGGATATCAAAGTACGATATCCCGATTTCAAAGTTCATCATTCTCTAGTTATTATCAGTTAATTCGATGCACGAGCTGACGGTCAACCCTCTGTTGTCCGTAATCGCGAGATAGTAGGCTTGTGCGACAAGCGGAACATCGAATCGCACGATGCCGTCAGTCAAGTCCAGCGGCGTACACACCCATTCCGTTATATTCGCAGTTCCGTCCTCCGTATATTGAATGCCGCGGATCGCATGATAGATTTCAGCCTTCTTCACAGCTACGCCTTCAGGTACCTGCAATTGCGCTTCACCCGATTCCAATGTGACGAATCGAATCAACGGTGCGCCTTTGCCCGTCTGGCTGTCCGCAAACGCATAAATTTCCTCTCGGGACCATCCTTCCTCATGCCCATGCAAGTATCCGTTTATAAGCGCTAGTGTCGCATTCTGACTATTAGCGAAGGAATCGGATGTTGAGCTTGCGCAGAAGAACGGATCACTGTCCCCGTTCAACCACAAGATAGGCAAGTTCGCAAGAGGAATCCAACCAGACGGCTCCCAAACCACTGCAGCCGGATTGCGATTGAATTCCTGGCTCAAGCAACTTCTTCTGCCCACCATATAACCGCTGCCGTAGACAGGAATCGCGAAGGCAAACCGATGATCGATGCCGATCAGAATACTCGACAGGAAGCCTCCCCACGAAATACCAGATAAGCCGATGCGTGACTCGTCCACTCGTGGATCAGACCGGAGCAGCGAATGCGCAAGCATGGCATCGGCCAGAGCGTGATAAATCCATTGCTCGTCCAGCGCCTCCCGTATGTCGTCGAAGAAGCCCTTTCTTGGCGTGCCTCCTGTAGCATGACGCTCCAATTCTTGCGAGCCGGGCAGCTTGGGGCGATTGCCTTCCAAATCCATCGCGATAGCCGCATATCCCCGATCATTCCAAACCTTCACCCAATCTGAGAATGCTGTCCCTCCGCCGCCGTGCAGCAACACGACAGCGGGAACCTTGCCGGAATCTGCCGTTTGCTCAGGATAACCAATATAAGCGAACACTTTCGTGGGTTCGTTCTTATATGCCAATCCTTCATAGTAAATCGCTTTAATCATCCCTACATCCATACCTGGTTCCGTGGAAGTTTGCGGCGATGACCAGACGGTATCCGGCATTTGCAAGCTGTAATACATACACTACCTCCTGGATTCAGGCGTGACGCCGAAATATATAATTGCTGCATCCGGTTTATCAAAAGCTGCCTGGATAATCGCTCTTCCGGCTTCATCGAAGGAAACCGTCACATTAGGCGGGCACCAATAACCGGTGTCGACGCGATGCTTGGTGACGTATCGGTAAACAACCGGACGCGGCGAATCCCAAGGACTGCCGAATGAATTGGCAAATATCGCCACGGCTCCGCGTCCTGACTTGCCGTTGATTTTCTCATGGACTTCCCGGGTCAATCCAACTTGTCCGTCCACGATCGGCGAAGCCTCGGTGATATCGTCTCTAACCTGCTTGTAAAGGTCCAACAGACCAGCCATATGCTCCACTCCTGCCTCCGAGATGGCGGGCAGATCCCCCCAGATGCCGTTATGCCCGAGAATAAGCGAAGCGATCGCGACGTTCTGGTATTCCGCAGGATCATCCGGATAATAATGCGTTAGGAACAGCACGGACGGAATCCACTTGTCATACGCGAGCGTAGTCCTGCATATCCGGCTCCTGGCCGTACCGGGATGAAAAAATACGTTGACGTTATAGTGTTCACCATCGCGCTCGTCCTTCGGCACGTCAAAGCTGGGATAATACGGTCCGTTGTTCATGAAGAAGTATTTTCCTGCTTCTAGGAAGCTTAGACCAACGCTTCGATACCCTTCGGTCACGTCGAAGTCGACAATGGCATCCGGAACAGCAGCGGTCACTTTCCGAATGATGTCCGCCAGCCTTAGTCCCATCTGGAACGCATGATTTTCCGCACGTTCCTCATGACTGTTTTGAACGGATCCGTGATTGTGATGCGGATCGTCACAGCCATATTGTCCGATGCCGTCCCACTTGAAATAGCGGACACCTAGTTCTCTGGCCAAGCGAATCATCTCATCCGCGAAGGCCTCCCCGTACGGGCTGACCAAGCACATGAACGTGCTGTCCTCCGTTTCCCAGATAGGGTGAGAACCTGCTCGTTTCCCTTTCCAAGAGTAGATGCACGTCTCGTATTCCCCCTTCATCCGACTGGTCATGGCCACTGCCTTTGGATCGAACCATAACCCAAGCTTCATGCCGTATTCATCCAGCTTCTGCTTAAGCTGTAGAAACCCGTCCGGGAATTTCTCTAGGTTAATTTGCCAATCCCCTGTTTTCTCGAACCAGCCAACGTCGATAACGAACACTTCGATGCCGATTCGACGGGCGACCTCAATCTCCTCCAACATGCGGGGAAGGGTCAAGGAATCCAGATACATGTTCTTGTTCCAGTGACGGTTTCGCTCCTGATAATTCCAGGTGTTGTAGAAGAGATACGGCTTTCGCGACTCGTTATACTCGCTGAAATCGTTCAGCACGAAGTTTCGGTAGACCTCGGCTAGTTTACTCTCATTCCCGTCCACCGCGGCAATTTGCAACCACAAGGTACGATAACCTTGGCGCAAATCATGTCCGCTGCAATAATTGCCTTTGGCTGCCTGCAGCGTCACGGAACGGTCTGGTTCCAGCTGGAAATGCACATATTCGTCCGGCGCCATCGAGCCGTGCTCATAAGCAAGCAGCAGCGTATGCTCCTTGGACTCTGCGACGAGCATTGGCCCGATTACCCGTTCGCGATTGGAGAAGAGTTCGGTTCCAACGACGCGTTCGGACAACGCGTAGGCGTGGGTAAGCTCGTTATAATCGGACAGCGAGACCTGCTTGACCGGATCGCCGTCGTTCAGTGCGATTCGTGCATAGATGAGGGCATCTCGACCACCTGATTTCGTCAGTCGATGCGAAGCCTCTGTCGACGAGCGCAGCTCGTAAGCAAGCCGGACAACGGGACTGCTCGCCGACAACCTGATAAACATGCGAAGCGTCAACTGCCCGTTCCGCTCACTTATCCCTTCCCAAACGTATTCCGTTGCGCCGTTCTCCAACGTACGTGGTTTCTCCGCCTCACTAAGCATGGTTAGCCCCATAGGAATGAATGCGCCGTCCACCTCGAATGCAGGTGCCTCCATAGTAATCGTCTCACCGGTCGAACGAATTTGATAACGCCAGAAGCTTCCGGCGCAACCTTCCAAGGCGAGCGAAACTTTTTCATTTACGAAAATAGCTTGGTTTATCATATTTTGAGTCTTCCTCCCTGGCCTCCAAAATTTCTCCCATTCCCTTCGTACACTATCCAGTGTAGCGCAGCCATTCTCTCGATTTATACTGCAATATTACGCAATAAGACTTCAATTCCGCGTATTAAAAGCAAAAATCGGGATATCGACGTTCGATATCCCGATCTACTTATCCGTTTAAATTGCGATACTCACTCGGCGTGACGCCGCTGTTCTTCTTGAACAAACTGTAGAAATAGTTGGTATTGCTAAATCCGGTCTTGAGTGCGATCTCTTGGATGGACTCGTTCGTGTTCGCCAACCATTCCTTTGCCTTGTTCAGCCGGAATTTATTGATATGCTCGCTCAACGATTCGCCTGTCGCTCCTTTGAACAGCTTGCGGAGATATTCCGCGCTGATGTCAAAGCGCTGCGCGATCTCGTCCGGATTGAGCGCCGGATTGGCATAGTCCTGCTCCACGAAAGCCAGAATCTCGGCCAGTCGCTGGCTTGTCCGGTCGCTCTTCTTCTCTTGCATGAGATGAGCTTCTGCTATCAGCTGATCGCCGAGCCGGATCATTTCGTCGCCAAGCTGATCCAGACTCTCGAAACGGGAGAGATTCTGCGCAATGTTGAAGAAATGATCAAGTTTGACGAAAGACGAGTTGCCATTCTTGCGATCGAGACCAGCCTTTAGTGAGATCGCGATCTGCAGAACCATGAGTTGCAGGTAGGTGAAAGGGAACACGCGCGAACCGGCCAATAATTCCCGAATGCGCCTTTCCGCTTCCTCCCGTTTCCCCAAAAATAGCAAGCTGGTCAAATGATCGACCTCGGCCTCCGGAATTTTGAACGTTTGCTTGTTTAGTTCCCTAAGCCTAGCCATATAAATGACGGACTGCGGGCCGTTGAAAATCCGATAATTCATGGCTTCCTGGCACTCAGCATAGCTGTACGAGACCTCAGACAATTCCTCCAAGATATCTCCTACTACAGCCGAAAGTTTCATCTGCAAAACCTGGTCCGCTCGGTCGATGACGTTCCTGATCAAATCGGCAACGGCAGCAGAAGATGATTCGAAGTCGTTAAACTCCCCATTCAGTAGAAACGCGACGTACCGGTCGCCGATCGCGAACGATTCAGCCTTGAAGTTCGTTACTGTGGCTAATTCATTCATTACGTTAATAAGTCCGTAAGTGAACAGTTCCTTATCCCTTGAAGAGAACTTCGTGTCGTCCGACTTGAAGCGGTCAATATGGAAAAGCACGAGTTCGAAGCTATCACCCATTCGGAATGAAATGCCATATTGGTCGAATTGACCTTGCTGCGGCAAACGATTGTCTCCCGTCTCCGTCAATCTGCGCAAAAAAGCTTGCTTTGCGTCGTATCGTTTGTTTTTGTCTGAGGCGAATCGCTTCTCCAGCTCGGAGATATAGTTCCGGAAAGCGCCGAACAGGTTGTTCGCGATGAGGTACGCAATCAATAAGAATAAGAGAATAACGCCGATGACAATCAACGATGTCGTAAGCAAAACGTTCTTCGTTTTATCTGTAATGTGCTGATAAGGCGTAATCCGGATATATTTCCAGTCAAGTACGTCGGAGGTCGCGTATGAAATCAACACTTTTTTCCCGTTCAGCTCAGCGATACGATATCCATCTGCTGGTTCATTGCCCCCGAAAACAGCGCTGAATGCCGAAATATTATTGATGTGATCCAAATAGTTGTAATCCCCGTTGCCGAGAATGACCTCTCCCTTAGCATCCGTGACGATGATCTCTTCGCTGATTGCGGAATCCATGGATTGAATGGTATCCTCCAGCCATTTGTTAGAAAAATTGAGAATGATGGCGTTCTGGATCACATCAGGATTGCCTTCATAGAAAACAAATGTATACACATCGTCAAGCTTAGTGGAATCCTTCTTGAAATTATAATAGCTTGGAATGCTCCTGGGAATCGGCGAGAGTTTGTTTACCTTGCCGTCGAGCAGTTTGACAATATCCTGATCCGGAAAATCCTTTACGGGGTAAACAAGACGATTATAATAAAACGCATTTGCATTGCGGTTATAGATGTAAATATTGTTCTCGTACGGCACATTGATATTGACCGCTTGCAGCTGCCGCTGCAGTTCGCTGATCTCAATCTGGTCCATATTGTCGTAATTCAACAGCTTAAGTGCCGCCGGATTTGTATTGTATTGCATCAAGGTGAATCTGGCGTTGTCGAACATCAAATTCGTGCTGTATTTAATCAGAGACAGCTGTCCTTTTGTATAGGATTGGATGAGGTTCGAGTTGGTTTTGTTGAAATTAAAATAGAGTGCCATCGAAAGAATGAGGCCGATCGACAAAATTAAAACTGCAATTGAGGCGTATACTTTTGCGTAGCCCTTCTGAAATTGGAAGTGTTTATTCATCATGGAGACCTCCTGCAGGCGATATGTCTTCCCCAAAAGATACCATAGGTCTCCTACGAAGTTAATGGGTGATATTGTAAACAGTCGATTCTTCGAAAGCGTTGTCAACACTTATCGACTTCATTCCTCTGTCGATGTTACTGTTATCGGATCCGGCGCCGCCGATTTTGCAGGTAACCGCAAGATCGGAAGAACAATGATGATGCCAATAACAAAAAGACACCCGGAAATCAAAAAGGCGACGGACAGCGAAGTCAGTTCTTTAATAAGTCCCGCCAAGCTCATCATGACGACCATAGCGCTGCAAAATATAAAATTCAAAATCCCGGTTACTCTCCCCACGAATGCTTGTTCCGTGTTTTGCATGATCATGGTATTCGTACTAATATGATTGCAAGGCAAAATGAGTCCGAGCAAAAACTTCATAAGAAACGAAAGCCAAACCCATTCGGAAAAACCCAAAACAACAAGGGTAACGGCAGCCCCCGCATTGCCTATGAGAAACAGCATTTGCGGCGAAACCTTATTCGCGATGCCTATCGTAACGCCACTGCCAATCAACAGCGCTGCTCCCTCAACCAGTAAGAACCATTGCAGGTGCGTCTCTTTAAGCCCTAGCTGTTCCGTGATCAGAAAGATCCAAAGCGGTTCGATGATCCCGATCGCGAGTCCTCCGGCAATATAAGTTCCGCCGAGCGTAGCCAGGATTTTATTAGCTCGCAAGTATGTAAAGCCTTGTTTGATATCCGTCCTTACGGAGGTTTCTGCCTCTTTCAAGACGCTTTGATCCGGTGGCAAATTCAACAGAACCAATGCCGACATAATGAAAACAGCGCCTGTAACGGCCAGCGAGACATGGATTCCGAAGCTTACATAAACAAACGTACCGATCATCGGGCCTAGGATCATAAACGTGTAGAACAGCGTTTCGTACATCGCCATCCCCGTCTGCATCAGTGCTTCAGGTACATGCAGTTTGAAAAGCTTCATACCGGAAGGCTGTGAAAACTGGGAGAAAATCGACGATACAAGCGTGGCGAAGAAGATCCCTTTCCAGTTGCCAAACATAATGGTCAGCAACACGACAAAAATCGAAAGCGCGCTTAGAAAATCGCACCACACCATCGTACGCTTTGGGCGCCATCTGTCGGCAAACATGCCGCCTAGATACGAAAGCAGGATAATCGGTACATATTCAGCCACCGAAATTAGCGATATCGCGAAAGCATCCTTGGTTTGATCGTATACGTAAAGCAATATAGAGAAATTCCGTACCCAAATGCCGATTTGCAGGAACAGTCCAGAAAGCAGAATCACCTGTACGAACCGATTGCTTAGAAGCTGTTTCGCATTTGCGTCGGAACCCATGTTATCACCCTTTCAGCCCGGAGAACGGCCCTGGTACATATCAAATGGATATTTTTACTATATGTACTAATAAAGTGATTTAAGTATTCAGCCCGTTAAATGAGAAAACGGCAGCCAATGATGGCAGCCGTCTCTTCTTATTATTGATTAATATATAGCAGAACATCACCAATGTAATCGTCTAAGGGTTGTGCGGTGTTAACTTTCATACATTCCAAGTGCGACGGCTTTTTGGCTCTGTTGATTACATCTTGCCAGCTCTCTTCAGGTATATCGACTGGACCAATTTGCGTAATCATTCGCACGCGGTTTCTCAATCTATCGTTAAGTTCATGAATGTCATGCAATACGCACTCAACATACTTGTATTTCGCATTGTGTTTTGTAGCCAATGCAGTTCCTTTCTCAACCAACACTTCGTACAAGCACGGACTATCTAGTATAACGCTATGTCCTTGCGAGAGATAGAAATCAACTAATGTCCATTCTATATGATAAGCCACTCCGCCAGCACGTTTGGGATCTACCTCCAGTTCCTCTAATCCCAGTCCCTCCAATAATCCTGTTTTCACGATATCATGGTCCAGAATTACGGCTTTCGTGAACTTCGCAATTTCCCTGGCAAGCGTTGATTTACCAGACCCCGGAAATCCAGACATTTGTAGAAAGAACATATTACGCCTCCGTTACGTTTCTATCCCTGACTACCCTCGACGGCGATAAGCAGCACCGCGGCAGCGAGGCCCAAGCGGCGATCAAGCTTGTCGTCATGGTCTACGGAGAAATCAAGGTTTAGCTTTTGGACAAACGGGTTGAAATTTTGTTTAAACACTCCAACCTTGGTCCCGTTCACCTCTATGTTGTAATGCTGAGGAATCAGATTCGTCAGGAATCTTCGCAATAGCGCAAGCAACGCATTATCTTCCTTAATCAAGCCAATCTCTGTCTCACTCGGACTCAAAATCGCCCATTCATCCTTGAAGATCGACTTCATCCCTTTACGTCGCAAAGAACCGATCTTGAACCCGGTCTCGACATCGACTACATCGAAGGTTGAGGAAAAATCAATGACGCTACGCGCTTGAATGGTGATCAACTCTTCTCGCATCGTTTCATCCCCGTATAGTCGGATGTCTTCCTTTAGCTTAAAGGCTTTCATCTTCGAGTACAGCACTGGTTTCTCATCGATGTCGAAAATATCAATTTTAGCGCCAACTAGAGAAAGGATCTGTTTTCTAACCACGTATTTGTGATGTTTGAATTTCGGATTCAAGTCTTCGCCTCCTATGGGATGTACATACTCTCACTGATTGTATCAGCTATTGATATTTTCGGGTATATGGTTAATTCGACGCGATTTACATAACCTTAACAATCATTTATCGAAACTTCCCTACCGTTCGGACGTTTAACCCTTTCGGAGGTGAAAATCATGAAAAACAAAATCGCAAAATACCTGCCTATCCTTGCTGTCGCCCTCTCCCTTACAATTATTGGAACGGCGTGCAGCAACAACAACAATTCCGGTGAGAACGCTTCGGCAACGAATTCCGCAGCCGCTGGTAACAACTCCGCGTCAACGGATTCGGCTGCCGCAAACAATGGCTCATCAGCAGGCGAAACGGTTACGACGGAAGAAGCGCCTGCTGTAATGTCCGGTATATTCAACGGAGTTAATGACGACAAGACCATTGAAATCGAAACCGGTGTCGGGGCGGTCTCCTATAAGGTCAGCAGTGAGATTGCCGATACGGTATCCAAGTGGGACAAAGGTACGAATGTGAAGTTTGAGTACAAGGAAGACACCATCACCAAAATCGATAAAGAGTAAGCATGTTATGAACCATCAAAAAGGGACCGTGGAGCGCTTCTCCACGGTCCCCAGTTTATTAGCTCTCGGAGTGGCACGAGAGCAAATTTCGCAATGAGCGCATGCTTGGTCGCATATTCCAACTCTAACGGTTGTGACAGTGGTTATTTGGTATACATTTAACCTTTTTAAATTTTAACGGTTGCCAGCGAGCTTATTTGGTCGTTTTCCACTGGGAATCGACCCATTTGCTGCAAATAACGACTGTCACAACCGTTAGACTTTCAAAAAAGTTTATTTTCATCAAATAGCCACGCTGACAACCGTTAAAGTTTTGTTCATGAACCATAATGCTCTTCAACCTACTTTGGCACCATGTGATAGCGAAAACAATACCGTTTGCTCCCGATCCATTCTCAATCCTGTAATGGTGAGTGATTTGAAATCCACGCCTTCCATCTTGGCCCCTCTTACATCCGCGCCTTGCAGCTTCGCTTTGGCCAGTATCGCCATTGTTAGGTCCGAATCTCTTAAGTCGGCCTTTTCTAAATTGGCTCCTGACAGGTCGGCTTCATAGAATTTAACCCCGCGTAAATCCTGTCTTACTAATGTGACGTGTCTCAAATTCGTATAGGACCAGTCCCCTTTGATAATAGAGATCCCATCCATAGTGGCGCCCGAGAAATCCGAACCTGTCATTTTGCAGGATTCGAATTTCGATACAAACAGGTTAGCTCCGTTAAAGCTGCAATTCTCAAACGCAGTTTCATTATGAATGGATCCATTTAACAAGGCTCCGCGAAAATCACACTCCATAAACCGGCAGTTACTCGATATAATCTCATTCAATGATCCATTGGCAAACGAGCATCGATCAAACGTACAACTTATTAGCTCACCATACCTTAAATCTTGTGAGCCAAATTTCACTCCTGCATATTGCTGATTACTATACTGGAACATGAGGTGCCTCCGTAAACTACGTATTGTCTCTCATCGTAAAATCACCTTTTTACTATAGCATACGGAAGTCAAGTCCCTGTCTGTTCCCTCTTATTAGTCAAGCCTATTATTTTTTCTTCATCTGTAACGGACAGCAGTAAGCACGGCCTCTGCATCCGATGACCGCCCATACACGATCCAATGCTCAGAAATGAGTGGATTAATCTGCGGCCCTTCTCCCGATACTACGGTTTCGGTGTCCTTGTCCAGATCTCCTAGGTAAATGTCCGAGTTGTGGGATTCAGCTCCGACATCATGCGTGGAGGAACCGTTTCGTTCATCCATCCAGGCGACAAAATGACCGTAAATGACGGGGGTCCTTTGAGCCGCATCCAAATGGGTCACTTGGGTTGTTACTCCTGTACCAATGTCATGGACGAAAACATCTCCTGCGTAGGAATCGTTAAAAACCTCCCAAGTTACAAGGCTGCCCGATACTTGCGGACGTCCTTCCTTGTAGTCTTCTGCAGCAATGGGAATGGTTTTGCCGGTTTCGATCCGATATAGATAGATGTCCGTGTTATTCTCCGGCACATTCTCTCCTGCTCGCAGCACCCTTTTCGTCACACGATGCCCATTCTCCCAAACAACGTTCCCGGCATCAATATCCGGATTCGTGTGGCCGCCGCTCTCTGATGTAATCGTCTTCTGCTCACCTGTCTCCATATTGTACAAGACAAGCTGCCAATGAGAGGGGTACTCTTTGATCGCGTCGCTGGCATTATCCATCCAAACGATGTAGTTCTCCCATATCTTCGGGTTGATCTGCGCCGATGGGTCCTTTGTCAGTTGACGCTCCTCTCCAGTGGACAGATCATAGAGAAAGATATCGGCATTAGAAGCATCGTAGCTGCCCAATTCCCCGAGGGGCGTTTTCTCGTTCCGCAGGTCCGACCACACCACGAAGTTACCCGAAATATCGAAGCCCGCATCATCTTTAATCGAGATCGAGGCCAGTTGTTTATTCGCGGCTAGGTCGGTTACCGTCAATCCGCTCCTGTCTCTTGTGACCACCCTGTCCCCGTCAAGGGCACCTTGCCAGCCTGCTAATTCCCGCTTCTCCAATGGTTGAAATGAATCACCTTTGGCTAAGCCTTTGACTAAATCGCCGGGCTTCGGACTTGCCGCCCCGCATCCGGTTATAACCAATAGCAGCAGTACTAGCACGGAGCTAATAGCCATGTTATATCTATTGCTCATCCTCATAATACAGGTCCCCTCGCAGCATCTTTTGCCATATTAGACGATGATGACCGCTGCAAGGTTACATCGTAATAGAGGTCCAGCCTTTCCCCGCACGAATCGCTTCAATTATACGTTGATCGCGATATCCCTCTCGGAATGTGGGATAGGCTTGATGAGTCTCACCCTTGATATCGGCAACAAAGTCCCGGAAAAATACATTCCATTTATTCTGTTCACCATTCCCCGTATCCGGATATCCTTCCATGAATCGTTCCGGCAGCGGTTTGGAAATCGTTCCCTCAGGGCCAACGATGCTTACATCATAACCAAAGAAACCTATTGCATCTATCGTTCCTCTCTCGCCGTAGATTCGAAAATACGGAGGTGTAGGAGAGAATGGCACCATGCAGTCTAACTGAATAACGCAAGGAAAGCGATCTCCTGATGGAGAACGATATTCCATGATGACATTAAAGGCTGTTTCTGCATCGACCGATTTCCATTCGGCAGCAGCAACTTCCTCCGTACTCGGAATCATAAAGGATTGCCGATGATCATGAAACTCGCCAAGAACAGGGGCCTTCTCTCTACCGAGTCGCGCTTCTCCCATTACGCGGATGGGATCACTGCCGAACACCTTTGTCAGAATCCCAAGAAGATGCGAGAATCCATTGTTCAATGCTCCGCCGCCAAGTGAGAGATCACATGACCAATTCCAAGGCGTATTCGGATGAAATAAGGGAACAAAGGCACTCATTTCTACCGCCTTTATACGTCCGATAGCATCCGTACGAACAAGCTCTTGAATCCAAGAGGTAGAAGGATCATAGGCTTGAGTTGCTGCGTAAGCATGCTTAATACCGGTGCCTTCAAACGCATCCAGGATGCGTTTGGCTTCAGCTGTAGATATTGCGAGGGGCTTCTCACACACAATGTGTGCTCCTTGAGCGATAGCCTCAAGAACAACATCCTCTCGCAGCGAAGCAGGTGTCGCAAGCGAAATGATATCAGGCTTCAATTCACGTAATGCAGCTCGCCAATCCGTGGAGGCCACGGGAACATGGAGCCTCTCTGCAACCTCTTTTACGACAGCGGCATTTCTAGCACAGATTGCGACTACTTCAACGCCTGCACTTCTCAATCCTACGGTATGACCTTCCCCAGCCCAACCGGCTCCAATCACAACTGCCCGCAGCGTCATCCCTATCCACCTCCACATAAGCTCACACCGCTTCCAATATATGCAAGTGAAAAAGGACTATGTATGAACTGCACTAGCTGGATTTCAAGTAAAATATGATCCCTGCTCGGTCGACATCAGAGAATTGTAGAGGGTCATCCTTCATTAGCTCTCTCAATTGATCTACTGCAATCCATCTTGGGTTCTTTGTTTCGTCACCGGCTAGCAATAATTCCCCCTGTACTTTGCAGCGGAAGTACGCTCCAACTGAATCAAAAGGGCCTTTAATGGTCTGGTATACCGCGAACGGTTGTATGCATTCCACTTCAAAGTTCGGATCGATACCCACAGTATCAATCCTCGTTTGCTCGCCTTCAATTTCCACTACATCCAATCCGGTCTCTTCTTTTACTTCTCTAATAAGGGCTTGTACGAATGATTCATACGGCTCGATTCTCCCTCCGGGAAGCTCGATCCGCTCAGGTCCGCCGGGTTTACTCCTTGTCTGAACTACGATTTCGATTACTCCATTTAAAGTTCGTTCTATGATTGCACGAGAATTTACGAAAAACATGCGATTCTCAGCTCCCTACTTTACCTTGAGATTCATTATCTGTCGAACAGCTAGCTAGTAGGATCGGTACAAGTATCCCGTATAGCCACATATTCTCGATCTAAAATGCTCATTAACACATCGCTCTCGAATTGGCCATCGATCAATGCGCCTTCGCGCTCAATACCTTCTTGCCTAAATCCACACTTCTCATAACACGCTATGGCTCTGTGATTATAGGCTAGAACTTTCAGATCTACTCGGTGCAGTTTTAATTCCTCGAAGGCATATTGAAGTACTAATTGAGTGATTTCAGTGCCAAGCCCCTTCCCCCAAACCGAGCTATTAAATAACCCGACCGCATACCGCGCACTGCAATTATCTTCGTCGACGCTAAGTCTCGCCTGCCCTACACATCGGCCTTGATATTCCACGCACCATTCGAGTTTATTTGCTTTTATCCGTTCGACAAACTGCACGGCTTCTTCCATTGTGAGAGGCTGAATATCTCTGGTATCTCCGCCATACATCCTAATAAGCTCCTTGTTTCTTCCGCACTGGAAGCGGTCGATACTATCCGTCTCAATCGGCTGCCTCAGCTTCACCTTGAACCCCTGGATTAAAGGTGCGCCATTCATATTGAACCACGTCCTATTACACTCATAACGATTGATCCCTCCATTTATTTGATTGATTACGTTTAACGAAGCATTGCTATACAGCAAATGCCATATAGTTTAGGTAAGGACGCCACATGAATTACAAAGGAGTGCACCTGCTGTGAAAAAACACATTGCTGCAAGCTTGTTGTGCGCACTGTTGTTGTCTACGTCCGCCTGCACCTCGGATTCATCTACGGAAAAGGATCCGCCAAGTGCGAACACAGCATCAAGCACAACTCCCAACACCACCAACGAACCTACGACAAGTCCTTCTGACAACACGACAGACACGCCTTCCGTTACGCCTGATAATGATCCGTCATCTACACCTGCCAATGAGCCAACGACCAGTCCCTCCAATGATCCATCTACCACGCCTACAGATGATCCATCAACGACTCCATCAGACGATCCTTCTACCACGCCTACGCCAGATCCAGATCCGACCCCGACCTTCCAATCGCCCTATGTCTTTGAGTATCCCGATGCAGTGCGAGGTATCTATGTTACGGGATGGTCAGCCGGCGGCGAGCGCATGAAGTCATTGCTGAAGCTTGTAGATGACACCGATCTGAATGCCATGGTTATCGATATTAAAGACGACGATGGTTATATCACCTTCAAACCTGAAGGGGAATTAAACGCAAACGGGCAAGCCTATATGCGAGATCCTGATGCCATTGTCAAAACCTTGCACGATCACAACATCTATCCGATCGCGCGTATTGTAGCCTTCAAAGACACTGTCCTCGCTAAGAAACATCCAGAGCTCTCTTACGAGCTGGACGGCAAAGTGTGGCGCAACGGGAATGGCGATGGTTTTATCAATCCGTTCTTAAAATCAAACTGGCAATATAACGTGGATGTGGCTATTCTAGCTGCTAAGCTTGGGTTTCAGGAAATTCAATTCGACTATGTGCGATTTCCTGAAGGATTTGAGAAGAAAGATAAGGTCCTTTCCTACTCTATGGGGGAGTACAAAGATAAGAAGCCAACCAAATTCATTGAGGAAGAGAAAGCTTATGCAGAAGAAAAGGCTGCTTATGAGGCGGGTCTCCCACCGCTGCAGAGTGCTTATGATACAGCTACTACGACTTATAACGGTGACAAAACCGATGACAACAAGAAAGCGCTCGATGCCGCCCAAAAGGCGCTTAGCGATTATAAGAAAACCTTGCCGAAATCGCCGGACTTCAGCGAGAAAGCACGTTTTACCCAGCTGCGCGTCGATGCCATTACGGACTTTGTTCATTTTGCGAAGGAGCAGTTAAAGCCATATGGGGTTAAAGTGTCGGTCGATATCTTCGGCTATTCCGCGACGCTGCCCGAAGCTCCCGGTATTGGGCAGAACTTTAGCCGCATATCGGAGAATGTCGACGTCATCTCCTCGATGATTTATCCGAGCCACTGGAGTGATGGCTATTTCGGCATTAAGCATCCGGATATCGAGCCGTACCGACTTGTCCAGGAGTATGCCAAACGCGAGAAGGAGAAGCTTAGTGCGCTCGAATCCCCTCCGATCTCACGGCCGTGGATACAAGACTTTACTGCCTCTTGGCTGGCAAAAGGAAGCTATGTCCATTACGGCAAAGAGCAGGTGGATGCGCAAATTCAAGCATTACACGACTCAGGCATTCATGAATACCTCCTGTGGAATGCCGGTAATAAATATACCGCTGGCGTTAACTATACCCCTTAGTTGGCAAAGCCCCGTTCGAATTCGAGCGGGGTTATTCTTTTGGGAGAGCATAGCTCTTTAGAGATGCTTCGTGCAGTTGAAGAGAGTGCACTCCCACTCATCAGTGTGATTAGCGATGATAGTCAAGGAAGTATTATCGATGTATGTAGATGCAAATCGCTGTGGCATTAGTCGCTGCAGAGATAACCCGATCAACGCTCCGTGGCTAACGATTAATATTCTCTTATCCCTGTACTTAGCTGCAACTTCTTCGATGAACGCTGCTCCCCGCTTCGCCACGTCATCGAACGCTTCGATGCCTAGTTCAAGTGAGCTCCAATTGTCGCCCCATTTTGCAACCCGTTCTTCTTCTGTGGTTCCTTCGATCTGACCGCAATTAATCTCTCTAATTCGTTCTTCCGTTATTAAGCTGTTGATCCCTAACGAGCTGCGTATTGCCTCTGCGGTTTGCTTCGCTCTGGTTAGTGTGCTGGAGATGATGATGTCCCAACTTTCACCCGAAAGCCTGCGCTTGGTTTAGTCCGGCTTCGTTAAGCGGAATATCGGATATTCCCTGAGCCTTCCCAAGCACGTTCCAATCCGTTACTCCATGTCTGATAAGCCCGATTGTAGTCATGTTTATCCCCCTCCTTGTCCAATATGAAAAACAGTGATCTCCGGCGAACAAGCTACACGTATGGGAAGCTTCACCGTTCCTAATCCTCGGTTAATGAAGAAATTCCTACGCCCGTCTACTCGTTTGAGACCAATATGATAATCTTTGTAAGCTCCAACTGTACGATTCAGGAATCTGATCTGACCGCCATGAGTATGCCCGACTAGCAAAAGATCGTAAGGAAGCTGTTGTTCTTGGATTAACTTTATGATGCTTGGTGAATGTGCGAGCAAGATTATGCAGGGGCTGCTCATCAGCTCCTCCATGCTCATGGTCATACGTTCGTTGCCATAAATGGAGTTATCGAATCCGTAGATGAGATATTGCTGATCCTTCATAGCTACTGTGGTACCCCGATTGGATAGCACAGCTATGTTCCGATTCTGAAGGGCTTGGATAATTAGCTCATACTCTTGGTCCGTGTAGGGTCTTTTACGGAATCCTTCCATACATTCACGCTCGTAATTGCCTGGAACAAAGAATAGCTGAGGACATTCTATCCTCTGAATCTCCTTTAGTACTGCAGCTAATTGTCTCTGCCTTGAAACTAAGTCTCCGGTAATAAAGACGATATCCGGCTTCATACGATTCACTTTCTGACTCAATGAGCCATTGATGAATCGGGTCCGTCCATGAAGGTCAGACAAATGAACAAAGGTAAGCTTTGATTCCGAATGACTGCCAATTTGTTGATGGGAGTACTTCACCCAATAAGTCTGAATGATAATAATGAGGCAAATCAGTACAACTGCTAATCCTGCTACGATCATTATGAAGTACCCTTTCTGCAACTATAAAAGAAATGTCACTCTAATCCTCTCAGCAACTTCCTCTGGACTCAAGTTTGTATTGTTGATTTTCATATAATTCTTATGTTCAATCTCTCCGTCCAATGAGTTCAATCGATGCTGTTCCATTGCGATTCTCATTCTCTGCTCGGATTGTTCCACGTTTCGTTTGGAAGGCTTGTGCTCCAGTCGATGAGGCGTCTTATTACGCTCAATTCTCTCTTCCATATCAGCCTCAAGTTCAACTAAGTAAACTTCTCCGCCTTCTCTCTCAAAAATTCCGCCGACATTCTTCACATAATCCCAATCCGCTTGCTGATCAAAAGCCCATACATGCGTGAAGATCAATCCATACGCGTCACTCTTGGCGACTGTTTCGAATATCTTCTGACGAAATAGATTAGTCAGTTCCCACATCTCTGGCGTAAATCCCAGTAACGGAACGAGCAACTCGATCGTCATATGGTTATGAAATAGCTTCAACTCCGTGATCTTCTCTAACTCCTGTCCAACGGTCATTTTCCCCACTGCCATCGGCCCGAATACTAGAACCAGCTTCATTATGTTTCACTCCTATTCACTTCTAAACTCTGACACCTCTGTTTAATACATGCTTAATTCCACCATTACCTTCTAATGCTCTAAGTTCAGGTACTACAAATTCAGGAACGATCTTGTGGTGATCCAGCTCGCCCATGTCTACCCATTTATTTAGGAAACCGTCCTCACAGCCTCGGAATTCACCTTCAAATTGATAGATCGAATGGTCTGCTGGAAACTTCACAAGAAAGAACATTCCGATTTCGTGAACTCGTTGTTCGGGAAATTGAATAAAGTTCTCAACAATCCATATCAGCTGCTTATCCGCTATTGTTACTCCAAATTCTTCTACCATTTCGCGCTCTATTGTTCGTTCAGCACTTTCTCCGAATTCAACTCGTCCACCCGGTATAAACCATAGATGGTTATCTTCAGCACGCTGCATGAGAACCTTATTATTATGAATCACCACACAAGCAGCCCTATATTGAAATTTATCTGTACCGACTTCGTAAGTAATCATCATTCCGAGCTTGTTATTCATAACCCATCCTCCTCGATCAACCAACCTTCAATCTCAGCTTGTTGCTCCGCATAACGCCTTAAGGAGTTAATCGTTCCAATCACTTGCTCCGTCCCCATCTGCTGCTCTTGCTCATCCGTACACTCCAGCCATAATGACCGTTTGAAGTTATATTCCAGCCAGCCAAGCACTCCTGCAAAACCATGATCTAACACGACTTTCCAATTCGCCTCAAGGATCCCGCCCATCTTCTTATATCCCCTTAAGAATGCCAGGAACTTATCGCGATCCAGAGTTCCATCTTCATCCGCGGACCAATAGATAGCTGTCTCGATTACATTTTGCATAGGGTTTATCGGTCCCGAGGCTTCCCAATCTATAAGAATTGGTGCGTCTCCATTCCATAACACATTCTTGGCATCTAAGTCGCAATGGCTAATAACTGTGCTTGCTGCCAGCCACTGCGCAGCATGGTTCGCTTTCGCGTTCCAGTCGTAGAGCTGCTTCACGGTTTCCTTCGCCAAACTAACCCACTCCGACTGATTGATCACGCCTAGCTCTACGTAGTAATTCCAATCCGTCTCTCGCACACCGCCGACGATCCCATTCCCTTCGAGGCCTATTGAAGCGAAGTCCGTCCTATGAATATCTGCGAGAATCTCACCTATTCGTACACAATGAGCTATTCTAATTTCATGCGGCTTCAGACTTCTTCCCTCTACCCAGTCGAATACGAGGTAGTATTGATCATCTACTTGTTGCACTGAATTACCGTTAAATAGCTTGGCCGGAAGTGCAGGTACCTTATTGGCTGCGATCGCAGCAATCATTTCGGAATGGATCATATTTTGCATCGCGGTAGGTCGCAGCATGATTTGCGGGTTTAAAGCTTTAATGGCATACTTCCCCGTTGTTGTTTCAAGTGCATACATTCGATGTAACAGCCCGCCTGCCACCGATACCGGCGGGCCGATCAACTCTCCCAGTTGCAATAGCATGCACAGTTTCTCGAATTGCCAATTGAGTGTTACATCTGTCACGATAGGACCCTCCAAAGTCGGCTGATTTGCTTCGAATAGCCTACAATTCGCATGGTAGTCCATGCAGATACATCGCTTTGCAATCCGTATGTTTCTTTAATGTTTCCATCGTTTTCGGGTTCGGAGCTATATAGATGGTTGAATAATTCACTTCGTCATATTCTGTCCGTATGGCAAAAGCCAACCTCTCCTCATCTAAAGCAAATTCAGCATGGATTCCGGCCTTATTACCTCGAGCATCTAAGCGAATCCATCTCTCTATGGAAGTTAAATAGACAGCGTTTAAGGCATGAATGCAGTACCCCGTATCTGGCGTATCGCCTAAAGTAAGACGCTGATAACAAAATCCAGTCGGAACTCTCTTGCTCCTTAGCAGCGCGCAAAGTAAATTGGACTTCGCATAACATATGCCTTCTTGGTAAAGAAGCACTTCCGAGGCTTTGCATGTAATGCGTGAGCTTAGAATATCCCATGAATGCGAGATTTCATCTCTGACAAATGCATAAGCCCTTCTCACAAAGTCCTCTTCACTTGATGATGCGGAGAATAGTTCGGAAGCTTTCTCTTGAATAGCGTGATGATTAAAATCCACTTCATCTGTTTCCAATACATATTCTTCTATGTCGTTCGACTCGGGAATCATGTTCATCTAAGGTCACCGCCTTGTTTATACCAACTAGGTACGGCACTTTCAAAATTGTTGTGATCGTCCAGCAAAATACGAATACGGTCCATCATCGAATCGAGCTGCTCCGGCACGACCTTGAGCGTCCATGTTATCGTTCCAAATATAGTCATAGCCGAATACAGCGCATAGAGGTTCCAGAAATCATCCGGAATCTTCCCGCCGAAATACCCATCGATTTGCCCAATCGAGAACGGAATGCTGATCTCACGGCTAAAGTAAGCGATTTTCAAAAAATCATGATACGGGTCTCCCCAGTCGTAACGATTGAAATCGATCGCCGCAACATACGCCCCATTATGGACGAGCAGATTGGCAGGATGAAAGTCGTCATGCTGAAACCGGTTCGGACGTCCATCAAGCAGCGGTAATTTCTTTTCGATAAAAGCAATTACTGCCTCCTCCTCAGGAAGCTTGACCCCACAGCGGAAATATTCTGCCATATGGCGTTTATGCTTCGCAGCCCTATGAGTGGACCACGCTTCCATGTCCGCCGGTGCTTCCACTTCGTGCATCATAAGCAGTTCCCGCCCAGCTTCTACGCCTACGTTGTACTGTTGGTCATCCGTCATCAGGGGCAGCCCTTCGAGCGCATCTTCTCCCTCGACATACCGCAAAACCATATAGCACACATCAAGAGATTCTATCGAACCGAATGCAACGGGCTCAGAAGTTCGGACGCCTAGACTATGTATTAGGCCTACTGCTTCAAACTCGCGGCGTTTGTGTTCGGTCTGATTGAAAGTCGCAGTACGAAGGACATAAGCCGGCTTGTCGTCACGGTGCTCGTAAACGAGATATTTCCCGTCATAAGAGAAGCCTTTATGAATCTGAGAAACCGCCGTCGCTTTCTGCAGTTGCGGAATATATGATAGAACCTCGGTAATTTGCATCGGGACGCTCCTCTCGTGAAATGTTCATCTGCCATTAGCAATTCGCCTATTAGCTAGCAAAAGCAGCTGATCTTAGCGATCGCTGCCTTTTCATTGCTTTACAATTATTAGATTATCGTGCATTTGTTCCCATGTAAACGAATAGTTTCTGATCTCAAAATAATCGCCTTGCTGTAACAAATCGATCCTTCCATTGTCCATCAAAGGCTTCGATATGGACGCCAAGCTTGTCCGAATAGGTGTGAAGAATGTTGCCATCCCCGGCATAAATGCCTACGTGTCCGATATCGAGTCCGCGTGCGCTAAAGAACATTAAGTCTCCTTTTCGCAAATCTTCCACTTTAATTTCTTTCCCTTCCTTCGCTTGGTCGTAAGAGAGACGTGGCAGTTCTACGGAGAGCACCTGGTCAAACACATGCTTGACGAAAGAAGAGCAATCAAAGGTGTTTGTTTGGTTAGGAGACGCACCAAATTCATAATGCGTGCCGAAGTATGTGGAACCGAAAGCGATAATTTCATCTGCCTGCATCATGGTCAAGCTCGGGCTCGAATAGTTGGTGTATTTCGGTTTAGCTGAAATAAATCCGATCGTCTTGTCATCCGTCTGAACCTCCAGCCAATTCGCATCGATTTCACGAATGACATGAATCCGCTGGCCTTTTGGCAGCATCCGGACAACAGGCGTTTCCTCGGCTGAATTCGGTACTGTCCGAAGATTTACGCCGTATGTAATCTCTGTTTCATAGGTATTGGCAGAGGATATCGTGATCGTATGCGAGTAGGCATGCCACTTAACGACATTGCCCAGCATTTCGCTAATGAACCGCAGCGGTACCATGGAAGAGCCATTGATTATTTTACCGGGTACGGGAAGCGTCAGCTTGTCGTGATTCTTATAGGCAAACGGGTCACCCATTTGATAGGTGATGAGATTACTATCTTTCGTTGCTGTTACTGTATGTCTAAGCTCGTCCCAGCTAACTTTAGCTCCTTGTGCCTCGAATATCGGACGTAAAGGAACATAGCTGACCCCATTCTCGATCACAGGCTGAACAGGAAATAGCAGCGGTTTTCCATCCAGCAACAAGCCAGGCGATTGTTCTTCTGCAGCATACACGCTATTAGCTTGAATCATCGTCGCCATCAGTACAATTAACGACATGATCGTCATACTTTTCATGGTATTATTTCCCAATTCAATGACATCCTTTCCTTCTGATGTAATTACTAGACGCGGAAAGGGGGTGATTTGTTCTGGTCTGGACTGGTTTATGAACTTATTCTAATGAAAAAAGGGACTGCATTAGAACTATCTTCCGACCTGTAACGGTTGTGACAGTGGTTATATAGCCTAAAAAGCCCGTTTTTATTTGCTTACGGTTGCCACAGAGCTTATTTGGACATTTTCCGAGAGATATCAACCATTATGTAGCGAATAACGATGCTCACAACCGTTAGAATTCTAGAAGTCGTTCATTTCATGGAATAGGCACGCTGACAACCGTTAGCCATTATCCTCAACTATATGTAAATGAAAGGGAAGTATCATTTAGAGGGACAATTTCGTCCGCGATTCTGGCAACATACTTCTCGTTACTGACAGGTAGTAGGATTGACGCTCCGGCATGCTGAAGTATCTTTAAATATCTATGGTTATATTCACTCAATATGTGATCAATACCGTAGGGTTCTAACCATGGTGCACAATATAATTTTTTCTGAAATGCAAAACCTATCGCCAAAGAGGCTCTCCATCGTTCACCACTATTAAATTCAAGCGGTCTATTCATCCGGCCTGAAGACTCATCGATTCCAGTTAGTTCAAATAGATCCGCAATATCCGTAAGGGACAAGGGATTCGAGCTCCGTGCAATCCCTTCTCGAATTTGATCCGCTACTGTTCTTATCTTTCTTAGTTTCCAAGTTAACTTTGATGATGGGAATGACTTATATTTTTTATATGGAATTTCTGAGACACCTTCACCGATATAACAAGAAATGTGTTTAAGTTGTTCATTATTGGCCGGTATCCCGTCAATTGTAATTTGAGAATGATATTCCTTTATCCTGACTTGAGAAAACAACGGGTCTCTTCCTGTGAGCAGATGGCTTAGTAACCACCCTCCCGAACCAATTGACCCGACTAATCCGTATATTTTGCCAGACTCAATAAGCAGGTTGAAATTTCTGATACGGTCAATCATTGAATAGCTATGGAAAAGCGTTGGAGTCGCGCCATAGTTTAAATTCTCAATAAGTAACTTCAAGAGTTTCCACTCCCCTCATGGGACAACTCCTCGAAATATTCCACAACAACCTCACGGAACTCCTGAGCCGCTCGAGATATGTAACGGCTTTTGTTCCATAACAATGCGATCTCCCGTACCAAGTCATGATTCTCTATTTGGAGATAGTGGATATGTTCCCGCGAATGTCTTGCCGTGCTTGGGATGAAAGCTAACCCGATTTCGGCTTCTACAAGATCACTTAGCCTTGCGGGTTCATCGCCCTCATACACATACTTAGGTGCAAATCCGGCCAATTGGCATAAAGCGTCCACGAAATCGCGAACACCGTAGCCTTTCATTACACCGACAAACCATTCATCTCTTAGTTCTGTCAAGGATATGCTGCTTCGGTTTGCCAGCCTATGCCCCTTTGGAACTGCTAAAAGGATTGGATCAATGAAGACGGTCTGGTTCTCAATGTCATCCTCCTGTATAGGAGGCGATGTTAAGCCAAAATCCACCTCTCCTCTGTGAAGAAGCGTAACCATCTTCTGTTCGCTAACCATCTGCACATGAAAATGGATATGAGGCCGTTTCTTCCGAAACTCTCGCAGAATACTAGGCAATGTACTTGCGGTAGTCACCGCCAACTCAAGAGTGCCATGCTCGGGGCTGGACAAATCCCTAATCTCCTGTCTCCCCTGTTCCAATTCAAACAAAGCCCGCTCCGCTCGGCGAAGGAATCTGCTTCCGAATTCATTCAATCTCAGCTTTCTCCCTGTTCGGTTAAAAAGCGGGGCGCCTAGATCCTCCTCCAGACGTTGGATCGTTTTGCTTAGCGACGATTGCGTAACATGCAGACTTCGTGCAGCTTCAGTCACATGCTCCTGCCTTGCTACCTCGAGAAAATATTGCAATTGAAGAAGTTCCATAGTGTCCCCCGATCATTCCATGGTTCATAAATTCTTAGCTATCGTGTCTCGAGGGAGCTTAACAACTGGGTCAATTTCACTAAGTGATTTTGTTGGTCTAATCGATTTAACGCATCATTGACCACTTCTTGCGAGAAGTTCTTCACAATGATTTGATGTTCAATCAAGAAACCATTCCCGTCCATATTCCGATTTATGTAATCAAGCAATCCAGCCTTTGTACAAAGAGAACACCATCTCTTGTCGCCATCACTAAAGGTGACTGTAATCTCAATGTGCTCCAAAGAATTTTCACTTGAATCATCAACTGTATCGTCGAATTTCCATTCACCCATTACAGGTACGCTGCTCCCAACAGGGACGAAATAATACTTTCTAAACCACCTTGCTCGGTTATTATCACCAACGAGCCTGATCTGTTCCTTTGCTTCGTCCTCCGCTATTACTTCATAATGCTTGCCGCGTGTCAGAGCGTCTACATATAAGCCCACATCATTGCATACTACAATCTTATTTTTGTTATCCGTCATCTTCGTACCCTCGTTAAACACTTTATTATTTTTTTATCAAAAACGATTCTTATAACCCTCATGCTAGTTATCGTGTCCCGGTAGCTTAACGTAACAAACGAACACGTAAACACTCTGCCTCATGGGTAAATCCTAATTGAAGAAGTTCATTCGAATGGTGCTCAACTATGATTCTGTTAGTAGAGGCTGTATGTTGCAAGTTCCGAATAGAAGCGAGCAATGCTTCTTTCTCTTGCGGAATTGTAGTGGGTAGAGCCAATATACCTAGAGAATCCTCGGTTAAAGTTGTTACTTGTAAGTTCCGTTCAAACCGAATCTCTTGCAGGTATTGAACAGGGTTCGGTATAGGAGCCAGGTTAAACTTCTCATGAACTTCATTCAGCACCTTCAGTTTATCTCGTTTCCATCGATGATGATCAAACCATTCTGAATTCAGATCTCTGGCTTCTTCCTTACGAACACTCTCAAGATATGCCTCTTCACTCGAATATTCATTCAGTACTATCAGTTCATCGAAGAAGTGTAACGAGAAAAAGTCATGCAGATTTCGAGCAACAAGCCGTATACGATCTGAATCCATTGGTGAAACTCGGATAACTGGTGCTTCATCCAAGTCTTGGACAAGACCAAAATCAGTTAACAACGCGTAATGTATACCGTCCCCTCCAGTACGTGCAAAAGGAAAAGAATCCACTGGAGTGCAAAAATACCCTTCCTTCTCATTAAAATCAATACCGAGGAAAAGCCCTGTTGGAGTCTCTAAATACTCTACTTCTCGGGAAAACTCTCGTTCCCAACGCATTATTCGTTGTAACAGGGTAGGGGCTCGATACTCCTTCATTAACTTACCTCACATTTAGATTATTTTCACCTCAATGAATTCAAGGTTCCCATCGCGTTATCCTGCCACTTACTGCAACGAAAAAGCTGCCGATCGTGCCGGCAGCCTGGTATCGTTATACTATCGTTTACCGAACGGATAATTTCCTTGTCAATCGGCAGCTTTATTATTCGATAGGGGGTTAAACGATTTGTGTTTAACGATTTCACCGGATTTCAAATCAACCTGGTACATGGTAGACGGATCATAAGAGAAATCATCTGCGGCGTGCATAACTTTAAATGAATCCCTCATTTTATGAGCCACGGCTTCTAACGCTTGCTTTTCACGTCTCAATCGATTCTTCCGAAACTAATTTGTCGTATGTAATAAATTGATGCACATGCACGAGCTATCCGTCATTCACCAATATGAAAACGTATCTTCTTCCTCTACGGAAACCAGCATAACATCACCCTAACCCTAGTAATGGATTACCCATCTTGCGTTACGTCTACTGTAAATGTGATACTTGTGGTGTTTTTTCTCGAAACTACGCCTCGAAAACCTCTAAAATCCTCCACCCCAGAATCGCTAACGATTTGGGTAATTTTAACCTCAGATACCGACCACTTCCATACTTCATTATCATAAACAATCGTTCTGATTAAGGCTACTTCAAAGTCGATTACTGTTGAATACTGAATAGTGAAATATTTTTTTGGAACGGAATAAACCTCACGAGGCTCGCTACTCGCGTCGTTAAACAACGCTTCCATTGTAGCGAAACGTCATTTAGAAACATACAATGCTAGTATTCTATGAACAACAAAATCGAGGTGATAGTGATGCCCTTAATAAAGCAGCAAAGCAATGTGGCCTTACAATCATACGGGAAGATTCCATTGTCATTCGTTCCAAACAGAGGACAGATCGCCGATAACCGGATTGCTTATCAGTCGCAGATGCAGGGGTGCCGCTTTGCGTTTGGAGCAGGTACTGCGTGGATGACGTATTGGAAACTGCAAAACAATGACGTAGGTCAACAGAGCAGTGCGGAAGGCGTCACCCTCGCTTGGACTTTCCAAGGTACTCAGTCAGCTATCATGCCTGAGGGACAACAGCCCGGGCAGGGAACCTTTAATCGACTCAGCGGAAATGACCCGTCAAGTAATCACATAGCTCTCCCGCTGTACAAGCGTGTGGTTTACCGAGAGGTATGGGCTGGCATCGACGTTATCTTCTACGGACAAGGCCTACAACTGAAATATGATGTACATTTGAGCCCGGGGTCGCGCATCGAGGACGTTCGACTTCGCTGCGAAGGTGCCGATGAACTGCAGCTCGACATGGATGGAAATCTGTTAATTGCCACTCCTTCCGGTACGCTTATGGACCTGAAACCAGTCGCATACCAAGAGATAGGCGGCAGCACTCGGAGCTTGGCATGTCGCTTCAGCCTTCAACCAGATATAGATGGAAGTTATACTGTCGGCTTTCATCTGGAGGAAGACTACGACGCCGCATTGCCGCTTGTCATCGATCCCATCCTTACTTTCTCAACTTTTCTCGGGGGAAGCGGCATAGACTCAACGGCGAGCGATATTGCGCTAGACTCTTCACAATGCGCGTATATTACGGGCTACTCCAGTTCGGCCAATTTCCCGATCACTCCCGGTGCGTTCAGCAACACCTTAACCGGTGTGAGCGATGTGATTGTAACCAAGATCAACCCGGAAGGAACGGAGATCCTCTACTCTACCTATATCGGAGGAAGGCGATCCGATAATGTTGGCAAGAGCATCGTTGTTGACTCGGCAGGTCATGCCTATGTGACCGGCCACACCATAACACTCATCACCGATACTTTGGATTTCCCCACCACTCCTGGTGCCTTTCAAACATTGCCATTAACGAATTACAGTGCATTCGTCACTAAGCTCAATCCGACTGGAACAGCGCTCGTTTACTCCACATACTTAGGTGGCAGCAACGGTTCATTCGCAAACAGCATCGATATTGATGATTCTGGCAACGCCTACGTGACCGGCACGACAAGATCGGCTGATTTTCCAGTTACGCCCGGTGTGTACCAGCCTACCCTTGCAGGTTTCGGGAACGTATTCGTATCCAAGCTCAATCCCGCTGGCACGGCGCTCGTGTATTCGACTTTTCTTGGTGGTCTGTACGAAGATACCGGGACTGGAATTGCGATTGATTCGGCTGGAAACGCCTATGTGGCGGGGCGCACAACCTCATTGAACTTTCCTATTACGCCCGGCGCTTTCCAAACCATGCAGCTCGGCTATACAAACGGGTTTGTAGCCAAACTGAATGCAGTCGGTTCGGAGCTCATCTACTCCACCTATTTTGGCGGAAACATCACGGATCAGCCGGAAGACATCGTTATTGATGACGCCGGCAATGCCTACCTGACCGGGCAAACCTCCTCCCCTGATTTTCCTGTTACGCCCGGAGCTTATAACACCAATTTTGTACCAACGAATATGGCGTTTATCACTAAAATGAATCCAACCGGCAGCGCGCTCGTCTATTCCACTTTCCTAGGAGGACTCATCGACGGCACAGATTGGGGCATCGACATCGCGTTGGATGCTTTTGGCCAAGTTGCTGTTATCGGTGTGACCACTTCCCCGGACTTTCCAGTTACCCCGGATGCGATTCAGTCCGTATACGGTGGTACGAATGATGCGTTCATCACCGTCTTGAACCCTGAAGGCTCGTCTCTCGTATTCTCAACCTATCTCGGCGGTTCCGGCATAGACGGCGGCTCAGGTATCGCAGTGGATCCTGCTGGCGATCTCTATCTCTTAGGACAAACATGGGCGTCTGATTTTCCCGTTACGCGCCAAGTGTTTCAGCCTTTTTTCGGCGGCCGTGCTGATCTATTCATCGCGAAAATTCAATTCTCCGCTGTATTTTCAACCGGTCTCCTGCACAATGTCGCTTCAGCTTCTCGTGCAGTATCCGCTGTTATGATTCTAATTAGCAACGATAGTCTGATTAACTCGGCATCGATTCACATTACGGCCTTTTTCTTGAGCGGAACAAGACGAATAGCCTTCGCGTCTGAGCTGTTATTCTTACCGCCTGAAAGGACGTTAACCAGAAGGTACAACGTGGAGTCGTACCAAAGCTTTGAAATCCAGTATGAGCTAACCGGTCCGGGGAGCGGCGATATGGTCGTAAATGTCTTCCCGGTGGATGAGCACGGTAATCTTCATGCCGACTTGCGGGTGTTACGGGCAGAAGCGACGCCGATCTTCATGCTCACTCCAACGGACTGACATTTCTTGAGAAAGAGGTTATAGGTATGCCTACTTTTAGCAGCGGGCCAATCCTCAATTCAGGGATAAACCCATCCACCGCTTTGAAAATCATGATTAGCAACGATGACCCTTCTACGGCTGCGACGATCGAGCTGGAGGTTTTCCTTGTAAGCTTGAGTGCAGCTCCGACGCCTAAAATCCCGTATGTCCATCAGCTATTCTCGCTCTTTCCACTCGACGTTATGACGAGAACCGTTGATATTAGCGGAGTTTCCGCATATGAAACGCAACTGAGAGTGACAAGTTCGAACATCGTCATCAACATATTTGCTACCGATGCAGTCGGTAACTTGAACGCTGCCCAGCGGTTGGTGCAAGCGGAGCAATCCATCATTACGGCGATTACGCCTGTAGATTAACTCATTAGCCTCTTTCATCCCGTTCCTCAAATACACCAAATCCTGAATCAAAAAAACCGCTAAAAATTAGCGGTTTTCATTCGTATTTTCTCCTTCGACACTACACTCTTTGAAGTTTCAACTTGCTTCGGCTGAGCATTTGCATAATTTGCAACCTGCGTAATCATGCTGTTTGTTATATAATACATCTCACCATCAATACCTTTAATCTGCGTCGTCCGAAGACCAAGCTCTTCTACCGTTCCCTCAATTGTATTGATTTTTACTTTATCTCCAACTGAAAATTGATCTTCGAATAAAATGAAGAATCCTGTGACTACATCTTTTACCAATCCCTGTGCACCAAACGCCACAGCAAGTCCAACAACTCCTGCTCCTGCTAGGATACCTTTAATATCAATAAAAATTTCTAAAATGGTAATGAGTGCAATAAAATATACCACATAATAAATTACATTTTCACTCAGCTTTACCAAAGTCTGCTCTCGACCTTTGCGATATGCTCGTGTTTTAACTGTTACGATAAAGAACTTGCGCACGAATGCTTTCCCGATTCGAGTCACGATATTCGCCACTATTAAAATAAGAGAAATCTTTAATATTATTCCTCCAAACTCTAGCAGTACTGCTGTATTCCATAAGTTTTCCTGAAACCAATTCATTTATATATCTCCTTTCACACATACAATATATCATAAACTAAATTGGTTAGTTGAGAAACGGCAGCCTTATACCGGCTGCCGTTTTTGATGTTTATTTAGCTATCGTTTCCCGATAACTTAACGCCAAAAGCGACTCCCTTTACCTCGTTTAGCGCTTTTTTGTATCGTTTCTTCCATTCGTTACTCAACTTTTTTGTTTTCGCTTTCGATGTTGGTTCTCGGATTACATTCCACATTCATCCATATTTCCCCTGCTTTTAGTATGCATTATTATTTGAACTATCCTGCCGTTAGCGTAACGAAAAAATGGAGCAGCTGCCACCGGCAAACTGCTCCATTTTTTTCAACTAACGTTTCCCGTTAGCGTTTCAACTTTTGGGCTCAGTTATAACCTGCTTTCAAATACTCCATTCTCGTCCTGAAACATCATTTCTTAATGTTGTTTTATCCCTTGAACATCCTTGGAATTTTTGGGGAACTCCACAATTAGATGGTTTGCAATTTGAAGCTCCTTCGATGTATCGGAATCAAGCTGCCACCGGCAAAATAATCGACTGCCGCTAGTGTCCTGCCCGTCAAGCTTTCAGATTTAAAAGGAAATGTCGCGTACCGTTATAGGCGTCACTCCATCCCATCTTAGCGTAAAATCGAAGTCCATCGAGTCCCTTGAAATAATAGGCGCCGAGCAGCCTCTCCTTAAAATAAGGAATGGGGATTCCAACTTTCGCTTGATAGTCTTGATAAGCCTGAATGACGCCAGTTGACGACATATGACGATCGAGAATCGCCAGATCCACTAGAGAATCGCCATATAGGCAGTTCCCATCGATGATACCGGTGATCCGTTTACCGTCGGACAAAATATTCCACTGGTGGAAATCCCCGTGGATAAAGCCTCTATGCAGTTCGTTATACTGTACATAGGCCAACAAGCGATTATAGATTTCTTCAAATACGTCTCTCTCCAAGCAAGATGTTCGATACAAGTCGTGCCAGTTCTCCCAGAACGTCCCCGTCTGATCTTCCGAATTGAAGGCAACGACGAATTCCTTCCAAGAATCGTAAACTCCATTACCATCAGACCCGATCCACCCATACCCGTTCGTTGCCCTAACGTCCACAGCTGCCATCTTGGTCAAGATGCCAATAAGTTCCGTTAATTGACTGGCCTGTTCCTCTGCCGTGTAATCGCCTAGATTGCGCCCGTCCATTCTCTCCAAGATCATGTAGGCCAACCGGCCTGTTTTCCCCAGCGCGAAACATTTTGGAAAAGGGATGCCCTGACCTACCAGCAAGTCTGAGACATAACCTTCCGTCTTGTACGCTCCTTCCAGATCGCTAAATTTCACGACATAACCTTTGCCTCCGTGGACGAAGGAAAACACGCTGCTCAAATTGCCGCCGATCAATGGCGTAATTTCGGCCGCACCGGGTCCGAGATGTTTCAGTAATACGGTTTCGATTTCTCTTATGTCCAAACCAGGTTTCTCGTAAGCAGTCATTGTTCCATCTCCTATATAATAAAGTCTAGTCTTGAGTCGGTAAAAACAAATGAAATAGTGATCGGACAGAAAAAAGCCGTGAATGAACATTGTTCATTCACGGCTTTTCGAACGTAGCGAAGTCGAAACAAAGTAAACTACTTTATCTCGCTCATTCAGTACGGAAGCAGTGATGATAATGGTGTTCATAAGAGGTGGTACGAACGTAGCAAAGCAAACTCTACTACAAGCAGTAGAGTGCTTTAATCACGCCCGCACGTTATTCGGTTACTAATTAACCTTTAACCTCTGTCAGGAACACAGTCATCATCATCACTGCACATATCCCACCTTCACTATTTGTTACCATAATAAGGTGTTTTAGGGGGATGGTCAATGCTATTACTAGGCGAATGTTTATCGTCCAAACGCCCACGCCACCATCAGCGGGAACTCTTCTCGCCACATCACATCGTCGTGCGACGCGACCCGCTCTCTCATTTCAACGTCCGCACCTGCATCGCGCAGCGCAGCCGCCCACCGGGTCGCATTCTCTAGGAAGAACGGCTCTAGTGTTCCGGCTACGAGGTAGGTGCGCGGCAGCGGGCTTGGCATCACGGCAGGTGGTCGGTAGCCCCCGCCTGGCGATGCGGAGAAGACCGTACCGTAGATGTCCGGATGCCGAAGCCCTATCGCGAGTGAGAGCTCTCCACTCGCCGACACGCCGCATACCGCGGTGCGATTGGCGGGCAGCGCGACGCTGAAGCATGATTGCACCCATCGGCGGATGTCCTCGACGAAGAACCTTTCGTGGGCCGCGAACCGTTCCTGGTCGAACGGCGGTGAATACTCATGGATGCGCACCATCTCATCCTCATCGGGCGTCCGGTAGGCACCGACGATCATCGTGGGCGGTACGTCGGCGGCGGCCTCGAGGTACCTGCCCCACTGCGAGATCAGCTGACCATCACCGGCGAACACGATTGCCTGGGGTGGATCCGGAGGGACGTACACCGTAACTTGCCGACCACCGTCATACTCGAGCGTCTCAGTGACGAGTTCTCCCGCGATCTTCATATCTCACATCTCCTGTGTTCAACATTATACTTTTCTCGTGTAGCACAACGTGGAACACCTTGTACGGCACGGCTATTTCTCCAACTCATAGCGGGCCGCGATAATCCCCGACTTGAACGTTCGGCTGGACAGCAGCTTGAGCCTGTTTTTCTCACCGTCGTGGAATACCGATTTTCCGCCGCCCAAGATGACCGGACAAATCGTCAGCAGGAATTCGTCGATCAGGCCAAGCTCAAGCAACGTCTTCGCCGCCCCCGGACTACCGAAGATAACGAGATTTTTGCCAGGCTGCTCCTTGAGCGCCTTGATTTCCTCTGCGATATTGTCCTTGATCAGCATCGTATTGTTCCATTCTACATTGTCCATCGAGCCGGAAATGACGATTTTCTTAACATCCTGCAGCCATTTGGCATGCTCCGTACCGTGCTTCGACGCATTCGGATCGTCCAGCACCGAGGGCCAGTAGCTCTCCATCATCCGATACGTCGTGCGTCCGTATACGGGAGAGCCGACCTCGGCTACGACCTCCTCGGCGTATTTCTCTAATTCTTCGTTGTACGGAATCCAATCTAGTCCTCCGTTCGAATCCGACGCATACCCGTCCAGCGACACATGCATGAACAATACGAGTTTTCTCATTGTTTGCTTCTCCTCCGATTTCGAATTTAGTTGTTCGCTTGTTGGCAGTAGGCGCCCATGTTTCGTCCTGCTCTTACGTTCACTATAGATCATTAGGTTACGTAAGGGTCAAGTGAAAATCTGAATTTTGGTCATGTAAAAATTATCTCCTCGATTTAAAGGAAACAACGGTCCTTTTCTCGAAAATAAAGGCAAGCCCTCAGAAAAGGAGCAACCCCATGCTCTCTCATTCCGACTTCATCCTCAATGCGTTCATTATTTTCCTGCCTTTGATTTTTTACCGTCATTTCTATAAACACAAGCACCCGCTCTTCGTGTACGTTTTGTTTTTGATTCCCATGATTATTACGATGACCTTTCCTGTCAAAATCTTCGATTCGGTGCTCGACCTAAGAGGGATTCCGCTCGTGATTGGCTCCCTCTACGGAGGCCTTTATACAATGCTGCTCTTATTCGGCAGTCTGCTTGCGTATCGGCAAGTTCTGGGCGGTATCGATCTATTCCATTACTTTCTTTCGCTATTGCCGACAATCGTGCTGCTGCTGTTACTCGTCAAGAAATACGAGAAAGCCGACGCCAAGAAGAGAATGCTGCTTGTAGCCGGCACGTGCTTCTTTTTGCGTGTGACGGTTGTCAATCTGTACGCCTTGCTCGAAGGGAATACTTTATTTTTTATGGCGTCGTTTGTTCCGAGTCTGCCTATCATCTTCGTCCAGAGCATCATGGCGGTGATGCTGGTGTTCATCATTGAAATGATCCGCACGCAGCATCGGATGCAAGAGGACATCATCCATGCGGAGAAAATGAAGGTCGTTAGTGAAATCGCGGCTTCCGTAGCGCATGAAGTCCGCAACCCGTTAACGTCCGTCCGCGGCTTCATCCAACTGCTGTCCGATCCGGCACTAAGCGACCGGAAGCGGAAAGAGTTTTCCGCCATTACACTCGAAGAGCTGGACAGGGCGGAATCGATCATTTCCGATTACTTATCGCTAGCCAAACCGCAGATCGAGAGGCTCGAACCGATCGTCCTGGAGGAGGCGCTCGCCAAGGCCTCCCAAATCCTGAGCTCCTACGCGAATTTGCAGAACGTCGAGATCGTCACGGACATGAAACTCCCCGCAACGGTATACGGCAGCAAGTCCAAGTTCAGGCAAGCCATCATCAATATCGGCAAGAACGCCATCGAGGCGATGCCCGGCGGGGGGATGTTGACCTTGACTTATAAGGTCAACGAGCCTAACCAACTCGTAACGATCACAATCGCCGATACCGGTATCGGCATGAACAAGGAACAGCTTAACCGGCTGGGGTCGCCCTATTACACCACCAAAGACAAAGGAACCGGTCTTGGGACCATGGTCATCTTCAGCGTCATACGGGGCATGAACGGCAAGATCGAGGTCCGCAGCAAAGAAGGCGAAGGTACCACGTATTTCATCACGCTGCCGTTGACGCAAGCCCCGTTAACTTAACAAGGTTCCTCAGCATGAAAAAGATTTTCAATATATTCAAAGTTCTCTTGCAAAGTTTTACTGCCATCTACTTTTAATAGATTTAAATGTAACTCCGAAGCTGCATTCAGAACAAATTCAGAAAATAGTGCATCTCGTGACATCCAATTGTTAAAAGCTTCATCGGGGTTTTCAGTGTTTTTTAAAATCCCTTGTATCCATTCCCTTTTGGAATATTGTGCTCTTTGGAATGGCTCAGTTGGAATAACCCAGACAGCCTTATGATGTTTATTTAAATGAGCTGTTACAAGTGAGGGTAATAATTGATTACCTTCAACAACAACCGGTTTATCGCTACTCTTTGCAAGGTCCTTTATGACAAAAGAAAAGTCTTCAACAAAAGATTGTATATATACATTTAGCTGTTCTTGGACTTCCCTTGAATAGAAAGCTTCATTAGGGCTCATCGTAGTAATTTTATGCATCGCTGGATACTTAGTAGATGAAACATCCTTCAAATGTCTATCGAAATGTTCATCGCAAGAATAAAGTTCCAGTCCATGCTTTTCTGCATACATCCTAGCTAATGTACTTTTACCCCCACATGATGACCCGCCGATCCAATAAACAAATTCATTTCTAAACATTGATTCCACCTCAAATGTTATAACTACCAACTTATTCCACACTATTCCTTATAAGGTATAAGTGCTTCCAGCAATTCCTTCCGATACTGGTTAGCGATTGGGTCATATACGCCGAAGCCCGAGCAAAATTCCCAATAAGACCAGCTGAATCCGCGCTTCTCCGCTTCCTCTCGCACAAAGGTCGTCCAACGTGCTCGTGAAGGCATATCGGCTTTGCTGTACGCGCCGAATTCGCCAAGATAGATCGGGCGATGGTTCTCCTTTGCCCAGTTGCTCGCCTTATCAAATGCTTCCACAATCGAATTGGGACCTGCCGGATTCGTTTCCACCGGATTCGTATTGTAATCTTGGAACCAATCGTCCACCCAGTTTACCTGCTTGGCGGCAGTGCTCGGTTCCACCTTCTGTGCCGGGGGACCTGGCCAAGTGACGCCGAGAGTTCCGATCTCCGGCCCTACCCATTCTGCACCTTGGTGGGTGAAGAGAAAAGGATCGTAATAATGGAACGTAACGATCACGTTGTCTTCGTTAACCGGAATGTCGAGCGACGCAAGTTCAGCATAATTGCTCCAGTTGACGGGGCCGATTATGACCGTATGCCACTGATCCTCGCTCCGAATCGTATCGAGCGTTTTCTTCAGCATTCTATTCCATTTTGACCAGGTCAGAGAACCGTTTGGTTCATTGAGCAGCTCAAAATACACGTTACCGGGAAGCTCCTTGTACCGTGCCGAGATTTGTTTCCATAGCGCCAGAAAACGAGCCTCTTGCTCATCTGGATTCAGATAGATCTCTTCGAAATTGTGCATGTCAAGAACTACGTTCAGCCCCTGCTTCAGCGCTTGGTCGACGACCCAATCAATGCGTTCGAAAAACTTGGCGTCAATAGCGTAAGGAGCCTTCGCGTCCGCATGCGCCGACCACTTGATCGGAACGCGAACCGTTTCGAAGCCTGCATCCTTGATCGTCTTGAAGTAGCTTTCCTGTAAAATGACTCCCCATTGCCCTTCTACCGGCGCCTCAAGCGCGTTGCCAAGATTGACTCCTCTCCCGAGCTGTTTCGCCTGTTGAAATACGTCAAGCGGCGCCGACTGCGGGTCACGCTTCGGCAGCTTCGGGTCCGGCGGAGTCGCGGACAATTCAGCCGGAGACGGGTCGGGAGACGGTAGTTTCTCCTCCGCTTTGCTGGCCGCCGGCGTGGCATTCTCCGTTTTTTTCGAAACCCCCGTTCCTAGGTTTTGCGTGCCAGACTTACACCCCGTTACCAAAACAAACATGAGCAGCAAGAGCGCAATACTCCATATTTTCAATGTCACGGCCCCCCTGAAGTCATTCATTCTAAAACCTTTTCTAAAATGAAGATCACTTCTCTTGGATTGTATGTACGTCTTAGTTCTTCTCTTCGTAAAATCCCGCTTTCATAGTCATCTACTCGAACTCTCTCTATTTCCTCCAGATTTGAACCTTTGACTACCAATTCCGTTGGTTTAAATCCATTTTTTAAATAAAAAGCTTCTACCTTTGGATCGTCCGCTGAACCTACACCAATTTGATAATAGCTTCTTTTCTTCGCCGCTGTTTCAAAGTTCCGCAGCATGTTTGTTCCGAGCCCAACTCTAGCATATTTCTTGGTAACATCCAGATTAACCGCGATCCCATTCAAATTAATGACGGAATCATTTCTCTTAGACGGACTTCCATAGCAAATACCAACCACATCACTACCATCCACTGTTACGAAGTACAAGTCAGGATCACTCTTCACCCGTTGCATAAAATCCTCAACGTTCTCTATATCCAAATACTCGCACTGAAATGCATGCGCTTGTTCATAATCACTTTCCTGAATTATTCGTATCTCTTTCTCCACCGGGCAACCCTCCGTATTGATAATATAATTTCAGATCATCTATCCTGTCATATTCATATAAGCAACGCTCATGAGCCACAAGCTTCATTTCACTGATCAATGAAGTAACTATTCCATAAAGGTAAATAGCAGGTGCGGCATACATCATGTAGACGCTGATAATGCGAAATGCTTCGTGTGAACGAGCACCGATAGTTAGTATAGTACTGTCACCAAAAAGTTCAGGCTCCAGCCAAGCAAAAATGATGGAGAATAAGAAGGTCACTATCGCTGCACTAATAATTTTTCTCTTCATTAGTTGTCTGAAAGGAGTGTCCATAGTCAGTAAGCTCCCTCCCCATTGTCGGCAGCCCCGTTGTAGTGTATTGAGCTAACGTTCTCCGTTAGTTTGGCGCTTACACCTTTACAGCAGCCAGTTCCCAACACCGTTTTGGCTTGCCGTAACGGTGAAGATCCGTCTCTCTGACTGCTTCAATTCCCCAGTTTGCAAAAAGCAGACGCAAATCGCCCTCCTCGAAAAACCGTTTGCACCGCCCACCATGCTCATAATAGTTCGGCTCCAGCTCCACCCCAAGCCCGGCACCATAGTGAACATCACCTACCGAGTTAAAACGTGCGAGTAAAACGCCTCGCGGCTTCAATACCCGGGCGATATCGTTTACGATATTAACGGTATCTTGCCAAGCGAAATAATGGAGCGATAAGTCGGCCACGACCGCTTCGGCGCTTCCGCCCTCAAACGGCAACCCTGCAGTCATATCAACCTGCTTCGTCTCAGCCTCCGGAATGTGTTCGGCGATACGGCGTAGCGCGTTTTCCGAAAAGTCGCAAGCTATAACACGGTAACCGCGCTCCGTCAAGTAGAGCGTATCACAGCCGTAGCCGCAGCCTAGGTCGATAATGGCGCCTTTCTTTGCTCCAGCCAAAAACGGTTCATAGGCATCGAGCCATAAGTCGTAGATCGGCTTGTCAAGGTATAACCTGTTATACACTTGATTCCAATGCTCTTGATCCGATACACTCGAACGTTTCGTCATCATACATTCTCCTCACGTTCTAATTAACACATTAATATGGTAGGAAATTGGTGTATTTGTCCATTTAAGTGTTTACATTCAACTTTGTGATCAATTTTCCTGCCCGTTCTGAACGAAAGGCTACCGATCATGCCGGCAGCCTTGACCTGGTGATTATTCTGCTGTCATTTCTCGTTAGCGTTAACTATTCGCTCCCCCTTAACAAGTCTGCTCGTTAGCGCAATAGGCTACCAATCGTTGGCAGCCTGTTCTTCGTGTACGATCGTTCTCAGTTAGTTGAACGGCGAACCATTTGTAGACAGTACAGGAAAGCCAGCGCGACTCCATAACCAGAGTGGTGTATGGACATCGATTGGCGCCAAGCCACTACCGGAAAGTGCGTTTTCCCATAATTCAGCAACCGTTTGTCTATCCTCTGCAGAGCCGTTTAATACTTCAAAAGAGCAAAGTCCTAATTTTACGGTTGCTTGTAATATGTGTGTATCAGGAGCTACTGTAATAAGATTACGGGATTTCCACTTAACCGCAGTATAAGACTCCAATGCATACAGCCAGTAATTGAAAATTTTAGGACCGGAAAGATAAGGGAACTCATGCTTCCTCTTAATCTGAACAATATCTTTCAACTCTGCTATATTGAAATTAACAGAATCAATTAATCCAAATACATCTCCCCTAAGAGAAGAATCAGCAATCCCATTTGAGACTTTTCCCCATATTTCAGGGTGACGATTGGGTTGTAGAGCAACATGTTGATAAACCAGTACTTTACGCAATTCGTCTATGCTGCTCCCACGGACGCTTCTTGGATTAAAGACCCACCGCGAACTATCATCTGTATAGGCTTATACAATTGACTGCCATAATGCGTATGAATTTCTTTGATAATTTAGAGTCATTCCAAGAGTTAACACGTTCAATAATTCTTCATCAGGAACAACACCTAATAGAACATCCTCAGGCATTACTTCACCGCCAAGATGACCCTCGGAGTGCATTTGTATCAATTGCTTTACGTTCTTTAAGAACTCATCTCTGACCATCATTAGACGTATTCCCCCGTGTAAAAACTCTACAAGTATTTTACCACGTGCTGTCCATTTTTTGGGATATTCTGCATAGACAAAACGTCCCTTGTCTCCAATAAAAATAAGAGGTGAAATTCTATATGTTGAACAAATCGAAATATGGGAAAAGGCGAATACAGCTTCGGCGTCAATAAATCCGGCGTCATCTACGATTTGCGCAATTATCACCGGCACGGACAAAATCTATGTTTACCATCCATCCAAAGCATTCGAACTGAAATTCGTCGGCCCAAGTAAAGTCGCCAAAGGCAAAATCGCGAATATTGACCACATCAACGTCTATGCGGGCAAAGCGAATACGTAACACGCGGCAGAGCGGAAAAAACCGTCCCGGCGCAGCACTCGCTGAGCTTGGACGGTTTCTTTTTTGTATACCTTATTCACAAAAGACCGACAACGGACAATATTGCTACCCAAGTTTTTTCATTGGACAGCTCTTGAAGCGGTCCTATTCCCACATGTGTAAGATTAATACTTCAATTCGTTGAGCCTACCGAGTCCCTTAGCTTAATAAGTTAGTTAAATAAACAATCGGTCACGGATCTATTGGATTTGGAGTATTCACCATATTATATAGCCACCAAAATAAAAGTAAGAGGATGCAACAAGTTATTATTATTAAAATAACAGTAACTTTACTTTTTAATTGATTCTTCATTAATACCTCCGCCGCAAAAGTATGTCCCTTTCTATACGAGTAATTAGAAGGGGTTGTTGCGTTAAACTGCCCGTAGTTGAACAGGCTGCCGTTAAATGCCTGCAGCCTGTTCATGGTTTATTCATTCCTTATTAAAGTCATACTTCGAATCGATCTTTGAACTATCGTGTCCCGATAGTTTAGCGATTTGCGAGTTCGAAATTGTGCCAAGATAGATAAATACATATAACTGCTACTGCAAAGAAGATTAAAGAAAGTTGAAGATTCCTCCGCATTTTGATGCCATACGCACAAAAAAAGATAGCAGCAGCTAATTTGGCACAGCTTTGATAATACGCATTATCCGAAAAAAATGAACTACTAAATATAATTGTAATAAGTAAAGTTGTAGAAATTAGAATTTTGAACCACAATGGTTCCCTCAAGAATTGTCTATACATAAATTTAATCCTCTGCATCACGTCAATATTCCTTCCTAGCTAAGTTGCTTTTATTTCCATAATAGCATTAAAAGACCGCATTAAAATACCATAAGGTGTTAACTCAAAGCTAACGGCACCCGTTTCCTCGTACAATTCACTACTACTCGGTTATCATAACAACATACTTTATTTCATCTGCTGCAATTTCTTCAAGTTCATACCAAGTACACTCCATCATAATTCTCCTCATCTAATTCTACTAAATCCAAACAGGAATACGCCCGACGGACATCGAATTCTCTTCTATCCGTTTTATTTCAGGAGGAATATGATGTCCAGTTTTAAAATAAAAGCACGGGTAATGCCGTTGCTTGCTGCAATCCTGCTGGCCGGCACGATCACGGCGCCGAGCGTTTTCGCGGAAGGATCCGGCGAATTCACACTGAAGGAAGGCGATCCCGGTTATTACGCCTTGCAAACGATGCAATATTTAAGCTCCACGATCGGCACCCGGGTTGCCGGCAGCGAGGCGGAAGCCAAGGCGGGAGAGTTCATTCTGCAAGAGTTCGGCAAAATCGGCTTGTCGGCGCAAATGCAGCCGTTCGACTACAAAGGGGACAACGGTGAAACCATCCATTCAGCGAACGTCGTGGCCACACTGCCCGGCAAATCCACGCGCGTTCTGTATGTTGGGGCCCATTACGACTCAGTAGGCGTCAGCAAAGGCGCCGACGACAACGCATCGGGAGTAAGCGTCATGCTCGAAGCTGCGAAAGCGGTCTTGAAATCGGACGTTCCTTACACGATCAAGTTCCTCGCGTTCGGGTCAGAAGAGGTCGGGCTCGTCGGCTCCAACTATTACGTATCCCAGCTGTCCTCCGAGGAGATCGACAACGCCGTTGCCATGATCAATCTGGACAGCTTGGCGGTCGGAGATCACATGCTTATTTACGGCAACAGCGGCACCGACGGGTTCGTGCGCGACCTTGGCCTCGACATTGCCGGGCGTCTTAACCTGAACATCACGACACAAACCGGCCTCAACCCGCTGTATCCCGCGGGAACGACGATCGATGCCAGTGATCACGTCGCTTTTAAATATGCCGGAATTCCTTACGGGTACTTGGAAGCGACTAACTGGGAGCTCGGCGAGATGGACGGGTACACGCAAACGGAAAAAGACGGTGAGATCTGGCATACGCCGAAAGACACGACCGATTACATTGCCACTACCTATCCCGGACGCATCGAGGAGCATCTCGACTCCTTCACACGTCTGCTTACACAGTTGCTTCTCGAAATGAAAGAACCGCCTGCCGGTCTCGCATTCACCGATATCTCCGCAACTCCTTGGGCGATCGATGCCATTGAATCGCTTGCTTCCATCGATATCGTTCTCGGCGACAGCGACAACGGCTTCCACCCTCACCGGCAAGTAACGCGCGCCGAATTCGTCGCGATGCTGGCAAGAGGCTTAGGTCTGCTCGATCCAACCGCAACCATTCAATTCGCCGACGTCAGTCCCGAAGATTGGTATTATCCGTATATCGCGTCGGTCGTTCAATGGAAGCTCGCCCAAGGCAACGGAAACGGCACGTTTAACCCGAATGCGCCGATTACCCGCGAACAGATGGCCGTGTTAGCCGCGAACGTACTCAAAGCTTACGAGAAGATCGGCGAGGCCGAAGATCCCGAAGCCGCTTTGGCGAAATATAAGGACCGCTCGAGCATTGCGGGGTACGCACAAGGTGCAGTGGCGCTCGTAACGGAGCTTCAAATCATGCAGGGCACGCCGGACAGCGCGTTCGCTCCCCGAAAAGCCGTAACCCGAGCGGAAGCTGCGGTCATGCTGCACAACCTTCTATATCCTCAATAAACCAAACAACCTTAGTCCGGCGAACCACCGAGCTAAGGTTGTTTTTCCATTTGTGGGTATCAGCTTGACGCCAAGCACCTGTTCAAGGAGCGGAACTCATCTTCAAGTAAAGCCATCATAAGCATGTCATGATAGTCCCCGTTCCAATACAGAACATCGCGCTGTACTCCTTCTCTTCGAAAGCCTATCTTCTCATAGACATGGATGGCTCGGGGATTAAAGGTATAGACACCCAAATGGATCCGATGTAGTTTCAACGTTTCAAAACCATATCGTAACATGAGAATCATCGCCTCCGTGCCATATCCTTTGCCACGATGATTCGTCCCTCGTATCCCGATTCGGATATTAGCGCTGCGGTTGATTGAATCGATTTCGTTCAACACGACCTCACCTAACAGCTCGTCTGTTTCCTTCATCACGATCATGAAATCGATACGGTCTTCGTTTACAACGCTAATTTTCGCAATCCATGCGGCAATTTCGTCACGAGTGAATTCTCTCTGCGTACCTGTGAGTCGGTTCATCTCTGGATCTTGCAAAAAAGTATAATAGTCCTCTAGATCGGATAACCGTGCAAGGCGCAAATGAATTGTGCTGCCCTCGATCTGAAGTTCTGTGAATTGTTCTGTCATGGTGCGGCTCCTCCACTATCAGTGTGCTCACGATATCCATTCGTACAGAATATCAGGTAAATTCTCTTCATTCTCATGTCCCCTGCCGATGACTTTAAATCCATGCTTCTCATAGAATCGTTGTGCAATTGTATTGACTTCAAACGTATACAAGGTTAATTTGCCACTTGAATGGGCTTTTGCTTTATTTACTAACAGTTGACCGATACCGATGCCTTGATAATCAACATGAATATAGAGTTGGCTTATTTCACTCTCATTGAAAGCAATGATTCCAACTACGTTCTCGTCAATAAGAACGATTTCAACTTGAAACCGCTCGGGCAATATATAATTCACAAAATAAATGTGATCTTCAACTCTGCGGGTTTCTTTCTGACCGAGTGCCTTTTCCTTGCTATCACGCCACATTTGCACGGTTTGTTCCGCGTACTTGGGGTTGTAAGGAGTAACAACTAATTTGTATGACTCCACTGGAATCCCTCCTTAATTCTTGTACCTAATAACGGTCCCCGCTATCACGTCATATAGCGTTTGTTTGTTTTTACTAAATAATGGACTTATCAAGTAGATGAGCACGAGACCGTAGACTGTCCCGAGTAAAGAGTAGATGAATGAGTCGGGGTACTCAGTAGGAATGACCATATGCCAGATGGTAAAGTGAGCCAGTTCCCAAGGAGCGAATTTGAGAGCAGAACGAAAGAGCGAGGCTCCGAGACCGATTGGTTTATCATGCAGGCTAGTCACCACAATCCCCATTTTACGTTTTCCCCAAGTCGCATGTGCTGCCGCTCCCTCACATATTGCAAAATAAAGATAGACAGGCAGCGTAATGAAAAGAAACCCACTGAATTCCGCCAACAATGGAGTAGTGGTAAACAATGGAGTCAACCAAGGACGAATAATAAAAGATAGTCCGATTAACAGAATGAGATAGCCCGTAATGATCACATAATCCCATAAAAAAGCGATCAGGCGCGTGCCTATTGATACGCTATTTACATTTTCATGCCGATGCATCATGCAACCCCTTTTGATCAAATAACCCCCATCTTGCTTACAAGTTGGGGGCTTTCTGATGCGTCTATTCCTCAATTAGGCGGCCATTATCATGCCATTGTCCGTACATCTTGTTCTCTTTCGTGTTTGAAATAAATTTCTCTAGCCTGCTCTGAAATAATGCCGGCTGATCTTTATAGCTTTGAATGGTGTCGATCCGAATTCTTCGGTACAGGTCCGGAAAAGCCAAGAAGTTATCATATACTTGCTGATTTTCTCTGAGCCTCTGCTCTATAGCCCCATCAATTCGAAAGGAATCCGCTCCCATATCGGGAAGCACCTTTCTCCCTTCGTCTCTCATGAACCCCAAACGTTCGAGCCGGCGAACGCGTTCTTTGTTCAATTCCGTCCATGAACTTTTTTTACTTCTGGGGGACAACCGCTGCGCCAGCTCGGTTTCGGATATTTTTTTCTTAACGCCATCAATCCATCCGAAGCACAACGCTTCTTCGACGGCATCCAAATATAACACTGAATCGGGGGTTGGCGTCATGCTAACCACTACCCAGCACGAATTTTCAATCGTACTATTCTCCAGTAACCAGTCCCGCAAATCTGCTCTCGTTTTTGCCGGAAGTACGTTTTTCATTTCCATCATGTAATTCTCCCTTGACTGCGATGTTGAAGATAATGATCTAGCACAGCATAAATAATGCCAGCAGCTCCGAAGAGCAGCATAGCCGTGCTCCTATTCAGGCCATATTCCTGTATAAATCGATCATTGTACAATTGATTGAACATCATGATTCCACCAATTATACCTATCATGCAATAGAGCAGCGCACGCCCCAGAATAGCCCTCACGAGTTTACTAATTAGTATAGATAAGGGTAATAGCGTAACCGGATAGAGGACACACGAGATAAGAAACATCAATGCAACGAAGGTGAAGCCTATATTTTGAAATCCATAATATTCCGTTGTCGTTATCTTAGATCCTTCAAGTAGTTCGAGGCCTAACACTGCTGCGTTGAATAGGAATATGAATATCATCCATTGCGTGAAGTACCTTACTACCTGCAAAATAAACACCACCAATTTGAGCAAATGGGCCAGAGTTTCGTATTACTAATTCAGTAAGTATTTAATTACAGGGTACGAAATCAGATTTCGATCTCGGTACGTTGAAGTTATGATGTCATCGTGTTTACTTAGAATCCCATTTTGTAAAAGGACAGGTTTAAAGCCTCGTTCGCTAGCACCGTTATAGGTAAACAACACGCATTGCTCTGCCGCAAATCCTGCAAGGATAACTAGTTCTACTTCTTGATTCAATAGAACTTGTTCCAGCTCTGTTTGCCAAAATGCATTCGAGCTTTCTTTGCTCACAATCAAGTCTGTATCCTGAACGTGAATGTCTGGAACTGTATCATATAGCGCTCTATTTGATTCTGAAATACCCTCAACGTCATGAATATGTATGACACAATGATCTTGAGAACGAAGCGCATCTGACACATAGTTTATATACTCACTAGCTCTTTCAATCTTTTGCTTGTCTATACCCTGTAGATGAATGGCTTGCATATCAATAATTAGAAAACCAGTTTTCATCGATGTTACTCCCTCCACATGTATTAAGCCTGATACCCTTTCAATTATACCTAAGGATCTCAAGATAAAGCTACTTTGCGCAAAGCCAAAAAAAACGGTATTCTTCATGGTCTGAAGAGTACCGTTCTTTGTTAATCATGTCTCAAGTGCTGTAAGGTTTGAATAAATATTTGTTCCACATGGTCATCATCTAAGGAGTAAAATACGGTTTTCCCTACTTTACGTCGCTTTACGATACGTAAGTTTCTTAAAAAGCGAAGCTGATGTGAAATCGCTGATTGCCCCATGTCGAGTACTTGCGTCAAATCATGCACGCATAGTTCGCTCTGTGATAATGCATGAATGATCTTAACCCTGGTCGGATCCCCTAGCGTCTTGAATAAATCGGCCATTGCGCTAGCTGCGGACTCATCAACTAAATTTTCTTTAACGACTTTAAAATTAATCTGCGTTCCACTGCATGAATCATCGCAGGTTTCTAGAGAAAGTTTATCAACCACTTGTTCCACCAACCATAGATTATTATGTCCCTCATTATAACATAGTCGGTAGTCGATTGTTGCCCTACTCAGAATGGAGTAAATAAATTTGACAGAAAAATAATTCCAACATATCATATGAATAAGTGCTCATATATTGAATAAAGGAGGATGTTTATGAACGAATATCGCGTCAAAGGGCTCTCATGCGGTAATTGTGCACTAGGTCTTGAACAACACATCAAACAGCTGGAACATGGTGAGAGCGCTTCTCTTAGTTATAATTCAGGCAAACTGAAGCTTGACCCTCGAGTATCGTTGTCCGAAGTCGAGCATATTTTAAAATCGGATCATGCCTATATCGATCGCAGCCATCCTGCCGAAAGCGATGATCATGACCACTCTCACGAGGGCAGTCATACTCATACTCATGAACACGGGAATTCTAAGATGATAAAAATGTTGATTGTTTCAGCAATTCTCTATGGTGCAGCCTATATCTCCGGGGATCAAGTATACAGTGGCATCCAAATCGGAATGTATGTTGCAGCAATCGTTCTCAGCGGCTACTCGACATTTCTAAGAGGGCTAAGGAATCTGTTTGCATTGCGATTTAACATTGACACCCTTATGACAATCGCATTGGTCGGCGCCGTTGCAATCGGAGAATGGAAAGAAGCAACGCTCGTTGCTATTCTCTTCGGCTTGAATGAGCTGCTCGAGGGGCTTGGGATGGAGAAAGCTCGTCGCTCCATGGAGACGCTCCTTAAAGTGGCTCCTAAAGAAGCGGTGAAAATTGAAAATGGCCATGAATTGGTAGTCCCTATCTCGTCTTTGACGATCGGTGACCTGGTCATCGTTAAACCCGGAGAAAAGATCCCATCCGATGGCGTTGTAGTTAGCGGAAAAAGCTCGGTTAATGAAGCTGCCATTACAGGAGAGGCATTACCGATCGAGAAAGAAAATGGAGAGTCTGTTTTTGGTGGAAGCATCAACAATGAAGGTGTACTTCACATCCGTATCGAGAAAGCCTTTAAAGATTCTTCGCTAGCAAAGATTTTGCATTTGGTTGAAGAAGCGCAGGAGACCAAAACACCGACTGAGCTATTTATTAATAAATTCGCAAAGTACTACACACCGATTATTATGATTGTCTCGGTCCTCGTCATTCTGGTTCCTCCCCTTCTCTTCAGCGGTGAGTGGAGCAAATGGATTTATCAAGGATTAGCAGTCTTAATAGTAGGATGCCCTTGTGCACTTATTCTCTCTTCGCCAATAGCCATTGTATCCGGCATAACACGAAGTGCACGGAACGGTATTTTGATAAAAGGCGGCGTCTTCCTAGAGCAGCTAGGCAAAATCGATATCATTGCCTTCGACAAGACAGGGACAATAACCAAAGGCGAACCGTACGTCGAGAAGATGATTGTATACCGGGAAAAACAATTCTTAGAGGTCGCAGGAGCTATAGAAAGTTCCTCTTCTCATCCGCTGGCCAAAGCAATCATGAGAAAAATGGCTGAGCTAGGCATCGAAGTCTCATCACCCGATGAAATCCAGACGATTGCCGGCCGCGGTATTGCAGCCATTGTACAAGGAAAGCCCTATTGGCTCGGGAATGAAAAAAGCATGGAGCATCTCGTTCTTCCTGCCGAAGTCCAAACTCAAATCGATGATTTGAAAAATCAGGGACTTACGTTAGTTCTCCTGGCAGATAAGGAGCAAGTGCTTGGCATGTTCGGTATCGCGGATGAAATCCGACACGAAAGTAAAACTGTCATTGCACAACTCCATCAGGCCGGCATTCGAAACACGGTCATGCTCACGGGAGACCATCAGAAAACCGCAGAGAAGGTGGCTAAGCTAGTTGGCGTTACTTCAACCTTCGGTAATCTTCTCCCCGAAGATAAAGTGAATAAAATCAAAGAACTCGGACTTCGCGGAAAAGTCGCTATGATTGGAGATGGCATTAACGATGCGCCTGCTTTAGCGACGGCTCAACTGGGCATAGCAATGGGAAAAGGAACGGATAGTGCTATTGAAACCGCGGATATCGTGCTCATGCAGGATCATTTAGGCAAACTGCCGGAAGCAATATCCGTCGCTAAACGAGTCAATGCAATCATTCGGTTTAATATTGCAGTTTCACTCGGATTAAAGTTAATCGCCTTGCTGCTTACCGTCCCTGGGTGGCTCACTCTGTGGATTGCCATTTTGTCTGATATGGGTGCAACAATCTTCGTTACATTAGTGAGTCTGACGGTGCTGCTTGGTACAAGTAAACGATGAAGACCTAAACGGCCCCAAATAAACAAACAAGGCAGCCGATCAAATGATCGACTGCCTTTGCTGTTGTTAGCCGCTGGATTTCTTGCGAACCGGAAAATAAATATCCGTTACGGAGTCCTCGGACTCGGGACCATGATTTCGTTCATCATAAACTTCAATATTATATAGGCCTGCGAGCTCGTATTCACTTTGCCTTAACCAAGTTGAGTATAAGTAAGCATGTACGGCGCCGGCATTCTCGAAGGGACCGAGGAATGTAAAGGAGACATACGTATTCGCGGGGATCTCTCTAACAACCATTCCGTCTGGAATGTGCTCATCAGAGGATACCTCTACACCAATAAAGAATTCGAATAGGTCGGTTTCCGGATTGTAGTCCTCAGGGTCCGTACAGAGCCCAAACACTTCTCTTTCATTGATCTCACTGTCAATTTCCGATCGTCTCTCCAGGAACCTCGATGCCAGCTGAATCGTTGTTCTGTTCTGCTGCACATCGTAGAGTGTTACGTTTGTAGCTAATCCGATCAATTTCGCAGCTGCTTTCTCCACTATTAAAGCTTCCATACTCGCCTCCCTACTCTCTCACAATGATCAACGCTGCTAATCCCAGCTATATTGGGGTTTCTTCAGACCGTCTTCGATCCATAGAAATCGACCGGTAATCGAATCCGATTCCGGCTTGAGCAAGTCGGCAATGAGTTGGACAGACTTCGCAGGTGAATCACCGCCGGTCCTCTCCACCCAAGCCACCCAATCCTGCAGCTCACCGGGCACGCGAACGTTATCCCGAATGGCTTCGAACATTTCCGTTTTCACTTCTCCGGGGTGAAACACGTTCGCAGTCACACCTGTGCCGCTAAGTTCAGCAGCCAGCTGTCTCGTAAAATGATTTAAAGCGACTTTACTCGTAGCATAGGCACTGTTCGTCCCCTCAGGCTCGGCCAGCGATGCCGCGGATGTAACGTTAATAATTCGCCCCCATCCCGCCTTCACCATTTCTCCTGCCATTACTCTGCAGATGAAATAAGGACTGATCGTATTAATCATCATCGTTTCCATCCATCCTGTTGGATCGCTTTCCAGAATCGGACCGATTTCTTTAAACACGCCTGCTGCATTCACGACAACGGCCGGAACACCGTAATTCGAGAAGATGTGCCGAGCCATGGCCTCTACCTCATCCAGCTTGGAAATATCCGCCACGACCTTGTAGGCCATTCCGCCTTGTTCACTGATTAATGCTGCCGTGTCTTCCAACTTCGCCGCTCTGCGACCTACCAGTACGAGCTTCGCTCCTTGTTCTACCAATCCGATGGCTATTGCCCGCCCGAGCCCACTGCCGGCACCCGTTACTAGCGCTATTTTGCCATCCAGCAGCCTTGTTGCTTCCGACATGCAATCCTCTCCCATACGATGACTTACATTCAGTTTGTAACTATACCAATCATGAAGCCATCGTATCCTTTGCTGCCAACGGTTTGAATCGCTGTGGCTGTAATTCTAATCTCTTCTGCCAAGAGATCATAGAACTGCCTTATTCCTATTACGCGTGGATCCGGGTTATTCTCGTCCAGGACTTCGCCTCCACGAACGACATTATCGCCAACAATGACAGTTCCAGGGTGGGAGAAGTGAAGGGCCCATTTCAGATAATTAGGATTGTTCGGTTTATCCGCATCGATAAAGATGAAATCAAATGCCTCCACACCTTCGTCCCGCATGAGAGCCAGCTGCACCAAGGCTTCCCCGACACGAATTTCAACCCTATCGTGCACCTGTGCAAGAGATAGATTAGCCGCTGCTATCTGTGCATGATGGGGGTCGAGCTCCAAAGTGACGATTTGGCCATCAGACGGCAGCGCTCTCGCTAACCAAATGGTACTGTAACCGCCCAATGTGCCGATCTCCAGAATTCGTTTGGAGCCATGCAGCTGTACGAGCAAATTCAGAAATTTGCCTTGCATAGGAGAGACATCAATCGCCGGCAGCCCCGCCTCTTGATTGGTGGCTAACACCTTCTCGAGAATAGGATCCTGCTCCATCAGCCGCTCCTCAATATACTGATCAACCTTCCCCCATACAACAGCTTCATTCATAATGATCACTTCTCCTTCTCATAATGAACTTCTGCTTCCAGTGTATTCGATTCCTAGATCGAGCAGGACATCAGCACGTTCCCATCCAAATCTTTAAAATGAATCACTTCTTCATCCCTATGTATAATCTCCACCCCGAGCTGGGTTAGAAATTGGAAAGTCGCTTCATTATCAGGTGCGGTTAAACTGAACAGCGGCTCAGCAGACGGAATCACTTCATCTCTCTTTTTCAGAAAAATATTAGAGCACTGACTTCCACTTAAATCGAAGATATGCATGCCCTCTCTGGTTTCCTCCGGAATCGTTAGACCCAGCAAGTTGCAGTACCAGTCAACTGACTTCCTTACATTCGTTACATTAATGAAGATTGCCGGAACGACTGGTTTAATTGGTGTAGTCACTGCTTGCTCTAGCATTTCGATTACCTCCTACTAATAGATAACTGATCTTGAAGTTTACCGTCCAGCAAGGAAGCCAGATCGTCCAGAGACTCCTTAACTTCAGCGCCCTCAAATAAGATACGTGCCAATGCAGGATTCACGTAATCGTCCAACAATTGAAAGACAGTCGAGTTACCTGCTGAAGTCGGAAGCTGCGCACTATTCGCGAGCTGGGCCAATATAGCATTACGCAGAGGATCTAGGTCGTGGCCTACAGCCGAAAATACAGCATGCAGAGCTGCAATCGACCCTTCCGTTACTAGTCGAGTTAACTCATTGTTGGTGCATATCAATTCACGAAGCAGGGACTGGGCTAATTCAGGATCAGCTGTTTTTGACGAAATGCCGAACCCGCACACCCACGGCTCGTTTACCACTTGTCCCCGTTGAAATTGCGGTAATCCAGCAATACCGAGATCATGCTTCAAATGAGGCTCTATTTCATGCAGCATTACGTAATAATCCAGAATCATCCCGACATCGTTATGAATCAAATCACTATTCACAAAAAAATCCTGGGTTTCCCGTGCAACTTGGTGTTTGCGAACTAGATCAACTGCCCACTGTACAGCTTGTATCGCTTGGGGACTGTTTGTATAGCCGGAGGCTCTGCTTCTGTCAGGTGAAAACCAGCTAGTACCGGCAGTGAGCAGTAACAGCCCAATATACTCATGATGAAACGAGATACGAGCTGCAAAACGATTTTCGCCTTCGTTCACATTCTCGTCTTGCAATCGAACTGCTGCATCTTCAAAATCATTCCAGGTCCAGCCTTCCGCCGGGTAAGGAATACCCGCCTTATCAAACCATCTCTTGTTAAAGAAGATTCCTTTCATGGTAGCACTTAGCGGAAGTACATCGATTCGCCCGCCCTGCTCGATCAGGTTGAAGATCGAAGGCTGAAACAACCCTCTTATCTCGAAGTTCTGATTTAACCATTCTCGTAGATCAAGCAATAGTCCATCTTTGCCGCAGTCGATAATGTCTCCATTGAACAACTGGACAAGATCGGCATCGGATTCCCCCTTGTATAAGGCGGTACGGATCTCTCCGTTAGGCACAACTTCTACTCTAATCCTCACTTCGGGGTGCAACGCTTCGAAACGCCGCGCAACTCCTTCAATTGCTTCTTTTTGCCACGGTTCGTCGATGTGTACAACTAGCTCCATTTTCACTTCTCCTTGTGTTGGGATGCTGGTAGCGGAAATCAAATCTGCTATTTATATTCTACTCTCATAGAAAATTTCCTTTATTTGTAACAAGTTGATCCCCCAGGTGAAAGCGAAATATAACGGAACACGCAGGAAAAAACCTCCGATCCCGCACGAATGCGAGACCGGAGGTCAAGAAGTTAGGCCATCCAGCAGCTAAACGTTCATGAACTTAGTATTGGGATAGATAGCTGGAGCCGATGACCGTAATCGTCGAGATGCCAGGTCCGGTCCAACCGACGGCTAGATTATCCCCGCCGCCACCGTCTTTATGCAAGATTTCAAAATAATAAGGCTGTCCGGCGGTCAATGTAATGGATGCCGACTGCTGGGCACTGTGTTTGTTCCATTCACGAACGCCCGTGTATTCATAGACGCTGGCAATCATTGAAACGTTCGACGGACTGTTGTTCGTGCTGAGCCACAGCTGTGATGAATCATCACTTGCAATGTAGAAGGTGTAGGTACCGCTAGTTGCAGGTGTGATATAACCGCGAATGCGATCACCGTAGTTATCCGCCCAGTTCGTGGCTCCTTCAAGGCTCGTTAACAACGTTGTTCCCGAAGGCGCTGTACCTGTCGGAATGCTGCTGACACTCGTACCGGAGATGCCGGTCCAATACTCGAGAATGACGCTGCCCGCGCCGCTGCCGCCTGAAGCATTCGTCGTCACACTGATCGACGTGCTGGCAGAAGATATATTGCCGACTGCATCCTTGGCTTTCACAGAGAAGGAGTAGGCTGTATTCGGTGATAGACCGCTAACTGTGAACGCTGTTCCTGTAGCGGAACCGACCAAAGTCGTTCCACTGAAGACATCATAGCCTGTCACACCCACATTGTCGGTCGAAGTCGTCCATGACAGACTTACGCTCGTAGATGTCTTCGATGGTGATGACAGATTGGCTGGCGCAGTAGGCGCTTGCGTATCGGCACCGCCGCCTCCGCCTTGGTTCACGTCGCAAGTTTTGTAAGAGCCTGGAATCGGATCGCCGAATGTGCTGTTACCGCAATAGACGGAATTCGTGAAAGTACCGTATGCGTAAGAACCATTCGCCCCATAACGGACTTCTTTCGTTCCACTAAAGGAACAGGTATTGTTCTCCCCTGCGCAGTTCACCCAATTCGCCGCAGCCGAGCTGCTTGTCGTGACGCTAAGCGCGCTGCTGGCCGGAGAGATGTTGCCCGCTGCGTCCTTCGCTTTCACGGTAAACGAGTAGGACGTATTCGCCGTCAAGCCGGAGACAGTAAACGTCGTGCCGGTGGAAGAGCCTGCAAGCACGCTTCCGTTGTAAATGTCATAACCGGTTACGCCGACATTGTCGGTCGATGCCGTCCAAGACAGACTGACGCTCGTGCTCGTCTTCGAAGGCGAAGCGAGGGCTGTCGGCGCGGTTGGCGCCTGCGTATCCGTCGCGGCGTTCGTCGTGACGCTGAGCGCTCCGCTCGCCGCCGACAGGTTGCCAGCCGCATCCTTCGCTTTTACGGTGAAAGAGTAGGTTGTGCTTGCCGTCAATCCGGAATCCGTAAAGGTGGTTCCGGTCGGCGTGCCTACCAGCGTAGAGCCTCTATATACCTCATAGCCGGTCACGCCGACATTGTCGGTCGAAGCCGTCCAGGAGAGGTTCACGCTTGTGCCCGTCTTCGACGGAGAGGTGAGTCCGCTCGGCGCAGTCGGCGCCTGCGTATCCGCCGCGGCATTCGTCGTAACGCTGAGCGTATTGCTTGCGGCGGAGGTATTGCCAGCCGCATCTTTTGCTTTAATGGTAAAGGAATAGGCCGTACCTGCGGTTAGACCGCTAACCGTGAAAGTCGTTCCAGCCGTCGTGCCAGCCAGCGTGGAGCCGTTGTACACATCGTAACCTGTTACGGCTACGTTATCCGTCGAAGAGGCCCAGGACAGGTTAACGCTTGTGCTCGTTTTGGATGGGGACGTAAGACTGCCGGGAGCAGTAGGTGCAGTCGTGTCACCGCTGCCGGTTCCGGCTAAATTCACGTCGCAGGACTTGTAGGCGCCCGGAGCCGGATCGCCGAATTGGTTGTTCGAGCAAACGACCGAGCTCGTGAAAATGCCGTAGTTATAGCTGCCGTTCGCGCCATAACGAACCTCTTTGGTGCCGGTAAAGCTGCATGTTTGGTTCTCGCCTGCGCAAGCGGTCCAGTTAGCGGCTGGATCGGTAGTAGCGGACGCGGTATTGCTCGCCGCCGATACGTTGTTCGAAGCATCCTTCGCTTTGACGGTAAACGTATAGGCCGTGTTAGGCGTCAACCCGATTACGGTTTTGAACGTATTGATGGCACCGGTTGTCGATCCGACCACGGTCGCTCCGGTGTAGATGTCATACCCGGTTACGCCCATGTTATCGGTGGATGGCGACCAGGCGAGGGTTACGGTCGTATCCGTTACGTCGGTGACCGTCAGGCCTGTCGGTGTCGTCGGCGCTTGCGTATCGCCTACGTCCGTCGTGACGTTCAGCGTGTTGCTGGCAGCCGACACGTTGCCTGCCGCATCCTTCGCCTTAACGGTAAAGCTGTAGGCCGTGCTAGGCGTTAATCCGTTGACAGTTAAGGACGTCGCGGACGTGGAACTATAAAGCGTGCCGCCTTTATAGACATCGTAGCCGATGACGCCGACGTTATCGGTCGCGCCGGACCAGGACAGGTCCACGGTTACGTTCGATTTGGAGGGGGAGGAAACCGTCGGCGCCGTTGGCGCTTGCGTATCCGGTGGACCGGCATAGACGTTAATCATCTGCTCCTTCAGGCTTGCCCGGCCCGTATTGTCCCAAACGACGAGCGTCACGCGATAGTTGCCCGCGTTCTGGTAAGTGTACGTCGGGCTTGTTGACGTTACCGGAGGACCTTCGCCTAGATCCCACAGCTTCTCTACGATGGTGCCGTTGTCCGTAGATGAGTTGGTGAATGTAACTGGCTGACCAAGCTGCACGGACAGCGGGGCGCTGAAATTCGCGACGGGCTTCGGATCGCTGAAGCCGCGGCTCGTCAGCTGCGTGTTGGTTCCGTTGCCGCTAACCGTGTTGCCCGACCATTCAAGATCGGCCGCCGAGGATGGATATTGATCGATGGATGCTCCGGCATTGCCCGTAATCGTGTTGTTGATGAAGCTGAGCCGATCCGTGCCGGAGGCCGTCGTAATCTCGATCGCTTTGCCTCCGTTGTTCGTTATAATGTTGCTGTCGAAGGTAAGATTTTTCGAATTGCCGTGAATGCGGATCGCGTTGCCGGCATAGCCGGGATAAGCGGCAGCCGGGTTGTTATTCGGTCCGTTTTTGAACGTATTCTTATAGAAGTATTGGTACTGCTCCGTCTCGCCTGTTCCCTCGCCTTGAAGCTGCATGCCCCACATGACGATGTTCTGAACGGTGTTATAGCCCCAATATTGGTAGCCGGTACCCGGGGATTGCTGCATGCCGACTTGCTGGCCGCCATCGACTAAGTTGTCGGTCGTGACGCCGTGCGTCACCATAACCTCTAGTCCCATGCCCTTGACCGTGCCCGCCGTAGTATGAACGACATTGCGCCGAACCGCGATCGACTCGGATCGAACGGCGCTGATCCAGTGGTCGACGTTGTTGTCTTCAATGACGGAATTATTGCAGTTCGTGTGCAGCTCGATCGAGAGGCCGTGCGCGTTGACGCCCGATCCCGTGATCGTGTTGCCTTTCACGACAACCCCGTTACAGCCGTCGCTTGCAAAGATGCCGCCACGGCCCGTGTTAGAGATCGTATTGTTCAGGAACTTCGTATTGTTCGAGTTCCAGCCGGCACGAATGCCTGCGCCCCATTCGGAGTTGACACCGATATTCGAAATCGTATTATTGGCAATGATCGAGTCCGAGGAAGCCGACAACAGGATGCCAAAAGGAGCGAATCCATCCGATTTGGTCAGATCCTTGATGATGTTATCATGAATATAATGACTGCCGCCGGGCTCGCCCCAGATACCGGAAACAACATGATTGTTGCTGTTGCCGTCGATGGTGAGCTGTGCGATTTCAACGCCTGTTTTACCGCTGAGCGAAATCATATTGTTGTCCGTCGTGCCGTTATATTTGATGATGGTTGTCGATTTGCTTTGACCAATCAGTTTAACGCCTGACTTCGCGACAATAGATCCCGACGTATAATAGGTGCCGGATGGGAAGTAAACGGTGTCGCCGCTGGCCGCTGCCGTGATCGCATTGTTGATGGCCTGCGTATCATCCACAGCATCTCCGCCATTAGCTCCGAATGAGGTAATATTGAAGCTTGCTGCATTGGCTACAGGTACTGCAACGACAGATAAGAATAGCGATAATAACGGAAGCAGCAGAGCTACACTTGAGCATAAATTTCGCTTGCGGAATTTGAATCTTTTCACTTTATCACAACTCCTTTTTCCTCATGTGTACTGCACGATGATTCCTTTGCCGAGCTTCTGCATGAATCATGCTGCATGTGTCGGATGTTTAATAAGCTTGAATCAGCTCCTTTCGCAACTAACAAATGTAAGCGCTTGCCATACGCTTGTTTTACATGCTACAGGCTGATAGCAGAGTCTGAAAGTGTACAATAGTTGAAAGCCTCTCTATGTGGATAGTCCGCGTGTATGATTTTTTCGATTTCATGCACTTTTTTGAATTTCTCCTATAAAATGGACAAATCTACATCCATTTCAACCCATGCGAAAGAAGGGCTATAGGGGATTGATCCCCTACAGCCCTCTTTTTCTTAAACGTTAATAATTGTCCGGTGGAGCGCTAAGCCTTGTTTCAGGTCTGAAATATTTCACATATTGATGGTAGTAATCCATTTCTTTAAACCCTAGCTTCTCATACAAGCTCTTCGCGAAATGACCTTTAGACACTTCAAGTTTAACCTTCTCTTCTCCTCTGCTGAGGATCACATTAACAAGATATTTCACGAAAGCGGTGCCGTATCATTTGAGCTTTATCTCTTAGCTTGTCATATCTCTGAATGGTAACAAGATTCAACTATCTCGCCTCGTTTCACCCGAGTGATCAGACTCCCTCTTTCAATTTCTCGAGAATTCTGCGCTTGCGATACATCATTCTGCCTGCTTCAGCGACGTCTTGAAGGGTGGAGCGGTTCAGATAAGCACCGAATAGAATGCCTGCGATCGGAATCATCTGGAACATCTTTTTCCATCCAAAATTGTCCCTGTACGTAAGCATGACCTCGCGCCAGCCCTGCAGCTGGGACATGACTTGCCCGCTTTTCTCCCCCGAATGGAACGCAGCCAAATCATCCAGTATCGCTTTCTTGCCGACGATGTCTGCGGACGCAAACTGCATGCACTTGACGATAAACACCCGCTCTGACTGCTCGGTTGGGTCATAGCCGTAGCTGATCGCGATCTCCTGCAGCGCTTTAAGTGAGATGCCGAGCAGGAGCGGAATGTCGATGGCCAGTGTGAAAATCCCTCCGATTCCCGTAGTCGCGCCTTGCACCGTCGCCGTCTTGCTGCTTGTTTGGATCACGCGATCGGCCATCTCATCCATTCTGCCCAGCGGAAGCTGACCGATCCGCTCTAAAGCAACCGGTTCATCTCGCTCCGCATTCGGAAAAAATTTGCGGTACATCTGCTCCTTGCTGATCAGATAGCGCCCGCCGCTCTGGACGTAGCTTCCGAGCTCGTCAAGCGCCGTTCCTATTTTCTCCTGAATGAACTTCGGGGTGATCCGGTCCAGGAGGGCAAAGGGCAGCCTGCCGAGCTTTTCCCAGAAAAAGAGACCCTTCTGATCTTGTTCCCATCGTTCGATTTGTCTTAATTCCGTTTTTAAATAATCTGCGGTTTCTGTATTCGTCATTATGGTGTGGACACCTCTTCTGTAATTTCCCTTGAACCATACATACTGTAAAATGCACCGCGAAGTTTCAATTAATTCTGATCGGTATCACGAACCCCGTGGATCTTGACGGCGTGTTGAGGTAACCAATCCCAATAAATATTCGAAGATAGTTCGAGCTCGAGTCTACCCTCTTCCACCCGATAAACCATTCTATGCCTAAACGATGTCTCCACGAAAACCAGATGAATCTCAAGCGTATCGTCGTCAATCCATCTGAATGTCCCCGCGACCTTCTTAGCTACTCCATCACCTGGTTCAGATACACGTAGATCGCTCAGGATCCACGATCCGCGTCCCAATCGGACGGGTTGTTCCCCAAAGTTATTCCGGATAACCAATGCGGTTTCCCGCTCGTCGAACCGTAAAGATACCGTCTTGATATGCTCACGGTTTGGCTCCATCGCATAGACCTTACCTTGGATGAGCCGCTCGACCTTGGACTCGGTTTCCTCCAGGCATACATCGATTCGAAGATCGTTCAACCGAACGGTTAGTTCCCTACAAGCGGCTTCATCCGGGGCCAGTACTCCCTGTGACATACCCGGTAACAGCGTCTCCCATACGGAACCGACCAATTCATGCTTATAATCCGTTCCGGAGAAGACGGCGAGCACTGCATCTTGATCAGGCATCACGAGGCAAAATTGGCCGAATGCGCCGTCCGCCCGATAGGAATTATGCCGGCATCGCCAAAATTGATAGCCATAGCCTTGCGAGAAGTCGTTATTCTCATCGTCGCCATTAGAAACTTGATAAGCGGAAGCCTCGTCGACCCAACTCGCAGGCAGCCGTTGCTTGCCTCTCCACTCTCCGCGTTGCAAGTAAAGCTGTCCGAACTTGGCGATGTCTTCGCTCGTTAAGCTAAAGTTCATTCCAGCGTACGCGATTCCTCGTGGACACAACTCCCACGTCGCTTTCGACAGACCCAGTGGAACGAATAAGCGTTCATCGAGAAAATCTTCGATCGATTGCCCAGTAATACGGTGTATGATGGCACACAGCATGTATGTAGCGCATGTATTATAAGCGAAATACGTACCTGGAACGTGTTCAACAGGCGTTTCTAGGAAATACCTCACCCAATTACCGCTTTCGCATGCCCAGAAGTCGACTCCATTCGTATGTCCAGTCGCCATCGTTAGCAAATGCCGAATCTTCATCGCGGACAAGTTCTCGGACATTGTCTCCGGTAGATCTTCGGGAAAGAGGTCGACGATCCGATCGTCCAATGAGAGCAGCCCTTCTGCTTCGGCGAAACCGATCGCTGTAGACACGATGCTTTTGCTCAGAGAATACAGCGCATGCGGAATGTTATTTTGATACGGTGCCCACCAGCCCTCGGCAATAACATGCCCGTGGCGAAGCAGCATGAAGCCGTGAACCTCCCAATGGTTCTCGCGGATGACATCCAAAAACTTCATAATAGCCTTAGAGGAAACACCTTGTTCCTCCGGCTTTGATCTTGGCAGCTGAAACCTATTTTCCATCTCATCAACCCCCTCTGGATAAGCGACATCATTCATACGCTGTAATATACTGGAAAGTTGCGGCGGTTGTTTCAGCACCAAATCACCTATGAATAGGAAAAAGACAGCCGACTAAAGTCAGCTGCCTTCGTATTTCAGAGGTTTGTGGTTGTATGTGGGGGGGAATGCACGGCAAGCCCGATCACGACAATTCTGCTTCCCTTTTTGTACTTTTGGAGCACTTTGGGAACCTTATTTCCCTTTGCGTTAATAAAGCTAATGGTAAGCGAAGCGTTATTTTTCGTTGCTACATAGACGGCGCGGCCATTCGCAAAAATTCTTCTCCAATTATGATCAAAATAATAAACTTCATTATTCAAATCCGACAAGGTATACCGCCGGGTAAAAGCCAAGAGTACCACCTCCTTAACGTAAGTTATGTCGAGGTGATTGATAATTCTTGGACTTGAACCTGCCGATTATGCCCGCAGCTTCGTCGTAATTAGTACAACCGCCTCAATGCTTCAGCGGAAAATGGAAGTAGTTCATTGAATCGTTCGCCCCGAACCTTCTCAGCCCAAGCAGGATCCACCAACAAGGCGCGTCCAATAGCGACGAGATCGAATTCGTTCTGCTCTAACCGGACAAGCAGTTCGCTGATGTCGGACGTTCCTGCGCTTTTTCCTCTGAAGGAGCCCAAGAATTCATCATCGAGACCGACGGACCCTACAGTGATCGTAGGCTTGTCCGTTAACTTTTTCACCCATCCTGCGAAATTGAGGCTGGATCCTTCAAACTCGGGTTCCCAGAACCTGCGAGTTGAGCAGTGGAATATATCCACGCCCGCTTCCACGAGAGGAGCGAGTAATTGACCGAGCAGTTCGGGCGTAGCAGCGAGTTTGGCCGTATATTCGGATGATTTCCACTGCGACAATCGAATGATGATCGGGAAGTCAGGACCTACTGCGCGGCGGCAAGCTTCGATGATCTCGACGGCAAATCGAGTACGTGCCTTTAAATCGCCACCGTATTTATCCGTGCGTTGATTCGTTTTCTCCCAGAGGAATTGGTCGATCAGGTAACCATGGGCGCCGTGGAGTTCGATACCGTCGAAGCCAATCCGTTTCGCGTCGGCTGCCGATTGTGCGTAAGCTTCTACGACTTGATCGATTTCCGCCTGAGTCATCGGTTCATTCACTTGTTCCCCCAATAGACTGAGTCCTGAAGGTCCAATCGATGGCGCTTCCGGATGAGGGAGCGAACCGTTCTTGCGGGTCATCCCGACATGCCAGAGCTGCGGCACGATACGCCCTCCCGCTTCGTGCACCGCGTCAGCGACGCGTTTCCAGCCTGCAAGCGCTTCTTCTCCATGGAAATTAGGGATATTGGGATTGTCGGTTGCCGCTGGATGATTGATCAGCGTGCCTTCCGTAATGATCAGGCCAACGCCATTTTCCGCGCGTCTACGGTAATAATCCACTACGTCCTGTCCAGGTACACCTCCCGGTGAGAAGGCTCGCGTCATCGGAGCCATCACGATCCGGTTAGCTAAGCTGAGATTACCTAATGTAAAAGGCCTGAACAATACTTCCACGGAATGCGAGTTCGTTGCTTGATTGCTATATTGATTTGTCATGGTTGTTCCTCCATACCACTTTTTTTTCTATAAAGGCTTACTCCTTGTTTAAGGAGATTATCTCCTTCTTCGTGAAGATTTTATTCTATTCCCTCATTAATGTAAAATGGTATCTGGACCACCTTAAGAAATCGTTAAGAAATCGCACCCGAAAAGTTTAAATAACTACGGTATACTCTTCCTATCGAACTGGAAAATCGAATCCGGTGAAAATCAAGGAGATAGCTATGCGTAAACGCGAACGAATAAAAAAAATCTTTTTATATGGTGTTTTCATCTGTTACCTATTTGTGTTAATTAAAATATTGTTCTTATCGCGAGTATCGATTTCGGAGCTATTTAGCAGCCAAAGGACTTTAGTTAGATCCATTAATCTCATCCCTTTTTATAGTATGAGTGAATTTATATCTACCAGCTCTGCTAATATAAGAAGTTTCGCTTTGGGTAATGTGGTTGGCAATATCCTTCTATTTATTCCCCTTGGTGTATATGTGTCATTATTTAAGAACAATTCAAAAGTAATAAGCAATCTGTTGTTTATAGGTATGGTGAGTTTAGTTGTTGAAATCATTCAGGGACTGTTTGGCATTGGAGCAGCAGATATTGATGATATCATTCTAAATGGTTTAGGTGGATGGATTGGTATTGTAGTGTATAAGTTTTTACTTTTACTACTACGAGATGAGAAGAAAGCACAAACTGCAATTACCGTACTTTCTGTTATCGTAGGATTACCGGTTATATACTATTTATTATTCATGATAAAGATGAGATTCTGAATCTTCATAATGAACTCCCTTGATCTCTCCAGATTTGGCGTCCATGTTGATGATAATGCGATCTGACTGACCATCTTTGTCTTTGTTTAAAGTGTGAAACATAACTGTCCACATCCCATCGCTTAGAATGGCATCTTCTGCTTCGATGGACATATTTTCTTTGTCATGTTCGCCAAACCATTCCGTAACTTCTTTATTTTCTTTTGCCTTCGCTTTGGCTTGATCCACAGTCATGATTTCAGGTTCTTTTTCCATTTCCAGTTCAATAGGAAAGGTGGAGAGGAACCTCTCCTTCTCGTGCATTTGGAATGAAAAATTCACATCATACATGCCACTTAATGCTCGCACCGAACTTCCATTCGTTAAGCTAACCTCGCGTTTAAACGTCAACTTTTTTTCTAATGTTTCGCTCGGCTCCATTTCCTTTAAATCATTCGGATCAAATACATCGTCACAAACTACTACTTTTTCACCACTTGCAACAAGGTGAGAATAAGCATCGTCCTTTTTCACAAATACCATAAAGGGAATGCCGCAGCGCCCGTTATAAATAATTGTCTCCCCGCTGTTATTGGTAATCGATGCTTCTACCTTAATATTTTCACCAATCGTTATCTTGGCTTTTAATGCAAGCCCGTTCTGTTCAAAATCGTGAGTGATCGTTTTGTGATCGCCAGATGCCAGGCGCAAATTCGCCCCGCAGCCAGTAAGCGTTACTAGTAGAAAAAGAATCATCACGAATGGTTTCATTCTGCCACCTCCTTATTATCTGACGGACGTATAAGCATCATAGTTGCGCTAATCTCGTCAGTTGAACAAACGAAAGAGGAGCCCCATGAATAGCAAGCTCCTCAGTCCATGTTTATTCCTTAGGATCGCCTGCTCATCGCTTGAAAGGCATGGCTCGTAACGCATTGCTCCAGCCAACGCGGTTCGAGCCCACCTGCCGCTGCCGCTGGGAAGAAGTCAGTAAATAAGTGATGATAAGGACGCAAATTTCCGCCTTTGTGCTGTCCTACGTTGTACCAGCCGGTATCTTGAGACAATAGCACTCGGTCACCGACGCCGCATTCGAGCAGCTGACCTAGTAGACTCACATGCTCCTCATATGTCCCCGGCAAAATGGAGTCGATGGAAATCCAACCTCCTGCCTCCGCAATCCGCTTGTATACATCAGTGACTTTGAATGTTTGTGCATGCACCCAAATGAACCGCTCCTGATCGAACTCCTCTAGTTTCATAATCTCGTAGGCATGCAGGGCGATATCATGGCCTATTGTATGACACTGAATCGGCAGGCCGGTTTCCAGTGAGGTTCGTATAGCGGCACGGAGGATCTTCAATTGCATAGCGTCGATTACCGTTCCGTCATTAAGCGCGATTTTGATATAACCCGGATATACGCCGCTCTCTCCGATTCCGTCCCGCGCTTCACGAATCCATATCTCAGCCAGGTCTCGTTCTGAAATTTCATGAACGAAAGAAGGCAGATACGGCTTCTTGTAAAATCCGGTGTTCGTGATCAGATGGACGCCGGACAATTCCGACAGCCGCCGCAGAACGTACGGGTCCCGGCCCAAATACTCCGGTGCACAGTCCACCATGGTGCTGCATCCGGCTTCCTTCAACTTCAACAGATACGGAAGGATGCACGTGACCACCTCGTCACGGTCATACATCTCCGGTGTAAGCTTCCCCTCTTCCACAAACCCTACGAGCACATGCTCATGTGCCAAAATACGTCCTGCTTCCTGTGCGGTAATTAGACCTGTAACCGTTCGCAGCATTAACAGCACCTCTATTCTGAATTGAATCAACTTCATGGGGTAACAAAAAGCCTGTTCCTGACATATCGTCAAGACCAGGCTTGTTTTCAGCATTACAGTTTTACAACATTCTCCGCTTGAGGTCCACGTTGGCCATTAACGACATTAAATTCAACACGTTGCCCTTCGTCCAAAGCTTTGAATCCTTCGCCCTGAATGGCAGAAAAATGAACGAATACATCGTCGCCGTTTTCCCTTTGAATGAAGCCAAACCCTTTTTCCGCATTAAACCATTTGACAGAACCTGTTTCCATTAACAAATAACCTCCAAAATCAATTTAAACATTATGCCCCTAGATAGCGAGCTATTCACAAGTATATCCCATAAAAGACAAAAAATATGTTGGAATTTGTATTTCTAATTAAAAAATAATTAATGTATTCTGCCCTTGTCTCGTTTGCGTAATCTTAAGCATATTCTTATAACAATAATAATATAGTTATAAACAATACGAATTTATTGCAAAACGATATATCCCATGCTAAAATCATGTTGTCCTTACATAAATGAAATGAAAACGTGAGGTGTTTTTATTGAGAGAAGTTCCAACATTGTTTTTAAAAGCAGCTGTTTTTATTATAGGATTACCGGTCCTTGCTTTATGTATATTTTTAGTTCCCCCTATGGCGAACTTCGCAGCAACATCGTATCCAACTATTGCCCCAATGAAATATCTCGTTTTCATCGTGATGTATGGAGCGGCTGTACCTTTTTACATTGCTCTCTATCAGGCTTTCACACTTTTACGGTACATTGACGCCAATACAGCGTTCTCGGAATTATCTGTAAAGGCATTAAAGAACATAAAATACTGTGCGATTACAATCAGTGGTTTGTATGTATTAGGTTTGCCACTCTTTCGTTTTATAGCGAAGAAAGTTGATCCTCCTATTGGAATAATGGGACTCATCATCATTTTTGCTTCGTTGGTTATTGCCGTTTTTGCAGCTATCCTAGAGCGGCTTCTGCAAGAAGCGATTAACATCAAATCAGAAAATGATATGACGGTCTGAGGTGGGGCTGCCAACTGGCAGCCCTTCGTTTTGTAAATTTTCCCAACAATTTCATGTGTAAAAAAATCGGATTAATCCTAATAGGGCAAACGCGAATAATACAGTGCCGGCACCAATCCCCGTAATCGCGCTGTTTGCCACTCGGAGCTTGGGGGATACAATTACGGCTACAATCGATACGATAACCATAAGCGCTGCCAGAAGCCATAAGCTGGGATCATCGAATACGCTCTTCAAGCTAATAAAATGAATGCCGACGATAAAAGCGATCCATGGCGCGATGTACGCCTTGCGCTTCAATCTGATCAATACAAATGCACCTGCACCGGACAAAACAAATTCGCCATAAAACGCAATCAAATAGTCACGGTAGGAGGACGCCTCATTCAAAGCGGATGGCGCATCCCAATTCTTAATGCTTAAATAGACTCCTGTTAAGCACACTACTAACGCAATACCTGATGCAATGCCAAGATATTTTCGCCAGCTTGCTCTTGGATTTTCTTGTGCCCAGCCAAACCACACGAAACTAAACATGCCAAATACGGATGCATACATGGCGTAGTCCCTAATGTAATCCATTACCAGCCACCTCGATCTGTTTTAGTTGCTTTTTCAACAACATCATTTGCCCGATATGGTACGCATTATGGATGCACAAATTTGAGATGACCCCCCACCACTGAGCATGGAAGTAGGATGGTATTCTTCTTTCCAGTTTTGAAACCTCACAATTCGTGATCATCTCTCGCCATTCTGAAAAGCTATTACTTAATCGCTCTATGGTCTCTTTCCAACCATTGTCGTTCATCTTCGTATGATCCAATTCAAAAGTTTCATCATTTCCTATATCATTTTGCTCACTTATATCATCGTTAATAAATCGCCTTAGCCACATTTCATTCCAGTAAATGAGATGGTTCACAATCTCCCAGATGGAACTTGAGTTACCCTCTGATTTCCAGATTGCTTCAGCCACACATACATCATCTAAAATCGTTTTAGACGATTTAAACCAACTTTCATCGTTATGACAAGCCGCCAACTGATCGAGTAAAACTTCCTTCACGCTAGTCATCATTACCACTCCTAACAAGAGAATTCTCACTTTCCACTGTAAATCCCTGAATGCTTCCGAGGTTTACTATTTCCTGTTTAGTCATGCCTTTAGTATCGAGAAGTAATATTCCTTTTAGCTGTCTGCCCGATACTTCAATGACAACGGCAGCCGATCGAATGGCCAGCTGCCGTCGTGTCCTCATCGAATTCATATTTAGGAAATCGTTTCGGCTGCAAATTTTACTACTTCGAAAACATGGCAAACTCAAAGTCGCTGATAAGTAGGTACGAGATCGTTTGTTGCTTGTTCTCGTTGAACAAAAACGATATGTAATACTTGTTCTTCATCGGATCTTTGGGTAAAGGCGAGGATTCCAGCTTAACTAATGTTTCGTCATCTCCTTGATCCTCTTTCAAAAAGATATAAGTAGCATATTGCTCACTGTCTTCACTGTTCTTTTCAATACTCACCCCATATTTTTGATGGACAACTATCTTCGGAGTGAGAAAGTTAACATTTCTGACCGTAGAAAACCTTGTAGATAAGTTATTTCCCGAACTAACCATTAGTCCTGCCGCTTTGCCATCCCTGTAATATATTTCGAGCCCCTCATAATTATATTTGCCCATGAAGTCCTTTACTGGCTGAATTCCAAACAGCTTATCAATCTCCACTTTCGGCATGCCAAGCCGAATTTGCTTTTTCAAGACCGCATCGTAGATGGATAAATCCTCGGTACTGAAGTGATCAGAGGTAAATGTGTCCTTCAAGGCATTTGTGCTTACTGAAATTTTATTATCCCCGTGCCAATATACCTTCAGGCCGAGGCTTTCAGCCACAAACCTCAGCGGTAACATCGTTCTATTCTTCAAGATGGCCGCTTCTACATTAAGTATTCTTTCTTCGTTATCCACACTGGCCTTTTTATTGCCAATTTGCAAAGTTATGCTCTTACTTTTGTACTTGATGTCAATGATATTCTTAGTTTCGTCCCACTTCAAGGTACCTCCCAGCTTGTCAATAATGACTCTAATAGGTAGTAAGGTAGTCCCTTTTATCAGTACCGGCGCAGTATTAAAACCTGGATCAATCTCTTCTTCCTTCCCATTGAAAATCATCGTTGGACTGCCGATATCAAAAACAAAAAATCCATACACACCTTCTTCAGGAACGAGCTTATTTTCGTTTGAAGGCTCAGCGGCAAATACACTGTTCATTAACAAACAAAAAGTCAGCAAAAATAGTACTACGACACAGATACGTTTTCTCATTTCATCGTCAGCCCCTTATTTTTCCTAATATACCATACTCTATTTATTATTTCGTTGGAAATTTAGGATATAAGGGGGAGGTTAACGCTGACCATAATGTCAATCCACTATCCTGCGCCATTTAGCTTAATGAAAAATGGAGCAGCTGCCACCGGCAAACTGCTCCTTTTTTTTGCTCAACTATCGTTCCTCGTTAGTTTTATCATGAGCTGTGCGAGTTGATTCGCGCTTATTATTTTCTTGCACCTTGACCTAGTATTTCTTGTGAAGACCCCTCAACATATATGACAAATGATCCTAGCATCTCGTCGCGAGTGGAATTAAACGTAACTTGATACATATCATCGTGGTCTTCCCCACGAGCTCGAACGTTTGGTAAGTTGCTCGCTATCACAATTTCGACTTTCCCGGCTTTCCAGTCACCAACAACCTCATCTTTCGCAGAATCGGAAAGGCTTCCACGCCACCTCACGGATGGTCGAAACGTCAGCCGTTGCTGACTCACTTCCATTCGTGCATCCCACGATTCCCCAGACTCCTAACAGAATTAGTAACAAAACAAGTGCGATCAAGATTCTCTTTTTGATTTTTCATGGGGAAGTAAAACGAGACGATGTATCTCCGGTGAAGGAGAATATATCCGCCCCGGTACATACGGCGCCGTCGGTATCTCGCCGTGCATCGTGTCCACGTTGATGACCTGACAGATTACGAGCAGCGCTGCCAGCGGATCACTGAGAAAGCGCGAATGGTAAAACGGCCCTGTCGGTGTAGCTTGGAGCGTAGATCCATCCAGCAATTCCGCCATATGCTTAACAGCTCGCACAGCTGCAGCCGTTCCCTGCAAGCGACCACGGATCCAAACGATACGAACGCGCCGGCCTTCCATTTCCCCCTCAACCGCATAACGCATAGACAAAACCTCCTTCGATCACTTGCGATTTATCAAAATGGAAAGCATGCTTGATTAGCATACGCAGCAGTTAGTTCGATCTCATTCCCATCAGGATCTCTATATATTCACTTCATCCCAATTTTTAATCACATATCCAATCTGACATAGGATAATAAATAGATAACTGATGTTAATAAACAAATAAAACTTAAATCTTCTTGACCTATCCTTCTTGTGCACCTTTAGTAATCTCACAACATCAAATATCCCCATTACACCCCATAGCAAAGTGAATACTAACAATAATGCATTAAAAAGCGACATCATCATACCTATTCCTACGTCTGATGTTCTTACAGCTTTAAAGCATAGATGAACTGCTGCTGTTAGCATGAATAAACCTAAACCAATAATGCTTAATAACGGTGGTTTCGTGTTGTCTTCTATGTTATTCCCGCCTCTCGAATCTGCGCTCCCGCAGCGTTCATTTGCGTTTCCCAAAGAAAAGTTGACTCACTCGTTTAGAGAAGTCTTCTATCCCAAAACTTGCTGTATCAATCCGGTTATACCAGTTTGTGATGGTTTCCAAGATCCATAAAGGTACCTGTACATCGCTGATAAGTGGATAAAAATGTTTGTATGTCCATACCAAATGTTCCCACCGACTATCGTTTCCTTCCTGGATATATTCCGATACATCAAGAACCTTACCTTTACCATCTTGTAAAAGAACATTTTTCAGATGAATATCCCTTGGGTTCAGCCCCAGACTACGGACATACTCCCGGGCATGTTCAACGTCTTCTATGACTTGCTCTGGAACATGGATACCTTGCAGCAGACAATCATATAAGGTAACGCCTTGTTCAAAACTTAATACCAAATAATTGGATCCGGCTCCATAGCATTGAGCGAAATAAGGTGATCCCTTTAAGCGATTGTATATTTCCACTTCCGCTTCCTTCTTCTCTACCGACTGAGCGGAATACACTTTATAGGCGTAATTAGGCGTGTTTGCGTAATAAAAGACCGCAGCATCCGTTCCGATGCCGATGCAGCGCAAATCTTCTGAGAACCCGATGACGGAAACAGGCTTATTGTTTTCATGACCTACGACCTCAATATCCCTCAATGCTTCCTCAACTTGCTTCCAGTCTGCTACCATAACGATCTCCTCCTTCTTGGATGATTCCGATGGTCATTCATTCACCTCTTAAAGATAGAGCAATGCCTTGCGAAGATAGAATGTTGGTGGTCCCAGCTCGCTTCGAGACCTTTCCTCGGTGTGATGCAGGATGGATTGGTAGCTTACTGAATGGTATATGGCATGGACGACCTCGCAGAGCGACCATAGCTCCAGTAGACGATTCATCGGCTCATAACTGCTCCACAGTCTCAAATATTCGTCTCGCATCTCAGTCCGCAGCGTTACATCGCTTTCGTCAAAGATCATGAACATGTCCATGAAGGGATGGGCGACACACGCATCCGTCCAATCAATCAAGGTAATTCTCCCGTTACGGATGGCGGCGTTCCCCATATGCAGATCACCGTGTACGAGTGTAGATGGCACCGCATAGGTCGATATTCGCTTGCACATATCTACAATTAAAGGCAGGTGCCGCCGAAGACCACTGATCTCTTCAGGTGTAAGTTCAGAAACGACAAGCTTATCCTCTAGCAGTGGTTCCACAAAGGGAAGGAGTTTCGCGGGCTTTCGGTCCGCACATCCCAGCTCGATTAACTCATCGATATGGGATACCATCTCAAGTTGAATTTCTCCGAACGTGCGCAGTAGTTCTATTTTGTTCTCCACGATATCGCGGTTTAACTTGTCTCCGGCATCCGCAAGGAGCATCCATCCTTCGGCTGGCTCAGAAGCCATAATAATCGGCAAACGATCAGGAAATATTCCCGCCAAGTAAGCGACAAATGTGGGTTCCTGAGCGAACAGCGGCTGCTTCGCGTTTGTTTTAAAATATACGATTCCCTGTGTGGTGGTAAGCCGGAGCACACAGGAGAGACTCCACCACTTGAGCAGTTCTGGAGGTTCCGTAAGCTCTATTCCGAGATTCCGAAGAGAACTAACGATCCAAGACGTTGCCTTCGAATACCACCCGGTACGCTCCCAAGGCTGCCTTAATTCCGGCACGTCCTGGCTCCCCGCTTCGACCAAGTAATCATGAATAATTCCTTTGTGATCCGGCCGCGATACGGATAACTCTTCAGGGCCAACCCATTGTTCATTGTGATGAAGTGTCCCATTTGAGGATTCGATGCTTTCTAACTCGAAGAATGCTTCATTCCCGCCGTTGTGACTATTAGGTTGCATCCATACGTAACGGCACGCGATGACAGGCCTTCCAAGCAGCTCGGACATCTCTCGCGTTACCAAGACAGGTGAGAGTTCTGCTTGCCCTTTAACAACTATTGTAGGTAAGCACCATTCTACATTTGTTTGATGCTTAACCGTCAGTAGTTGACCGGTGGAGGGGTTGCGGAGCAGTCCGTAAATAACGGATTCAGCTTCATTGTCGCGGATGTTAGTCATGGTCAACCTCCTTATGAGTCGGACGGAATATGTCACTACTATAGCATAAAAAAGCCGCGTTATACGCGGCCTTCAATGCCTTACTATCATCATTTAGACAACCATCAACGTTTAAGCAGGTTAATATGATCGAGATTCGTACTGGAGTTGAAAATAAAATTGAGTTTAAACTTCCCTCGGTTATAGGTGATTTTTTGCTGCACCAAGGAACCATTCCGAATCGTAACCGAACCCGAAGGCATTCCCCATTGTCCGATGAGCATTCGCTTCGTTATTCCGCCAATATTCGTCTCCCGTTCAATATCGGTCCCGAAGTAGCGAATTTCCCGTACCTTGTTTAGCTTATAAGCGATGGCATAACCGGGGTGCCCCATCTCCGAATGATAGAAATCAAACCCATCCGCCTCCGTTCTCGGCGAGCCTGGTTTGCCAACCTTGCCAATGACGTCCTGACGAGTGCTGATCCCAATCTTCAGACCACTCACCGAGCCGGGGAATTGCCCAACCAATGCTGGCTTATAGAAGCTGTTTAACGTCTTCAGAGCCATCGCCGCGTCATTCGCGCTTACTTTCCGCATTTGCCAAGCCACACCTTGAGTATCTGCATGAGCGATAGCACCGGATGTGAAGATAAGACTGAATAGCGTGACGCTAAGTGCAACTTTTGAAACTTGATTCATCATTAAGGTCCCTCCGGCATTAAGTGGTTGAGATTAGTTTTTCTGAGATATTTTACCCTAATGCCTGAATGATTACTCGCAAGCCCGACAATGAAAAACCCACCTTTCCGCAGCAAGCACGGAAAGATGAGCCTAGTCATGCATTAATAGAAATAATCATATCCGCCGTACCCGCCATATCCGTCATAATAACCGCCGTACCCGCCAAACCCTGTGAACAGACCAATTGCGAGTAAATCGAACAGTAATAATGGAAGAAGAAATTTCACTTTTACTGTTTTTCCTTTTTCCTGTGTAAGAATCACACGGTTACCTTGAATTTGCGACAGTGTTCCTGTAACTACTGTTCCGTCCTTCTTGACCACGTAGATCTTCTTACCGTAATACTTTGAAATCTGTTGTTTGCTGACAGCCATTCGTCATTCCTCCCTCTCAACAGCTTGACTACTCTATTACTCTATTCAAGTACACCGGAGGATGTTTGGGATTTTCATAGATTTACATGAACTAAAAAGAAGAGGACACCTTATTAGGTGCCCTCAGGCTGTCGATAAAGTCTCCTCAGGCTTGCATGCCGCGAAAATCTAACGAACCGTAGAGGCCTTATTGGGCCGATTTTCGGGGCTTCGAGAATCTAACGAACCGTAGAGGCCTTATTTGGGGATAATCGCCTCCCAACTACTCCAAATTCGTCAAATAGAGCCCCTACGGTTCGTTAGAATATTTTCGGTGCTATGAATGGGCAAATAAGCGCCGTACGGTTCGTTAGAATTCCATCCCTATTTATTGAAATGAATATTCTCATCCGCTTACCCGATTATGCAAGCTGAATGTCCCATCGTGCCCTCTACGTCATTTCCTTCCTTGCGCCAATACTCGATGCCTCCAAGCATTTCTTTCACTTTGAAACCGAGTCCGGATAAGCGGGCTGCTCCTTTCGTCCCACCATTACAAGCTGGCCCCCAACAATAGACCACGATAACTTGATCTTTGGAGAAAGCGGCTGTCGTCTCGGCGGTAATCAGGTTGGAAGGAAGGTTAATCGCACCTGGTACGTGGCACTCCCCATAGGCATGAGCACTGCGAACGTCGATAAGCAGAAAATCATTTAGGCCATGCTGCATGTCGTATTTTACATCAGATACATCCGTTTCCACGGAAAGTTTGTTCATGTAGTGCTGATGAGTGATCTCCGGCAAAGCGGCAGGCGTTTCAAGTACGAGGGAAAAGCGAGTTTGAATTGTCATTAGGGGTTCCTCCAATGGGTTGTCGTATTCTTGAAATCAATATAACACGACCAGAGACACCGGAGTTATCGATAGAATTCTATACTATATATCAGTCTTTTCGATAATTGATTATGGCTCCAATAACGAGAGCAGCACTCCGCATATATGCGAAGTGCTGCTGGAACTAGATTATTGTGCTACCAAGTAGGCGAAGCATTGACCTCCTTCGTTTCCGTACACTTCAAAATCATAAATCGAGTAGGCATAGGTGGTTCCCCGCACGGTGCCAGACATCCTCACATATTTGGCATTCGTCGCGGCAAAGCTAATGTTCGAAACCCCGCCTGTTCCATAACCCTCCCAGTTTGGATACTTACGTTATAGCTGTTCGTACTCCAGAAAAGGATCGCCAATCTCGATTCGATACGCTTCGGCATCACTCGCGCCTACATATAGATCAGCAAGACCATTAGACTTCCTCACAAGACCTCCGCTGAAAATAACATCTGTCAAATCCGGCCGCTTGGCTGCACCTTCCGGAAAGCTGGACCGCCTTACTATAATTTTCATAGGTGTTTTCTCAAACGTATCCGGATGAATGGCGAACGTCATCGCTTGATAATGTCTGTCCTCGCCTTCAAAGGAAGCAATATGCCCAAGTACGCCTACCAGACCATTGGAGAGCAGATGCGGTTCATTCGCTCCGCCCCACTCCAATGCCAAGAATTGATCTTGAAATACAGGCGCGTCAGCAATTCGATCTGCCGTTATGTCCTCCAGGCTCGCACATTTGAAGAAGCCGATTTTGCCTCTGCCGCCCTTCTCGCCCTGCGGTCTGGTCAGTACACCGATTTCGCCGCTTGCCAGTTCAATAAGACGCACATCCTTCATGTGATCCGGTCCCGTCAAGAACAGCTTCAAACTTGCAATATCCTGCCCCCGGTAAAACTCCGTTACCCAAGAGATGATTTTCTCAGGGTCGCCCGGATCCATGACGAGCTTGACTCCACCGAAGATTAACTCATCCTTAATACGGGTGAAGAACGGATCCTGCAGTTCATAAGGCGCATGAGACGGATGGGGAACCCACGATTCGCCCTGCTGATGAAAGAAGACGACTTCGGACAGCTCGGTTTCACGACTCTCGACGCGGCCCGCGATAATGGACTCTCCGTTATCTAAGAAGGGAGCTGCAATATTGTAAACATCCCGGGGGCCGACACCTTCAAACTTTAGCCGCTCCCCCAGCTGAACACTGCTCGGCTGCCGTTCGAACTGCTCCAGCAATTCCGCGCAGCTCTGCGCTGCTGTATGTTTTAGTAACATCATTCTTTATAGTACCTCCTATATCTACGAATCGAGTGCTACTCCTCGTAAGGCGGTGTCCGGTAACCCCCGGCATAAGTCGAATCCGGTTTGGCGAAATCACCTAGGAGGCCGCGGCGCAGAGGCGTTGTCCGCTCCATAAGCGCGGTGTCATTCTCGAACCGATCTGAATAACGAAGCCATGGCGGACTGTAAATGTAATGCATCGTGTAGCGGTCATAGTCGTGATTGTGCTCGTGCGAACGATGCCAAACGGCATTATGAAATACGAGCGCTGAACCTGCAGGTGCACAAACCACATGGCGCAGCGGACATTCCTCCGTTCCTTTCCGAACACTATCCGGAAGGGGCACACGGCTGCGATGGCTGCCAGGTATCATTTCCATATTTCCTTTGCCTGGTTCGCTTTGATCCGTCAGCAAGTAAGATACTCGAAGCTGAAGAAGCGGAATCGGATGCCCCATCAGCTTAAAGTCGAATGCGCTCGAGCCATCCTGATGCCAGCCGCCATGCTTACCGCCTGCAGGCTGAACGGTGCACCAAGCGGATTGAAGAATGACGTTATCTGATCCATATAAACCGCGTACCTTAGGCATCGCTGCCGGGTGATCAATGAGCTGCTCCAATGCCGGTTCGCTTGCGTAACCTTCACCGACCTGGTGGGCACCACCATTCTTCGGCTGATCGGCATGCAGACGCTGCGAAGCTTCCAGACATGCCGCAACCTCCTCCGGACTCAGTACGTTCGGAATGACAAAATAACCCCATGATTCAAACATGAACCGGTCAAGCTCCGTAAATGCACCCGGTTTAACGATGGGTTCCAGCATATCGATCTCCTCCTTGGGAAAGCTTAAAGCTTCCATAATCATACAAACAGGCCCCCAAGTAACTGAGAGCCTATTCGCCTTTGCTGCGACCTGCGTATGTTATTGACCTTCGTATGGGTTTGTTTTCAAGAACTCGTTAAATTGCTTCTCTACTTCAGTAACTACTTTCTGATACCCTGCTTTATCGAGCGCCTTCTGGATCTTGGTCAAGTTGCCTGCGGCATCATCCAGTACGCCATGACCGATGGTATAAAGCTGCGAGCGAACTTCACTTACCTTCGCAACTTCCGTCTTCACGCTGTCCGGCACGAAGCTGAATCCAGCATTCGGCGCCTTATAGAAGAAGTTTGTATCGCCCATGTTGTTGAGCATCGTTACAATGTTATCCGGTGTCTTGCTGTCATAACGAACCATTGTTGGGTTCCAAGTAAGCGTGAAGCCCGGGAAGTTGTAGTTCGTTGCTGCATCAACCGTTGCTGGGTAGGAGTATTTCGTATCGCCTTCCGCCTGCCAGTGCTTACCTGCAATACCGAACTCGAACAGGTCATGATTCTCTGGGCTCGCAAACAACCAGTCAAAGAATGCAAGTGTGCGGTCAACGTTCTTGGAATTAGCAGGAATAGCCGCAAAGTTCCACGCTTTAAAGTCGCTTCCCACTGCTTTTGCCGTTCCGTCCATAAGGCCCGGTGTAATCACGAATGCACCGATCTTCGCGCCTGGAATCGATGTCTCGAGCTGTTGGCTTTCCGAAGAGTAAATATCAAGCGTACGGAACACCGATGCTGCCTTGCCGGACATAAATTGGCCATCCGGATCCTTCTGTGCCAGGATATCCTTCTCTAGGTAACCTTTCGTGTACCATTCGCGAACCATTTTGAACCCTTTAAGCGGATCCATGGTATTCATCGGCTCAGGAAGCAGCTTCAAGAATTCCGGATCGCTGTAGCCATCGATTGTCTTTGCTGCATATGCCGTTCCGTCTGGTTTAATGGCGACGCTGACACTTGTACCACCCATGTTCACCATGTAGTTATGTTTTGCTGTAAGCGGCTGTGTCATCGTGAGCAGCAAATCCGAAACGTAGTCGGTGCTGCCATTGAACGTAAATGGAACGATCCCTTTGTCATTGGCAAGCACTGCATCGTAGAACTTCTCCAAATCAGCTAGTGATTTAATCTCGCCGATGCCGTACTTCTCAGCCATGTCTTTGCGGTAGTAGATCGTTGCGCCGCCGCTGAAAGCATGCGTAAACGGAATGCCATATACGTGCGAGCTGCCTGTCTTGTCTGCGAAGCTGTTGTTTTTGAGATATTCCGGTGTAAATGCCTTCTTCAGACCCGGGTATTTATCATTATTGAAGTAAGAGTCCAAATTAACGAGCTGATCCTTCGAAATCATCGCGCTGATGTTCGGATTCGTCCACTGCGCCGTAAATACGCTGTCCACTTGCTCGCCGGCTGCCAGCTTCAAGGAAACCTTTTGGCCAATGTCATCAAATGTCGTGAAGTTGAAATGAATCTTCGTGTTCAGCGTATCTTTCGTTTGTTCGTAGAACTTGTCGAGCACGGCTTCCAGATCGTTGACGTTCGCAGTTGGAGAAGGCATGTAGAATTCAAGCGTTACTTCTTCAGGAGTCGTGCTCTCTGTAGTTTCAGCCGCGTTTGAAGTGTTGTTCGTTGCCGCTGTATTCGCCTCTGTTGCCTTGTTCGTGGTGTTCGCGGTATTGTTGGCGTTATCCTCCGAATTACCTGAACAACCTGCTAATGCTGAAAGAGACAATGTCGCTGCAACAAGAAGCGCCGCGTTTTTATGCAACTTTTTTCTCATTTGTATACCCCTCTCGATCTGATTGGAACGCTATATGCTAACCGGCTTCCCGGTAATAGCCTGAACGAACGCTAACCTTTGACTGCTCCGACCGTTAACCCCTTGATAAAATACTTCTGTAGGAATGGATAGAGTAAAATGATAGGGCCGATCGATACCATCGCTGTCGCTACTCGAATACCGATGGTCGGCACCGTTGCACCGCCAAGAGCTGCCCTTGCCGCTGAGCTTAGTGATGAGTTCAGGAACTCCGCCTGCTGCTGCAGCCGCATGATCAAGTATTGGAGCGTAAACAACTTCTGATCATCAATGAAGAGGAGAACGCGGAACCACTCATTCCAGTACCCCATCGCCGAGAATAAGCCGATGGTCGCGAGAATTGGCGCGGATAGAGGTAGAATGATTTTGAAGTAGATGTAGATATCGCTCGCCCCATCGATCTTCGCTGACTCGGATAATGCCTCCGGCAAGGAAGAGAAGTAATTCTTCATGAGGAAAACGTTGAACCCGTTCAAGGCACCCGGAATGATCAGCACCCAAATGTTGTTATGCAAATGCAGCATCCGAGTCGTTAGAATGTAAGTCGGAACCAGACCACCATTAAATACCATCGTTACATAAGTGAAGAATGTAATGCGATGCCGGTACTTTAAGGTGCTTACCGTCAGCGGGTAGGCCAGCGAGCTCGTAAGGAAGAGCGTCAGGATAACGCCGCCGATCGTCGTGATGATTGTAACGGAATAAGCGCGGTATACACTCGTCGTTCCTGTGAATATCAGCTTGTAGGCGGTCAGGTCAAACTGTGATATCCATAAGCTGTAGCCATTGCGAATCAGCGCCAGTTCATTGGTGAACGATGCGGCAAGTGCAATCCATAGCGGCAGCATACAGATGAGCGCGAATCCGATGATGGTTATGTAGAAGACGGTAAGCAGCGTCCGGTCACCCATCGTCTTGTGATGCATGGCGATTCCTCCTTTCAAGGCTGGCGACTTAGAACAGTGCCGAATCCTTCGATAGCTTGCGTGTGATGCCATTAGCTGAGAGTACGAGCAGGAAGCCGACGACGGCTTGGAACAGACCGACTGCCGATGACATCCCAATATCGTTGTTCATGCGAAGTGCCCGGTACACATACGTATCAATGACATCTGTAGTCGGTCTCAGCACCGGGTTATCCCCGACAAGTGCATAGATCATTCCGAAGTCACCGTAGAATATGCCGCCGATGGACAAGATGAACAGCATAAGTGTTGTTGTCTTCAACATCGGTAGTGTAATGCGGATAATCGACTGGAACCGGCTCGCACCGTCAATTCGGGCCGCTTCGTACATCTCTTGATCCAGTCCGCTAATCGTGGCCAAGTAGATAACAGTGCCGAATCCGACGCCCTTCCAGAGTCGAAGCAGGACTAGAATGAGCGGCCACCAGGAAGCATTCTGATAGTAATTGATCGGTTCCAGTCCTAGCAGACCGAGTACATGGTTGATAACACCCGCATCGGTGGAGAAGAGTGCGATCGAGAAGATCGAGATAACCGTCCAAGAAATAAAATTCGGCAGAAACATAAAGGACTGCGCGATTTTCTTAACCGTCTTGCTGCCAATTTCGTTTAGCCCAATCGCCATAAATATCTGTACAGCGAGCCCTGTAATAATGAACAAGATGTTTAGATAGATCGTATTGATAGTGACTGTAATCCAATCGTTGGAGGTAAAGAAGAACTTGAAGTTCAACAGCCCTACGAACTCGCTCTTCAGACCATAAATGCCTGCCATCGGATTGTAATCCACGAATGCCATGTAGAGCCCGGCCATAGGCAAGTAATTGAAAACAATAAGGAACAGAATACCGGGTAAAGTAAGCAAATACAGATACCGGTTCTTCATGATCTCTCGCAAAAAAGTGTCTTTCTTCTTCCTCTCAGCCGGTGGCTTCGACTGCGTTTGCCGCTCAAGCGTTATGGGAGCTGGCATGGTCGTTCCTCCTCTAATCCATCATTTGTGTACTCTCATAGTTGATTGTTCAGCTGCTTGAGCCCAAGATTGCCTCTTATTGCTTCTATTGTTATCTCTACATAACCGATCGAGGTATCGCTTGCCCCGTAATAGATTTTCACCAGACCATCCTCATGCAGAGCACCGCAAGGGAAGATGACATTCCCGAAAAATCCTTCGAGCTCGTACTCCGTCTCCGGCTCCATGACCGGTTGCTCACTTCGTGCAATGACTTTCCATGGTTCATGCTTATCCAGAAGCAATGCCCCGATGCAGTAGCGGTTGGACTTATCAGCGCCGTGGTAAATTTCCAGCCAGCCCTCTTCGATCTCGAACGGGACTGCGCTGGCACCGATTCGGCCGTCATCCCAGAAGCCCGGTCTTACGCCAATCAGATGGCGATGGTTGCCCCATTGCATGAGATCACTGGATTCTGCAATCCACATCTCAGGCTGTCCATAGTGGGAACAAGATGGACGGTGAAGTGCATAGTAGCTGCCCCCAATCGATGCCGGGAAGATCGCAACGTCTTTGTTATCGGGGTGAAAGATGTTTCCTTGTCTCGTGAAGGTAATGAAATCTTCGGTTGTGATTAGCGATGTACAGATGCCATATTCTGAAATGGCAGAGTAGGTTATGTAATAGATATCTTCTATTAAGGTAATGCGGGGGTCTTCGATGCCATAGCTCTCGTATGGACCGTTTGGCAGAATGGTAGGTTCAGGATCGATGGTGAAAAGAATGCCGTCTGTGCTCCTCGCTACTCTTAAGTGCGAGATGGACGTTAGATAATTACGTTCTGGTGTGCGGATGACTCTTACATCGGAGAAGTCGTATTCCGGCTTGCGTTCAATAGCATGCAGCACGATACGGTCTTCGGAAGGATTATACAGAGGTGTTACGTAAACCTCGGGATCATTGTTAATTGGACGTTCAGCCACGCGGAGAAGCAGGATCGTTTCATCTTGATAGCGGGTAACTCCTGCGTTGAAAACCCCGATGACCTCCATATTCGAATTGGAAGCGTTAACATTTTGAGGTTGAATAATAGGATTACTCGGTGATCGCCTCGGTTTCGTCAAGGGCACTCTCTCCTGTCCATTGCTTCTCTGTTATTTCTGGAAAATTTATTACCTTATGTAAGCGATTATAAATTAGGTTATTTATTCCTGTCAACGGGTAAAATTAAGTTATTTCCTCTCCGTCTCTTTCACCTGTGATTTGTTGGAAGTGTCGATTAAACTTAGTAATATCAAGGATTACCAAGGGATTTCATACTATTGATAGCCTCCAAAATCGTTACTTTATCTTAAAAACAATAAAGAAACCGATAAATCTAATAACTTTACAATTGACTTGTTAAGTAACTTTTTATACTATTTAGTTAGTAGTCAAAATGACAATATTAGGGGAAATTCGCATGCAGGTGGGTAAAGTTACGTTAGATACAATTGCCGCTCAGCTTGGGATTACCAAAGTGAGCGTATCTAAAGCTCTGAATAACCAGCCGGGTGTCAGCGAAGAGTTAAAACGTCGTATCCTTCAATCTGCCCGTGAGCTTGGCTATATAAAGAAGGGGACCGTCAAACCTTCCACTACCGTTTCCAAACTAGGGCTTATTGTACCCAAACGATTCTTTCTGGAATCGGATAACTTTTATACGAAAATCTACTATTATACCAATCAAGAATGCGCTAAGAAGGATATTAGCCTTTCTCTATATGTCCTTGATCCCGAGCAGGAGAAGAGCGGCTCACTTCCGCTTTCGCTCATTCAGGATCAGGGCGAGCTCGATGGACTATTCGTCGCTGGCGAGATAGCGGCGGATTACATGCAAATCCTGCTTGATTGTCCATTCCCTACTGTGGTTATCGACTTCTACAAAGCGGGCATGGCACTAGACTGCATTCTGGCAGATAACTTTCAAGCCGGTTATACCGTAACGAACTACCTTATTCAGAACGGACATACGCGGATCGGCTTCGTTGGAAATCCCCAATTCACAACCAGCGTTATGGACCGTTACTGTGGTTATATTAAGGCACTTACCTATCATCAGCTTGAAATTAACCCAAGCTGGAGGATTGTAAATAACGATATCAACAATTCCTATGTCATTGACTTCCAGCTTCCGGCTGAGCTCCCTACCGCATTCGTATGTCACTGCGATATGGCTGCCTATAAGCTGCTGCTCAAGCTGCAGAAGGAAGGCATTTCCGTGCCCGATGAAGTATCCCTCATCAGCTTTGACAACACGGACCTAAGTCAGAGTGTTACGCCTGCCCTGACTTCTATGAATATCAGCAAGCATGATTTTGCAACCGAAGCCGTTCACCGCATGTTATGGCGTATCAAGCATGACAGCGCGCAGAGCAAGACGACCTATCTGCAAAGTACTTTGATAGTACGAGATTCTATCAAGCGGCTATAATCGATCGATCTCGATGAACGCCTCAATCAAACAATAAGGCTGCCTTCAAATGGATATGCTCCCCAAATAGTAGACAGGTGATATAATAACAACCTGCTGCTAGGAAGGGAGCTTTTTTTCATGCCAGAAAATTCAATACGTTGCTGAAGATAAACTCGCCATAATCAAAGAGAGCGTTCAACAAATGAAAAAGGAGCTGCTACGTGGGCAAGCTCCTCAACTATCGTTTTTAGTTTAAGATGTGCCTGCACAAGCTGAACCAATAAAAGTTATTGGACCTGTAAGCGTTACAGCAGTTGGTTCATCACTTGACAAATACATTGTATACCGAATCTGACCAGTTACAACATCCGTTACTGGAGGGAAGTCGCCAGTAACAACTGAGAAGTCTCTGGATCCTGGGCCAGCAGTTAATTCAATATTTGTAGAGAAGATGAGAATTCCTGTACCGAATACACCAGTACCTCCCCTTTCGATAAGGATGTTGACTGTGTTTGTTGCACTTCTATTGACCCCAACCATTCCCCAAAGTTGAATACGAACATCATTTTCGTTTGGGGTCCCTATAGCGTTAACCGTTTGAAGTCCAATATCACCAAATAAAGTGGGGGTTGCTGTTAAAATTGCAGTGCCAGTACTAGACGTATTATTTAACGATAGACGTGAATCCAAAAATTGAGTAGACATTTTTTGTGCACATCTCGCTTTCTTTTTTATACTAATCTATTCATAGAAAGTTAAAGTGCTTGGACACAAAGAATAATAGAGATATCTGCGGCCTGTTACTTTAATGAAAAACAAGGAGCCCATTCTTCAATCTAACAGATATGGATTTCTCGAAAGTTCGGATGCCGACATGGTGGGCAGTTCCTTCTCTTCATCTAATATTGCTAAATCGTAATGATCGTTTACCTCTTGCAATACCATTGCGAATGTTCCAATTCCGGGGATCAAGACTTGGCATACCGAATTTTCTCTTGTTAGATTAGACAACAGTTCCCATAATTCATTCATCGTTTGAACTTCCTTCATACGAATCACCACCCCATCGTAAGTTCCTAAGGATTTACGCCTATCGCGTATGGACGCGCCCCTGTCGGGATCGTGGCAATTACCGCTTGGGTTTCACCATCGATCACAGACACATTATTATCATCTTGATTAGTGACATAGATCCGATTCGTTATTGGATTTACGCCTACCCCATTCGGATTATTTCCAACAATAATCGTGTCGATAACGGTATTCGTTAGTCCGCTTATTACCGACACGTTATCTGAACCTCGATTGGGGACGTAGATCGCATTCGTCCAGGAATTAACCCCTACTTCAGCTGGAGTAATCCCGACCGGAATACTAGCGACTACGAGATTGGTAGCGCCACTAATAACAGATACAAAGTTACTGGTGAAATTCGAAACATAAATTAGATTTGTATCCGGATCGACTCCTACACGGAATGGATTAACCCCAACTGGAATGTTGACGATTACCGTATTCGTCGTGCCATCGACCACAGTTACGATATCGGAATTGAAATTCGCGATATATATCAGATTGGTCAACGGATTGACAGCTATCCCCGTAGGAAAAGGGCTTCCTCCTACAGGTGTAAAAGTGGTCACCACGGTATTAGTCAAGCCTTCAATCTCCGTGACGTCATTACTATTGAAATTCGCAGTATAAATCGCGTTCGTAGCTGGATTGACAGTCACATCCCCGGATCCATCCCCTGCAGGTATGGTGGCGATTACAGTATTGGTCTTTCCATCAATAACGGAAACTTCACTGCTGTTTACATTCGCAACATAGATTCGATTGGTTAACGAATTAACGTCTATACCCGCGGGACTAATCCCAACCGGAACGGTAGCAATGACCGCATTCGTTATCCCATCTATTACGGATACACTATTACTATTGAAGTTAGTCACATAAATACGATTGACCGATAGGGTACCGGTTGCTCCGGTTTCACCAGTTGCTCCCGTGGCTCCGGTGGCTCCTGTGGCCCCTGTGGCTCCGGTTGCTCCGGTAGCCCCTGTAGCTCCAGTTGCTCCAGTTGCTCCGGTTGCTCCAGTAGGTCCAGTAGTTCCTTGAGGTCCGGTTCCTGATCCCAAAAGTTCATCTGATACAAGACGATGAGCCGTTACTAACTGTCCGGTTAGATCTTTTCCCCAAAAGGAAATTTCAGTACTGTCTGCTGCCGGACCACTTGTTGTAAAAACGAATTGGAATGCGTTATAATTTGCTTGATAGTTTTTTGTAACAACTGCATCAGGTTGGATGGAGAACAATTCCTGTACATACAATGACCGGGTACCGTTTAACACATAACCCTCTAGTAGAACGATAGAGTAATTAACAGGATCGCGGTTATCCATTTTTATCGTGACTTGTTGAGTTGGTCTCATCCCATCTACAGGTTCGTTTGTAATTGGACCCGTTGATAATAATGCCATTCATCCCTTCTTCACGTTAGTCTTGAAGTTCATTTGATACAAGACGATGGGCTGCTACTAACTGTCCGGATAATTTTTTTCCCCAGAAAGAAATTTCGGTGCTGTCTACTGCTGGACCACTTGTTGTAAAAACGAATTGGAATGTGTCATAATTTGCTGGATAGTTTTTTGTAACAACTGCATTAGGCTGGATGGAGAACAACTCCTGTACATACAATGACCGGGTACCGTATAAAACATAACCCTCTAGTAGAACGATAGAATAATTAACAAGATCGCGATTATTGACTTTTATCGTGACTTGTTGAGTCGGTCTCTCCCCATCTACAGGTTCATTTGTAATTGGACCGGTTGATAATAGTGGCATTCATTCCCCCCTCTTTACGTCAGACTTAACAAAACTATATTATCCTTTTTTTGGAAGTTGGTATTAGTTATTATATGTATATTTCATACTATAGCTTGGACACTTTGCACCCAATAAAGTTGTTAAATAGAGTCATTTATACGGATGCGTTATGCCATGGATAACAAGACGCGATTGTTACGTGCGAAATAGATGATAAAACTAAAAAGCCTGATTTCTCAAGCTTTCACTCCATTCATTATGTAGGTGGATTTGTGTCCCTAGATTAACTTTTGTTGTTTTCTTTTTCCAGGTAATCTTGCAATTTCCTTTCAATTTCTTCTCTGCAATCCAAGCAAATTGCAGCTGGATAAGTGTTTGGTCCGAAATATTTATATTGATCTGGATAGGCGGTTATCCATCTTATTTCATGACAACGTGAGCAATAAACTTGTATGGAAATTTTATCCATATAGTTCCCTCCTCGTTCTCCATAACTACTTATGCATTTTCTTAAGCCTCGAATAATATCACTATTTTAATCATAAAACTTAAAGTCAACTTTAAGTCAAGGGGTGAATGAGATGGATGAGCTTAGTATTGGCCAATTAGCTGCAAAGGCTAATGTAGCCGCATCGACTCTGAGGTACTATGAGTCAATTGGTTTATTGCCCTCCCCCGAACGAAAAAACGGTCAACGCCGGTATGACTCAAGGTTGCTTGAACGCATCAACTTTATTAAAGTCGCTCAGCAGACAGGATTTCACATTCAGGAAATTGCGGTACTATTAGAGGGATATGAAGCAGATAGCCCTATTTCTGACCAGTGGGAGCAATTGGCAAAGAATAAACGATTCGAGCTCGAGGATAGAAAGAATCATGTTGATTCGATGATTCAGATTCTAGACAACTGTATAAGCAGCAAAAGTCTTAACTGGACAGAATGTTTGGAGCAGATACAAAAGACAGGCAAGTGTTGTTAGTGATGTTAGATGTAATTTGGGCACATCCAATTCTTCAAAACAAAAAGGATGGCATATTCAATATGCCATCCTTTTTGTTGAACTCCACGCCATGAGCTATCGTTCCTCGTTAGTTCAATCGGCTATGCGTAAATATCTATCCCTACAATACGATTATCACTTGAATCCACTACAAGAATAAGTGAACGTGCAAAAAACAGCCCCTGTATCAGCAAAAAAACATAAACGTCCTAACCTCCAAAAAATCAAGCTTAAAAGCTTTATGATGATGAACAGTTAGCTCAATAAAAAAAGAGGAACCGCCATTTGCAGCAGGTTTCCTCTTGTTGGCTTTCTTAGTTACATATAATTCCCCAAATAAACACAGAAGCTGATCATTACGAAAAATGGGTCGTTCAGTCTGTGTTATTCCGGTTCCGTAGGTTCAACCTTACTTTTTCCGCAGCAAGCGACGGTCCAGCAAGAAATTCCCGAGTGGAAGAAAGGCAGCTGCGAGCGCGAATAACACTTTGCCCAAGGACCAACGATGAGCGAACGTCACATGTGCGACCGCCATCAGATAGAGCACGAAGAACAATCCATGCAACGAGCCAACTACCCTCACGGCTTCCGGCAGATCGGCGGCATACTTGAGCGGCATAGCGATGCACAGCAGGACGATGTAAGAGAGCCCCTCCAAGAGGGTAATAATTCGCAAACGGCCCATTGATGTAGTGAACTGCATGAACTTCGACCTCCTAGTTCGCCCCGACCCGGGACGAGATTTATCTATTTCCAGTATACAATGGTGCCTCGCTCCTGCCCAATGAACATATTGTTACACGCATGCGCTAACTGTTTCTTGTTAAACTATCGTTCTCCGTTAGCGCAATGAGATACATCCTCTCTATTGTTCGCGCGCTAGCTATCTCAATCTTGAATCGTGGTCATGTTCCTTTTGAGCCGCCTGCCTACTCGTCGTTGATGATAACGATTTCTTCACGCGGTTCGGGAGCCAAGCCGTCCAACAGTCCAATCGCCCATTTTTTGGTACCAGCATCGTACGCGATCTTCGTGACGATCGGGACTTGCCCGTGATGCCAAATAAACTTAAGATCAACAGTAACCCGACGACTGAATTTCTTATCTTCTCCCCCATTCGTCCAACGATGCCCAGACCAGATCTCTTTCTAAATTAATCAATATCTCCCTCTAATATGAGACGAAATGTGGTTAATGAAGTTGCGCTAAACTGCCCGTTACTTCAATGAAAAACAGCAGCTGATTTCGTATCCAGCTGCCGTCGTGTTCTGTTGAGCTATTGTTCCTCGTTAGCTTAACGGCGCGCGAGCCATTCTTTTATTTACTTTTTCTCCTTAATAAACAATAAAAGAACACCTAAACAGACAACTATTATTATAAAAGTCAATGAAATGCTTGGAATTGTGGGGTCTCCAGAGCTAATCGAACCACCACCCCGAACAAATACAGCTCCTTTTTTTATGGATTCTGATAGTTGGTCAAAACCATAAGCGATTACACTACTTAGTAAGGAAAATCCAATTAATATAACACCAGCTAATTTGTTATTCATTCTTTTACCTCCTCAATTTCAATGATTGTAACAATCTATAAATTAGGACGCTAAAGAAATACGAATGTTGCGTTAACCTCCCGTTAACGTAATGAAGCCGCCAATCGTGCCAGCAGCTTCATCCTATGTTTATTCAGCTATCGTTCCTCGTTAGCTTAATCATAATATAATTTAAATAAGGTTTTGATTAAGTGTATGGTAAAGCATATTGATACAAGTGACCTTCGGGAAGAAATAGAGGGGAGTCAGGATCGTCTTGGAAAGCACCATGGATTATATTCTGGCCTTCATTAGCTACGATTACGTAGGTCGTTTCATCTCCCCTGTTTTTAACCCAATCTCCTACCTTAAAGGTGGACAAATTAGGGTCGGTAACAGCTATGTTTACTAATTCATCTGTCCAAGTTTCCCCTTGATCCCTACTAACCATAAATAATATCATACGCGGCTCGTGACGACGGTCATTTATATAGGAGAACACTGCGTCCAGAATGACTTGTGCATCACTTTTGTCTACTTCGTAACTATTACTGAGAGCCGCCCTCCGTTTTTGCCTGCGTACTTTCCTTCTATCTATTTTGTCTTTACTCATCTCGGTCTCAACTCCAATAAATTCATAAATGTCATTAAGCCAGTCACTCCATTTACAGGCAGCCTCGGCTTGTGGTGTGATTTAGCTATTGTTCCTCGTTAGTGTAATAAATGGCCGTACATCAATAGTCCAACACCAATACCTAAACTCAGTAAAGAAAAGATCAATAAATGAAACATTACAATTATTCCGGAGATTAATTTAATCCTCCTGCGATTCATATACCATATTAGTAATAAAGTTAACAGACTAAGGAACAAAGCTACGACAGGCCCACCAAAAAAAAAGATAAACATTGAGGCGGGTGCCCCTGCTAATTCATTCTTGGTATCATAAATAGTCGCAAAAAATAGTACGACAAAAAAATAATTTATGATTGATACCACTAAGGCTAGGGTTATTAGTGTTTGTTTATTAAACTTTTCAATGAATAGCTTCATTCATTAGATATCCTTTCAATTCTTATATAGGTAATTTGTCTAACAGCGAATTCTCAAATGCCAAACGAGAGCACTTGCCAAAATTCAGGATCTCAAAATCCCAAATGCTGTAACAAACAAAACTTGTTCTCATAACATATATCATGTCTAATGAAAAAATGGGAGAGAAGCATACTACGTACGTCTTCATAGATGAAAATGATAGGAGTGTTAAGAATGCCATTTACTACAGGATGGGTCACAAACACAAGCGAATTCGGCGTGGCTGCTTCATTCATCGTGGTGAATCTCTTAAACAATAATCCAACTCTTTCAACGACATTCATCATAAAAATTTACGCTTCGGTTAATTTATCTAGTTTTAATCATATTTACTCTCACTCTGTTAATCTTGGACCAAAATCTACTCAAGTCCTGCATTATTTCATCGGTGGTAATACCGCATATGAACTCCAATACGAAGAAGAGATACCTTCTCAAATCGGCGATACCGTAGTAACGGTATACGGGATAGATGAGTCTGTAAATCTCGTTCATTAATGAATTTACTTCACAAGGTTAAGTAATCTTGTTCCTTTTGTTATTCCTGATGGATTTTAAATACTTCACCTTAATCATTCTGAAAAGCTGCGTAGAGTAGAAGTCCGAATGGAGGAATGAGCGTGAATTTGCCGCGCACTATAGACCATGCACGAATATGGAGCAGCGTGAATGCTGAAGCACAAAGACAGGGATACGTAGGAAGCTTTCCTACGTATCACATCGGTATCCCAACAAATGCGACATACGATGTATTAGCGGTATTTTTAAAAGATTTACGCAAGTTAGAGTGGAGCCAAGTAAAAGTTTTCGGAAAAGACACGAAACTCAAACTTCCTTCTATCAATGTCATTTCTCAGGTTGTTCATAAACGAGTCTACTTAAACGTAGCTGACCCCAACGATTTTTGGCAGTTACTTCGAACTGTTCAAGACTATGCAGCATCTCATAACTACGCGGGAGGATTTCCTACCCTTTTAGGTTCGGAAAGTCCTGATAATAAAGGTAGATGGGGTGTTGTTTTAGTAAGAAACTCGTTTGCATATGTAGACTATATAGATCCAGCAGATGTTGAAAATCCGCCATTTGAGGATTTGCATGCTCGTTTCAGATGGGCACATACGTTAGCAAACCAATCCTACCAGACAAAGAGCATAAGTTCGTTCCCCAACGGATATGATGGCTATTATCATTATGATAAGTATCCCTACTATGGGCATGTGTTTCAAACGTTGAGTATTGATAAAAGCATCGGGAAAATGGAACGTGTTGTATTTCAATTACCGCCACCATGAAGTGAAAATAATCTCAGAGAAAGGGGGCGACTTAAGGTCGGTCCTTTTCTTTCAGTTGTTCTAGCTATTGATTGTGTTCAATTTCCTCCGCGCTGATAGCATCGCACGTAATCGATTGCGAACTCGCTTGGATACACAGGCTGTTCAACGTTCCCACTCTCTTGTGATGGAATTTCATAGATATTTAGCATCAGTTGCATTGGATAACCAGGCGATTGTCGCGAGCAATAGACCAACTCATTGTCAATATAAAAGTCGACGCCTTCGGGAGTCCAATCGACCGCATACACATGGTAGAGCGTTGGGTCAATCGCAAACTCCCGTTCGAAAAATTCCTCTTCTATTTTCGGGTCGCCGAACGCATGGATACCAAAGCCAAGAGTACATGATCGGTCCATCACGTTCCACCCCTTCAGTTCGAATGGGCAAATTTCCGCCGAACGTTCAGGCGCATCCTCGAAACCGATCATCCAGAACGCGCAGACGTTCTGCGGCGCGCCTAATCCTCTGGCCCTAATTTCAAAATATCCATATTGTGGGACGAACAACCGCTCCTCAGACTGTTCCTCGCGAACGAGGCAATCATGAGAGAAGCGATGCTGCCCTAACGCGCTAGCAAGTGGTCCGGAGAACACCCCGGTTTGCAGGTTGCTCACTTTCACATTACCATTAAATTCAGGGCTCCATGGCCGTTGGTCTTCGGTAATGCGCAAGAGAAGCTGACTGTCTTCGAACCGATAATTCGCCGCGGCATTCCGGCGGCTACTCCATTGCGGCAAATAATAAGGTAGCCATTTCGTATCATCCAACTCGCTTGTCTCGAAATCGTCATGGAATACGAGGGTATATCCGGCTTTTTCTAAAGGGTTCCTTGGAAAAGCTAGCGTACTCATTGTAGTGCTCACTCCTCTTTCTAAAATCCCCATTGTCCTCCATATATTCGATTGTTGCCAAGATGGAATAGGATCATAATAGATGGTCTTCTTTCATTTCTGTATATTTCGCTCTATCTTCTGGATAAATGGATGCAAGATGCTTCTTCAGTTTGGCGTACTCTAATACTTTTTCTGGATGGTCGGCTGCCGTCGTATCATGATTCAACTATCGTTCCCAGTTAGTTGAATGAGATCACTTACCTCCAATCAAAAAGTTAGGATAATGGTACCAAATGAATTCAAACCAAGGTGGCGCTACATCAGTAAAATGTCCCCAACTCCCAGGCAAGTCCCCAGGATAATTACTTTTTATCTCAGAAAAATATCCTAGAACAAACTGTTCCTTAATCAAACCGTTAATAATTCTACTCAACGTTTGTGTATATTCTCTCGGCTCTTGAATTTTTTCTGGAGACTTAGAACGATCATACACCCAATCCTGATCTGGATAAGATGTGAGCGTTTCATCTTTATACGGATTTCTTAATATGTAACCAATACCATTCCAGTCCTCATGTGATAGTCCAGAGAAGAACGGATTAGCGCACATGAGATGATAAAATCCGCCTGCTTTAATTATTCGAGATACCTCATGAAAAACAACTCGCGAATCAGGAACAAATGTAAGTGAGTAGGGATGCCATACGACATCAAATGAATGATTTGCAAAGCAAGATAAGTCGCGCATATCACCTTGGTAAACATTAACTTCTACTCCATAATGCTCAGCAGCCGCCTTATCTCGCTCTAATTGCGTATGTGAAATGTCCAGAACCGAAACATTAGCTCCAAGCAAAGCAAATGCCGTTGACTGCTGTCCACCTCCACTTGCCAAACAAAGAATGTTCTTTCCTGTCAGTTCATCCATAATCCCCATTCGATCAAGACCTAAATAATCACGAGCGGACTCTTTATTAAGATCAAGATAAGGACGAGTGAAAAGCGCATCTGATTTTGCCAACGACTCCCATCTTGCTTGATTAAATAAATACACCTCATCTTTCATTTTTTAACCTCCTATTTTTTATATCCGTTAGTTGTAAAAGGGCCGCCGAGACATTTCGGTAGCCTTAGATTGAACTATCGTGCCCATTAATCATTTTGAGAAATGTTTTTATTAGTCAGGACCGCTACTATCTTAGAAATAACGCTCACCTATTCCTGTTTATTAACTTATCCACTTTCATAATGGTGCCGCGTGGCATGCTCTTCAACTATCGTATCCCGTTAGTTCACCAAGGTCGAAGTGATATATCTCATTTTATCCATCTAATTTCTTAAACCCACAGAAGTTAAACAATGCATATAAAATTTCTAAACTGCGCAATGGTGAAGCTTCTATTTCTTCTTGTTCCAAAATATCTAGTGCTATCCACGCATCACGGTGGGTTTTATTGAAGAAGCCGTTTTCTAGTCCATAACAGCCCTTTCCGACTGCATAACTGAATGCAATGCACCTATTACGTTTTATGTTTGTGGGGTTGCCTGCCGACATTTTCCAAGCCCACAACTTAGATAATTCAACTATATAATTACAATCATCATTGAACCAGTCGTGGTCCCATGTGAAAAAGCCATCTAAACTTAAATCTTTAAGAAGGTCTCGAACTACAAAGGCATAATTTGAACCGTTTGTCAGGTCATATGCCATTCTATTTCGAATTGTAGGTAAATGAAGTACAAGTGGTTTTGCAAATAAGGGGTCGGAATTCCAAAATTCGTAATCACACTTTAAAGAGTTATCTGGCAGGTATAATGTTTCTTTTATCACATCACTTTCACTAACTACAGGAAAGTCTGTAATTTCCCTTATGGGCTTATTTCTTATTACATCTTGGTATGCATCCCAATAGCCGCTTTCATCATCTATTTTAAGTTTCTTGAAATGCGGCTTGATTTCTAAAAACAATTTGACAACTTGCTCATGAATTTCCGTAGGTGCATAGCTAGTCTTTGTGCAGCCTGAGAATTTCAACTTATCGTTAAAAACAAATGATAACGATTCACATTTAGGGTGTGGAATTACAATTATACTATTTTTATCTATAGCATCAATCTTCCAATTGTTTTCATTAGAGTACAATTCTACCCGGTTGAGTATGCTACTTACGCTATCAGATGATGATGCAGTACCTTCGTAATGAATTGATAAACCCAATTATAAGACCTCCCGCGTACCCTCTTTTCAATAAAACTCGACTATTTTCATCACCAATTACTCCTTAGAATTAAACGCGAAAAATAAGTGAATGTTGCGTTAAACTGCCCGTTACTTCAAAAAAACAAGGACAGCTGCTGCCCGGCAAACTGCTCCTTATTCGTTCAGCTATCGTTTCCGTTAGCTTATTTAAAAGTAAAGTTTTACGGGTGATCTCTTGTTTCCTTATATTCATCTAGGATGAAGCCAGCATACCTTGTCGCTTGTCTTTCATTACCAATTTCAGTTAAGTTTCGTATTAAACTAACCTGCTCGTTAGTTGAGAAAACGGCAGCCATGCCGGCTGCCGATTCTTCATGCTTATTGAACTATCGTTCCTCGTTTCTTCAACAAATTAAAAAGGAGCCGCGCGTAGCAACTCCTCAATAATTGTTCCTCGTTAATGGAGTGAGAAACTTAAGACCTGACAGTTAAACCATGTGTCAAATCATGAAGAACGGGTTTGAAATCTTCTCCGAACAATTCAAAAGCAACACTGCCCTCTGTTTTTGCTACGTCAACCACAACGGCAACAGGAATCGGAGAGGTAGTATAACAGCTAAGAGCTCGAGTTAATGCTTCCAAATCTTGAGGACGGATTGGTAATAAGCAATCGATCCACTCCTTTTGTGAGATAAATAAGCGAGGTCCTCCTTTTGAATCGATCTCCTTCGATAATGTAATAAAAGCCAACCTTTGTAAATAATCCGAACCCTTGTCCTTCATATCAACAAAAACTCGTTTGACAACGAAATGATTCGTTAGATGATCAGGATGATAGCTGATTCCGTGCACTGGTAATGTTACTAATACAGTTGGTTGAATTTCTCTAATATGCTCAGCGATGGCTTGTTCTATGACGCGCGGATCCAATTGTTCCAGCCCGCCATCTGGGAAGTCAAGCACTTTGAGTCCACTAACGCCGAGTGTTGCTGCCGCGTTCTGTAATTGCTTAGACCTAACTTCTCCCATTTCCTCAACAGTTAGTCCGAGCGGAAATCTTTGAGTAGAAGATCCACCTTTTGTGAGCGTCAGCAAAAAGACTTCATGCCCTTGTTCAAGTTGCTGGTTAATGGCTAATGCCGCTCCAAACGATTCATCGTCGGGATGAGGGAACACATATAGGAATTTCACTTCAGATCCCTCCTTCATTTAAAACTCTTGTTTCAAAGGATGTTTTTCCGTTACTCTCTTTCAGAGTATTCGCGAAATGATTATACTATTCTGCACGTTACTTCAATGATAAATAGGAGCAAGTTGCCGCGGCAACTACTCCAAGTTTCGTTGAACTATCGTCTCCCGTTAGTTTAATGAACTAAGTTATCTCAGTTCTTCATTTTTTGTTTCGGAACCAAGAATCTTTCCTGTCTTGTCCATGTAAAGTTTCGTCATCATACCGTACTTGTTCTGCCCAACTACTCCAAAAAACAAGGCACGGTGATCTTTTCTAACGTTGAAATGATATCCTTTAGCCCATCCTTCCCCTGGTTTGACACCGTTTTTAACAGCAATCTGCACCATATTAGTTGAATCAAGTATGAGATCTTTTTGCGGGATAATTTCAAAGTCTTGAATATCTTCTCGAACAGTTCGCGTAATCGCAATCTTACCTTTTTTTATGTTAATGATAAAAGTTTCGTTTCTTTGACCATTGCTGAACAACAAATTCCAAACTTCTCTTTTGCCATCATTACCAAGAGTAGATGGTGGTGCTGGGCCTGTGTCACCAACACTCGTTATCAAGGTTAGACTCGCCTGTGCATCCCATTTTCTTGCTTCAGTAAGACCGATCTGGAAAGCGTCTATTAATGTAATCCCTGAACTCGTGGAGGCTGTGGCTTTACTCATTACATTAATGCAGCTTAACAAGATTATGAAAATCACAACGCCTCTCACTAACATGGACAGATTCCCCCGTAAATGTTTGGGTTATTGTCCGCATAAATGATTAAATTATTCTATCGTTCCTCGTTAGCGTAATTACCAATTTACTTTAGCATTCTCAACTGTGTATCGAATAAAATCAATTGTTTCGTCCATATCACGCTTTGTAATATTACTATTCTCGTCTTTCGATGATAAAGAACGCGTAATCAGCGAATCCCAAGGCTTGCCCAGTTCGTGTCGAGCCCAATTTATAGCTAGAGGCTTTGAGGCTACAGAACCCGTATGCAGTGAGTAAAGCATTCGGCAAAGAGTTTGTATAACAAAAACCTGCCATTTCCTAATTCTAACCCATTCCTGCCAAGAAGAATCGCGTTGGGCACATTCGAGCCACAATCCTGCAATAGCCTTTACTGAAGGTATCATTTCTTTAGGGTCAATAGGATTAATAAAGGAGCATGGTTCAGTACCAAAAACGACAATCCCATTTTCACGTAATGTGTATGTCTGAAAGATCCAGCCATCTTCAAGAGAGTTTTTGAATAACTCAGTCCCATGTTCTACTTGAGGATACTGTGTTGAGGGCGAGTTGTCATTACGAAAGGCTTTTAAAGTAATGTATACCGCATCTATCTTATTAGCCCAGGGCGAACTACTGGAAGCAAACTCAGCATGTATATCTTTCAATCTTTTGAAGAGAGTGTCGCCAATATCAATATTAGTCACAATGACAAAGTCAATATCACTGCTAACTGGGTTGAAATCTCCAAGTGCAAGCGAGCCAATCACATACATGCCAACAAAATTTTCTGCTGTAATGCTCTGAATATTCGTTAGGAAATAATTAAGGACCTCGTTTACATCTTCATAGACTGTTGGTTTGATATTACCATTCATTAGTCTATCCCCCTTTTGTTAATAGTAACTTCAAACAGATTGATTGAATTAAACTGCCCGTTACTTTAACGAAACAAGGAGCATCTGCCGCCGGCAAACTGCTCCTTGTTTGTTCAGCTAACGCTCCTCGTTAACTTAAAGTCATTATACATCGATGTTCAAACTAGAAATAAATATGTTATGAAGATTTAGAATATCCAATATATCGGTGCATAAAAGTGTTAACTCATCAGTGTCATTTGCTTTTCTAACCAATTTTAAATCTACCACAAACTTATTACCTTCACGAGTATAATTAATTAGTTTAAACGGTTTAAACGTCTTACCCTTAACCATATACTCCCAACTATTAAATATGACATCAAATTCAAATGCTCCAGTTACAAATTCATGAAGTTCATCATTAACACAAACTGTTATTTTAATATTGTCACCTTTTTTAATTTCAATATTTTTCTTAGGAAAAATTTTTTTGAAATTTTGAAATTCTGCCATGCGATACACCTCCGTCAATCAATATAATCCGTTTTATTTCCTCTTACGTCAAATTGTAAAGTTCTTATATAAAAATGGAGCATGCCGAAGTGGCTGCCCCGTTGTTATTTTCATCTAGCTATCGAGTCCTGTGAATTTAATCCATTTCCAGCTACAACTTTTCTTTTCTAAACGAAAGAATTCTAAGTTGTTCATCATCCTTGTAATTATTACATTTTGATAATTCAACATCCATAAAATCACTATCTCTTTCGTGTATTCGAATTGATTTACAGACATATTCAGTCTTGATTTTGTTGTTTGGATACCACGGATCCCGTGAATTATCAACAAGCCACTTTATTTCTTTACCATTTGAAATTATGTCATGAATGGCTGGCCCGCTATCCATTCCTGGTTCTATAATCATTAGATTGTCTCCCTGCCCCTCATTAAATCTATTTACCATTTTATCAACTCGTTCTAGGTCAGCTCTGTCAAGATGAAAAATAACTGAGTTGGTAGCAGTATCGCCATTCACTTTATTTGATTGATTTACGAGCACAAAAATGAAGACAATCAAAGCAATAATTATGAATGTCTGAGTTATAATTAAAGTTTGTTTGGATTTAATATTGTTACCTCCTTCAAAGTTATATTTACATTCTCTTACGAATACGGCGAGAATATGTTGCTCTAATCTGCCCGTTAGCGTAATGAAAAAAGAACAGCTGCCACTGGCATACTGCTCCAAGATCGGTTGAACTATCGTGCCCGTTAGCTTAATGTCACTGAGGTCTCCCCGCATACGGGTACCGTGATGAAGTGCTTTCAATCCATTCAATTATTAAACAAATTCATCATAAATAATGTTATAGGCGCAAATGCTCCTTGCATATTTGCTACTACGATGACCATCATTAACAAAGAAAGAACAACCGTGGTATTCCCAAAAACAAAGTAGGCTATTTCTTTAAATCTCCATTTTGAATCATTTGATTTAGCCATTTTTACCAATGTTTTCCAAGTATACACACTAAGTCCCACAGATAGTATCAACACGATTCCACAAACGATAGCTTTTTTAGTATGAAACTCAATGCGTTTATCAATCTTTTCCTGAAGAATAGAAGGGATATTTCCACTACCTGATTGTATCCATTCATTAAACGCATAGCGTAATTCGTCATTATATGTTAATTCATTGGGTATTTTATAAGAAAAATCAACCATTGAAAACCCATGCAACGGATGCAATACATTTGTCAGATTCTTATTTTAGGCGATCCATTAAGTTTAGACCAAAAAATGATACTAAGCCATACGAACAGGGATACCAATACCCCACCAACAATTACGAGTACAGCATGATACTTAGTATAATCACTAATGAGTACATTCACAGCGGGGTTAGCTTTTGAACCTGATTCAATTATCTCACTTAACGTACGTTGTAACTCCTCATTCATTTTAACTTCCTCCAAAATTTCATCTTTGCTTTAAATACCACGATATTATAGCGTATTTTGACCCGAAAAGTGAAGTGATTGTACTATCCTGCCCGTTACTTCAATGAAAACAAGGAGCAGCTGCTGATGGCAAACTGCTCCTTGTTTCGTTCATCTATCGTGTTCCATTAGTGGAACACGATAGATGATACTTTATTCATAAATTTTGGACGCATATAAAATATCAGCTAACACTTTCCACGTTGGTTGCTCTGGTATGGACTGATTAGTGTTTACATAGTACCTTTCCATTCCTTCTATCCATGCTTCCATCGCTTCAAGGTAACTCTCTAATGTTGGATTTTCCCAATTTTCCCTATTTATAACCAAGTCCTTCCTAAATGCAGAAAGGAACTTGAGTAAATCCTCTTTTGTCTTTATTTCGTTTATCATTTCATGTAGCTGCAATTAAACTCACCCGGCTTCCTATTCGTAATCTTTATTGAACTAGAGTCTCCCGTTAGCGTAATGAAAGTCCCAATGGGTGCTGACTCCATATTCGTTAGAAATACTTACTGACTTCATAATTTCCTATTGTTTTTGCAAGATCCAAAGGTGATACGTCATAATTATTTTTAGAATGTTGATCTGCACCATTCATTATAAGCAATTTAATAATTTCGCCATTCCCTCGCGAATTGAATACTGCTTTAAATAAAGAATTATTTCCATGAATATCTTTGATATTTATCTCGGTATTGTACTTTAACAGTAGCCTCACAACGTCTATATGATTATTTTGGCACGCATAATGTAAGGCAGTTAAACCAAGGTTATCTTGATGATTTATTCTCACTTTTTTTTGCAGAATAGATTGTGTAAATTCTAAGTTTCCTTCGATGACTGAGATAATCAAGGGTGTCCTTTGATCGTCATCTTGTACGTTTAAATCGCAATTTGATTCAATATAATCATTAAATTCATGGACACTATTTAATTGAATTGCATCAAATATGTTCATTCGTTTTCCTCATTTCGTAATAATCTCTGATGTTAACTAATCAACGAATTTCGCAAACTCTTCGCGTATGAAGTATTCGTCAAAGTTTTTAAACTATCCTGCCCGTTACTTCAATGACAAACGGCAGCCGGTAAACAATCCAGCTGCCGTCGTTCTATTGTGCTATCGTTCTCCGTTAACGTAATCGAGCGTTTTCACTTGTTTTTGTTATTTCTAAAAATACCGACTGCTAATCCGACTACAATTCCAAATGAAGTTCCATATACAATTCCAAGACCTACATTACCGAATACTGCTCCAAATGCGACACCAAAAGCGGAACCAAAAGCGGCACCTAAAGCAATTCCAAGGCCTATGAAAGAACCATTTCCGTCATCTTTCATTTTCAAATAATCACTCCGCTTCTTAATTTCATTCCAAAGCTTTACTGCTGTGACAGTTTCGCCTCATACAACGACTTTCCAAAAGATGTAGGTATAACTCAATACGTTGCCAACTACTTAATGTTTCGCTACATTATTCTGCCTGGATTCCCGTGCAACTCATAACGTTGTTACAAATAGCAATCCTAAAACATCAGCTATTGTTCCGCGTTCTGGAAATATTTATTAATTACTCCTTTAATCCTTCTAACTCCAGCAGCAGAAGATTGTTCTTTTTTAATACTGAACTTTCCTAAGTTTGCTGTATCTTCTACATGAGGTCCTCCACATACTTCTCGACTCCAAACTTTCCCTTCGTTATCTTTGATTGTATACACCTTAACGATATCCGGATATTTATCCCAAAAATTCCCTTCAACATTACTTTCTTTCGCCTCAATTTTAGGCAGCTCTGAAATATAGGTAACTGCTTTTGATGAAATCGCATCATTCACATACTTTTCCACCTCAGCTATTTGCTCTGGCGTAAGTTTTTCATCATGGTTGAAGTCAAACCGTAATCGTTCTGAAGTAATATTACTTCCTTGTTGATGAACATGATCACCTAAAACTTCCCTTAAACCAGCAAGTAATAAATGAGATACCGTGTGCAGCGCTGTTGTTTCTGTTGAATGTTCAGCTAATCCACCTTTAAATTTACCCGCAGAAGCAGTTCTGCTCTTTTCAGCATGTTTCTTTGCCGCCTCTATATAAGACGCCTTGTCCTCCATGCTATATCCACTTTCAGTTAGAAACTCTTCCGTCAACTCCAAGGGAAACCCATATGTTTCGTAAAAATAAAAGGCATCTGCACCTGTAACTTTACCCTTATTCTTAAGATGTTTTTGTATTTCAAATTCTCCTTGCTGTAAAGTTCTATAGAAAAGATTTTCTTCCTTATTTACTATTTCGATAACTTTCTTTTTATTACCGATCAAATCTTCATAAGCTGTTGCTTCATCTATATAAACTTCAGACAACTCACCCACAAAACTTCCTTGTATACCTATTTTTTTACCTGCACGAATCGCCCTTCTTAATAACCTTCTTGTTATATACCCTGCATCACTATTAGCTGGCTCCGCACCATCATTAATTAGAAAAGTAGCCGCTCTCACATGATCAAGTATGATTCTAAACGACTTTAAATCGTCAGTATATTGTTTACCACTTAACTCCATCAATTTTTTCTTGGGATTAAGGAAGAAAGCCGTATTATAAATATCCTTGTCACCATTAAGGGCTGTTGCAACCCTTTCTAATCCGCCTCCATAATCAATGTTGGGATTTTGCATTTTCACAAATCCGGTGTCTTCTTTTTTGTAACACATAAATACGTTGTTCCCAATTTCTAAAAACCTCTCGCTTACAGAAGCAGGATGATCCAGTGAATCACCGCCTGGTTCAAGATCATAGAACATTTCACTATCAGGCCCACCCGGTTCACCAACAGGCATATCCAATGGACTTCCGGCTCGACTCCACCAATTTTCTTTTTCATCGTATAAGAATATTTTTCCACCTCTAGATGCCCCATATTGATAGGGATCATCTTCAATGATAGGTTCTATACCAACTGATTTATATTTTTCTGACCAGATTTGAATGGCTTCCGTATCTTTCTGTATATTCAAATCAACACTTCCTATAAAAGCACTGATATACAGCCTGCCAGGATCAATTCCTAATTCGATAATATGCCAATTCCAAATGGCATCGATTTGCTTTTTCTTATAGTTATTTTCATTTGCTTTAAACTCCCATCGACCTATCATTTCAAAAAATGTCAGATGCGACGTATCTCCTACTTCATCAATATCCACTGTCCTTAAACACTTCTGAATATTAGCAATCTCATTACCTATCGGATGCTTTTCCCCCAATAAATATGGAACCATAGGTTGCATTCCACTTCCTGTAAACAACGTTGAGGGATCATTTTCTGGTAACAAGCTAGAAGAGGGCACTTGGCTTGCCCCTATTCCTTTCATAAAATCAATATATGATTTTCTTAACTCATCTGGTGTCATTTTCACCATGCTCAATACCTCCATTCAATTATTAATTATTCTCAGAAAATTATTTTGCGAATATTCAAACGAGAAGAAATAAAACAAAAAAGCCCTAAGCTGACATATTTCTTGTCAACTTAGGGCGAACTATTATGTCCGTGTTACCACCTAAATTCAGATTTCTCTGCACTCTATCAATACGGGATATCTCCGATATTGTTTCCTGAATAACGGTGAAACTCCGTTGAAGCCTACTAAGATTCCTCTGTTCGGTTCACAGCTCCGAGACTGCTTCACTATTAGATCAATGAAGATTCGCACCAACCATCTTCTCTCTGTGAGATCCCTAATAGCTACTATTTCTCATCATAGCCTTTTCGTTTTAAGTTAAACCAATGCTATCACACTCAACTTGCTCTGTCAATTAATTCCACTTTTTTATATGGTATAAGTCTGTCGATTCTACCATCAGCTTTCTTAAATATTCTACCCTATCCAATTGTCTGGTGGACCCTTACCCATCTAATTTCCATGTTCCTCAGCCTCATCATGCTCCTTGCTTCCAAATTTATTCAGCAATACATGCACTTCACTTTTTGATTTGGCGTTCATCAAGCTGGTTCTGAGTTCACTTGCCCCTCGAAACCCACGGACATAGATTTTGAAGAAACGGGTAAGCGCACTAAACGAACGTGGTTCCTCTGCTGAGTATTGATCATGCAGATCCAGATGGAGCCGCAGCAGATCAAGCAATTCCGCACTGCTGTGCTCCTTCGGCTCTTTCTCAAATGCATATGGATTTTGAAAAATACCGCGTCCAATCATAATACCGTCGACACCGTATTGCTCTGCAAGCTGCTGGCCGGTCTGACGGTCAGGGATATCCCCGTTAATGGTCAGAAGTGTATCTGGCGCCACCTCATCACGAAGCTTCTTAATCTCCGGAATCAGTTCCCAATGAGCTTTTACTTTGCTCATTTCCTCTCTTGTCCGAAGATGAATGGACAGATTAACAATGTCTTGTTTCAAAATATGGGTTAACCAGTCACGCCATTCGTTTAGGTCACTAAAACCGAGCCTTGTTTTTACACTGACAGGCAGTCCCCCGGCTTTAGCGGCTTGGATGATATCCGCTGCGATTTCAGGACGGCAGATCAGGCCGCTGCCCTTCCCATTCTCTGCTACATTCGCCACTGGACAACCCATATTAATATCGATGCCTTTGAATCCTTCTTTCGCCATGCCGATGCTCATTTCACGGAAAAATTCCGGCTTATCTCCCCAGATATGTGCTACAATGGGCTGTTCATCTGGGGTAAAAGTCAAGCGCCCACGTACACTTTTGTTCCCCTCTGGATGACAATAACTCTCCGTATTCGCAAACTCCGTAAAATACACATCCGGTCTGCCTGCCTCACTTACCACATGGCGAAACACAACATCTGTCACATCTTCCATAGGTGCTAGTACAAAAAAAGGTCGTGGTAAATCGCGCCAAAAGTTTTCTTGCATCATTAATAACCCCTCTATACCTACCAGAACAATCGTTGTCCTTAGAATAGTAAAATACTTGCTGTCAGTGGAACACTGTTCAAACACCATCACAGGTTAACAACAGACATTCCATAAAGTACACGACTTTATTATAAACTGAATAACGTCATGATGGGTATGTCCCCTTCGTACCGTCAACAATGTTTCGTAATTACGCCATGTTTTTTTTGCAATTGGGAATGACTAGCACCTTATACCGCTGTCGCCATTTACCAATAGCTGCCGCCGGCAAACTGCTCCTTGTTTGTTCAGCTAACGTTCCAAGTTAGCGTAATCTGGTATGCTTGAATTATTTCTCATTATCCAACCAAGTGACCTTACCTCGAACCCGGTCTCGTAGCGATACAAATGCTTATTTTCTGTAGCTTCTGTAATAATAGTAACTATCATTTTCCATATAAAATTGGTCATCCCCTATAGGCGTTCTTCTTTCAAGCAACTTAAATCCACATTTTTCAGCCAATTTGTTCGAGGGAACATTGGCACAATTAATTGTCAGGATTAAATACTTAACATCAGATACCTCAAAGCACCATTCTGCCAAGGCACTTATCGCTTCTCTAGTATATCCGTTCCGATGATGTTTTTCCGACATGAAATACCCCAGTTCGATTTCATTTAGCTTCTCTTTAAGCCCCACCCCTATCATACCAATCATCTCATCGTTGTTTGGCAAGGCAATCGCGTAGGAACGGCCAATGGAAATATCCGTATTATCCGATTGTTTTTGATACTGATTAATCAATCCATAATAATCCTGCGGATGTGAACGTCCGTCAGCCCAATCTGGCATATAACGGTATACAGCCGATTCCCTGGCTATTGAATAAAACCTTTCAGCATCTGTTTTTTTCAAGGTTCTTATAACAACATTTTGAGTTTCTATGTGCATAGCGGATACTCCTCCTACTGCAAATTTTGTTCGCTGCTAAATTTTATGGATGGGATTCCAAACTATCGAAAAGTTTGTTCCCTAAAATGAATAAAACTATTGACCTTAAAGTAACTTCAGTTAGAGCTGAGGAGCTTGATATCGATAATGTAAGCTTGGCAAAGACAAAAATTAATAACGTAAACATGAGTGATATGTCTTTGAATGATGTTAATATGGGTGGAATTAAAATCTCGAACGCAAACTTGTCGGGTTTAGGTATTCAGCATGCTAACTTTAGCCACTCTGTTATTGACCATGTCCATCTTTTTGGAACAGAATTTCATAATGTGGTTCTCCCAATGGAAGGGGACGGAAATTACCATCCCGATGGGCATTATAAACCAGTAAGTTTTCATAACTGTAACCTCTCCAATGGGCAATTAAGAAATTGTGATTTATCAAATGTTGATATAACTGATTGCGACATTACTGGATTGAAAATAAACGGTATCTTGATTTCTGATTTAATCAAGAATAAATAAAGATAAAGACTGCGAAAATCAATAAAAGAGAAGTTTTATCCAAAGAAACCACTCCATTATCAGGAGTGAGGATACTTAATCATTTCGAGGGAGCTTAATGATTAATAATGCCTCGAAGCGTAAATTCGGTTTTTAACTGACGTGCGCCATTTCTGAGAATTACTTGCATAAATGTGTTCTTAAAAAATCAACAACATTTTGAAATGCACTTTGAACCATCGGATCATGAAAATTTCGATCAAAATCATGATCCGCTCCTTCAATCGTTATCAACTCAGTATATACTCCATGTTCTTGAAGCTTCTTATACATCATCACCGATTGCTCATATGGCGTTATTTTATCTTTATCTCCATGTAGAAATAACGTAGGCGGATACTCCGCAGTGATATTATGAATAGGGCTATATTGTGTTAATTTATTATAATCATTAGCCGGATCGAATCCGGTCACTTCATTAACCCAAACACCTTGCTGAAAACAATAAAATAATAAATTGCCCCGTTCTTCCCACTGACCATTCGTTATTTCTTTTTCCCCTATGAATTGATAGGCGCTTTGCTTATCAACGATTTCATATTGTTGGCGGAAATGTTCACTCGGTTTCGTCGCCCATTCCCCTAGAATATCATGTCCAAAACAAGAAACTATCGCTTTTGGTTTAATGTCCATAGTGCCTATTAACAAGCTTAGATAACCACCAGAGGCTTTACCAAATAGAGCAATGTTATTTGTATCAAAATCATACCATTCCGTTGCTTTGGTTCGAGCCCATTCAAGTGCATCTCTAATATCTTCTACAATCGATTCCAATTTTGTTTCAGGAGCCAGTCGGTGATCAATATTCACAACACTAAATCCAGCCTGACAAAAATACTCAATTTGTTCTAAAGACATCCAAGCTCTAGTTCCAGCAATTAAGCCACCACCATGAATATAAATAATGACAGGCGAATTTCTCCCTTGGTAATAGATGTCAGCGTTAATAGAACAATTATTCACTTGTTTAAAAATCTTTGTTTCTTTCATCTTCTTTGTCTCCTTCCGAACTTTGCCTCATTAATGCTTTACTTTAAGGTATTCACAAGGTACAAAGTGATTACACTATCCTCCCCGTTACTTCAACGAAACAAGGAGCAGCTGCCTTTGGCAAACTGCTCCTTGTTCGTTTAGCGATCGTCGACTGGAAAAAATGGTTCATGGATGTGTGGGAGGATAATCGGCGTCTGACGAACAACGTGGCCCAAGCGCTAGTAGAAGTAGGCTCTATGGACAAGGTATTAGTGGACGGCATGCGACCATTCCGCGAGTTGACGCTGGAGATTTTGGGTATGGAGCGATGGAATGTCCGTGGTTTGGCATATGACCAATGGGAATATGAAGCCCCACCACAGATGTTGCGCACGTCTTCGATTGCCGAGGTATTGGAATTCGGCAGGAGTGTTCGTGAAGAAACGAGGCAGTTGTGGCCGAGTATCCCATTTGACGCGCTGGCCAAGATGCGCCCTGCACCGGCTCCGTATGTCCCCGAAGGTACTGCGATTGGGTGGTTAACGTACGCCCTGGAAAATGAGATTCATCATCGTGGGCAAGGGTATGAGTTAACTATCGTTTCCCGTTAGTTCAGCCACAACTACAAAAAGAATGGTGGTTCAAGACTATTAATGTCTCTTTGTACCAAAGCAAATCTACGGTCTGTCAGCCATAGCGGCTCTGAGAAAGAAATAACCTCACTCTCCCCTCGAGGAGTAGATTCTATGGTAATCTCTACTTTTAAGTCGCGAAATTCGAAATCTGAGTCTCTGTCCTCGTAATTTTCCAACTCATATTCCTTCGCCATCTCTGCATCATAAAAAGCCGCTGATGCTACCCCTTTAATCTGAATTAATCCACTGTTACCAATCTCCCATTTGAATCGTTCAACAATTTGCTCAAATGGATGATTAAAATACAACCAACCATCTCCCGTTGGACTGAAAGCAACCTCAATGTCCTCCATTGCACCTGGCGCATAAAGCTTGTCCGCTGACCATCGGCCGAGCCAACCATGCATCGGTATCTATAGGTTCTAGCAATGTACCGCCTCTTTTTCGGTATGCGACTTCACATCTCTTACATACTCTAATCCCTTCTCTAGGTTGAGTTTCATATCCAGAGAGGTGTGAACCACAAAGAAGTTGGTCAGTATCAATTTCCATGTAATGAAGCTTCATGCGGCTTTTACCAGCAAATGCTCCTGCTGTAATTAATTTATACTCTCTTGGCATTTCCTCGCCTCTCCAAATCTGTATGTAAAAAAAAAAATTCCTCATTTCCTCACTTACCAATTTTACATCTATCATCAACTAGGAACACATGTAAATTGTTCCACTAGTCTGCCCGTTAGCGTAACGAATAATTGGAGCAGATGCCGACGGCATCAAAAAAACTTCACGCTGGAGTTATAGTTCACCTTTTCCCATAAACATGCCAACAGCTTGTTTCGCGAAAGCAGCATAGGCGTAAGTCCGCTCCGGACAACGATCAATTGCCCATCTGGTATGATCGAAAGCTTTAAGCAACTGTAAACCTCTCATGTCAGCAATATCCTCTTCACTCAACCCGTAACCTTCTAAGAAGGCTTGGAATTCCTCATTATTTGGGCCTTCCTTTAGCCCAAGCATCTGGTACTGCAACACTTGAAGAACCGCTCCATGCGGAACCACGCTCACTTCAGCATTGCCCCAATCCAGCAATATCACTTGATTATCATGGACAATTATATTCTTTAAAGAGATATCCCCATGGATGAGGCCGAAGCGAAGCGTCTCATTCTTCATATCCTCAAAACGTTTTTTTACGCGCTGTGATTCCTCCTGAGTCATTACCCCAAGCGTAATCAAGGGATCATGCTCCGTTAAACAATGGATATTATGCTGCAAATCCCCTTGCAAACTGCCGTCTGATTGGGCATGACCAAATGACTGGAACACACCGTTGACGGGATCGACCAGGTTTCTTCCAAATCCTTCTACTTGAATCAAATCCATTCGCTTGGCATATTCGCCAAGCTGTCTCCAAATAGCAGATCCGTGAGCCTTACTGTCTAACCCGTTGTCGCCATCGATAAAAGTTTGAATCATATAAGCTATTTCATCAACTATGCCAATGGACAACACCTCGGGCCCAGGAATTCCAACTGCGGCTGCTTGCTCGATACACCACTTTTCCTTGATATAAGATGGATAAGTATCTTTATTGTTCATGCGGACAACGACCTTCTGTCTCTTCGTTTCCACTACGATAATTTGATTATCGATACCTTTACCTATAATTGGGTAGGATGATTTAACTTCTTCCTGAAGAAAATCTCCTGCAATTCGTACAGCAGCTTGTGGCACTACTAAGTCTTTCATAATTTCTATCCCCCCTAAAGTCTACCTTAACTAATCCCCCCAAGAAATGGCCGATCCTCAAATGTCAGCGTAAGTTTCTAAATCCTTGATTAGATCGTCGCAGAAAGCCGCTACGTCACTGCCCGTCACTTCGAGCACGCCTTTCCCCGAGGCTGCGCCTTCTTCAAACAGATCGACAATCCCCGAGAGCAAACCAGCCCCGTCGGTTAGCTCAACAGTGCCGACCTTAAAGAGATATTTTTGAATCTCTTTATAAACAATCTGATAATCTTGCGGGAGCGCTTTGATGCGCGCCACGTGTGCTCGCCACTCTTTTTTGCCTTCAATGATATCTTTTATACTCATATTATCCTCCTATTTACCTAATTTTTTAGCGATACTATTGTTGAGTTGCTGGCGCCACTTGTCGCGAAACGACTTTGCCCCTTCTTCGCCGGCGAGCGCTGAACAAAAGCCTTTGATATCGTCACCCAAAACCTCTTGGACACTCTGACCGTCCGCCGCCGTTTCTTCGAGCAGGCTAAGCACACCGTCAAGAATTGGCATGAGGTTACGACCAGTGAAATCCGAGTACGGAAAAAGATTTGCGTTAATTGTTCCCCATGCCGCTTGATAATCAGCTGGCAGCTTTTTGACTCGCGATTCAAATTTCTTAAAATCTCTAGTCATATCGTTGCCGGTGATTTTATCCCAGAAATTCATGATTTATTCTCCTTTAACTCGTTAATTTTTGATGATACGAACTCCCATTTCTCCCAGAACCTCTGCAGCTCCTCGCGCCCCGCGTCGGTGATCGTGAAAAACTTTCGCGGCGGTCCCATATCCGAGGGCTTTTTGGTGATTTCCACCAACTTGTTTTTTTCAAGCCGGATCAGGATGGTATACACCGTTCCATCCACAACATCTGTGAAGCCGAGGGCGTTCAGCCGCCGCGTAATTTCGTAGCCGTAGGATTCTTTACGACTTATTATTTCAAGGACACAACCCTCAAGCGCCCCTTTGAGCATCTCCGTTAGGTTTTCCAGCACTTCCACCCCTTGCTATTCTGTATCACTGGTATGCAGTGATACTTATTACAGCTATAAAGTAACACGTAGTAGTAAGTTAGTCAATAACGAATGCTTTGACACCAATTTCACATTTTGAACTCCCCCTTACTTCAACAAACAAAAAAGAGCTGCTACAAAGCAAGCTCCTCAACTATCGTCTTCTATATTTTTCGTGCCATTCACATAGGTTGATAGTTTACGGTCCGATAATGTTAGCGTACTTTCGCCAAGAGTAACCGAATACCAAGATTCATCGAAATAACATTTTTAAACAGAATTCTTGTCCATGCCGTCATCCTCCCTAAATTAACCAAAAACAACCAAATCGAATCCATCTTATCGCACGTATGTTCTTATGTAAATGCCGTCTATTAGGGATTAGTCAATTAAGCTAATCTTCCGGTTACTTCAGTAAACAAAAAGAGACCCGCAGCAACGGGCTGCGGGTCTAAAGTGTATATATTTAAAAAGGGGGTCGAGTTTTATTATAGATATACTTCATTAAAACGAGATGAAAATAGGATTTCAATCGTGTTACATTTTATAAAACTCTCGTGCCTCGCTAGTTCAGAATGGATGAATCATCCCCGATGACTAACTCTATCAATTCTCTCACTTTCGGCATAGAAATGGAGTAGAGCTTAGACTCGATAGATTTAAAAGGAGGTTATCACATGGGAATACGAGGTCGTTTTGTACAGGTGCGTGTCAGAATAGGTGGTACTCGGCTCGTCGATGAAGAACTGGGCCTTCGGTCTGGTGAAAGGATTCGATCCTGCGATTCCGGCGACCCAAGCAAAGTAACATGTTCTAGTACGGAGAGAGCAGTTCTTCTTAGAGGTTTGTCATTCGGGACTGTAATAGTAAGCGTTGATACCAACTTCGGAGGTATTACAATAATAGCGAGTGCTACCTGATAAAAGGACTGTTATACCAATTTCATATTGGAAATAAGCCCGTTACTTCAACAAAACAAGGAGCAGCTGCTGCCCGGCAATCTGCTCCTTGTTCGTTCTATTTTCGCTCTTTATCTGCACACCATTTTGCAAATCCGGCAATGCGCGACCTACTTGTAACGCGACATCAATCGACACTACTTTGGAAGGTTGCTCTTGCGCATTCGTAAAAAGCCAATGCTTCGTTCATTGTCCCGAATCCAGCCTGTGCCATGGTGCTGCTGCCTCCTCCTTTTCCGCCGTATGTCCCTAGATGTTCCTTGAAAAATGCGCCGCAAGAACGCTCAACTATCCCGCTATGCGATAGCACCACTTTGTAATCCGCAAGATCCGCGAGAAGTACGGGATCGTTGGTCAATGATGTGAGTTTTATCGCCAGGCTTTGCAAATCTTTCAATGACTTGTTTTCAAACTGATGCGCGATCAAGCTTGTTTCCTGTCGTTCCAAGAGCTCGCGCGCGACAAACGAATCATTCTGCTCCTTGAGAGCTGCCATTTCCGTTTGAATCTGTTTCTGCTCTTGCTCCCGCTTCTCAACGCGAGCGACAATATCATCTTTCCCGGTATTGAATTTTAGAGATAGCTTCCCTATTATGCCTAAACAATCGTTAAATTCCGCTAAGGCACGGTTACCGCATTTGAATGAAATTCGCGTATTCCCTTTCATCTTCTCCGTTCTCAGCAGCTTGATCATCCCAATTCCACCCGTAGATGAAACATGCGTCCCGCCGCATGCATTGTATTCCACGCTTTCAATCTCGACAATCCGTACGTTCCCAGACACTTTCGGCGGCTTTACTAGCGGCAAATGGCTAGCCTCCTCCTCTGAAACCATACGACTAGTAATTTGGTAATTATCATAGATGGCCTGGTTCACTTCCTGTTCCAGATGCGATAACTGCTCCAGAGTTAGATCTGACCTTTCCACATCGATAGTTGCGGTTTCGATGCCTAGGTGAAAGCTTAACGTCATCGCGTCAAATAACTTTAGACAAACCGCCGAGAGCAGATGCTGACCGCTATGCTGCTGCATATGATCGAATCTTCGTTGCCAATCAATCCGGCATGATGCTGCCGTACCTTCCGGTAATCGCTCTACTTTATGCAGCACTTCATCTTCCTCGCTTATAACATCCAATACAGGGATACCGTTAATCGTTCCCGTATCGCAAGGTTGACCCCCTCCATGAGGATAAAAGGCACTTTCCTCCATGAGGACGTACCATCCATCCTCTCTCTTGATCGACTTCGTAATCTTTGTTTCCCATTCGGTTACATAGGAAGAATTATAATACAATCTAATCGTCATTGTTCAATCCCTTTTCTTAAGCATAATCACTTCTCATCCTATAGGGCCCCTATTGGGACAGGGAGGCGTTGGATTGAAGCTGCTCCAGAAGCTTTCGTGTCTCGATGTCCGGTTCTGGATAAGAAAGGTCCAATTTCTCCAAGGAACTTAAAATAATCCGGAGCACCAAGTAGTCGCGAAACCAGCGTTCATTGGCTGGGACGATATGCCACGGAGCGTGATTGCTTGCTGTATATCTGAAAGCATCTTCGTATGCGTCAATGTATGAATCCCAGTAATGCCGCTCGTTGAGATCGCTTGGATCGAATTTCCATAGCTTCTCCGGGTTGCTCAGCCGTTCGCGGATTTTCTCGAGCTGAAATTCAGGGGAAATATGCAGGAAAATTTTGATCAGCAACACGCCACTACTCGTTAGAAGTTTCTCGAAATGCCGTATATGCTTCATCCGAGTTGCTGCTTCTTCGTCCTGTATCAAGCCGTGCACCCGGGTAATGAGCACATCCTCATAATAAGAACGATTAAATGCGGTAATATAGCCTTTGGCAGGGACAACCTTATGCGTTCTCCATAAGAAGTCATGAGCAGACTCTTCAAGAGTCGGTTTCTTAAAACTCTCCGCTCGAAAGCCCTTAGGATTCAGGTTGGACAGTACCTTCTTGATGACGCCGTCCTTCCCGCTGCAGTCCATTCCTTGGAACAATACGAGCACAGCATTCGTCTTCGAGGCAAACAACTTGTCCTGCAGATTGCGAAGCTTCCGTTCCATGTGTTCGAACTCATCTTGAATCTCTTCTTTGCTTACAAAACCGCTTGTATCGTTCGGATCGAAGTGGCTCAGACCGCGCTTGACTGCTTTGGTCAGCCGATAGTTTTTCAACATAAGACACCTCCTCAGACACTTCTTTCATTCTCGAGTGTTGTTCAGGTCGATGAACCCTGCAATGTGTTCTTAATAATTTTTAATTTAACCATACGTACTAAAATTGAAGCATTTTTTAGATAATTATCCCACAGTTTGTACTTAGGTATTCAGCAATTTGTTGCGTTAAACTCCAGTTAGCGGAACAGGCCGCCGACTTAAAGCTTTTAATTGGTGTTCCACAACAAAGGCTGCTAGAATGCCTTCATATGATTCAACATTATTTGTTGTTCCCTCCATGTTTTCAATGTTTATACTTTATCAATCATTTCTCGTTGTTTGGGTAAAATTCCATAAATAAATACTTCCAATCATTCATGAAGTCGCTTTGAAAAGTTCTATTATAGTAGTTAATATGTACGTTCCAGAAATCATGTGATTTGCAATAATACTTGCCAAGGATAAATGATGGGTAGTTGTGAACTGAACTTGCCATAATTCTTATCTTTTCTGTATCCTTCTGATCGATGACATGGATTAAACTTTCAACTACATACTGGATCGGACGAATGCTCTGATAGATCCTTTCCATATTTCCTGCCCTACGAAACAACCTTAATTTCTTGAGTTTTGAGATAATAATCGCTTTGTATTGGTGGTCATCAACTAATTGCAATTCATTTATCAAATGACGAATTGAACGATAATTTAGTTTTAAATCTTTATGAAGCCAGTTTTGATACTTATGTAGTATTTGATATAGTACAGGATCCAGTGGATCAACTCTTATAAAAATAAAGAGATAATATAGTGAATCCATTACATTTTTCCCATACATCTTCTCAAGAATGATAATCACCTGCTTCTTTGTGTGTATTGCCAATAAACAAAAAGAGACCCGCAACAACGGGCTGCGGGTCTAAAGTGTATATTTTAAAAGGGGGTTGAGTTCTATTATAGATACACTTCATTAAACCGAGATGAAAATAGGATTTCAATCGTGTTACATTTATAGGTAACCATCCTTATACCCCTATTCATTAAAGGAGATATACGGACTGGGGAAGCCGAATTTCTGCCGGTGGGCTCCAATCCTGTTTGGCTTAACCTGGGGAATTAAAGATCCCGAACCGCCTGCCTCCGGCTTGCTCGGAAAAATCTTCGGAGCCATCACCATAGGCCGCAAATAGAGAAAAGTCGGCATCAATTGTTGCGCTAACGCACAAGCATTCTCCTTTGCCCATACAATGCAATAGGCATTTTGAGCATGATGAGGAGGCAGAGCCGACATGCAGTTTGAACCGACCTTACGGTCGAATATTATCGCGGCAGCCAGGGACTTGCAAAGCAGCCCAGCGGGATTCGCGACGTTTAAGAAGTCGTTTTGTAATGAGGCGTACTGGACGCTAACGAGTGAAGGAGGATTTCAGCTCAAGGAAAACGTTATGCCAGCCGAAGCCATCCAAGATATTTTCTCGAATGGGAAAAAATACGGCTTTGAATGTGCGACAGCCATCATCATCGTTTTGTACAAAGCCGTTCTGGATACGCTCGGAGAAGGTCCATTCAATCGGTTGTTTCAGAAATTGTACCTGTATTCCTGGGAAGCTGACAGCGACCTTGGGCTGATTAACGAAGACGGCCCCAGCGCGAATGCACAGCCAGGTGACGTGTTATACTTCAAGAACCCGGATGTCAATCCAGATAAAATGGAATGGCAAGGTGAAAATGTCATCAAGTTGAGCGACGATCTGTATTTCGGGCACGGAATTGGCATTAAGAGTGGAGAAGGCATCATCGCATCGTTGAATAAACGCCGCATCCAAGATGCAACGAAATCGGCCTATCTGGAAGATCGGTTCGTATATCCCGATTTCTATCATTTGTCCCAATATGCTCCGGCCGATATACGCCTGTACTACAATACAACCAGATGGCCAAACTCCCAAGCAGTAGCTGCAAGCATCGGCGTGCGGAGATATATTCGGCATTAGCATAAAGGCCAGGAAGAGCGAATGCTCCACCTGGCCTTCGATATGGAACTATTTTGTCCTACTTGGGGCTTGCCGGTCTTTCACCCGCTTCAAAGTCGCTACAATCAGAAAGCTGACAATGACAAGCAGCAGCCATGAGCTCACTTTTCCGAAATGTACGATTCGCCACGATCTGGCTTGATCCGGATATTCCCATGCTCCAAAGAAAGTTGCGACATTCTCGGCGATCCAGATAAAGAATCCGATCAGCAGAAATGAAGGCGCGAGCGGCATCCGGTATCTTGTTCCACCAACCTCATAGGTAACCCAAGTCCGCCAAAATACGAGAAGAACAAGTGCTGACAACCACCAACGAACATCGATCCAATAATGGTGAGTGAAAAAGTTTAAATAAATCAGGCCAGCAAGCGTGACCACCACCGGGAACGGCGGCCATCTTACCAGCTCGACGTCCATCCGACGCCAGGCTTGGCATAGATAACTCGCAACGCTCGCATACATAAAGCCGCTGTATAACGGAACGCCAAACACCTTCGTATACCCTTCCCCTGGGTACGACCATGAACCCATATGAACTTTAAATAGTTCAAGTGCCAACCCTATCAAATGAAACAAGGTAATAACCTTAACTTCATCGCGCGATTCAAGACCGGAATGAACCATCCACCACTGCATGGCGAGGCAGATGAGCAGCAGCAAATCATACCTTGGAAGCCAAGGAATCTGGATCATCTGCGTTAAAGCCAGCGAAGCGAAAATAACAACGGGAAACAGGCATGACCATGCCTGCTCCCAGCCAAAACGAACGAGTTGCAGCAAGGCCTTTCTCATTATTCGTCCATTTTGTATTCTAGAATATCTCCGGGTTGACAGTCTAAAGCTTTACAAATCGCCTCCAAAGTGGAAATACGAATCGCTTTAGCCTTTCCATTCTTCAATATGGACAGGTTCGCCATCGTAATTCCGACCCTCTCCGAAAGCTCCGTTACGCTCATTTTCCGCTTCGCCAACATCACATCAATATTTATTATGATCGCCATGTTATTCACCTCAGACCGTTAGGTCGTTTTCTGATTTGATATCTATGGCATTTCTCAACAGCTTCTGAAGAACAGCCGCGAAAACCGCAATCACCATGGAAGCAAATATAATCGCCATCCCGATTACAATAACTCCGGGGGAATCGTCTCTCTCTGCAAAGAGGTAAAAGAGGGGCATTCCCAATATAAATAAGGCACTGATCGAGAGCGCACAAGTTTTGATTTTCTTCAAAGCATCGACAGATAAATCCGAGAAAGCTTGGTTCTTGTCAATATAGCTTAACAGTTTGAAAGCCTGATACAGCGCAAAGTAATACGGGATCACAGTTGCGTACAGATCAACGAAGACCAGAAATTTCAAATAAGTATGATCTGGATACAATTCTGCAATATAATTGGCGATCTCCGGTATCACAAATATGCAAATGGCAAGAATCGGAATTCCGATCAGAAAAACAGTTACCTTTAAGAATAGCGTTGAACCTCGTTCCATTAGATGCACCTCACTTCAATATTCTCATTTTGAATTTAACACATTATTTATTGTTTTTCAATAAATTTAAATCGTTATGCAGACTATTTATATTGTTATATTTCAAGAAGGATGCCTCCATTCGTTTATTGTACATTGCCATCCCCAGCGGAACATGGCATTCTCAAAGGTATTGAATGAGCATTTATGGGGAGGTAATGAGGGGAATGCGTTATAGAGAAATACCTGGTACAACGTTAAATGCCTCTGTCATCTGCATGGGTACAGGTGGGTTCGGGGGAGGAATGTCTCGCGAGGATGCGTTCCGTCTGATTGATCTCTATCTAGAGCTTGGGGGCAACTTTATCGACACTGCTCATTCATATGATAACTGGCTGGGAATCGGGCGAAGTTTAACCGAGACACGGCTTGGCGAATGGATGCAGGAGCGAGGCAACCGCAATAAGCTTGTTCTAGCCACCAAGGGCGGTCATCCGGAGGAGGAGACGCCGCATCAAGCAAGACTTGGGCGAGACGTGCTTCATCAGGAGATTGATGAAAGTTTAAAGCTGCTTCGAACCGACTATATCGACCTTTACTGGCTCCATCGCGATGAGCCAAGCAGACCGGTTGAAGAAATTATGGAGACACTCCACAGCCAAGTCCAAGCAGGTAAAATCCGTCATATCGGCTGCTCGCATTGGACCGTGGAACGGATTAAGCAAGCGCAGAGCTATGCGACTGCCAACGGTTTGACTCCTTTTGTTGCGAATCAACCTTATTGGAATTTAGCTGGTTATTATACCGGCTCCGCGAACGATGATCTCGAAGCAGACAGTCGCTACTATACGGAAAGCGGCCTAGCCGTTATCCCATTCTCATCTCAGGCGAACGGCTTCTTCAGCGGCAGGTATGCGCGAGGGAAAGCAGCGGGTACACATGGAAGCGCAGCACATGTAGAGAGGAACTTCTTTAACGATCGCTGTTTTGATCTTTTGGATCGCGTACAACTACTGGCAAACGAGCTTGGGACAACCGGAACGGTTATTGCTCTAGCCTATCTGACTTCGCAGCCATTCTCTGTATTCCCAATTATCGGCTCAAAGACACCGGACAATATGCGCGACAGCTGTGCCGCAGGGGATCTATTGCTAACGCCTGAGCAGCTTCAATTCCTTGAAAAGGGTACTTCCCCTTCGGCTTCATTCGATTAGATACGCGGCTTGGTCCCACAAGCCAAGAAAAAAGCAGCCGAATAATTTCGGCTGCTTCGTTGTTGTTTCATATGGTTTAGTGCGATGCCTGCAACGATACCTTCTCGCTAAGACCAAGCGCCCGCGCTGTTGAAAGCTGATGTTGACGGATTAACTCCGGATTTTTCAACAGGGACACGCCATAAGAAGGAATCATTTCTTTGATCTTCGGCTCCCACTCTTTATTATGTTCGGGGAAGCATTTCTTAATCACTTCAAGCATAACGGAAACCGCTGTAGAAGCACCTGGTGAAGCACCAAGCAATGCTGCAATGGAGCCGTCAGCGGCACTAATGACTTCCGTACCAAATTGAAGCGTTCCTTTGCCTGCCGCAGTATCTTTAATAATTTGAACACGCTGGCCTGCAACTAGTAATTCCCAATCTGCGCTGTTTGCATTCGGAACAAATTCCCGCAATGCTTCCATGCGTTTTTCTTTGGATAACATAACTTGCTTAATTAGGTAGGTGGTCAGTGAAACGTTCTTCACGCCAGCTGCCATCATCGTCACGAGATTATGTCCTTTAACGGAAGACGACAAATCGAACATCGAACCGAATTTCAAGAACTTCGGTGAGAAACCGGCGAACGGTCCGAAGAACAGAGACTCTTTCTTGTCGATAACCCTTGTGTCCAGATGCGGGACAGACATTGGGGGCGCACCAACCGGAGCTTGTCCGTATACTTTGGCACGATGCTGCGCTACTATGTCCGGGTTCTGACACACCATGAATAGTCCGCTTACCGGGAATCCACCAATCCCTTTTCCTTCAGGAATACCGGATTTCTGCAGCAAATGCAGGCTTCCGCCGCCGCCGCCGATAAAGACGAACTTAGCAGTTTGACGCTCGACCTTGCCGCTTCCAACATCGCGCACTTTCAATTCCCATGAACCGTCAGACGCACGTTTAATATCATCAACGTTATGGTTGAATTTAACATCAACGTTCTCACTCTTCAAGTGGTCAAACAAGATACGTGTTAAAGCGCCAAAGTTGACATCCGTACCCGATTCAATTCTTGTAGCCGCTATAGGTTGATTGACATTCCGGTCTTTCATCATCAGCGGAATCCATTCCTTCAGCTTCGCCGGATCTTCGGAATACTCCATCCCGTCAAATAATGGATTGTGTTCCAATGCTTTAAACCGTTTTCTCAAAAATGCTACGTCTTGTTCCCCTTGAACAAAACTCATATGAGGTACTGGAACGATAAAGTCTTGTGGATTCCGAATCAAATTGCGGTTCACCAGATAAGACCAAAACTGCCTCGACACCTGGTATTCTTCATTTACTTTAATAGCTTTGCTGATATCTATAGATCCGTCCGGTTTCTCGACAGTGTAGTTAAGCTCGCAAAGTGAAGAATGTCCTGTCCCTGCATTGTTCCATTCGTTTGAGCTTTCCTCGCCAGCAGTTGCGCGCCGCTCGAGCACTGTGATGTTCCAGTGCGGTACCAATTCTTTAAGCAGTGAACCTAGGGTAGCACTCATGATTCCGGCACCAATTAAGATAACGTCTGTTTTCGTTTGTCTGTTGCTCATGTTTACCGTCCTTCTACTCTACGATTTGCAGAAAGGATGTGAGCGTTCCTGCTAAAGCGCCACAGCAAGCCAGGGTAAAACCTTATCACACATCTTTTCCGGTCAATTATTTCTCTATCCTAGTGTATCACTATTATTTAGAGATTAAAATAATTGGGTTCAATAATCCTTTACAAATTCGTGTACCAATTACACCTAACATATCCTTTATTCCACTATGCTGGCCGATAGCGGTAAATCCAACAGCTGCATACCTTATTAGCTTATCCATTTCTTCCTATCAAATAACAAAGCCAATTGTCCCCAGCTCTCATTCAACCTGCATCGTAATGATGCCTGCATGATCAGCCACGTAGGTAGTGGTCTGTATTCAAATCCTTATTGCCTTGCAGATTACCGTAATGAGCGCCTCGAGGCAGAGAATGTGATTTCGGATTTCGTAATCAGCTCAACATGACTGAAATTGTGTGATAACTGGTAATATAATACGAAGAAGGTCACGAACATCGTAATCCGTCAAGCTGTTCTCCGAAATCGCAACGTACTTGCATTCCACGAAAATCTAACGAACCGTAGAGGCGTTATTTGGCCGAAGATCGGGGCTTCGAGAATCTAACGAACCATACAGGCGTTATTTGGGGATAATCGGCCCCCAAACACTCAAAAACCGTCAAATAAAGCCCCTACGGTTCGTTAGAATTATTTCAGACCCATTAATGAACAAATAAGCGCCGTACGGTTCGTTAGAGCTTCCCAACAAGCAAACCGCCTGAGCGAAGTTTGCGGATCACCTATTCTAGGCAAGATGTGAAGTGCGAGATGGCGTTATTCCAACCTTCCAACAAAGCCTGTCCCGGTCTGATAATTGCCGTCTTCCATCTGTGGGTTTACTGACCACTGCTTGGCTATAAGCATTACATCTTCTTCACTTGGCAGAACAGGCTCGTCCGCTTTCAAGTCCGTGATAATCAGATTATGCCGGCGTTCTTCTGTGCTAATCTCACCTTCATTAAGAAGGATTTCCCCACTCTCGCCTAAGTAACCGTAACCACGGACTAACGTACCATTCACAGATTTCGCCCAGACATGGTACTCGACCACTCGATGCGTTCCAAACTAACAAGCTTCTCCGAAACGTGAGCTCAGACCAGAAAGGACGGTTAGTGGATCAGTTGAAGACTCCCCTCCACTTAGGTCAGGCATTTGCGAATTGATGACCAGCGTCCAACCATTCACCGGTGGAGTGACAAAATAGTACCCATTGTACGCACCATTGATTCCTGTTCTCCAGTTCGAAGCCTGTACCTCCTTGAGCTGCATGACTTCTATAACAGCCTGAGTGTCACGCGTCTTAATCGCAAACCATTGCGATTTGTAACCAAATGCTACAGGCAAATATACGATTTTCATACGTTGCCCCCTCCCATTGATTCTCCAAACTCCGAAAAAGAAGCTGCCGGCACGATGCACCAGGCAGCTTCTATAATAAACAATCTATGTGTCTACGAGGACTAACGACTGTTCACTTGCTTCAAGAACTCCCGCATGAAGCCGGGGAGATCCGGCCAAGCGTGCCCGGAGATGATATTGCCGTCTACACAAAGGGTATCTTTCGCGTAGGTCGCGCCTAGCGCCTCAACATCCGGACGGCATGCCGAGTAGGCGGTCATGGTCCGGCCCTCAAAGTAGCTGCGATTGTTAACGACGGCTAGAATAAGCGCCGCATGACAGATCGCGCCGACAGGCTTATCTGCTTCAAAGAAATGGCTGACAATTCGAGGCACGTTGTCGTCCAAGCGAATATATTCAGGAGCCCTGCCGCCTGGGATAATAAGTCCGGCATATTCAGAGGGATCAACCTCGGAGAATGAAATATGCGAATTCAGCTGATAACCCGGCTTTTCCGAATACGTATCCCAGCCTTCGAAATCATGAACGACCGTTCGCAGCGTCTTCACGCTCGGGGCAGCGATAACCGCTTCAAACCCTTCCTCCAACACGCGGAAATAAGGATAATAAACTTCCAGCGACTCAGCGGCATCACCTGTGAGGATGAGAATCTTCTTAGACAACTCGATCACGCTCCATGAACAAATTAGAACCCTTATTCATTGTCCATGACTAGGAAATATCTGTAAAGGGACGTAAATTGTTGAATTCTGTTGATGCGTTGTCGTTATTTGGTCAACCGTGTAACTTCGATCACCGATTTAATGTTTTTCCTTTTCAACGATGGTCTGTTCGTACCTAGCAATTTTATCATCCATGCGCGCCAACACCTTCGTCATCTCTTCCATTTTGGCGAAGAGCTGCTGACGCTGCTCAATTAGGATTTCTTTTCTGGCATCCATGCATTCGATATTATCGCACTTGGAGTTAACTCCAGGTCAAGCATTTTATTTGCTGCTACCTTTTCAAGTCGCTTTCCAGAATGGAATATATAACTTCATTGCACCACTTCTGATTGCAAAATCTTGTTTCCCTTAGTATGCCATCCCTATTCATTCCGGCTCTAATCATGACTTGTTCCGATAGTTCGTTCTCGGCGTTGGCGTAAGCCACTACTCGGTGGACACCTAGTTTGTTAAAGGCAAAGTCAATTAGCGCTTTTGCTGCATCGGTTGCATATCCTTTTTTCCAATAATCAGGATGTAGTGCCCAACCCATTTCCCATTCGTTTATTTCGGCCCAGTTTAATTTTATTCTGACTCTGCCAATAGGACGCAAATCGAATTTATCACATAGTAAGAATGCATATAGGACACGCGGATCGGCCTCAGCATCGGATAAAATCGTATCGAAATTCTCTTTGATTTGCTTCGGATCCGGACGACGACTTTCGTATTTGTACGTATGTTCATGTTGTTCTAATTCACTGTAGAATGGAAAATCGTCTGCCATGTACTCCCGAAGTAACACTTTCTCACCTGTGATTTCCATGATCTCCGCTCCCTCAGTTACATAGCAACCTCATGTTGCTTGTCTTTCCTGTATTCTATAAAGTCTAACCGCCCCACCTGATACAAATCATAGATCTGCTGCGAACGATTGATCGATTTATAGAGCTCAGGGTTCAGATCATTCGCTAATTTGGCATATGGCAGTTTCTCAACAGCCTTCTTCGATCGGATATTTTGTTTTCGGATTTTCAAATATACTGTTTCGAGATGATGTTCATGAAATAGTTCAGTCAGAAAGGACGCCTTCGCTTGTTGGTTATACCCTATTCCAAAATAAGGAGCTCCAATCCATGTGGCTAAGAACCCTGTTTTATTCATCATATCATATAGCTCTATCGTTCCAATGGGATGTCCCATTTCATCAAGAATGGTTCTGGAAATACAAGTCCCCCGTTCTTCTTCAACAATCAATTGTTTGGTTATGAATAAATATTCTTCATAACATTGGCATTTGTGGCGAACGTAAGAAAAAACGGCAGGATCCATCATTAAGGTATACAGCAAATGGCATTCATGCAAATCACGTTTTTTTAACATTGTATCTCTACCACCCAGTCCTTGTTGTTCGCCATATCAAAACAACTCAAGTATATAAAAGGACTTGGTGGATTTTATTAAATCTATATTTTGTTTATGTGAAAATGAATTGTAGAATAAACGTAATGGAGGTCGAACTGACATGCAAACCATTCGAAAATTATTCGCGCATATGGATTGGGCAAACCGCCAGCTGATTGAGGGACTGCAAGCCGCGCCGGTGGATGAAGCGAGTAAGGCAACGCGGCTGTTTCTACACGTGCTCCAAGCGGAGCGCGTCTGGCTGACCCGGCTGCGCGGCGAGAGCAGCGAGGGCATCCCGATATGGGTGGATGATGCGGATTCGCTCGACTGCGCAGCGCTGATCGAAGCAAACGGAATTGGTTTTGAGGCTTTGCTCGACGCCGTGTCCGAAGAGGAACTAGACAAGTTCGTCGCATATCGCAGTCAAGTCGGGGCACCGTTTGAGACGACGACTGGGGACATATTGATCCATGTCGCCTTGCACGGTCAGTACCACCGTGGCCAGATTAACACTGCGCTCCGCCAGAGCGGAGCGCAGCCGAAGCCCGTGGATTACATCCTATACGCGCGACTCGGCGAAAGCTGATAGTAATAAGGGCTGCCGATGGCAGCCCTTATTTATTCTCAAAACATGAAATCGATGGCCATGCCTATCCATTTATTCAAATCAAGAGGCCGATGTAAAACTATGCTGGCCATTCATTCCTTATTATGGACTTTAGAAACAAAAAGGAGCAGCTCTAGTAACTGCTCCTTTTGTTTCTTTTCTTCACAATAAAAAGGAGTTTAAGCGAGCACCCAGGCAGACATAGTTACCGGACCATCAATTCCTATATCACCTTCTTCAGTCGAAGCAAATAATTGGATAACGTGATGACCTACCGTCAAGTTTTCAAGAATCGTGTGGAATGTCAATTGCTGCGAGTTTGGTGTAGCAATAAAAACATCGCTCGCACCTCGAGTTACGGAGTCAACATCCACTCTCACAGTGACAAACGCATCATCAAGTGGTGTTTCAAAGCCGACTGAGGACATAATTTCAAGAAATGATACTGGAGCAGCGACGTAAATTCCCATTGTTAATAATAAATACGGTGACACTGCCGGTGTAAGTGTTACAACTGTTCCATTGGTAATGTTGTTTAATCTAGCCCTATTATAGTTAATCACTGTAGGCATAAATTCACCTCTTCTCTGAACGGAGATGAACTATCATATGCAGAATCTTCTATATTGGTTGTCCCAAAAACCCATAGCTTGGGGCGCTTTTCATTTCAGGATTAAGCCCTGTACGGACCAAAATCAAACTTACATGACGAATTCCTATACTGGCTGCCAAGAACCACAAAACTGCAAATTTGAAGGAGGACTATTTTTGAAGAAGAAAATTGCCTATATGCTAATCGGGGCACTATGCTCAATCATACTTTCATATGGATTCGTCGCATACGCGGATCATGATTCGTCTGCAACTACGGTGGACAAACCGACTACTGCAAGCGACACATACGTTGTCCCTCCAAAGGCTGCAGCAACGCCTAAATCCTCGAATGCTCAACCGAGTGCGAGCAAAGGACCGATCAAGATCGATCAGCTGAACGACTTGGATATTAAAATCGCCGGCAATGGCCTAAAGATTGAAATTGAGCTCGAACGAGAACAAGCGAAGGTTGAGTCCAAGGTAGAAATAAACCGCGGCCACGATCAAGAAAACCACCTGACAGGCAGCGAAGCGGCACTTTTTATCCAACAGTTTCTCGATGCCGTCAAGTTGCAAGAAAACATGAGTAAGCAGCAAGTATTGGATGCGCTGTTCAAGCATTTTGCTGTCGAACCGGCCAAGGTGACAATCAAATTCGAAATCAAATTGACGAATCGACCTGATGTTTTGAAATACGAACAAGAAAAAGATGATAACAAAGACAATGCTAAAGTTCAAAACGTGCAAAAGAAGCAAGATAATCAGAAGGAACAAATCGCAAATAAGGATCAGCTAACGCAAAAAGAGCAGAAAAAAGCGCTGATCGCTAAGAAAAAAGCGCTGCAAGAAGCTTGGCAGAAAGCTCATAAAGAGCAGCAAGCGAAGAAACATCAAAAGCATTACGCTCGCGGAGAGCGTGACGGTCACCATGATGACGATCACGGTCAACATGAAGGTCGCGATCATGAAGACCATGATCACGAAGAAGAAGACTAATTATTTTCCTAAGCCCCTTTTCGGGGCTTTTTTTTTAAGCGTGAATCTCTAATTATATCGAAATCCCGCATGCGCCTTGAAGAGTCCTCCTTCTCTCTATCATATAGATATAGAATGATAAGTTAAAAGGAGATGGAAGAACGATGGATATCCCGATTACCGGTTTCATTGTGCATAACGGCAATTCCGATGAGGACCATACTCACATTCTCTACTTGACCAGCTGGGATGGCAGACCGATGCATGTACATGATTTCTCAGGAGTCACTTCAGTGGAAATCGGTCATCATCATCAGTATGCCGGCACAACGGAACCTGCACCTTCCGGCGTACAGCACTGCCACTATTACTGCACGGTAACTTCCGTAAACAGCGGACATAAGCACACGATTAAAGGTACGACAGGCCCTGCCCTGCCGCTGTCCGGCGGCGGTCATTATCATTATTTCGAAGGTTGCACTACGGTCGATGGTTTGACACCGCACGCACATTTCTATTGTGGACATACCGGCAATGCAATAGACGATAATCGCTGCTGACTGGAACATAGAGTATAGCAAAACGGCAACCATGATGCTGGCTGCCGTTTCTTTATGTCCATCCCTTGATATGCTCATGAACGCGAAACCCATCCATCAAGCAGATCTTTTCTTCCTATTAACCATTATTTGTGAAATAAACCACAAATGAGTATATACTATATAATTCCATTGAAGATAAGTCTTTTTTTTACAAATATTGCAATCGTCAGGTATACACTCCTGTAGTAGAATGGTCAATGAGAATTACAAACAGGGGGATTTTATTGTGCGGTTTCTGAAAGTATTAGGTTGGATATGTATTCCTTACATCATGATTATTTTTAATTGGAAGCGGATTAGTCCTACAGTCCGAGTCTTCGCTCTAATATGGGCATTTATTTGCTTCTTACCTGTATTGGGCAATATGTTCCCTGACGGTAATGAAACCACGCCTCAGTTAGCGTCGGCAGGTAATACGACTGTAAAGGAAACCACGACTCCAGTAAAGCAGTCCATTCCTTCCACTCCCGTTACTCCTAAAGAGAGTAAAGAAGAGCCAGTTTCTTCAGAACCAACAAAACAAGAGACTGCAGCAGCAGACACAACTGCGAATAAGAAACAAGAATCATATGATATCAAAATTGTCTTCCCTGCTGAAAAATACCCGGAGACAGCAGCACATATTAAAAATGCAATCAATCATGGAGAAGCCTCCGTTTGCACCATTGATCGTTCCGGCGCGGATGAAAATCGAGATGAGTCATTGGCCGGTATTCCGACTAAGAAAGGCTATGATCGGGACGAGTGGCCAATGGCTATGTGTGCAGAGGGCGGAGATGGAGCAGACATTGCTTATGTCCACCCTTCCGACAATCGTGGATCAGGCTCATGGGTTGGCAATAAATTGGAGGGTTATTCGGACGGCACGAGAGTATTGTTTGTACTTGACGGCGGGAAGAGTTCTTCTAATCCTGAATCAGCTAAGAAAAACACGGTTATCTCGACTAAAAACAGCAGCTCTACTTCAAAAGATTCAACAACACCAACGAAGAAACCAGCAGCACAACCATCTACAGAGGTCTATTATAAAAACTGTACTGCAGTTAGAGCAGCAGGTGCAGATCCGATTTATGAGGGCGACCCTGGATATAGCAGAAAGTTAGATCGTGATGGCGACGGAGTTGCCTGTGAGTAATTAACAATAGATAGCCAATAATGACTCATCGACCACCACTAACATTTATGATTTCTCCTAATATGTAATTCGAGGCATCTGATGAAAGAAAACTTATACATTCCGCGATCTCAATGGGCTGTGCTACTCGTTTAATGGGTATGGAGGCAGACATTCGAGCAATTCGATCGTCTTCTGGCGCAAATTTTTGATGAAACGGCGTATCGACCACACCTGGCGCAACTCCGTTAACAATGATTCCGTATTCTATTAATTCTCGGGACATTCCGATTGTCATCGTATTTAATGCTCCTTTGGCAGAAGCATAATGAATACTTTCTCCCGCGCCACCGTAACGGGCTGCCGTTGAAGAAATATTTATTATCTTACCTTTCTCTTTTGGAATCATGTGCTTTAATACTGCTTGTGAACACAATAGGACGCTAATGATATTCAATTTATAATTTTCTTCCCATAATTTTTCGCTGGCATCCATAAAAGTACTTTGACGTATACCCCCTGCAGCATTATTGACTAAAACATCTATCTTCCCGAAGGTTGAAATGACTTGCTCAACCATCTTATCGACTTGTTCTTTTTGGGTAACATCGGCCTGTACGGACAAGGCCTCCCCGCCTATTTCCCGAATATGGTTAACGACTTCCACCGCGCGATTCTCGTCTGAACGAAAGTTAACGACGACTTTGGCTCCTTTTAATGCAAGTAATTCGGCAGTCGCACGCCCAATGCCTGAGGTGGCGCCTGTAATTAATATGACTTTTCCCAATAAGTCTTTCATGTTTATCCCTCGCAATGAAGTTTATTGAATTTGCAAAAACGGCAGCTGATCCTCCGATCGTCTACCGTAATTTTGGTAGCATCCCAGCAGTTGCCACCGGAAAACCAATGTACTTGTCAACCGACAGAAATAAAGTACTTGCAATATTAAACCTCTCCTGCCAAAAGCTTGTACAATGCTTGAGTGCCGCTGTTCTCTTCTCCTTTGCTTGCAAGCTCATCATATAATGATTTGGCTAATTCAAGCCCGGGTGTTAATAATCCCATTTCTTTGGCAGCATCAAGAGCAATTCCCATATCTTTGATGAAGTGTTTGACATAAAAGCCGGGCTCGAAGTTTCCGTTGATCATTCGCGGTCCCAGATTACTTAATGACCAGCTCCCGGCTGCTCCGGTTTCTATGCTTTTCAATACGGTATCAGGATCAAGTCCAGCTCTTTCAGCATATACGATCGCTTCACAGACACCGATCATAGTGGATGCTATTGCAATTTGGTTGCACATCTTTGTATGTTGTCCGGCACCTGAATCGCCTTGCAATTGGATATTCTTTCCGATGATTTGAAAAATCGGAAGCAGTGCTTCGAAAGCAGAAGCGTCTCCACCAACCATGATCGCTAATCTGGCTTCTCTTGCCCCAATATCGCCGCCGGAAACCGGCGCGTCAACTGCGTAAATTCCATTATTTTTCGATTCCAAATAAATTCTTCTCGCCAATGATGGTGTAGATGTTGTCATATCTATGACATATGTGCCTGCTTTTGCATTAGATATGATTCCGTCTTGTCCAAAATAGATTTCTTCCACATCTTTAGGATATCCCACCATAGTAATAACAACATTTGCTTGTGAAACTACCTCCGCTACAGTATCCTTCCAAACTGCGCCTTGAGTGATCAGTTCATCTGACCGACTTTTTGTCCGATTATAAACCAATAAAGAATATCCTGCCTTCAACAGATGACCGGCCATGCTTTTACCCATTACGCCAGTACCAATAAAACCAATTACAGTATTATCTTTTTTAAGCATCATAAGTGCGCTCCTTTAAATAAGAGAATGTCAAAACGTCCTTAGTTTTCTTTATTTTATCATTTCTGTCTATTCAACTAAACTGCCCGTTACTTTAACGAAACAAGGAGCAGCTGCCGCTGGCAAACTGCTCCTTGATCGTTCAGCTATTGTTTCCGTTAGTAAATCAAGTTTTCAGCCTAAAACTCCACTTCTATATCTTAGAATTCAATTTAGCAATCTTCAAAAGTGAATCTACCACCATTTCAGGAGCGCAGAAGGGGGCAAAATGATTCGTCTATATTTCGGGGGTTTAATGTGCTCAAAACAATGGTCATGAGCAAGCATTATTATTGATGAGTTATTCTTATGGTATAGTGTCATATTGCCGTTAGCCTCAAAGGCGAAGGCTATGTAGTCGTTAGGATTGATATAGCTTTCGAACTCTTCATCATTACTTACATCTACGACGTACGGCGGTTTTTTTTTATTTTATTCAATCCTGCCGATACTCGAGAATATCTCCAGGCTGGCAATCGAGTGCTTTGCAGATCGCTTCGAGTGTTGAGATTCGAATGGCTTTGGCTTTTCCGTTTTTAAGTATCGACAGGTTCGCCATTGTAATGCCGACTTTCTCTGATAGCTCAGTAACGCTCATTTTCCGCTTTGCAAGCATGACGTCAATGTTAACCACTATCATACGGTCAACTCCTGTTCTTCTTTGAGCTCGATCGCGTTTTTGAGCAGTTTCTCAAGAACTGCGGCAAATACTGCGATTACGACTGGCGCACAGGTTATAAATAGCCCGATGACCATGACGCCAGGTGCTTCTGCGCCGTCAGCTACAAAGTAGAAAAGCGGGAGATTACATGCAAACATGAGTGATACGACAACCGCCGCTCGCTTTATTTTCTTAAGCGCTAAAACAGAGGTTTGCGAAAAAGCGGTATTTGTATCGATGTACCTGAGAAGCTTAAATGCCTGAAGTAGCGTAAATGAATACGCAATAGACGCCACATACGCAGCCAAAGCGGAAAGATAAACTTTAATATCCGGGAAATCCGGCATCATACTATGCGCCATCGCTGGGAGTCCATAAAAACACATCACCAATGCAGGAATTGCCATAACAACCAGAACAACTTTTAAAAAGAGCGTCTCTTTTTTCATTTATTTCACCTCATTTTTGATTTTATCACTTCATTTATCGTTTCACAATAAAAATGTATTGATTATTTTGTTTGAGCCCAACAAGTTATTTATAAAGAAGAAGCCATACGGCTTATTTGTTCCTCCTTCAAATTTGATCCGAGATACGGACATATTTATGAACCCACTAATTGAAGTTATTCGCGGGAATGATTAAACTATCCTGTGCCCGTTACTTTAATAAAACAAGGAGCAGCTGCCGCTGGCAAACTGCTCCTTGTTCGTTCAGCTATTGTTACTCGTTAGTTGAACCACATTTAAGATTTTAACCCTGATTGCAAAACGTCAAAATACTCAACTAGTATCTCATCAAAGCTGGGCTCAGCCCTAATGGGCGCCTCGATTTATTCTTTTGATGCTTCCGTATATCGTTTGAAACTATCCATAATCGCTTGCCAACCCGCCTGTTGGAATTCAACGGGGTGAGTGCTCTCGGGGTCGAAGATTTCAACGACCTTAGTGGTCTCGCCTTGATCGACGAACGCAATATCCACTTTCCGTCCGTCTCCCAATGTGTAGGCAATCGTCTCATGCAGCTTCACTTCGTCGTAAATTCCGCTAAAATCAAAACCCATGCTGCCATCCTTCGCTTCCATCCTTGTCAGGAATTCGCCGCCGACCCGCAAGTCGTTCTCCGCTCTTGGCGCATGCCATTCCTCGGAAGGTTGATTCCACTTCGTAATGTGGTTCGGCTCGGTCCAATAGCTCCATACTTTTGCAACAGGGGCTTGAACGACGGTCTCTACGGTTACTTTCGTTGGATTGCTTGTTTCCATTGTGAAGGACACCTCTTTACGGGAATTTTGTTTCTCACTAATATAGACGAATGCCAATCTCCCAATTCATCGGTCTATTTGTTCCGGAAGCCCTAATCGGGAAAATAATTTTGCATTTATGAAATTTTGAACATGGAATATCCGATTATCTTTCACTTCAATCACGTGAATGCCCCAAGGCACCAGGACGGATGCCTCCTTACCCGGCACATACTGCGCTAGAGCGGGATAACCACCATTCACTGTAGTTGGCATAAATTTGGACCCCTCGCAATGCCAGCGCGTAAGCGCAAAAAACGCGGACAAATCTTCTTGCCCGCTTATCCACATGGCGAAAGGCGGCATGGACATACAACCTTCCTCATGGAACAATGACACAAGCGCTTGGATATCGAATTGCTCAAACGCTTCCACATACCGCGAGAGAAGATTTTGGTCGGGATTGACATCCATCTTGCTAAATTCGTCGGAGCGAAGCCGCGTTCGGTCCATCGTCTCCCTGGCTCGCTGCAGGGCGCTGTTCGCCGCTGCCGGCGACATTCCCAACGTTTCCGCAATTTGTTTCGAAGACCATTCAAAGACATCCCTCAGAATAAGAACTGCGCGTTGACGAGGCGGCAAGGTTTGCAAGAGTGCGATAAAGCAGAGCTGAAGGGTGTCCTTGCGAACGAGAGCATCTTCCGGATTTTCCCCGAATTCGGGTGAGGGCCAAATCCAGGACGAATCTGGCAGCATTTCGTTCGGTTCGGCAATCTTGACCGCCGGGTCGGACAGGTCAACGGGAAGCGTACGGCGCTTCGCTTGCCTCAGCTTGTCCAGGCATAGGTTCGACGCTATGCGGTAGATCCATGTTTTAATGGATGAGTCCTGCCTGAATCGATCCCAGCTCTGCCATGCTCGAATATAGGTTTCCTGTACAGCATCGTCCGCATCATCAATGGATCCCAACATTCGATAACAATACGAGGTTAACCCCGGCTTGTAGCTCTCAAATAACTTCATATCAAAAGCGGCTTCGTTCATCTTCGCCTCCTAAGGTCGGTCTACTTGAAACGTCCTCCATCCATCATATTCGAATCATCCGGCAGCCACAAGACGAAACGGCTACGCCGTCCTTTGGCGGCGGGGCACTTTAGTCGATACCATAGACCTTTGAATTAAATGGATCCCATTCTGCAATGATCATTTTATAAGCTTATTCGTCAATATTGATGGATGCTGATAAATCATGGCTACTCTTCCTTTTCGATTGAGCTCAACGCGCTATATGTAACAGCAAGTTTCGAAAAAAGGACATCCTGTGAAAGGATGTCCTTTTTCGTTGAATACTTACTTCTATTGAAATTCTCGATGCACAATAAATTGCGGAGCGTCGTACCAGCCTTCGCGCAGCAGAATCTGGAACGATCGATCCGGAGTGTTATCGCAAAATTGCTCCAATGCAGCCAGCAAATTGCGAACGCCTTCAGGGTCGTGGAATCGCATCTTGTTGTACTCCATCAATACGACACAGGTGGCAGCCTCGCGAAGGCGATTGCTGCTCAATGAATTCAAATAATCGTCGAGCAGGTGCTGCCCCATGTAGTCTTCGAACAAATACCGCTGCTTCCAATCGGAGCTTCCTGCACCTTCTTCCCGCCATAGAACAGTCGTCTGCCTCTCCCAGATGTCCCACTTGTTGCCGTCAGGGTCATAGAGTTGGAACTGCCGACCGCAACCGCCGCGATCCCAGATTTGATAAGTGACCTTAATGCCTTGCTCGATCATGCGCCGATGAACTTTATCCAGCCCGTTAACCTCGAACATGACAAATGCCAAGTGGCGAATGTTTCCCGGCGCCTCGAAATTATAGGTTTTGCCAGGCTCTAGTGATTTTACGAAATAGATTTCCTCTCCTGATTCGGTTACTGGCTGCCCCGCCTCATTAACAGTACCGCCCAAGGTTTCCTTGTACCATAGGTACGACACTTGTGGATCGCTTGCCGGAAAGAAGAGCGCCGTTGCTCTAATAAAAGCTGGCACCCCTTCACGCATCGGCTGCGTTACGGTGTTCGGATGCTGCCATACTTGGAACTTGTGACCCTGCGGATCTTTAAACACGAACATAAGCCCTTTGTGATCCAGATCCTGCAATGGTTCCACTTCCACGCCGGTACTTACGACCCGCTCATACAATTCCTCGATACAGTCCGTCTCCAACCGCGCACAAAACATTTCGTAGATTTGTCCTGGAATCCATTCGTCCGTTAGGAAAGTATTTTTCAACCCCTTTCGTTCCGTGTCCATAACTTTATCCATAAAAAAGTCATGCTCCCGCGTGCCGCCTCTCATGAAGGTACTTTCGTACCAAGGCCATACGAGTCCTTCTCCGTCGTCCACCGGCATATAGAAGCAACTCACTCTTTTGAGCGCGACTTTCACTGCTGTTTCGGCACCTTGAGCGAAATCGTTCGATGATTGCTCGATCATGTCCGAAGGCTTACCCGGTTGGATCATTCTCATGGCTCTTGGAACGGTCACCGGTCGATATATGACTGGTGTGTTTTTCTCCGGCAATTGACTCATAGGAATCCTCCTTAATTTTTGGAGTTAACCCGCGATTAGTCTCATGCGGGTCCTCCTCTGCTCGTTTTCATAATAATTGGTACGTAGCACTTGACCCCCAGCGAACGCGCATTCTCAAAATTTCCGTGTGGGATGTAATGGGCATACCATATACGGCTGTCATCCCATTCATAATCCGCGGACGCGCCGAGCCATCGTTGGATGCGCTCCAGCACGCCTGTCATCAAACCGTATGCAGCCGTAGTGAGGCAGGCATACCAACCGCTTTCCAGGTATATTGTCCGTTGCGAGTCCTTGGGCGAGAGGATGAAGCCGTCCGGCAGCTGCAAGTAGAGCTCGTACGCACTCTTTTCTTCTGGTGGAAAGCTGTAGCTCATGCACAACTGAATCCGGGGATCCCCTGCAAGCCGATTGCGTTTTAGAAAATCAACCGCCGCTTCATCGGCAATCGACGCGCAGCCGTCGCCCTCCGCCCGAAAAACGATCATCGGCTTGCGAAGCGTACGCACGATTTCAAGCGTTTCCTGGTCTTGACCGCGTCTCACTGGGAGATACAGCTTCATTCGCGTAATCAGACCATTGAACCGTTGATACTCTTCCATGAACACACCCTCGTCAAGCGAGAACATGCTTCGCGGAAGCCATTCGGACAACAGCCGATTCCATGCCTCTACGATTCCGCGCTCATCACCGACTGGCGAACGTGTAACCGCATACAAGCCTCCGGTGACCTCGACCTCCCGAAGCTCCGGATGATCTGCCTCTATGACCGTACCTTCGCCGACGGCGACCATCTGGTACCCATGCGGATGAGGACTGTCTTCGAAATCGACGTTCCAACCGAACAATCGGAATTGGCCGATATCGATCTCGAGTTCGGACAGCAGTGCCTGAAACTTGCCGATCGCCGCCGCCTCCAAGCCTCGTTCGCTCTCCGCAACATGCAGATAGCCAACCCCTCGGGCTGCCGATTGCCGAATGACCTGGATACTCGGATACCGATCGAACACTTCGCGCTCTTCCATGTAACTCGTGCGTTCGCTCAGATCGATGCGTTCGAAGCTGTAGATCAGGCTCGACTGACGGTACTGCGCCGGAGTCAACCCCGTATTTCGCTTGAACGTCTTGACGAAAGTCTGGTACGTGTCGAACCCGCAAGCGAAGCAGATCTCGATCATGGGAAGGACCGTGTGGCGGAGCATAATCGCGGCCTCGCTCGTTCTTCTTTTACGTACGTATTCTTTGATGGGGTGACCTGTCGTCGCATAGAACATGCGATACAGATTCGGCACGGACATCGACGCCGACGCCGCTATCTCCTCAAGTGCAAGTGGTTCGGTGAGCCGCGCTTCAATATAATCGATGCCTCGTTGCACGATCTCTGTTTTGTGCATATCTGCTCCTATCCGATCGCGTGATGATAGAAATAACTAAATTCATTATAACGAAATATTCCATGGTGCAATTATCCTTTTTTATCAATAACCATTGCTACACCACATTTAACTAAATGCGACAGCATCCTGTCCCATCAATGTTGAGCGCTCCAATATGGCGTAAAATCACCGTGGAGGACCACTATTCCAGAACGAGAATGAAGCTGCAGTCCCTCCACAAACGATTATTCCGTTGTAGCCAGGTGCTATCCTGCCAATTCTTTATGAAAATAAAGAGCAGTTGCCGCGGCAAACTGCTCCTTATTAGATTCATCTATAGTTCCCCGTTAGCGTAACAACTTTATTTCCGCGAATTCCGTGATTCATTTATTTACGCAATTTCCTATTAGAATTCAAAAATCAATTATTTGTTTTTTCTAAAATATCAACTATACTGGTTAATTCATTTTTTCTTGCTATTTCCAAAGGAGTCTTTCCGTTTTTATCTTTAATATTAATGTCTGCACCGTGTTTAATTAGTAAATTTGTTATGTCTGCATATTTTCCCCCTCTGTTAGGGCGAAATGTTACTTCATACAGAGCGGTATATCCTAATTTATTAATATGGTTAACTTCTACATCTGTTTTTTCTAACAGTATTTTTGCCACTTCATAATAACCTTGTTCGCAAGCAGGTATTAAAGGAGTTCCGCCATAAATATTTAGAAGCTTCATATTTGGTTGATATTCAAGCAATACTTTAACAACATCAAGTAAGCCATTAGCAGAAGCATAATTTATAGGATTTCTGTCTTCAGTATGAATACCATAAGCATTTACATCAGCTTTGTTTTCAAGCAAATATTTCACTACTGCTGGGTAATTATTCATAACTGCAACCATTAGTGCCGTCTGGCCGTTTACATCTTTTTCGTTAATATCAACACCATTTTCAATAAATAATCTAATTTTGTTTAAATCTCCATTTGCTATTTCTTTAAAAAATTCTTCAATCCTGTTCATTTAGCACCTCGTTATTTAATATATTGAGTTAGATTATTGCCAAAATAATTTTTCGATAAATTAGCGACTCACTGCTTTGAAAAGTCTTTTTTATCATTCATGGATCCCCGGCCACCGGCTACTCCAAGATCCTAATTGCGATTTGCTCAACAATAGTTAAGCTGCCTAGAAGAGTAATATTCGTTGCTTATTGGAAGTATCCTGCCCGTTACTTCAACGAAACAAGGAGCAGCTGCCGCCGGCAAACTGCTCCTTGTTCTTTTAGCTATCGTTTCCTGTAAGATCAACGCCAGGTTTCTTCGATGTATGCTTGTTTTAGTGAATCAGCAAGATTGAGCATGATAATACCGGTTGCTTTCCAGGTACCTTTCCATGCGCCTAGTTTAAGACCGTTTAAATTATAAAAATCAAAAAATCTTCCGCAAGAGGAGTTTTGCCCCCCGATGTACCACATGCTGCCTTCGTCAGTATCAGGAGTAAAGAAGCTAATCCAAGTACCGTTTGGAAGAATCATCTCGCCGCCCTTCGGTTCGATATGCCCGAATCCAAGATGCTTAGCATACCACTCTCCGGCTTTCTCAATATCGAGGACTGGCAAGTTATAACTGACAGATTTAATTATTTGCTTTGTTATTTGATTTTCACTCATCTGGAAGTCGCTCCTCATGAAATGCCCTTTCGCTTAATGAAAATGGAGCAGATGCCACCGGCAATCTGCTCCATTTTTTTTTCAATCAACGTGTTCTCCGTTAATTAAGCGATTAAGGCTGCCATATTTCCCAAAGGTTACCGTCAGGGTCATAGAACGGTAAGTTTGGACCGCAAGTTTGCCGAATTTCTCCTACGATGTTCACTCCGTTTTCCTTAAAACGTTCGAAAAGCTCTTGGATACGAGGAGAAACGAAACATCCAACAGCATGGCGTTGACCGCCTTCCCATGTTCCTGTAAATCCTAGTCGTCCACCTTCAGCCCCAGATTCGATTAGGAACAAAGCAGGAATCGACCCTGTAGCAGGGTCATGAGGGTTTCCATTAGCATCGAGGAATCTCATGATTGACATTTTCATCCCAGGCTCTACACGATGGTTGTTCGCAGGTTGGCATCCTAAATTTTTCTGATACCATTTAACGGATTCGTATACATCACTGACTGGAACGTAAATACAAGTCACGCCTGTAATGTCTTGCGGTGTTGCCTCCACTTTGATTGCATCATTCACTTGCATATGTCCACCTTCTCTTCTCTCAATGTGTCATATCAAATTATAATTCTATTTCGAACCAATAATTTCCTCCTGTTAATCATAATTGGAACTATTCATCTTTTATCCTAATGAAAAAGGAGCAGCTGCGACCGGCAAACTGCTCCTTAAATCTAACCCTCACCGAGTTCAATCGTTTTCGTGGCGACACGGTCGTGAAATTCCCGATCATGCTCCACAAACACAATAGTCGGCGCGTACTCAAGCAGTAGCTCCTCAATCTGCATCCGGGAAATCACGTCGACAAAGTTGAGCGGTTCGTCCCAAATATGCAGATGAGCCTCTTCGCATAAGCTTCTCGCGATCAGAACCTTCTTCTTCTGCCCGCCGCTAAACGCCGACATATCCTTCTCAAACTGGATACGGGCGAAATCAAGCTTACGCAACAAGGCCTTAAATAAGCTTTCGTCGATTCCGTGCTCTGCCGCATAATCGGAAAGCGATCCTCGCAGATGAGAGGTACTCTGGGATACATAGGAAACGCGAAGCTGCGGATCCAGACGAAACGTGCCTGTATAGTGAAGTGCCTCACCGTTGAGCAAGCGGAGCAAGCTAGACTTGCCGGAACCGTTTGGACCTGAAATTGCGATCCGATCTCCTTGTTCGATCGTCAAACGAACGTTCTCGCAAACCGGTTTTTCCCCGTAGTAAATCGTGACGTGATCCAGCACGGCCAGTTCGGATTTGGGATATGCGAGCTGAGAGATCATAAGGCTTTCTGACTGTTCAATATTTCGGAGCAGTTTCGACTTCTCCTCTACGGCGGTGTTTTGCCGCTGTTCGATGGATTTAGCGCGCTTCATCATTTTTGCTGCTTTGTGACCAACGTATCCTTTGTCCAGCTTGGAGCCGGAATTTCGTGTGCCGTTTTTCGATTTTTCAATCTCGTGAGACCAGCCGCTCGTGCGTTTGGCAGAAGTCGATAAACGCTGTATGTCTTTGTACAACTTTTCGTTTTGTGCCAATTCGAACGTGTCCTGGCGAGTTTTGTTCGTCCACCAGCTGGAGAAGTTGCCTTTTTGGATTTCGATATTCGTTTTGTTGATCGATAGAATATGATCGACACAGCGGTCGAGAAATGCCCGATCGTGTGAAACAAGAATAAACCCGCGTTTCGTATTCAGATAATCACCAACAAGCTTTCGTGCGTGAAAGTCGAGATGATTGGTTGGCTCATCGATGAGCAGAAATCGATTATCCTGGATGAATAGCACGGCCAGCAGTACCTTTGTCTGCTCGCCTTGGGACAGCGATTCGAATGGCCGGTACAACACGTCTTCCGAAACCTTAAGCAGGTTCAGTTCGCGCATCAACTTCCAGCGCTCATAGCCTGGCACGATCTCTTCGATGACGTCGACGGTCAAATATGCCGGATGTTCGACGGGAAACGGAAAATAATCAAAGGCGACCGGTGCGGAGATCATGCCGCTGTATTCGTATTTCCCCAGCAGCAGGTTAAAGAACGTCGTCTTCCCCCGACCGTTTCGCCCTGTAAACCCCAGCTTCCAGTCTGTATCGATTTGAAAATGAACATTTTCGAATATATAGTCATAACTACCTGGATAGGCAAAAGTAAGATTGGATACCTGTATCGCGGACATGGCGATCATCCTTTCGTAAGGAAATAAAAAGAGACGCAAGAAAGGTGCTTTCTTGCGTCTCTGATCCATACGAGGAAATCCGGCCCCCTTTCCAAGGGGCCGAATGATTGTCCGGATAGGGAGCGCAAACGAAATGCAGACCTTTCTTGCAGAGACGAAATAAACCAACCACAGCCGATAGCTGAGTCCGTTCCTCTCGTGATCTCGCAGCAAGAAAGTTCTACATGTATTCGTTCAACCCCCGTCATCAAAATTAGGTACAGTTTATCACAATCGTAATTTAACTACAATCTGCACCGTCCCGTGCAAATTATGAGGTTACCAGAACTTACTAGTCGACCTATTTAAAAATCAAGACTTTACCGACTGTGCCATCCGCACTTTCACCCACCACTCGGAATTTCAATCCGAAAGTTGGAATGTTACGTCCCGTATCGACAAGACCAGGGTTTGAGAAATCCGCACGGTCATCAAACAATGGGTTGCGAGCAGTATAATTGTCTTTCATCGAAATGCCTAAAAGGTCTTGGTAATCTAAGAACATGGAATTTGTTTTATTCAATCCAAATGCAGCGTCATGGACTTGATAACGAGAAGAAGCAACCGCTTTATCGCTCCAGTTCATTGCACGCTGATCCGCATCGACAACGCCTAGGAATCCGTCACCTGGGTGAAGTCCTGTCCAATTATTGTCAAATGTTTCATCTACATACCAAACCACTAAACCTGGATCATAACTCATAAGACTTGCACCGCGGCGAATATGTCCTAAAGCCGCATCCACCCCGTTATGAGATCTCCATTCTAATAGGTAGTAATGTGTAGCGAAATAAGTTCCTTTATCTCTAACGAAACCTTGGAACGTAAACGTTGTAGTTCCTTCTGCATTATCCGATACAATCGTTTGGTCATCAGACGTGATTTGAATATCGTCCACGTAGAATCCACGCTGGGCGACATAAGGGTCTGTCCAATAGTTAAACTTAATGCTCACTTGTTTTCCTGCATACGCACCTAAATCAAATGCAGCCGGCATCCACCCGTTTGATGTACCGGTAATCCCGTGACCTGGATTTTGGTGGTTCGGATCGCTGTCCTTCGTGATGGTTCCTGGAACAGAAGTCCACACATTAGACCCTTCTTCTTTCACTTGAACAGACGCATAATCCCAATCTTCTTCAATGTCGTACCAAGCTTGGAATGTTAAAGTCGGATGAGCCGCATTTGTCAGGTTCACATTTGCCGTCATCGAATGTTCCATATCATTTCCTGAACCACTATAATACTCATAGGTTCCGCTTGTGGGAATGTTGACGTGATTTTCTTTATCTGGTAAATCCACACGTACCGCGTCATGGTTGGTTCCTTTAGTGGAAGCCTCATCCAATAGAAACGTTGTTCCCGCGCTCGTAACATCATTCGCGTGAATTGTGGTTCCGCTTAGCCAGTTTCCACCATGTAAATGCTGAAGCATTTCTTTGTCATATGGACTGAAGCCAGACGGTTCCGTACCTGGAACGGCTCCTGCCCAGCTTCCTGCAGACATGATAGACCAATACGCGACCGGTTCTCCAGCTCCCGTGTATTGCGTGTCATATTCATCCGGAAGGCCTAAATCGTGACCAAATTCATGAGAGAAAACACCTGCTGCTCCGTCTTCTGGTTCAATCGTATAATCCCAAGCGCCTAATAATCCTCCAAAGCGGTCGCTGTTTGATTTTCCGCCCGGAACCCCAATTGGACCTGAAGCAAGTTTCGAACGATGTGACCAAATCGCATCATAACTTAAGCTTCCGCCACCCGCTTCTTCACCTACTCCGGAATGAATGACCATTAAGTGGTCAATGATGGCGTCAGGCTCATTGTAAATGCCGTTTCCGTTATAATCGTCACGATCCCATACATCGTAATCCGCTAAGTTGATGGAAGGATCTTGAGCGGCTTTTTTCAACGCTTCTATCACCAGGCCTCTGGCGTTAATGTCGCTGCCATCCGGCGTTGGATAGTTCCCTCCGTAGTAAGCAGCCGGATGATCGGCTGTATACCAGCCCGCTACCGTTCCCTCTACGGTATAACTTCCGCCCGATTGTGCTTCATAATATTGCTTCATGGAAATCATCGTTTGACCATTTGGCCCGGTATAACCATTTGGTCCGAAAATCATTGATTGGAAATGTTCATGGGTGTAGTCTTCGTAAAACATATCGGTTTCTTCTTTGGTAATCGAGCTTTTCGGGTAATCCGGAAAATCGATTGCCAATACGAGTACTTTATCCGTACGGACATCCCCGTTATAGTCTTCTTCTTCTACAGAATCAACCTTCGATTTATTTGCTTGTCCTAATTTATTACCTTTGCCTTTGCTCAATCCTTTTGCGCTTGCATTCGATTTATCTTTAAGCACTTCCAAAACATCGGAATCGAAGCCTTTTGGTTTCACTGCTTGATTTTTCGCTTTCAAAAAAACTGTCAACGCTTTTTCAGCTTCTGCTGGACTTGCATCCTTTGCGATTTTCCCTTGCTTTTTTAACAACTCTATTAATCTTTCGTCATTAGCCACACCTAAATCAGTCGTTGTCCATTCCTGTATTGCTGCTTGTGCTGCTTGTCTCTCCTCATGAGCAAAGGCGAACGTTCCACTAAATAAGGTGCTTGTCACCAGGGCACTAGCGGTGATGCTGGAAAGCACTTTCCATCTTGTTGTGTTTTTCGGCAATTCATTTACCCCCTTGTGTTATGTAATAGATTACAAGGTTAGTATACATTAGACGTATTGTAGAAAAATGTGGTGTTTTGTCGAGAGAAAATTCCCCCAATTACGCTTTCCTATAACTGCTTCATTAGTGGAACTTCCCTAATAACGAAGTATTTCTCTTAGAAAATCACTTCAAATTCCCCCAAACTCACTTCCTCTTAGACATTGTAATTCATTAAAAACAAAAAAAAATCCCGCAGCCATAGGGCAAACGGAGGATTTACATACCTATTGGATGTTATAGCTCAATCAACAAATCATTCAGAATTATCTTTTTGAGCATTAATTATCATATCAAGCCTTTCAATGATGAGTTTATCATTCTCTACATGTTTCTTCATCCTATCCTTTTCGGTTATGCCCCGAATGCGATGCAATAACCATCAAGGTCGCGAATTGTGACCTCGCTCCAATGATCATTCCAATTTGGACCTCTGACGATTTCTATGCCGTTTGTTTGAAACGTCTCCACCAGTTGTTGCAGCCCTTCCCGGTCCGTATAGCAAAATACATCAAAGTAGTTTCCGTCCTCAGTGGAGGAATACGGACGCACGTCACTTTCTTGCTTGGCTGGATGCAATATAAACGTAGCACCGCCATGACTGACATGGATATGTCCGCCGATATTTTCGGTAACAAAGCCGAGTCTTTCATAGAATGCGACTGACTCATCCAGCTTCCTAGCCAATAGCACGAACGAGGCACCTTTGATTCGTGCCTTAACTTGCTCAACAAACGATTCGTTCAATTTTCTTTCCGTTGCCTTGTCTTCTACCAATTCAATCAGCTCCTTTTTCAGCAATGCTTTGGCTCTCCGTAGACGGCTCTCGGTTGTTCTTACTGGAACGTCCAGCAGATCACTTATCTCTCTTGCATTAAAGCCTCCTATGTAATACATCAAAGCCGAAGTGCGGTAGATCTCTTCCAATTCCTGCAATGCATCCCACACGGCCTTTTCTTCTAATTTCCGTTCAATTTGTTCATCCAATGACACGGGTTCGGACATATTTACGACTGCTTCAAGAGAACATAAGAGCGGTTGTTGTTTTCTATAACTGTCATTGCATAAATTTCGGGTAATGCTGATTAACCAACTCCCAAGCTTCTCTCTGTCTCGAAGCTTCCCCAAGTTATACCAAGCCTTCACGAAAGCCTCCTGCGCAATATCTTGTGCAGTATAGAAATCATTCACAGTGCTATAAGCAACCCCATAAACAACATTCGAATATTTACGAACCAGTGTTGCAAACGCTTCTTGATCGCCAAATATCGATCGCCTTACAAGTTCAGACTCCGATAGACTGTTCAACCTTTCACCCCCCTCTATTATAATGACGAAACAAATACCGAAAAACATTCAAAACAAAGCAGATTTACTATTGAAAATAATCGGCAGCCTGTTGTCATTGCTCTATCGTGTCCCGTCCCTAATTAAGTACGATCTCGCAGCCATCGAAAGCTTGCCCATTTTCGATTAACATTACGGCATTAGCGATTGCTCCTCGCTGAAAGTCATTCAACTTAGACTCATCTCCGTCCCAGCTACCGAGCCACCAAAAATATGAGCATATGTTTCTATAGTCCATAAACAATGGAATTTGTTTCATCCAATACTCATTTAGGAGGTTATACTTAAGATACCCTTTAAGGAATTCGTTCAAGAACTTGTTTGCGAAGGTATTCTTGGAATGTCTATCGTCCTTTGGAGCCCCCCACCAAACAGCATGTGTTGCCGCAATCGCAATGTCCAGCGCAAACCAACCATAGATGCAATCGTCAAAATCAAAGACCGTAATCGTATTATCATTGATATGGAAATTATAGGGATGGAAGTCGTTGTGAATCAAACCATATGAATTACCATCACGAGGTAGTTTCATAATTCTGGTTTCGAGAGATTTTAATCTCTCTAAGAGCATATGATACTGGCCATGTTGTAAATTTGGGTTCGTAATCTCAGAACTCCGCCATTCATCTCTCCTAATATCTAAGGGCTGATACGATTTTGAAAGCATATGCATCTTCCCCATCGTTTCTCCCCATTGCCTAAATACATATGTCCCCCACAAATTAGGATCGTCTTTATCAAAAAATCTTCCTGGTGCACCCTGAAAAGCTGTTGCAATAAAGCATTTCCCATTCTCTTCATACACAGCAGTTAATTCATTATCTATAGTTCTGATTGGCAATGATGCGCGGACACCGTGGTTTACTAAGTAACCTATCCAATCAAGTTCCGCCTTTATTTTGTCGACATAAGCTTGAGGTTTTTCAGTTATTCTTAAAAATATAGCCTCATTATTCTTTGTGACACGAAAAACCTTATTAGTCGAATCGCTTATAAACTCAGAAGAGTTATGATCAAACGCAAAAGACTTTACCACTTTATCTATAATCTCTGGACTCGCCACAGTGAACCTCCAATATAGGTACTACCGGCCCGGTAAACCAACTTTACATGAAATTTCCAGTCATTTATAGACTTATCTTTTTCTGCGTAATACACTAATAATTGAGTATAAAGCTATTTTCCATCGACTATACGCCAACGAAACAAGGAGCAGCTGCCACCGGCAAACTGCTCCTTTTCCATTCCGTGATTGTGCCCGATAGCTTAAGGGATCAGTGTCCCCTGATGAAAAAACATCCGCCAATTTTCATTTTCATATTTCCAAATCGAACTACGCAACGAAAACTGTCTTTTTTCTTCATTGAAGATCTGATAAGTGGTTAAAACTAGTTCCTCAGATAGAGGATGAATTTCAAAATCACTTAAACTCATTTGCACAGTGCCAATTCCATTCAGACCCCAGCCACTTTTTATACTCCAAACCTTTCCCGAGCTCCCAAATTCAAAAAAATTATCCGCTAGTAACTTAGAAAGTTCAATTGCTGAAGTTCGAACCTCTGGTGTTAATAACTTTTCTTCAAGTCTCAACAATTCATTTCTAATGGAATCGATGTTAATCCTTCATCCCTCCCCTCGTTTGGTCGAATAAAGTTCTCCGTTAGTTTAGCCCGCAATAAATGTAGGCGCTACTATGCTTTCTTTTTTAGTAATCCATTGTGATAAAGCATTTCTCGTCGGTGCTCCCAGAATAAAATGAACATCATTATCGGGATGCAATTCATAGTCGGTAATTTCTTTAAGCGGTATCCATGCTATGCCTACCTGATGCAAGTCAGGTGTGAGTCCAACCTGTGCTTCATTTGTCGAACATATCTTACATAGAAATGTAAAATCAATTTGATGAACATCCGGTTCTAACTCAGGGAATAGAGAGTCTCTTTTAGCAATAAATTCATTTATAAAAAGAAGACCCTCAATTTCGACCTCCAAACTCACTTCTTCAAGCACTTCTCTAACCAAGGTTTCTTGAATGCTTTCGCCATGTTCTTGACCACCACCAGGGAGAACATAAAATTCCCCTTGGACTCCGATTCTTCTTAATAAAAGCAACTTTTCTTCCTTGATAATTATAGCTCTCGCCGCAGTTCGAATTCTCAGCATTATAAGATAACCTCCCGTTAATTTAAAAAAGCCACCGATCCTTTTCGGCAGCCTTTGATTGAACTCGTTCCTCATTAGTTTCCTGAGTCAGAGTATTTTGGCGTTATTAAATCTATGAATCCCATATCCTTTGAAGTCGGAAGCTAATATCGCTTCCCGAAGCGGATATAAATTTGTTGTGAATCTTAATTCAACTCCTTTTAGGAGCAGTCTCTCCAATAAGTTCTCATATTTTTCAACTGAGGTAGGTTTAACTACTTGGCGAGAGATGTAATAGCCAGCTGTTTCATCAAAAAGCTCAAAACCCTCATCGTCGAAGCAATATCTAAACATGGTTTGCTTTGCTATCCTCGTATACCAATCACTTTCCACTGTAACTATGGTATTGGCAATGGAATGATTAAAGAATAATTTTAAATGTTGGTCTGTTGTCGCCTCATCTTTCCTACATACAATGCGGGGACAATCTCTAGGGAAATAGTAAGTAAACTCGTGCTCTTCATCAATTGCCCAAACTACCGCAGGAAGATCCGGACGATTTTGCTTCACTTTTGGTGCAAATATATGGATACTATCGTCTTCGCTGAAGTGAAAAAGCATATGTATCCTCCTTCGCCGAATCGTAACTCTAGATAGACAAGTCCCCGAGCGGCTGAAGTAACTTATATAAGTAATAAATTGCAATCGAGGCCCCTATTATCAAAATTAGTACAAATATTATGACTAGAATAATAAATTGGTTTTTTTTACCTTTAATTTCTTCACCCCGTTTAAAAATGTTTTTTTATTATTTTGAGGGAACTCATAGAATTTTGCAATTTATCCAATAAAGTATTCGTCAAGTGATTAAACAATCCTCCCTTAGCTTAATGAGCGTGTTCCTTAAGTTAATTCCTTTTAGCAGCTGAGTTTGTTCTGCAATCAGCCAATGTTCTTGTCCTCGGGCACGAGTTTCTCCGCATCAAAAAAGAGCCGACAAACGGCTCTTTTTTGATGCCTATCACTGGATCTCCAAACAGCCTACAACGACGCTTGTACAAACGCCTGCATCCTCGAGCGAACGGTCATGGTCTGGTACAAATACGTAATCGTTCCCGATGACGTGATTTCCCCGTTGTAATTGGAGACCGTTGACGTCAAGCTCGCATCCATAAGCTTCGATTCTTTCAGGGTACGGATGACAGTAACATCCATCGGAGCATGCTCACTGTCAAAAATAATACACCACTCCGCCTTCGCTCTCCCAAGTGCCTTGAGCAACGCGTAGTTGATCGAATGATTGACGTAATACAAGATTCGCACACGAGGGTCGTGGAACGGTTCTATAATCTCATCTATTTCTCGTTGCGTCGTCAGGCTGACGATGATCAGCTCGCAGTTGGTCTCGTACTGGTCAATGATGTTTCCCAGCGCAGTATGAGCACGAGCTACTTCGCCCGGTTTTACAATGAACAATACGCTAAACAAAAGCGGTATGCTTCGCCTCTGGCGCGTTTCATAATGGGCCCTGTGAACCTCGTTCCAGCATAAGCGGTGCTTTGAGCTATCATTTGCAATGTGAGTAGACAAGCTAAATGGAGAATTAATCCGATAATCCATCAGCTCGACAGGCAAGTACTTGATGTCGCAAGAATCGGTCATACGCAGCCAATAATCGTAGTCTTGAATATATTTAAACCGATATCCGTCTACGAGTCGGCAATATACCGCACGGTGAATAAAGGAAGGCCCGATGATGCAGCCGTCAAGCAGTGCCTCCTTGGGACGGTTCTGCCAGCTGCGCAGTGTGAGGAGAAACTCCGGTGTATGTGCGGGCTCGCCGTTTTCGAATATTTGATTAAAGCTGCTGTAGACGATACCCACATTGGGATCCGCTTGATCCAATGCGTTCACTAACGTGCCCAAAAATTGCCGGTAATAGATGTTATCTGTCGATACCCATGTCAAGTATTCGTAACCTTGGTCCATTAAGATTTCAAATCCGTAATTAAGCGCAAATGCGACGCCTTGATTAACCGGATAGGAAACGATCGTTACCCGGGGATCTCCTATGGTGCACTCCTGAATAAGCGGAAGTAGCTCAGGCGCTCCATCGATGACAATTAGGAAGGTAAAGTTTCGATAATCTTGATTGCGCATCGTTTGAATTGCCATTCGCATATACGCTTCATTCTGGTAATAAACCGGCATGACAACGCCGACTTTCGCCATTCTAATGCCCCCTTCCATTTATACTAATCTATGAAAAAATCACCATAGATGAGATAGTCAGAGCGCACATTTTATTAAGTCCTCAGTGATAGCTATAATAATCCTGCGCATGGACCACTTTGAATCCAACCGATTCATATAATCTCAGAGCATGGTCGTTTTTCGTTTCTACTTGGACTCCGATTCTTCTTAATAAAAGCAACTTTTCTTCCTTGATAATTATTGCTCTCGCCGCGGTTCGAATTCTCAGCATTATAAGCTAATCTCCCGTTAATTGAGAAAAAGCCACCGATCCTTTTCGGCAGCCTTTGATTGAACTCGTTCCTCGTTAGTTTCCTGATAGTTTCCTAAGTTAGAGTTTTTTGGCGTTATTAAATCTATGAATTCCATATCCTGTTTCATCAAAAAGCTCAAAACCCTCATCGTCAAAGCAATATCTATACATGGTTTGCTTTGCTATCCTCGTATACCAATCACTTTCCACTGTAACTATGGTACTGGCAATGGAATGATTAAAGAATAATTTTAAATGTTGGTCTGTTGTCGCCTCATCTTTCCTACATACAATGCGGGGACAGTCTCTAGGGAAATAGTAAGAAAACTCGTGCTCTTCATCAATTGCCCAAACTACCGCAGGAAGATCCGGACGATTTTGCTTCACTTTTGGTGCAAATATATGGATACTATCGTCTTCGCTGAAGTGAAACAGCATATGTATCCTCCTTCATCACAATTAACTTTATATTCCATACGATAGGTATGGGCCAGTTACAGCAAAACACAGCTATATTATCATGTTAAAGCGAGTTATCAAATGCTCAAACCACTTCTGTTTGTTTGACCCAGTTTGGAATATGATGTCCAAAATATTTTGTTATCTTCTCGGCCTCATTTAGAACAGCGCTTATTCCTGCCTCACTGTAATACCAGTTGGTTCTGCTAATACGACTTTCATCCAGCTTTACTTTAAAACTTACGTTTGGCGGGAAAACAGTCTGGTATGTCATTAATGCCCTCCTGGCAAAGAAGGACTTGCATACAATGACTGCATTCTTAACGTTTAGTTGGCTCTCATTTATTACATGCCAAGAATTTCTGGCATTGTCAAATGTATTTCTCGCTTGGTCTTCCTTCAGTATGGCGCTTTCAGGCACACCAAGAGACAATCCTATTCTCTGCAGGTGCTCCCATTCTGTTACCTCAATTTTTGAGTTTAAGCCACCAGAAGGTAATATGTAAGGCGCAATCCCAGCAAGATACAATTCTGAAGCCATCTCCATTGGTTTAATATGACTTCCACCAGGCACCAAGATAATATCGGATGGAAATATCTCTTCTTCTTCAACAAATACAAGGTCGGTTATGCAATCAAATGGATATTTCAAGAAAAATCCTCCCTAAGCAAATAACTCCGTTCCTCGCTTGCGTAATTACTTTGAAAACACTCCATTATCCATGAATCGATAAGTCGCATACTTCGTAATATACCGTTTTTTCATATGTAAGACGGCAAGGCCGTCAGTCAAGTCAATGGTTGCTCATAAGGATAATGCTAAGCTCCGGATGAGCTCGGCCTGCGTAAAAGGCTGCTTCCTCCCCCAGCGCTTCACGCGAACGAGATAAGGGCTTGTCGGGTTCTTCCGGTGATAGAAGCCGGGAACGCGCATGACGCGAGCGAGGTCCGTGATTTTGGGATCGGAGTTGAATTTGCGGACGAGTGCTTGCTGAATGGGCACGAACCAGCCGATCGATCCTTTTCGGATTGTCCAGTAGATATGGTAGCCGTTTTTGGTTTCGATGATCATCGAACCGCGAATGAGCTTCCGATGCTTGGCAAGAAACTTGCGTTTCAGCTGCCACACTCTTCGCCTGCCCCGCTGGGCGAGCAGCCGATAGAGTCCTTGCTTGGTGCGCGTTACGCTGATGGATTCAATCTGCTCCACGGGGTCCGCTTGCAGCTCCTGCTTGCGGCGCTCCACCTCTTCGCTCGTATGCAGCACTTCGGAGATCTTGTTGAGGTCGACATCAATGAAGTGGGCGCGAACCGCCTGGAAGTCGCCACGAGCCTGCTCCCTATAATTGACGGTCATGAACACCGCATAACCTTCACCGTTTTTGCGCAGCAGTGGAACGGGCCGCTTTGCACGGGTCAGCAGCGTAATCCGCGACAGCTGGCGCTCTAGCTGATTCATCGGCTTGTGCAGCGTCATCGCCCGCGTCTTGCTCTGCGAAGTGGGCTGAGCGGGCTTGCGCGCCATCGTATCGTGGACTAGCGTAAAATGTAAAGTTTGGCTTCTTTTGCAGCCGAGCTTCTGGATAAAATACCGGAATTGACGGGAACGCAACCGCATGCGGCTGGCATGCAGGATCAAACGCCGCTCCATTGAATCACACCTCTCTATTAGGCTGACATCACACGCCGCTTCTTTACCTACACAATCTTATTCAGCCGATATGCCGTGCGTGTGGTTACTCGTACCCGCTTTAAGAGGGGAAGTGTGAATATTGGTCGCAGCTATGAGGCGGTTTTCACCTGAATTCGGCTGAATCCTGCCCCATCAGTGGAGAACGTCTCCGTAAATGCTTGATGACCCATCCGTCGCAGTCGATGAGAATGCCTTTCGCTATATCCCGGCAAGCACCTTCAATGAGCCAAGCCCACCACATTGGCGTAAGCAGCTCCCACTCCTCAGGTTCAAGTGGCGAAACATCATTATATGCATTAACGACCTCGTCATGCGCGCCACGCCACGAAAGCGCAAAGTCGCCGATTCTATGATTCCAATGGGCGAGTTCAAAATCAAGGATACCTGAGAGATGCCCATCTTTGAAACGTAGGTTCCACGGCGTAAAGTCTCCATGGATAATGATGCCTTTCATAGATTGAGGCTTTAGTCCAAAAACCCGCTTGCGTGCTCGTTCAAGGTGCCATCGTAATATACGAGTTTCCTCTGGTCGCTTCCGCTCATGCTCAGAAAGGATACGATCCAGTGTTAAGTCCCCAAGAATCTCTTCACAGCGGCGCCAATCGCCGCGCTGCCCGAACCCGGTAAGTTGTGCAAGATGGGTGTGGAACTTCGCCAGAAGTCGCCCCCGTGTCCTTTGTTCCGTACTCCGGTTTTCTTCTGATGGCGGATCACCAGGCAGATAAGGAAAGAGGCACCAGAAATGACCGCCCAGTTCAATGGGCCCATCGACAGCGGGCGCGACCGGCCACCCCAGCCTAGCAATACTTGTTAGCAGGCGTATTTCGTAGTCGATATCTTTAGCCGACTTGGACGACCAACGGCGCAGGACAAGCTGTTCTCCCCGAAAGTGTACAAGCCAGTGCTTATTGAGACTCCCACCCAAGCAGGCGACTATACTCACTCCAAATCTCTCCAATACCTCGTCACTCGGCGAAATTGTCTCGAATCTATCATCCATCATTCTTCCCTCCTATACCGCGAACCACGATATTAACTAAAAGAAAAGATTCTGAATTGTACAATGAAATAAACGGTAATGAGTACATTTGTTGCTAGTATAACAATTGCACTTAGACTAACGGAGTATTTCAATAAAACTCGACGATACACAAACGATAGTAAGGTCATAATTACACCGTATGCAATTGGGACAACGAAACTATAAAATATTTTCTCTGAATCGCCAATGTCACCTGGAGGAGCATCAGCTGCTGTGAAGCGTCCCATTGCGATCCATATCCTTAATACCCAGTAAAATAAAAATGATAGGGTCAAAAAAACGAATAGATACGCTGCATAACTGAGTACACTAAGGCCATTCTTCAAATGACTACCTCCTCATCACAGTGATAGCTATAATAATCCTGCGCATGAACCACTTTGAATCCAACCGATTCATATAATCTTAGCGCATGGTCGTTTTTCGTTTCCACTTCTAAATGGACCGAGTATCCGGCCGCACTTTGCTCTTTAATGACTCGGCGCAATACTTTGCTGCCAATCCCTTTACCTTGACGTTCGGGTAGAATGGCGAATCCATAAATCCACGCTTGCCCCTCTTCGCGGCTTACTCGAATTTTTCCTACCGTTGCTTCGTTCACGTCAATCATGAATATATCCGTGTTACCCGAATAATTGTTACTTTCCATCGCTCGGGCATCTGCTTCGTCATCTCCAAAAGCCAAAACGGATATGCGTACACGCATTTCGTAATCTTCAAGCGTCGCTGGCCTCAGCATAATCCCCTCCGTTTCGCCAAGGGGCTTTTCCTGCCACTCCATTTGATGCTCCGAGAATGCGTACTCAGCGCCTTGCTTCTTCAGAAAAGCTTTTGCCGATTCAGATCCCGCAGGTGCGTTCAACAGGATTCTCTTGAATCCGTTCTGTCGGACTGTCTCCATGGCTTGCCGGAATAAACGCTGGAAATGCCCCTTCCGTCGTTCACTAGGTTTCACCATGCCGCATACTTCGACTGTAGAACCAAAAGCATACAAACCTACAAATGCTGCAAGCTGATCATTTTCATAATAAAACAAATCCAGTTGGTCCGATTCGCGTTCTCTAAGCATTTCCCAGTTGAGCTTCAGCTGTACATGATCATGTGTTTCACACTCGTTCTGCAATTGTTCAATATCTTGTAATTGTTTAGTCGTTAACATTGATTTCTCCTTTGTAGAAAATAATAGCCGCCGATCAATCTTTCATACCCAATATGACTACTTCAAATGCCCGAGTTGCTTCCTTTTGTCACATGATTATCGGCTTCAGAATCAGATGCCCGCTTAGAATTAGGTGCATTCTCCTGCCCCGGTATAGTGCCAATCACCTGATTTCCCTGATGTTTCGTTTCGAGGCAGATTCTTATAGTAAGATATAGGAAATGATAGAGAATTCTGAACACGAAAGGAAGAATGCGCTTTGAACAGAAACTCATCCAGCAACAATATGCAGCCCCGAGCCGCTCGTACGAAGAAGAAGAAAAACACCTTGTTGATTCTCCAGGCAACAGCGGGCATCCTAATTATTAGTGGAATCCTGTATAGCATATATGCTGCACAATCCGGCTCCGATCCGAAACAAGCTGCGACAGGGAACGATCCCGTTGGCATGCAAGTGATCAAGACCGATACGACAACCAAGAATGACGGAGACAAGGTTGTTCATGAGTTAGCACCTGCTCCAGGCAAATCCTCCAGCAATACCACGAAGCCCGAAACTTCGGTCGAAGGTGATCAAGACGCTGCTGCGGACCCGGTTGTCACTCCGGAGAAACCGTCCATTCCGAAACCGGAGATCAAAGTCGTCCAAGCTAGTAAACCAGCTAGTAAACCATCTTCCAACACAGCTGCCAAACCTGCAAAGTCCCCGATCAGCTACGTTGTCAAAGAAGGGGACACACTGTCCTCTATATCGATGAAATTCTATCATTCGAAGCTGCACGTCGCTCGTTTGGCGGAATACAACCATATTGTGTTTATCAATGATATGGTCGCAGGGGATATCATCAAGATTCCAGCGTTATCTTCTGCTGCCGGTTCATCACCTGCTAAACCGCAGAACATGGACTACTCCAAGGTTACACTTCCGGCAACCTATCTGGTGCGCACAGGCGATACCTTGTATAACATTTCACTGCAATTCTATCAAACGAAGAACTATGTAGAGTTGATCGCGAAGCAAAACAAGCTGGACCCTACCAAGAATCTTATCGCGGGAAGCTCCTTAATCATTCCGGCCATTCCGGTCACAAAGCCGATTGCCAATCATACGGTGAAGCAGGGAGAGACGCTCTCTAGCATTTCCATGAAACACTACGGTTCCGCTAAATTCGCAGTCAACATTGCACAAAACAATCATCTGAAAAATAACGACGACATTAAAGCCGGCGATGTGTTGAAAATTCCTTATCTAAAATCGTAATACGAGTTAAAGTACGAGGGCTGCCAGCTATATGGGCAGCCCTTTCTTTTCATATCGGAGCACCATTACTCATCGTAATCTTCATCCGAATCCGAAAACAACTCATTCAGAACCGTCTTTCTATTCTCAAGAAACCGCCTTGTGAGAATATAGTGCAGCGTATCCTCATACCTGATTTCCTCAATCGGATGCACATCAAAGTTTACAATCTGCGCATCCGGGTATCCAAGAAGGATCGGAGAGTGCGTCGCGATAATGAACTGAGCATCCTCTTCTAAATCCTTAATCACTCGCATTAAGGCCAGCTGCCTTGCAGGTGATAACGCTGCCTCCGGCTCATCGAGCAGATAGATCGCCTTCTTGCCAAAACGATGCTGGAACAGCGATAGGAACGCTTCACCATGTGATTGCTTATGCAAAGAACGACCACCATAAGAACCGAAACTATCCGGCATCGTATCAATATGGGAAGCGAAATGATAGAACGTTTCTGCTCGCAGGAAGAAGCCATTCGTAATCTTCGGCATCCACGACAGGCGAATATGTTCCCCAAGAATCGAATGCGAGGCATCCACATCATAGTTATTGTTCCGTCCGCCACCGGCCGTATTAAATCCACATTGAAACGCGATCGCTTCAAGAAGCGTGGATTTCCCCGAACCATTCTCCCCCACCAGAAAGGTCACGTTTGTCCGAAAAGACAGTGACTTCAAATATTTCAACGCAGGTATGGAGAATGGATAGCGCTTCGGATCTGTTTCCTCATTCTTGATCAGTTCGAGACTGCGCAGGTACATCGATTTCAACTCCGTTAGATTTCGTTATTTCTATGCTCTACGAAGAACTACCTATAAAATCCTCGGTCGAGAACCCCTCTGGTGATGCGCTGCTGTAAACTTGCTTATAAGCGTCCCGCTCCCAGCTGCTTAGCACCGGTGCTTCGACAACAGTTTGATCCAACAATTGCAGAAACTCCGGATGATGCTGCTGCACCCATTGCCGCGCTTGTTTGAGATCATCAGCATGGGGAATGACGATGGATTGCGGGACAATGTCAGCAAGGTTATTATAGACTTCACGTTTCTCAAGCAATCTCGTGAATACAGAAGTATCATCGTTTATCGCTTCAAGCGACTCGTCCACTAGCCGATAATAGAAGCCTTGGACCTGTGCGTTTTGTTGTTCTGGAAATGGTCTCTCAAAGCGGAGGATCTTCACGATGTGCGGATTCTTGTTGAACCATCTACTCTGCTTATAAACGACGGAATATGTAATGTTCACATAGGAATCATCACTTAGTGTGTTGAGCTGTTCATAGCTGCAAGGTATTGCCCGTTCACCATAGGGGCCAATTAATATACTGTTCCCATCAGGAGATGTGCCAGAACCATAAACCGTAGCTACCTCTATTTCTGTCTGCTGTAATGCAACTATTATACCCGCTGTAGCAATAACAAGCGCACAGATGAATCCGATCCCGTATAACCACTTTTTCATGAATTGCTCTCCTTGTTTGCCTCTGCTTTACTTACCCTTCCCGAGAAGTAATCCCCTTCGTATATGCCTGTTTTCCAAATGACTTGACCGTCAGCTCCGTATGCTTCAATTTTCAGAGGGTCTGGTCCATTCACAGGGGGAGCTTCGAGCTCGTCGAAATAGACGAACCAATAGCGTCCTTGTTGGGCTGAGATGATTTTAGCCTGCTTACTTACTGTTATCTGCTTAACCACTACATTCTGTATATCGTCATCCGTAATGACCCCTGCAAAAGTAAGCTTAGGTATATACGGAGCATTAATCATTCCCCAATCAAACCCTTCTACAGGGTTTACCTCTCCATTACCGCTACTATTCCAATCATTTCGTTCATCGGAGTAGAACGCATGCCGGAAACCTGTTTCATCACTGTATAGGAGCAGTGTTCCTAATGGTATTTCTTCCTGGTAAATAAATTCAAACGACTCCGGATTAGACATTTTCACAAATAATCTATCCATCTTCTCCTCGTCAGTCTCCGTACATCCCGCGCAGAGAAGCATTACCAGCGCCATGAGACATAGCTTTTTCACATGATCACCTAGTACACTGGGCCTGATAAAATCCAACAGTACCCCCGCGAGAAACACCAGAATCAAAATAACAACGAGCACCGTAACAATCATTAATCCAATGCTCTCCATTTAACGGTTTGGACCTCCTTCCGCTAATAAAGGTGCGTACATCATCAGCGCATGATTCTCGGTGATATACTCATCGTTTATCATTTCACGTTCAAGATTATAGACACGCCGATGAAGCACGTTACGCCGAACGTAACCGCCCCAATACTGCTGCTCGATCCGATGCTCCTTCTCATAAATTTCGTAGGTATGCAGCGGTCTCTCGCTCGCGCGCCACTCTCCCTTTAGAACATGGTCCTTCAACTCAAGTACGAGTTGATAGGGAACTGATGTCGGATTCAAAATCATAAGGTCTAAGTAATTATAAGAACAAGTCGCCCCACTGCCGAAGGGCTGGGTACGGTTCGCATCCGGAAATACATCATAGCTGTGTCGATGACGCTCCACGACAGTTAGCGGTGTATGCAGCGTCATCCAATAAATTAAATTCGATAGCTGACAAAGTCCTCCGCCCAGCCCCGGCTTGAATGTGCCGTAATGCAGAACCATCCCCGGCACATAGCCTTTTCGCGCGGTAGTTCTTCCGATCAGCTTCCAATAAGACATGGTCTCACCCGGAGCAATGACGAGCCCATGAAGTCGTTGAATCGCAAGCGCCAAATTAATCTCTTTATTATGCTGCAGCCACATATCCACGTCCTTAAGCTTCCGCAGCGTTGGCGTTGTATGATGGAATACAACATGTTCCAGCGGTTCCACTGCGAATGTTTGCGCGAATGAGATACCTCCGAACAGCCACCGAGCATATCTTCGCCATGTAAAATAGGCAGTCCCAACCCTAAGCCGCAGCCTAGATCGCTGAATGGGTTTCATCCAAACTGCCCCTTCCTTAAATGGTCTCAGTTTCTATATTTTTACACTTACTTATGACGTGCGACACAGCAAAAAGTTGCAGCGCAAAAAAGACTGCCGAGCGGCAGCCTTCAGCTTAGGCGCACAGATATCCGTTAGAATTCATGCTTGAGTTCCAGTGATAGCATGATGCTCGCACCAATTTCGTAGAAACTTCAGGTTCGTATTAAAATAATGATCGTCCTGCCAAGCGCCCCAGACATGCGCGTTACCGGTATGGAGACCCATTAACCATATCTCCCGAATCGCTATGAATATTGGGATCGCTTTAAGATCGAATTCACCCAGTCCTTTAACCTTCTGGTAGGCTTCAAGGAAACCAACCCATTGTTCATTCTCATAATGTTCCTTCTCTTTCCCTCTAACTTTGGCCCACAAGAACACAGACACATCGTAAGCTCTCCATCCGAAGCCTCCGCAGTCAAAGTCGAAATGGGTTAAAGCGTTCTCATGAAAATGCACGTTGGCTCCATGAAGATCGCCGTGACATACACCCCACTCCAGCTCGGATGAGATTTCATCGATGCGGCTCGACAATACTTGAGACAATGATTCCAGATAATTCATATCCTCCGGCTTGTGGGATAATGATTTTCGAATGTTGTGAAGAGGTTGCTTCAACAAATGCTCCAAGTCAATCGTGAATCTTTCCTGATCACTGTTGAAATCATCCATTGCCAGATGCATCTTTGCTACCTGCTCCCCATACAAATCTGAGCTCGCTTTGGTATCGGAGTAGCCGCCTTCTGCAAAAGTAAACAGAACCGCGAAGCGTTCTCCCTCAGGCGCATCTAGTTCCATAACGTACCTTCGATCCTTAGTAAGGACTGGCGCCGATACAGGGATTTCCTTACTCTTCAAGTGATTCAGTAATTCCACTTCGAACTCGGCGTCATGTTTATTACGCCAATGCTCTTTATAAATCCGAAGAACGTATTTGCTTGTACTGGTCTTCAGACTATAAGTATCATTGAGCCCATTCGATAGAAACCGGCATTCCAACACGTCCCCTATTTCATAAAGATCATTTATTACGGGAGCTAATGCATCAGAAGATATTACAGAATGATAGACAGGAAGTTTTAGCATACCGATCCCCCATTTTCATTGTTCTTATCATAGACGATAGAACGTATCCGGTCCTCACTTAGACCGAACTGCCGTGATAACTGCTCGAATGTTTACGACTAATTGGTCTGCATTATTAGTTTAAGGAAGCTATCTTTTCAAATAGAAGATTAGTTAATTCCGTTGCCTTCTCTTCCATGCTAGACAAGAAGGTTAATGCTTCTTGATGAATGACAACAAAAGTTTTCATCTCAGACGTATCTTGAGTTTCCGCATAGTTCTTGAGATGACCTAATGCTTGAATGAATAAATCGCAGACGTGTTCGGTGTTGTATAGCACATAGGGAAACTCAAGTCCTACTTTAATTTCTCTAAGCAGTCCATACATTTCATTACTTTGATTAAGTTTAAATAAATCAATAGCTTTCACAATTGAATCGATTTGTTTGGTGTCCGAATTATTAAGCAGTAACTGTTCAAGTATCGAAGAAATATCCTGATCAAATTGATGCAAACGTTCAATATGATCATGCTTTAATCCGCCTAATGTCCCGATCATTCTCAAGTAATCCAACCGTTCATCTGTAATTTTTACAGTTGCTCCTATTTTCTCCGCATGAATGCCTACCTGGCTTAGGAGATTAATTGGCAGCATCGTACGATTGTTCATAATGATCGGAGGCACATCTTGATCAGTATGTAGTGCTCTGGATTCCCATATTACGTGTACAGTTGAGTAGCTTTTATATGTGTTGCCCTGGGCCGTGGCGGTTGTAACAAAAGCTAGCCATAATACTGAGAGTATGACTGCTACTTTTCTAGACATTTACTCACTCCCGTATCGAATTAATCTTGAACATTCTCAGCAACCACTCTTATCCCCCTTGTATTACAAGGCTGCCGATTTCCTCAGGTTGACGTATTTTTAGCCCCTTCCTGAATCTCCACCTGAATAGGGAATGATCTCCCTGCTAGTTCGTAGATCTCCTGTTTGAGCTTATTTACACTTTCTTCTATAATCACCTGAGTGTTCCCGGACTTCTTACGCATGATAAGAGTAACCTCATCCGGTTCGACGCGAAAAGAAACTAAATCTAAACCATCATACTGGGAGATATCTATCCTTTCGAACACCTTCGCCAATGCAATCGTCATCGCCGTTTCAAGCTTGTAACCGGTAGGATATACAGGCTCGTCTTTGAAGATGGGATTCGCTTGTGCAAGCACATAGGAGGATCTATTCGGTACATCGAAGACAACGGTTCGAACCTGTCCATCCTCAGGTGCAAACTCCTTCTCCACTCTGGTAGCTGCACCATTCTTGTCCACGGATATAAGCTCCAAGGTGATAGCTTCCATTAACTCGCCCAATCCATCGCCTCGATCCAAAGTCATCGTCATGCGATACGCTGCTTTGCCTCCATTCGTCTTGATTTCTCGCTGTGTTAGCGATGTTGGAATGAGCGGATAAGGCGTATCGGATAAAATAGGAGGATAACTAATTTTCTGAGCATCCACTACCTGCTCTAACAGGCGGTGTACATGGGGCTCCATAATGGCGAGCATCTTGTGCCCCCTTACTTGTCTTAGCTCATACTGAAACTTACGTTCACTCATCCCCCACAATATTGGAGTAATCGGAATGAATAATTCTCCGGCGCGATGTTCAGGGGCAGCTCCGATGCCCCATCCCATGTCTCCACCAAACACGGCCCAGTCCACACCTGGTCTCAGAAGACCGACGTTCTGCCCAATAGTATAGTAAGGTTTGTTTTCATATTGCTTCTGTTCCACGAAAGAACCAATTGTATCCGCGAATGTCTGCATAGGAACCATCAGTCGATTGTTCTTGAAGAACGCCGCCTTCTCGCCCGGAAAGAGTACAAAATAATTGTTCATAAGCAGTGGCATCACTTGCTTTCCTGCCTGATCAGGTTTCGCCTCAGGCGCGGCCGCTCCTACAGATGAAAGCGATAAGGTTCCTATCAGGAATAGTACAGTGAGTAATAGAAGTGTTCTTTTGCTCCACACCCATTCAACCCCCGTCTCTTGGCGGTAATATCTTCAGATGCATGAAATCCTTATAGGCCTCAAGGTCGTCCAGTACTAACTGTTTGCCCCGTCCTATTCCTGTTCCCAGGCTGCTTTGCCCCGCTTCGTACACTTGTAAGTAACTCCCGTCAACGAAACTGATCGCCATGCCGTGAAAAAACGTCTCGACCTCTGATGTGGGAGCAGGCTCTTCGACGCCTTTTGCAACGAATAGCTTCAGCATCCGGCAGACCTTGTTAATGGATTCATGATCGGCTTTATTGGTATTGTTCAGTGGGACGTATGCAAGATCCCCGTCTGCTAGATTCACGGACGATACGGTTTCCGGGCTGCAGATAGGTGCCAGCTCGCTTAGATTCTTGTTCTTTGGCAGTTGGCTTCGTTCCTCCTCGTAAGAGGGCCGATCATAGGTTAATCGAACCGTGCGATTCGTCTTATCGAGGGGACTGTAGTAGATGAAATCAAGCGATCCATGTCCCATATCGCCGGCGTATTTCAACCCATCGACGCTATACGGAACCTTATTGTTCAAGGCGTAAGTCCGCTCTTCCCCAGTCAACAGCTTATCCGCCAGCACGACGGTTGAATGGTCCTTCAAATCAATTAACGTCAGAAGTCCAGTTTGATTCGGCCGAACGATCAAATAATCATCGCCGACTGAAACTACGGTATACACCCCGTCCTTGCCGACAAGCGCAGGCAAATCATAGTTGTTAATCGCCTCGCCTTGCTCATCAAATACAGTTACGATTTTGCCATCTGTCAGTACGGAACGCTGAAGCCAACCTCCTGGTCTTTCCACTTGAAAATAGGTCGTATTGGACTCATAGCGCTGAACATAGGTCGCTTTCTTCTGACTCACAATCTTATTGTTCAGGATAAGTAAGCTATACGCATCATAAAGTACGTGATACTCTGCATCTATGTGCTGGTCCACGATTGTAAGGACGTTGCTCGAACTGCCCATTCCCCCGCTCAGAGTAACATTACCCACTAGCGTGCCATCCAATTTGCCGATGAGCATGACGGGATATTGCTCATTTCGTGCCATATAAAGGTCGCTTGTTACACGGTTAAACCAAATCGGACCAACACCTAATTTGAGGTATGTATCCTTGCGCGTAATTCGGACTGTTTTGTTCGTTTCATCCCATACGACCTCTGCTTTCGTAGCCTCAGAGAAGAATCGAAGCGGAGCATAAATTCGTCCTTGTAAGTTGAGCAAAGGTGCTGTTAATGCAAGTTGATGATCATTAACGGTTGCGTTCATAGAACCATAACTCAGTTTAACGGCGAGCTCCGGGTATTTCATGCTCACTATCTTCGCTCCAGCGTTCCAAGACACGATTGTTCCGAGCAGTTGACCCATATCACGTACGGACAGGTAAACATTGCCTCTGGAAATTAGTGGATCCGAGGTCAACTCGTACATGTAGCCGTTCATCATAACCTTAATACCGCCTGCCTTAGGCGTGTCTTCTGCTGAAGCTGGAATGGGGATATTGAGCAGCATCGTTACAACTACTATTATCGTAGTAAGATAGGTAAGTACTCTTTTATGAAGAAGCAAGGGATCATCCTCCTGTTTGTTTTGGAGCCGGATGACCATTAGACGATCGAATCTGAGAAATGTTGCGTTAAATACCTAAAAATGTATAATTTAATCACCGACCATTGCTCATGCTCCAGCCGTAACAAATCCTGGGTATTATGCGTCATAGATAGGGGGTGTTACCAGTGCGAATCCTAGTACTTATGTTGCTTTTCGGAGTTTTTTTGACAGCATGCGGAAGCAAATCAGAAGAGGATTTAGTCCAAGGGACTGTTAATCCTACCATTGCCGGCCTCAAGGATACGATAGGGAATCCCGAAACAGTGCGTGTGTCCTCGAAGCTTTCTCGGCTGCAAGCATTAGCCGCTGCAACCGATTATGGCGCCAGAACCGAGAAATGGTTTAAGGGGGATTATGGTTTCAATATGCTCACGTCTTACCCTTCCGATATGGCTGAGGCGGGGAGCGATGCAGGAATTAAACTTGTCCGTATTCCGAAACAAATTTCGGTTCGCTATCAGATTACAAGCCGCGATCAGGACGGTAAGCGGAATAAACTGCTAACCGAAATCGTCGCTGATCGCAGCAACATCAAGGATGATCAATTTAATTTTGCTTATAAACTGCCGGAGCAGCCCAATACAAATTATTTACTTAGCTTGGAAGCTCTCAATACAGAGGGAGTTGTCGAGGATACGCTGCTGGCCACGTTTTATGTACCTCCACATGAACTTAACGCCCGCCTTTCCATCGATCCGCCGGTACAGGGCGCCGACCGAACGGAATTAAAGCTCTATAATGCGGGGCCGACTGATCTGTATTTGGGGTACGGTTACACGATCTACCGTGATCTACCTGAGGGATGGACGAATGTACCTGATGATTCAGCTGTAGACTCCATCGGCATCCAGACAGCCCCACGCCAAACCTTCTCCGAGACAGTTGTATTTCCGCAGAAGCTCCCACCGGGGAAATATCGTTTGGTTAAAACCTTCAGGGGAGCCAATACGGATTTAAAAGCAATTTTAGCGGCTGATTTTGAAATTCAATAGTCGCCGCCTGATTACCAAATATCCACGATAGGTACATTGTTCTCCAACCTGACCCTGCTTTCTGCAATCCAATCCTTAAACCATTGATTATCCGAGCTGCTGAATGTTTCATCCCCGTCATAATTGCGAAATGCCCCAATATAAACAATCAATTCTCTCAGCATTAAGAATAACGGAATATGCTTCAGGTCATCTTCACTTAATGTGTTTTCGAGGCTATAGCCTTTCATAAAAGAACGCATAAATCGGCGGGCCTGATCCTCCCTCAGCTCGCGCCCATCCTCGCCACCGTATACATAAACCAGGTAGTACAGCTGTACCGCGATATCTTCTACAAACCAGCTGTACTGCGCTTCGTCGAAATCAAAAAGCGTGATTTCACCTTCGTCATCTACTACAAAATTACCGACTCCCATATCCCCATGAATAAGTCCAAAAGTATCAGAATCCGTTGGCAGTTTAGTAAGCCGATCCACCATCAGGCTGTAATTCTCTTTCACACGCTGATGGGACGGAGGAAGGATGTCAATGTCTATCAAGTAATCGTTCTGACACCATTCTATTCTACGATTGCCGCTATCCTCATCAGGCTTATACAGCTTCGATAAAGCATGCATTTTACCCGTGATTTGACCCAAGTTCTCGTATAGCTCATCGTCATCCAGACACGCCGGATAATTCACCTTCTGTCCAGGCGCTTTCTCAAAAGAAACCGCAGTAAAGAACATTTCTGCTGTCACAATTACTTCGGTCCACTCGCCCGTCGCGGATGGGATGGGCAGCGATGCTGAAATGCCGTTGCTTACCAGATACTGGATCCATTCCAGTTCTGCCTTTACCACACCAACTATACGACGGCTTCCAGGCGTAATTCTCAATATATAGGCATGCCCGTTATGCTGGTACTCGTACACAAAGTTTTGAAATCCGCCTATAGAAATGACATCTTCATCGCTAATCCCATATCTCTCCGCGGCACTTGCAAGGACACCATGACGATGAAAGAGGTCCGTAATGGCATTTTCCATATTTAATTCCCCCTAACCTTCATCCAAGTATGCAATCAACCCTTCATGATCGCCTCTGCAAAAGCAACCTGTTTGACGAGATCCGAGTACTCCTCAGCTGTTGCGCCATCCTCAGCACTCCAGCATGAACCCATTGCTGTTTCGACGAAGAGGCATTTTTTTAAGATCTCGCTGGGAATGCCCAGTTTCTGCTCGAGTACGGCAATGATTTCATTGATTTTCGAATAGCCCTTCTCCGAATAATCATCATCAAATTCATTTAAGATAAAGCGCGGAACGTCAAACACCGGATCGCCTATTACGCCCTTCGGGTCAATGATTTGGTATATGCCATCCTGTCCAAGCAAAATATTATCGTGATGAAAATCGCCATGAAGCAGCATCTGCCCGGTATAAACCGCAGCCACCGATAAGCAAATATCTTCCGCTTTCTTCATATAGGCTGCTAATTTTCTGCAATCCTGCCTCGTACTCATGTACTCGGTTATTTTGCTAACCCACCCTACGTAAGTCGGATAGAGCTCTGCATTAGCAGCCGCGATGTGCAAGCCTTTGTATAGCGAACTAAATACGTCTAACCTCGTCGCAAGCGAAGTCTCTTCCCTTAGCGGATTCCCCGGCTTCACGCACGCTTCAAGCAAAACTCCGTTATCCAAATCCGCATCATACACGGTGCAAAATCGTCTGCCTTCATAGTGGAGCAATGTCTGATATTCCATCTTTATCTCTAGAGAGGAAATTCTGCCTATCTTGAGTACTGCGCTTCCGAATCTAGCTGATTCGCATGTAAACACCAGGTTTGCGGAATAGGAAGGAATGAGCTGAAGCGCGCTCAACTCCCATTGACCGGCAAAGGTTTCGAGATTGCTGAGCATCTTCTCATAGAACGCTTGACCAAACCCGCTCATTATTTGTTCGATTTCATTGTGCTGGAATTGATAATGCTTGCTCATTCTTAGACTTCTCCTCCGCTCCGCTCGGCTATATTCACAATGGCTTGGATCACGTACTGAACCTCATCAGCATGTTTGATTTCGAACAGATAGTCAGCCTCACCATGAATCGGGTCTACCGCTTTACCGTGAAGAGACTCTGTCTGCTGCCGCATTAGTACCTCTTCGAAAGTAGAAGCACTTCTAAATACAGCGGTGCTGCGCTGACTTTCAGCGACTCTCGCTTGTAAGACAATATCAGGATAATCGAAATGAACGAGTATAGTAGTAAAACCTTTGTTTTGATAATAAGCAAGCATCTCCAACCGCCCCTTACGATAACGGTTCGCATTGCACTGAATGAGATGATAATCCGTTTGATGAACAGCATAATCGACAATCGTTTGTGTCACGGCATACTTGATCGTATTTGGACCACTTTTTGGACGCAAGGCGGGATAGTTCGAATTGATGAATGCAGCATGGTTATCTTGATCAATCACAAGTGAGTTCGGCAATTGTTGCTCCAACGCCTTGGCGAATGTCGTTTTCCCGCTATGCGTTTTCCCAACCGTAATAATCACTACCCTGTTCATTAACGCAGCTCCAATCTACTCAGTTACTCGTATGGTGTAGGCTTCAGGTTCCCATGCCGTCGTGAAGCCAAAGGCCGCACCAAGCTCACGGACAGGAGCAAGCAATTCCCCTCTTACATTGTATACTTCCTTACCCACTGTGACCGGAAGTCCATTCACGTAAATACCGCCTGTTTCTTCCAGATGAAAAGAAAACTCCTTACCATCCTTAAGAGCAACCGCTATTTTTCCATCCGGGTTCCACTCCATACGGTAACCCATCGCTTCCATCATCCCTCTAACAGAGGCATAAACGCTCCCATCGATCTGCATCGCCCACATGACTATCTGCTGCCCATTCACCAGCACACGAGGAGCTTCCAATACGGGTTCATATTTTGTAACGGAGAAGGTCCCCCATGAGTACGGCTCATACGAGTAAGGTGGAACGCCGAAGCCTTCCTCTCCGCCTCCTATGCCTAATAACCCATGGCCAATTTGACCATCGCCGTTTAAACCGGCCCCCCACAATGTGCCATCCTTTTTAATGAGAAAAGAAGTCCGAAAACCGCTTACACCCTCTACTGCCTGCTGATGTCCAAGCTTTACGGGGTGATCGAACCTATGCGGCTGTAAACCGTCTCCGATTTGGCGGTAAGAGTTATTACCCCATACCCATACCCGGTCAAGCTGATCAAGCGCCAAACATTGCAAATACGAGCATGATAGATCCTCTATCGATTGAAGCTCCGGGATCTGTTCCAGATGGAGCGGCCCCTCCAATGGATCCCTGTTTCTACCCAGCATACCGCCATAGTTATCTCCAAAGGACCACACTGTGCCGTCCGAACGCAGCAATAGAGTAGATCCTCCTGAACCTGTAATCGCCTTAATATGATCAAGCTTCTCGAACACCCGTGGTTTCGTAATTACAGCTTGATTACCGGTCTGGCTATAATACCAATACGGTGAGCCCCAGAACCAAAGCTTGCCACTCTTGTCGATGGCGAACGCAGCATTACCTTCTATATGTATAGACGATATCTCTGGCAAACCCGCTACTTGAGCCGGTGCGGCAAGGGACTTCACTTTGCCAGTACCCAATTCGCCATACTCGTTGCTTCCCCAAGCCCAGACCGTTCCGTCCCTCTTCAGAGCCAACACAGAGTCATAGCCTAATTGAACATCTTTCACATCACGCAGTCCTTCGATTTCTTTCGGGATTCTCGTGAATACCGAATGATCTGAGGAATAGGTTACACCATCATAAGTGCCATAACGTAATTGCCCAAACATCCACGCTGTCCCATCCTTCTTCACAGCAACGACCGTATCCCCGTAAGTAGAAGAAAGTCTAATAGAATCTACATCCGTTAATTCCGGAACTTGAACGGCTGTCGTTGTTAAACGCGTCGTGATGTTGCTTCCCCAGGTCCAGAGTCCCATCATTCTTCAGTGCCAGTGTACTTGCATACCCTGAAGCAACCTGTTTGACATTCGAGAGCACTTTTCCTTCAAACGTCATTGATTGCTCCTGTGAACTTTCCGCCGATACACCTATTGGAATCAGTAAACTAGCCATACATATGAGCACGATCAACTTTAGTAAACGAGAATGTCTCATTTCTACTCCACCCCAGTACCATTAATTAGGATATCTTCATAGATCATAGACGTTTACTCTGCTAAAAGGTTACTAAACTACTGAAAAGACTGCCAGGATTGGCAGTCTTCAGGCTGTCGATACAGTCTCGACAGCACACGCACTCCTCATCATGCATGCCGCGAAAATCTAACGAACCGTAGAGGCCTTATTGGGCCGAATTTCGAGGCTTCGAAAATCTAACGAACCGGAGAGGTCTTATTTGGGGATAATCGGCTCCCAACTACGCCATAACCATCAAATAGAGCCCCTACGGTTCGTTAGAATATTTTCGGTGCCAATAATGGGCAAATAAGCGCCGTACAGTTCGTTAAAGCATCTGATCAATTGTTGGTTGAAGTGGGCTGGCCTTTCATTTCTTAAGCCCATCAACAGACAAAGCCCCAACGAGGGGCTTTGTCATCAACCTGAAGATTGCCACGAATGGCAGCCTCACTGTTAGTTACTTAATTCTAAGGTTTATGTCACCCTGGATCCGGGTTGGATAATCGGAAATGCGTAGCGTTAGCGGGCTTTGGTAATTCGTCTTCTTAATAAAATACTGGAACTCGTCACCAGACGAACCCGTCATATGCGATTCAAAGGATTTACCGGATGCATCCTTAAACGTGCTGTCTAGTAAGCTGTACGAACGGTTTTCATCAAGCGGGTTGTCATTCTTCAGCTTAAAGACAACAATGCTCTGACCATCCTCCTGGCTGGTGCCGACATCACTTAACGTAAGGTGATCATCGGGGCTTGCGAGCAGCTTCTTGTGATCAAGATCCACCTTGAGTTCCAGCTTGTTTTTGTCCAGTGCACGAATGCTGCTGGCCTTTAGATATAGCCGGTCCGGCTTGCGGAAATAGTTGCTCTGGAAGTAAAGCACCTGCCGATACTCACTTATGGTTGAACCGGATACGCCGTTGGTAATTGTCCCAAAGACCTCACCGTTCTCATCTTCGAACCGAAGATCGTCAAAGTAAAACAACTTCTTAGTATTGGCTGGATCGTATGCTACCTCCACGCCAATCCGGGTCGGGTAAATGGTTATTTTGCCAAAAGTAATCCGCTGGCCCTCAACGGTAACCGTTTCATTGAGATCATAGGTCTCCTTCAATCCTGCAAACTTGGCTTTATCTACAGGAACCACAAACTTCCACACCGGACCATCAGTTGCCTTCTCGTTATCCTTACCGACCTTAATCTCCAGATTAAGCGTATCCGGGACTTCTGATCCCTCCTGGAAGTTAAAATCAATCGTGCCTTGCTTACTTAACCACTCTTCATCGAAGTTCGAGGTACCTTGCGAGATTCCGAACTCTTTGCCATTAAGCAGGTTCACTTGCTGTACATTGATGACTCGCTTCCGTCCGTCCGTGTTGGTCAACGTGTAGAAGACGAGAACCCTCGATTCATCTGCAATTACGCCATCCACCGTCAGCTTAATGCCGTCATGCTCCTCGGATAGGCCGACCGGCTGCATAAAATCATTTTCCAATGCGAGCTCCAGCCCTTTGTCATAATTAATAAGTTCAACAAGTGACCGAAGCCCCGGCAAATCACCAACATAGGCCGCAACAACGGGCGAGAAGCGGACAGATGCTACCGTAATGAGGAGCAGTAAACATGCCGTATAGGAAGCCATTCGAGTGACCAACCGGCGCCTTCTGCGCTGCCGGCCACGCCGCATGCCATTCCTAATCCTCTCATCAACCGCTTCGGGAACCGTAATCTGATTAATCCGTTCCTTCATTGCCTCCAACTGCGGCCAATCCTGCTCGTTCGCATCACGAAACTCATTCATGGGGTTCACCGTCCTTCTCCAGCCGCTGCCGCAGCCCGCCGAGTGCTTTGTGCAGCCATGTTTTGATCGTACCTTCCGGCTTCTGTAACGTTCTCGCGATTTCGGTGATCGTTAGATCATGATAATATTTCAGCTCAATGACGGTCCGATAGTTGGCATCTAGCCGTTCTACCGCGGATTCGAGCATTACTTTCTCTAGTAATTGGGATTCGCCGCTCCCCACGTGCTGTTCTCCAGCCACGGCCGCCACCTGATGCTTCTCATTCCGGCGAGACCGCCTCTTGGTTTCATCCGCACAATAGTTCATCAGAATGCGAATCAGCCAGCTTCCAAAATAACCAGGTTCTTTCAATCGGTGAATCTGCATGTATGCCCGGCAGGTCACTTCTTGCACGGCTTCAAGCGCATCGTTCTCATTCTTCAAATACGAATACGCAATCCGGTACATTTTATCTTTGTGCTGCGTAATGAGGCTGTAGAAGGCCGCATCGTCACCGCGTTTAGCTGCGTGAGCCAGCAATTCGTTATCCATGCGCTACCTCTCCTGCCATTATGCTTCTTCTACAAGTTAGACGCTGCTGAGCGGCAAACGGTTTTTGTTTTTCTCAAATTCGTGTACGAATGACAAAAGGCTGCCAAACCGGCAGCCCTCCTCGTCACGATCATCTATGCGTTCTTCCTTCCCATGTACATGAAATGTTCGGCAAAACTCAATAGCTCCTCGCGTTCACATACTTGCTCCGCCAAGTCGAGCCAAGCCGATATTACCTCAGGCGGCTGTGTAAGAAGCTCCGGCTCACGCAGGTATAGGAAGCTTTCGCAGTTGATCACGTGCAGCTTCTCTAGCTCGAATTTTTGGAAGAATGGAACCACATCTCGCGGACGAATGTAATAGTTGTCCGTGAATCCATGCCCGGCAAAATTCGCATCCTCAATCATCGTATGAAGCTCAGACCTGCGATCAGCAGATAGAATGAATGCAGGATTACGGATCAAGTAATCCCAGACAAATGAATATGAAGAGACAAAGGATACGAATAGGATTCCGTTTGGTTTTAGCTTCTTCATACATTGCTGAATAGTCGCAACTCTATCCTTCTCTTCTTTCAGATGATACATCGGCCCCATGCACAGTACATGATCAAACTGCTCATCCGCAAGGCTAGATAAGTCGCGGCTGTCCACACATAGACCTTCTAGTGGCAGCTCAAGCTCCTTCGCTTTGCTCAGCGCAAAATTCACATTGTTGGGCGAGAGATCAGCCAACGTCACCTCGCAGCCACGCGCCGACAGGTGAAGCGAATACCTGCCCGGACCACCGCCTAGATCCAGCACTTTGTCGTTCGGCTTGATGTAGCGGTTCATATACCGTTTGCTAAGCTCAAACTCAACTTTGTGACGCTCAAGACGATCCCACTCGTACTGCACCGTCTCATCATAGAATTGTCGAACAATCTCAACGTCATCCATAGGAACACTCCTCATCGTCGAACAAACTCATTTGGAACGAGTCAGCAGCAGGCGGCTGATAATAGGGCATTTCGGTGGATATCCCATGCAGCGAGCAGGCTTCACGGAACCGAAGCTCCAGTTCTTTCTCCTTCTTCGACTTACACTCATAGGCAAGGCCGAATGTCCGTCTATATTGATTACTCAAACCTGGAAACTCTTCATCCAGCTTTCGATAGAAATACTCCCGCTGCCGATCTCGCAACGTAACGCCGAATGCCGCCATGATATGTTTGACACCTGCTGCTGCCGCCCTCTCGACAAGCTGATCAATGTTATCCAATTGATCTTCCAAGAAGGGGAGAATAGGCATCATCAGCATAGTCGTCACCACACCAAGTTTCTCGAGCTCAGCAAGCGTTCTGAATCTCTCTGTAGAGGAAGCCGCATGGGGTTCCAATTTACGAGCCAGCTCATCGTTAGCGGTCGTAATCGACACCGCAACGGAGGCATATTTCGTGCTCAGCTGCTGCAGGATATCGGAGTCTCGGAGAATGAGATTGCTCTTCGTAGTAATATGTACCGGGAATCGGAACTCCGCAATCATCAGCAGCGCGCGCCGCGTCATCAGCAGCTTGCGTTCCATCAGCGTATACGGATCACTCATCGAACCTGTGCCGATCGTGGACTCTCTGCTTCTTTTCGCTGCGAGCTCCTTACGAAGAAGCTCCAACGCATTTGTTTTGACCGTAACATTGTGGAATTCATCGATACCGTACCGCTCACTTCGTGAATCACAGTAGATACACTGAATGTCGCAGCCACGATAGAGATTCATCGTATATTTAGTCCCGAACCAACCGGCAGGGTATTTAGTAGGGATTAGGATACTCTTAGCCTGAGCGGATTGCATTTCACTTTACACCCCCACCTTCAAACAACATGATAAGAACATTTGTTCTTATCTCAAGAATAACATTTCTTCTTGTTTGTGGGAAGTGAATTTGATGAAAACAAGCACACTTGAATTTAGATGTCCTTAACGAGGTTCCAGGTCCCTTTTGAATATGCGAGCCAAGTCTTGTACTCACTCATTTCGTCCCTAATGCCATAGACTTTGTCCATGTCCGTGAAATGACCAACAGCCGCGATCGGGATCTTATATTCGGCTGTATTCTTGATCGCTCTCGATAAGCCAATGAATAATCCATCTCGGGCAGACTCTAATAGTACTGCAGATACTTCCTTCGGGATTGGCTCAAATTTCCTCCCTGTGATCTTCCGCAGCTTCTCTACAATAACGTTTGCCAAAAGCATTTCATAATCACGCCGGTCCGTCACATAGAGCTTGTTGAACCAACCGTCATCATGTGCATAATAGGCAAATCTCATCATTGGCACTAGGTGCAAGGGTCTAGCGAGATGCCCGAAGAACAATAATTCAGCAATCTGATTGTTGCTTAATGTGTCCATATCCGCTTCTTGAGCGAAATCCACCCAACAAAAATCCCCATAGCCGTAAACATCATCCTCGATCAGCTCATCCAGTTCTTCCCGCGCCACATAATCAAATCGAGTATGTGGATTCCATTGCGCATTCGAGAAGTTATGTTGGAGTAGTAACAAATTCTCCGGTCTATTAGGTACACCATTCATAAATTCATGAAATTCAATCCCATACGAATAGAAGCAGTTATTCGCACTCTCATTACTGACATAGATCAAATCCCTGATTTTCTTCTTTTTGTTCATGGAGCCATTCTCCGTTTCACTGAAATAATGCCCGCTGCGCAAACCATAGACCCAGATCAACTGACCCTTGCACGCCTAGCAGCCGATAGAAAAAACGATAGATAGTGCGATAATCAGTTAAATCGGGAGGGGCGAGGATCGACGAATACCCTTTGAGGAAAGAAGCCGCCGATCTCTCATCAAGCACATACTCCAAACCAATAAAATCAAGCTCACGGGGACCTACCGCATAAGCTTCAACATCCACTACCGCGGATAACATCCCGTCATGAATTAGAAACTGCGATGAATCAAGATCTATAAAAACAGGACAGAAGTGAGCAGGTACCGGAAGATCTTCAAGGTCACGAAGCATCGCATCAAGCTGCACCTTTATCTTGTTATCATTCGCATAATCGCGATCAACGAGCTCTCTCATGGTGTGAGACAAGCGAGTATGGAAGGATTGTTGTGGACCAATTGGAGTTCCACCAAGGTTGCCAAAATAATGGCAGCGCTGCAAATGGACTCGACCCAACCAGACACCTAGCTGATGCAGCAGTGCATCGGACTGCAAGGAGAAAGACTGGAATGTCTGACCGTTCATTTTCTCGACGACAAGATACTCTCTGCCCTCGATTATCTGATGCTTATGTATTCGCGGCGCTGGAATATCTGCAATAACACTAAGCATGGCAGCATTCGCAGCGAAGAGACGCATTCGTCTGGGGTCAATCCCAAACAGATCATAACACCCCCACCAAAACTCATGGGTCGGCGCTTCCTTCCATCTGGATGAACGTACGACACATTCCTCTGATGCGGTCTTCACCAGCCAGACATCGCTCGCATGCCCGGAATAACCAGGGTCGAGCACCGTAATATGTTCAATTGGTTCATCAAAGAGCTGCTGAAGCTCAGAATCAGTAGTCATCGCTGGAACACTCCCATTGGTATCAGCTTCCGATCTCTAATCTACCTATTAACTGTTCCAACTCCAGATCTATCATCGAATAGCACTCCCGAATACATTTTGCGCTAACGAATCCTGTAGGCCTTATTCGTGCAAAATTGGCCACTTTTCGATTCTAACGAACTGTAGAGGTCCTATTGAGGAGAAATGATACGAAAAAGAGCCATTTAACACCAAATAAGGCCTCTAGGATTCGTTAGCGTTTCAACCCCCGTCTCTTTGTTGAAATAAGGCCACTAGGATTCGTTAGCGTGCTGTCTCGCCATAGATCGCGCCAAACGAAACCCAAGATCATCGATGCAAAATGTCGGGTGACTGCGGCGGCGGCATGTTGCCCCACAGCCTCTAGCCTCTTCTGCCCAGCTCCCTCCCCGAAAAATCCGATAAGAGCCGTACACTTCCTCGTCATAGAGATCCCAGCACCACTCCCACACGTTCCCGAGCATGTCGTATAACCCCCATGCATTCGGCTCCTTCCCACCTACCTCATGGGCGTTTCCCCCAGCATTTTCTTCATACCAAGCAATTTGATTAAGCTCGCCATATCGATAGCCAGTAGTCCCTGCTTTACATGCATACTGCCACTCCGCTTCCGTGGGAAGTCGATAGCCGTCTGCCTCCCAATCACATTGGACACCTTCGGAACGAATCGTGTAACAAGATTTCAGTCCTTCTCTCTCTGACAGCAGATTGCAGAACTTCACGGCATCCAGCCAAGAGACGTTCACGACCGGTCTCGAATCCCCATCAGAATGAGCAGCTGCATGACCCATAATCGTCGCACCGTACAGCCCCGCTGTTACCGGATATCGCGCAAGTAGAAAAGGTTTGATCTTCGCCGTCCATTTGCTTTTCACGCGGTCGTCCTTTAACTCGATTTCTCCACCAGGGATCTCCACCATCGCAATTTCGAGACTACTTACTCTATCATGTGACACACTGCCCGCCTCCTTGCTATGACTCCATTCGTTATACGTTTCAGAAAAAGAACTCTATCATCCAATCACAATCTTCCACATGTAATATTATGGAAATAGATTCACCATCATCATTATGTCTTACAAAAGGAGATGTTGCAATATGGCACCATGTAACGCACAAGCCACGGGGACATGCTCCGAGGCAGAAGGTTTGGATACGTTAGCAAGCGGAGATGCCTCGCACGCGGAAGGGTTCCAATCCACTGCGAGTGCTTTTGCCGCTCACGCGGAAGGATATGCTAATACGGCTGGGGGACCAGCCTCTCATGCGGAAGGTGGAAGTACGCTTGCAGAAGGCATTTATTCGCATGCCGAAGGCAGAGAAACAGATGCCTCCAACGAGGCTTCACATGCGGAAGGGTTTCTATCGAATGCAAACGGATTCGCAGCGCACGCGGAAGGTTACGCTACGAATGCGATTGGCCCTGCTTCCCACGCGGAAGGAGGCGGTTCGATTTCTTTCGGTATCTATGCGCATGCCGAAGGTGAGGTAACACAGGCCACCGGCGACCGCTCTCATGCGGAGGGCATGAATACGCTGGCCAATGGGATGAATGCGCATGCCGAAGGGGAATTGACTCAAGCTTCCGGCTTAGATTCTCACGCCGAAGGACTTGAGACTTTCGCTACCGGACAAGGCGCGCATGCTGAAGGAGAAAGCAATACCGCAAGCGGGAGAGCATCGCATGTTGAAGGAAACTTGAACCTAGCCAGCGGCATGTTCGCACATGCGGAAGGACAGCGCACAGTTGCAAGCGGCGATGTCTCGCATGCCGAAGGAAACCTAAGCATTGCAAGCGGACAATCCTCTCATGCCGAAGGGGCTGTGACCACGGCAAGCGGCTTTTCCTCGCATGCACAAGGCGTCAACACGATCGCTGACGGATCATTTTCCCACGCCGAAGGACTGAACACTTCCACAAACCTGCTAGACGGGGTACACATTATGGGGCAATTCGGCTCGGCTAACGAACTGTCCTACTCGTGGTATTTGGCCAATGGAACGAGCGAGGCCGCACCTGGCTTGGCAGCGAAGATATTGAGCAGTGGCGATGTGAAGATTGACGGAACGATGAGCAGTCCTGCTGCAGACTATGCGGAGATGTTTGAAACCTTCGACGGGCAGCCGATCGCACCAGGCTACTTCTTGGCCTTAGTGGAAGACAAGGTGCGAATTGCTACTTCTGCAGATCACTATATTGTTGGCATTACCAGCGGCAAGCCTGCTTTCCTATCCGGTAACGCTGAGCTCGGCTGGCATCGCAAATTTCTGACCGATGAGTGGGGACAAACCCTCTATCACGATGTACAGATTCCGGAACGGTTGGATGCTGCGGGACAACTGCTTTCACCTGGACGCGCAGAACGCCAGCCTCTACTGAATCCCGATTGGAACCCGCTTCAAGAATACGTACCGCGGCTAAATCGACCGGAATGGGTAGCCGTTGGCATGGTAGGCAAATTGCTTGTAAGAGATGACGGCTCTTGCCAGCCAGGCGAACTATGTGCACCGGACGATAACGGAATTGCCACTCTCGCAAACAAAGGATACTATGTACTGAGAAGAACTCTCCCTAATCAGATCTTAGTATTGCTTGGCAACCGCTACTAGAGGTGCTTACTGCATCTGCTGATTCGCAAGTTATGAACACAAAAAAACCGCCACAATTTAATTGTGGCGGTTGACTATACATCATGAAATAAAATTGTAACGGTTGTCAGCATGGCTATTTCATGAAAAGAAGCCTATTTGAACCTCTAACGGTTGTCACTGACGTTATTTGTAACAAATTGGTCGATTCCTAGTGGAAAACGTTCAAATAAGCTCGCTGGCAACCTTTAGAAAAAAAACAGGGTGAATTTATGCCAAATAACAACTGTCACAACCGTTAGAGTTGGCATGCGACAAAGCATGCGCTCATCGCGGAGGTACAGCACATACGATAGATTGCCCTCGTGCCGTACCGGAAGCTAAAAAACGACTTTGTATCAAACGTCTGTTTCTCGACACACTGCCCGCCACAATTTAATTGTGGCGGTTTTTTTATCTTACTCGGTAATCTGTTAAAGCTAGAACATTCCGTTCTCATTAAGTGATTGCTCTGGTATGGCCTGACCTAAATCCCACAATTCGATGATGCGGCCGTCCTCGAAACGAAAGATGTGCACCACAGCGGCTCCGAGGTCTTCTGGCTTTTGTTTCACATGAGAGTGAACCATAACGCAATCCCCTTCTTCGATGGTGCGTTTGACAACAAGGGTCTTTTGAGGGTTCGACGCCGCGTTTTCTTCCATCGCCAGCATGAGCGAATCTGCATCGCCACGGAAGTAGGAATTGTGATGACGGAAGCCCGGGGCTACATAACTCTTGTAGGCCTCGCGCACCTTCCCCGCGGCTACCAGACTTAAGAACGTCACAGCCTTCTCTTTAAGTGGTTCTGTATTCATTGCAATCATCCTTTCAATGAGAATGTATTTGTCCTGTTCACCTTACTAATTCATAGATCCCCCGAAACGTACTCGCGAACGTATCTCGGCTGATGCGTACTTGTGCTTTCAGCTGCTGTTCCGCCAGCCCCGCCTGCAAAGCCCCCTGAAACAAGCTGGCACTCTTCGAGATCTGCCCGCCGAGGATGATCACATCCGGGTCGAACTGCCGCAAAGCCGGTCCCAAGATGAGCGCCATCCGCTCGCCGAACGCCTCGAACAACTCCTTCTCCGGTTCGCTTCCGCCAAGCGCGTCTTCTGCCAGCTGACGCACATCTCTGTTGCCAAGTTCGAGGCCAAGCTCCTCTGCAAGCTGCAAGACGCCGCTCTTCGAGATATACCGGTCGGCGATTCCATCGCGATAAGGCGTCTGGTACAACCAGCCGTTATCCGGCACATCTTCGCGATGCTTCACCAGACTACCGTTCTCCAAGAAGCAGGAGCCGAGGCCGGTGCCAATCGTGAGGCATACGACCCGCTCCCCATGACCTGCTTCCGAACCGCCAACTTCCCCGAGACCAAATAAAGCGGCATCATTCTCGAAGGCAATGCGGAACTGCGGCGCAAGCCGCGCTCGCAGTTCTTCATTCGCGCGAAGCGCCTCTTCCAGCAGCTTTCCTACGGAAAGGCCGTACAACGACTCGAATTTGCCTAATCCACGAATTAAACAGATCCCATTCTCGTAATCGAATGGGCCGGGGAAGGCGAGCCCGAAGCCGATGATCGACTCCTCAACCAGTCCGCCTCGCTTCAGCATGTCCTGCACAATGGCAACGAAATGCGCCAGGATCGCACTCGCTCCTAGATCCGATTTTGCCTCATATTGCCCAATCGTCTGCTCGATTATGGATCCGTCACGCATGACAGCTGCTTTAATCTGCGTACCGCCAACATCAAATGCCAGAATAACGCCCGGATTCATTATGGATGCCCCCCTAGGCTCTGACAAATGCTTTGATCGTGCCGATTGTTTTGCCAACACTCGGACCGCTTGGGCGAATCGTATACGCAGAGACAGAAGCGGGAACGATGAACGTTTCCGCATACCGGATGACGAATGGCTCAAACGCGCCGTCCGGACTTTCCACCGTCGCCTCTTCCCCTTCGATCAAATTCAGCATATGAACACTGCCGTTAGCCTCATGACGAACCGGTGCCGAGAACCAGTGCCTCCGCGTCTCGATAAACTCGAGATCATGCAGTCCTGTTCGTTCTTCCTTCCAGCCTTCGCCTTCCGCAACCGGTTCAACACGGCCGACACAGCTCTTCGTCCATTCCGTAGTCCGATCCCACTGAATGACCTTCTCGCCATGGTCCACATGCACAGGACGCGGTTTGCCATCCAGCCCGAGTCGATCCCAATCCCACAGCTTAAAGGTGAAAATATACGGAGTAGCGCTAATCTCAAGCACCATGCATCCTTCACCCGAACAGTGAACCGTCCCTGCCGGGATGAGGAAATGATCATGCTTAGCAGCCGGGTACACATTCACATATTGCTCTGCAGGGAACGTAAATTCACCCTGCTGCGCCTTACGCAAATCAGCCATCATCTGCTCCGAATCCACGTTGTCCTGTAGGCCTAAATATACTTCCGCACCTGGAACCGCCTCCAGAATGTAGTAGCTCTCATCTTGCGTATACGGCATACCGAACTGCTCGCGAATATATTCAGTCGTTGGATGCACCTGCAAGCTTAATTTCTGACCGCCAATCGTATCGAGGAAGTCGAAACGGATTGGGAACTCAGCCCCGAAGCGCGAGTACACCTTCTCACCGAGCAGTTTAATCGATTCGAAGAAGACCAGATTAATCGAAGGCAGCTCCAACCGAAGCCCGCCATATTGAAAATAAAGACTGTTCTCCTCAGGCACACCATCGAACCCCCATGCATACGGATGGTTCCGCTTCGGCAGGTCGATGTTGGCCTCCAGCCAAGTTCCACCCCATACGCCGGGATCAAAATACGGCACGAGCCGGAACGGCTGACTTACCGTTTGGGCAAGACCGGCAAACAGCGCTTCCCGGGAGAGCATCTTTGGAGCATCTGCTGCATTCGTATCCAGGTAGTAATCGATACCGCCTAGCAGCGATTTCTTCAGTCGATCGGCCATCCGCCATTCGAAGAAGAAGCCACGCTTGTAGAGACGGAGAATATCCGTTTCCACGACGTTCGTTCTCCAGTTGCGATAGGTCTTCGCACGATAACGCTGCTGGATTTCCCAGCGCGCCAGGTCTGCGTACAGCAGCACATCACCGCTTGTCACAAGTGTTGCACCGAAGCCGATCACGACAATGACTCCAGACTGTACAGCATCGATTCCATCACGGAGCTGCTGCAGCTTATCCGCATCATAGAACTCTTCAATTCTAAAAGGCGTCATATAGCCAAACACGCGATCATCCGTCATATAGCGCTCGACTTTGCGGTCAACCTCATCAGGTTCCAGCGCTGCGTCTTCCGCATTTACGATAAGTGCAGGCGCCAACGCAGCAGACAGCCCCGCAATAATTTCCTCTTGTCTTACGCCGGGGTAGCATTCCACGACGACAACTGTTTTCGTTTTGCTTGTGTTTGCAAGTGCTGCTCGTACTGTACTCCCGATTGTTTCATAACCCGACCATGCTTCATGCTCCCAGCCCTGAATCGTCACAATCGGTTCCTTGTTGTATCCTGACTTCATTTGAGTAACTCCCTCTCTTCTTGCGTCTACATCCACCGGATTTTTTCACCTATTTTAACACAAATAAGCAGGAACCCGAACCTGATTCCGATTATTCCATTTCCGATTTCTATATTTTCTTTTCCAAGCATCGCAACTTTATGGTAAATATAGTCGTTTAAACAGTGGTCATCCAAATTATCGATTCGAAATAGAGAAGGAGTCGCGTATGAAACCACTGAAGCATTATCTTGTCTGTACTTTGGCACTATTAACTTTATTTCAAACTGCACCGCTATCAGCAGAGGGAACGGTCGATGCACCTGCTTCTACGACCGATGCACCTACAACGACAACGACGACGACAGGCGACTCAACAGCCGCTAATCCGAATATTGATGTCGCAACGATTAGCGGCGCACTTACACCAGTAGCGCCTCCGGACAACGAGCTTGTGCTGAAGAAGAACAGCACCGCGATGTTGTTCAACAAGAAGCCGCTTAAAGCCGCGCAGCCATTAACGATCAAAAGCGGTTCCTCATATGCCGCGCTGAACGGGATTGCGGGGCCTTTCGGCTACAAGCTGTCCTATAATGCGAAGACGAAGGAATCCATCGCGAAAGCCGGGGACATCGAGCTTCGATTCAAGCCAGGCAGTGACATTATTATTCGCAACGGTGAATCCGTGAAAGGTCCGGGTCCGACTTTCATCCTGAAAGGCTCGCTCATGGTACCGCTTCGCATGTGGTCAAATTTGACCGGCAGCCGTATTACAGCCCGCGGCATCGATACCGTTATCAACTGGGCAGCACCGCCATCGGCGGAATTTACCGTACAGCCTACTGAAATTTTCGCAGGGCAAACGCTTGTTGATTATTTGGTGAACGGCGTTCCTACAGTAGTGGATGAAACCAACACACATGAGCGCTGGGAAGGACGACAGTCCATCTTCCTAGAGGCCGGTATGCATGTTGTAACCCACTGGGTTCAAGGTGAGAACGGCGTATGGAGCGAGCCATTCAGCGTTACAGTTAATGTGCAAATGCCGAATCAGCCGCCGGTAGCAGATTTTACAACGGATAAATCTACTTATCGCATGGGTGAGCCTATCACGTATACCGATCTGAGCACCGACGACCGCAATGACATCGTTTCAGCTAAATTTACGGGAAATGCTCCTGCTTTCTTCAGTGAAGGTCAGTATCCGGTCACGCTTGAAGTAAAGGATGGCGGTCAATTGATCGGCACCGTAACGAAGATGATTACCGTCATCCCGGAAATGTTATACACCGAAGATGAGTTTAACCTGCTCTTCACGCCGGTTGGACGCAAGTATGATATGGACGGAGCGGCCGTGCTTAACTACCCGACCATCTCTTATACCTATATGAATGAACCGGCAAGACTTGTACACAGCAACAGTCCTGAACGTTGGATGACGACAGGTCTTGTTTACGACACTGTGCTTTCCGGCGCTACACGCTTCCTCTTCTATAACGAGAATGGAGCAGGCTACCCACTCAAAATGTTCTTAATTGCGACAAACACAAGCAGCACTGGCATGGCCTCTGTCGGTATCGGCGCATGGGGCAAGGGCGGTCCGGACAAATCCTCCATTATGGCAGGCAAAATGGCTACGATCCGCTATATGGATGCGCTCAGCAAAAATGTACCGGCTTCCTACGTTACCCTCGCTCCGGGCGAATCCAAGGTACTGCTTCCTGAGATGTCGAATGTTCCTGTTAAACCGGGAGACGTGTTCTCGGCTTATGCAGATGTTGTTTCGTCAACGAATATTCAATACCGAATCGTTGTCGTGCCGGATAAACAAGAGCCGCTGCCGATTCTCGATTCCTTGACCGTCATGCCTCGCGATAATAAGCATGTCCGCGGCACATTCGATTACGCAGACCGCGTGATCGATCTCAGCACCTCCGAACCGCTCGGCACCAAGCCGCAGCGTATCGTACTTGGCGACAGCAAGATCGACAAGCTCGTGGACGGGATTGACGAGATGACCGGCTTGCTCGAATACGATTTCGGCAACTTTGGCGTCTTGTACAAAATGAAGGTGCATGTCGCGCCGAATACGCTTGTCGGCATCAACGCCAGAGGCGGCCACTATGCAGGCGCGTTCATCGTTAACGGGCAGCTCACTCCGGTTACAACCGACAGTGCACTGCTGGATCAACATGAATCCGCCGTGCTATACCGCACCGGTGCAACGTCTGAAACACTCGACATTGTCTTCACGCTCGCATCCGGCAGCTACTTGCCGATTAATATGACCTTCCAGCCATTGCCGCAGCTTCGCCAATAGCAGCTGAGGGCCAACTGAAGGCATCACAAAGAAACGCCGCACCGCGAAGTAACTTCGTGGTGCGGCGTTTTCTCTTTTTAAATGCGATCTCGTTGCCATGAAATCACGCTAACGAATCCTGAGGGTCCATCAGAATAAAGCCGCCCATATCCCGCAATGCACCGCCGCTCGCAAGATGTCCAAGTACGGCACGGCGAAGCGAGGTGTCGGCTGGCGCTTGTGTCCAATCTTCGTACAACGTACCGAATATGCGGCGCAGGCTTTCTTTGCCGTCGCCGCCTACCGGATAGAGCCGGAATTCGCGCTGGAAACGGACGATGTTGGCGGAATCGCTTAGCAGCTGCTCGAACTGCGGATCAAGCAGCCAAGAGGTGCAGACGAATGCAAGCCGCGTCTCTTCCGGGAAATACCGGTTGAAGAACCCGACTGCATCTTTCATCGAATCCAAACACTGCGCATGATCCATCTTGCCATCAGCGGCAATGTGGACATCTAGAACAGGATCACCGGCGCGCAGCACCGTTTCCCACTCGTCCGTGCGGAATGTCTCCAACTGACGAACCGCGAAACCACCATCCGAAATCCGATGCCCGCGAAAACTTCCTTCGCCTTCTTCGAGCACAGATTCCCATGCTTCCGCTTCGTCGAAGCGATCATTCGTGCCGTCAATGAGTCCATCGCCGCGGAATCGAATGCCGTTCTCAGCCAAGACGATCACCTCGTAAGTAGCCAGGTGGCGAAGCACGCGTCGGCCTCCGCCGAAGCGGCCGCGCTCAAATTGCAGTCTTCCGATTCGGAACAATCGGAAGGACAAATGGTTGACGAGCCACTCGTTGCCGAGTCCCCAGCGATTGTGCCTGCCATAATAATCATGCATCCACAGCGCCATGTCGCTGAGCGTATGCTTCAAGATTTCCTGCGGAATGCCTCTCTCCGCATAGAGCCCTTTAAGCCGATTCAGTCCGCTGAGCAGAATAAGCGGCTGATAGAGTTCTGCTCCTTCACCCATCTCAGCAAGAATGCCGGAGAACGTCTCCCCGCTTGAAGCTGCACCATTGCCCGATTGAAACAGCAGTCGATGCCCTCGCACTGCCAGCGTACTCAGTCTCTCGTCCTGTCTCACCTTTACAGCAGCTTGCTGCAAGGCATCCCATGCCTCGAGTGGAAGCTCTGCGACAAGGTTGGCCTCCCGAAGTGCGTCATCTTGCAGAAACCATCGCTCATCCTGTGTCATTTGCCCTTGCCCGTTCATGTATACTTCTCCCCTTATAGCGCGCGGTGCTTCGGCATCCCGCACATTCTGCACTCGGATTGCGTTGTTGTTGTCGATTATAGCATAAGTCTCTTGCTACTAATTTACCTCATGCTAGATTCATCTGACTAGATGACGAATGGTTTGCGTGTTCAACCATGATTTTGAACATGCAGCACGCAAAAAACGGGAGCCCGACAGCTCCCGCCTTTCCTCTTACATTTGAAACACACTCGTTAGCAGTTGACGCGGCGGACGTCCGACAATAAGCCGACCATCTTCCACATAACCTTCTTCGCGTCCGTCCAATTCCGCTGCCAAGCGCTTCCTCCACTCGGCTAACCGGCCACCCCAGTTCGGCGAACCTGCGAGGTTCACCATCTCCTGCGGATCGCTCACTAAATCGAATAATTGCTCCTCACCTGACTGCGAGAACCAAAGATATTTCTCCCGGCCATCCGTTACAAAATGGTTCGACAGCGCTCCATACGAATGCTCGCCGTGCAGATATGGCCGCCAATCGGCCTGCTCTCCCCGGCATAGCGGAAGCACGCTGCTCCCATCTACCGTACCCGGTATCGGAACACCGGCGATGTCGAGGAGGGTCGGCATGATATCGCGCAGCTCAATCACTTGCGAAGCTTCACTGCCTCGACGTAACCCCAGCTTGCCACCCGGATCGCTGACGATAAACGGTACCTTCGCGCTTCCTTCATACGGAAGCGCTTTGCGGTAATAATGATGATCCCCAAGCAGCTCCCCGTGGTCAGAGGCAAACAGGATGATTGTATTACCCGATACACCATATTCCTGTAAGGCATTCACCAACCGGCCAATCTGATCGTCAAGATGCGTAATTAGCGCATAATAGGCCGCTCGAGCACGATCCAGCCTGCGCCGCGGCACAATGCCAAAATGCGTAGTCGGATCAGACCCATTCGCCATAGCCGCATCTACATCCACCCAATCCCCGATTGGAGGATCGGGCAGCTCCAGGTCCTTGTACATATCCATATAGACCTGCGGCGGATCAAGCGGCGAATGCGGGCGGACAAACGATGTATATAAGAAGAACGGTTTGCCCGGGTCCCGGCGACGCAGAAAATCGATCGACTGCGTCACCGTCCAATTCGTCGGATGCAGCTCCTCCGCCAGATGCCACGGCCGCGCGGCTGCCGATGCATTGCAATCGAGGCCATTATCGGTGATATCGACCTGCGCGCCTGCGCTCTGACGCAGCCAAGTCAAGTAATCGTCCACTTGATCGAAATGCCCATCGACCGTGTTATCATGCTTGCTGCGGTTATGATGCAGATAGCCGTCATGCAGCACGATATTGTGAAACCCGCATAGATTGCGCGCGGGATAAACATGCATTTTGCCGACGCATTGCGTATGGTAGCCGGCACCGGCAAGCTCGCCTGCCAGCATATGCTCGTACTCCCATGGCACGCAGTCCTGATACCCGACGCGTCCATGCGAACGCTGACTCATGCCGGTTAAGAGCGCCGCTCTGGCCGGAACGCATGTCGGCGTAGCCGAATACGCATTGCGGAACAGAACGCCGGATCGCGCTAAGCGATCCAGGTTCGGCGTCTCCACAATCGGATGACCGACAGCACTCAAGCAGTCGCCGCGCATCTGATCCACCGTGATTAATAGAATATTAGGCCGTGTCTCGGACTTAGAGTGAGATAAGCCGCTGCTCATGCGAACCCTCCTTATTCACCGGAATAATGAACAGATAATTCGCGAATGATTGGCTCCCCGTCGCTTTCCGTAACCTCAAGTATAACCCCAGCTGCTTTAATCGTAGGAATGCGGATAATCGCTTTATGACCGATGTTTCTGCCCTCATACACCGTAATCGCATTGTGCGACTTGGACGTAACAACTTTCACAACGAACTGCTGAACACTTTCGCCGCGAGTGAGATCCTCTTGAATGATGATATGATCAATCAAATGCGACTCTTGCGCTTTATACGTCCACTTCGATCCTTCCTGCGTGCACGAAGAAAGCGTCGCGATCGGACGTTCAAACCGACGACGAATTTCTTCGCCGAATTGCGTCAGATGCTGGGTATCCTTGTTCGGAAGAAGTCCTTCGCGGTTCGGTCCGATATTCAGCAGCAGGTTCGTGCCGCGACCGACGGACAAATAGTACAAGCCCATCAGCTCATCCACGCTTTTGACCATATGCTCGTCCTCATCACTGTAAAACCAGCTGATCCGGTTATACCGCAATTGCACGTCGCATTCAGCAGGCAGCCACATCTGTGCACCAAGCTTCTCTTTCTCATCCGTCAAAATCGAGAAATCAGTAGAATCCACCACGTTCCAAGTTGGCGTCGAAGCTACGCCGTCTTCATTGCCGATCCAGCGGAAATCCGGATCACCCATGTTGAAGATCAAGATGCCCGGCTGCAAGCGGCGAATTTCGCCAATGATCCGGTTCCAATCGTAGGTATGGCCTTCAGAGCCGCAGCCATCGAACCACAAGATATCGATTTCGCCGTAATTGCCCAGCAGCTCCGTAATTTGATTCACGAAATAATCGTCGTAAGCTTTGGCATCCTGGGTGTAGAAATTGGCAGAGCCGTCATAAGGCGAATAGTAAAGGCCAGGCTTCACGTCGTACTTCCGGCAGGCATCAACGTACTCGCGAATGACGTCGCCTTTTCCGTCCTTCCATGGGGAAGCTTCCACCGAGAAGGAGCTGTATTTGGACGGCCAGTTGGAGAATCCGTCATGATGCTTCGCAGTCAGTACCGCATATTGCATGCCCGCTTCCTTCGCGGTACGGATCCACTGCTCGCAATCCAAATTTACGGGATTAAAGTCAGCCGGCGACATGGGACGCTCGTCGAAATCGGCATACCCTTCATAGAACGTCCGAAGCCCGAAATGTAGAAACAAGCCAAATTCCATATCCTGATAAGCCAGCTGCTTCGCCGAAGGTACCGGCTTCTGAATCGTTTGCATCTCTTATGCCGCCTCTCTTTTCATACGTTATTTCCTGCTCTTATGCCTCTTGCCACAGCGTGCGCAGATTGTCCATCGCGATCCGCGACGCTTCTTTGCACTCTTCCATACCTTCGAACTCAACCGTAATATAACCATCATAGCCGGATTGCTTAATCAGCTTCGTGATTTTGCGAATTGGAATTTCGCCATGACCGACAATGGCACCGCGCAAATAATTGTCATGGCTCGTGCGGAACCAATTGCCGCCACCCGGCGGCTCATCGAACGGACGGAAGTAGAAGTCCTTGAAATGAACCAACGATGCATAAGGAAGGTTCTTGATCACGCCGATAACCGGATTTTCGTCTACGCACATGAAATTACCGATATCCAGTGTTGTTTTAAAATTAGGGCGATTAACGGCATGCAGCACGCGTTGCACGCGATCGCTCGCTTGCGCGCTGAAGCCGTGATTTTCGATAGTCGTCGTGATCCCATACTGCGCTGCATAATCAGCAATGATCTGGCTGCCTTTCACCATCAGGTGCAGGTTCTCCTCGAACCAGGCAATCGTCATTTGTTCCTTCGGAATCGTAAAAGCCGTTACATCATGACGCATATGCTTCATGCCAAGACGGTGAACAAGATCGACATGCTCCTTAACGCGTGCCATCTCCGCTTCGAATGCCTCTTCATCAGGCTGCACGAAATTGGCAGGCATCGAGTAGTTGGAGAGTGCAATGCCGACTTCCGCTGCCTTATTGCGAACCGCATCGGCCAATTCCGGATTATCTACGAGCGTAAAGCCGTACGGAACGATCTCCATATGCTCCCCGCCGTTATCCGCTATCCACTGAATCGCATCCAGTACGGTCATTTCGCCCGACTTCAATGCGTTTAACAAACTGTATGTGCTTAATCCGATTTGCATCCTTTGTACTCCCTCACCTGCGTAATTATTCGTATCGCTGCAGTGTAAATACCGCCTCATTGCGGCCGGCAACGATGCCGTTGTCATTGAGCATATCGGCAGGTGCCAATGCACGCAGCCGGTCAATCGTTTCCTGGCGGGAATAGCCGATCTGCTCCAGGATCGAAGCGATAATGAGCGGCCATTCTTCCGACGAACCGTCTAGCACTTTCAAGGCGAAACCGAGCCCTTCCTCTCGCAAACCGAAACAATAAACGCCTTTCGCCCCGCCTTTGGCAACAATATTGTCGTCCATTAGCAGCACCGAGCAGATTTGTCCCGTTCCGGATACCATCTCGGGATGGCGGTTCATGAGTCCCGCAATCTTAATCGCTGCACGGCGTACCGCTTGATCCTCGATAAGCTCAGGCAGAGCCAGCTTCAGATAAGCCGTCGCCAGTCGGTCGAGCGGAATCGCGAATACGGGACAGCCGCAGCCGTCCACGCCTGTCACGACCTCTTCAGCCGGCATAGCTGCCAAATAAGCAAGCGTAGCTGCGATCTCTTGCTGCGCAGGATGATCGGTATCCGTATAACCTTGCACCTCGTAGCCTTTATGCTTGCATAGCGACAGAATGCCGAGATGCTTGCCGGAGCAATTGTGATAAATTCTCCGTTTCGGCGAGCCGCTGACGAACAACTCATCTCTGGCTGCGCCGTTTAGCGGGTACGTTGGTGAGCAGACCAACTGCTCCTCGTCCACGCCGATTTTCACCATCATCGACTCCAGCTCCGAGACATGGAACGTTTCCGCCCAGTGGGAGCCCGACATGATCGCCGTTTCTTTCTCCGACAATCCGAATGCTTCATCTGCGCCATGTATAAGTGCAGGAAGCGCCTGAATCGGCTTCCCGGAAGAGCGTAGAAACGTCAAGTGACGAACATTCCCCGTACCGTATCGGATGCCGCTCGCATCTACTCCACAAATATGACCGCAGTGCACATTTTCTACATAACCCCCGCGATACTCATTAACCAATACCTCAGACATCTGATTACTCCTCCTACCTCTTGCGTTAGCCTTCACACCGGAATCTTGCAGCAAAATAACCTTATTGCGGTTTGAGAACCGCCAGAACAGCAGCGAGCCTCACCGGATCAATCGGAGCTTGGGACAGTCCGTTCTGCCTCACGCCTGAGCCAAAATGAACGGCACGGACACCTGTTTTCTTCACGAAATCAGCTGCTGATTCCAGCGTAAGCCCGCTTCCCGCCATAATTTCCGGACCTCGGCCGTTCTTGCTTTGCCGGACGAGTTCCATTATGGGATCGACCGCATCCAGTACGCTCGGTTTCCCGCCGGACGTCAGTACAGTGCGAATCTGTGGATAGCGAGCGAGTGTCTCATACGCCTCCTCCAGATTGCGCGTCTCATCGAACGCCCGATGAAATGTAACGGGTACGCCATCTGCCGCATCAAGAAGCCGCTTCAGCTTCTCTTCGTCGACCCTCTGCTCTGCGGTCAATACGCCAAGTACGTAAGCGCCGATACAAGAGAATCGCAGCTTCTTCATCTCAAGGAGCATCTGCCCCATATCCTCTTCTGAGTACCGGAAATCCCTGCTATGCGGACGAATCATGACATGAACCGGAATCGTAGATTCCGCTGCGATTTCTTCCAAACAGGCCAAAGCAGGCGTAAGCCCGCCTTCCTCGATAACCGAGACAAGCTCGATGCGATCTGCGCCATATTCGGCAGCAATCCGGGCATCTTCCGGTGTTAACGCTATAACTTCGAGTAGCATCGCGAATCTCCTCCTAGCGGGACTGCTATAGTCACTTACCATTTTTCACTCTACAATTTTCGTGCTAATAGATCCAATTCACCGCAAAACGATCCAGTACCAGTGAGCCTGTTTCCGTGTCATTCCTCATGATAGCCAAGTAGTAATCGGTATAAGGCCCCGTCGATAGCTCCATCGACCATTGGCATTCGCCATTACATAGAGGCTCCACGATGTCCTGAGAAGGACCTCCATCTGTCGTCCGCAGCGCAATGGAGTACTGACCGTCATGATCTGACTTATAGTCAAAAGCAATCCGATAGCGCTGATTCGCCAGCAGCTTCAGCGTCGAAGGCAATGTTCGAAGCAGTTCCCCGGTCAACTGATCCATCGTCTTGAGTGACCAATCCCCTTCCAGCGTATCCTCCGTGAAGCCTTCATGCCGCTGCGACAGATGCGTCTTGCCAAGCTTCGGATTGGCGCTGACGAACAGCCCCCAACCTTCATCGACTTGTTCGAAGTCTTCGTAGACCTCATGATCACCGCGTAAGCCTGAACCACCGCTCACTTCACGAACTCGTACATCGTCAAAATGCACATAGGAATCCGCGGCACCTTGTTCAGCTAGGAGAGACAGCATCACTTCCTGCGATTCAAGATTCGTGGCCGGAAGCTGGAAGCGAACCGCAAGCCGCTGATAATAGGTGCCTCGCTTATCTGAGTCAGGAGCGCAGTTGACGACCGACGTGCGGTTAATCGAATGGCTGATATCGGGACCGCCATAGCCTGACACGCGGATCGTTGCCTCCCGGCCATCCGAAACCTCTACCCATACGGATGCCGAATAGGTCCGGCCCCTCGCCAGCCCTTCCAGTTTCTGAACAAGCTGTGCATCGGCTCCCTCATTGCCGCTAATGCACAAATAAGACTGGCCGTAGCTTGTCTCCTTGACGGCGATATGCTTCATACTGCTGCCAGTGGACGATCGCTTCCACCACGTGAAGCCATGGCTGTCAAACCCCGGATCCTTCACAGGGCTGCCTTCACCCCACTCGATGTCAGGAATTGGAGGAGCCTCTTCTTTATATAACACATATGGCGTGCTTGCGTCTGCCGCAATGTTGACGTATCCGGAAATAATCGGGACATGCTGCACGAATTGACGTCCTTGGTTCGTCAGTCGGTACAGCTTGACGGTCCCATTCTCCGGCCAACTGGACGGAAGCTGCCATATCGTCTCGCCGCTGCCATCGTTCCAGTAATAGATTTTGGTCTCTTGAATCGGATCCCACGGGATGAACACGGAATTCCCGATTGCAACCGGAATCCCATCTCGCCGAACAGTCGTTATCCCATCCTCTAATCGAGAAGTAACACCATCGGTGAGCACGATCTCATCGTCCTTCCAGCTCATAATCGCAAAATGCATCAAATACCGGTAAGGAAGCTGCTTCGTGTAGAACGAACGAATAACTGCCGGTAAATCCCGCTCCCGCTGCCAACCCATAAATCCGTTATCGCCATAACGCTCGTATCCGCCTTTCAGCATCGCATCCTCAGCATAGGCGTCTTTGTCCTGATGGCGGATGAACCGGGATATCCGGCTGTCACCGGTGGAATCATGCGTCCATACGGCATCTGCATCCAGCGCATCGGCTTCTTCCGTCCAGATGGTCCATCCGTTATCGCGCAGCTGCTTCGTTAGCCGCCATGCCGCCCAGTGCTCATCTCGATACGTATCCACGTAGATAAATCCGAGATGAGGCGCCTCTTCTTTGAGTGCATTCAAACGCCGATCGAATTCGCCGGACCGAATATCCGCTTCTCGATCGATATAATAAGACTGATCGAGCCAGCGCCAGCCAGGTGTTGTCGTCACGAGCGCATCCGAATAGGCTCTCGCCTCCGGATAGGCTTCACTATGATTGATATGAACGCCAATGACCGCGTTATAGCTTCTGGCCTGCTCCGATAGCAGATTCAAATGTGCCAAGCCGCCTGCCCGCTCGTTATAATTACCGCTGTAGTCGGGATGACCGCTGTCATGACCTTCGCTTTGATACCCTTTCAGCTCCAGCATTTGCCCGAAGCCATCGGTATATAGATAGAACTTCTTCACATTATCGAGAATACGCAGAAACGGAAATTGCGCCATACTGCCGAAATTCATCGCGATATGCGCGTAGCTTCGGCGAAGCACCTCGGCGCCGGGAATCGCGGGCAGCGCCTCGCGAACCGCAATAGCTCCATCCTGCCAATCCACGATTCCGTCACCGTTGCGGTCATCTGTCAGGATTACTTTCGCCCACGGCTCCTCAATAATCTCCATGTCCGGACCTCTGTAAGTCCAATACGCATGCCAAACAGCCGTCCGCAATTCTCCCTGGCGCATAACGGTTTGAACACATAAGCGCTTGCGGTTATGCAGTGAATTGCCGATCACGCTGGCAGCCAGCTCTGCGGTATTCAAGATCGCAATGGCATGATACTCTGGCGCGGCAGCCGGTTTCGAATCCGAGACCGTTTCGAACTTATCGCCTTTAATCCCTTCGGCACAGGCTATTGCCGCTCCTTCTTGCGACTCCCGAACGGAAACAAGGCCATGATTGGGGATGGCAATCGTACGAATCCGGAAATCTCCATTCTCTTGAATCTCGGAAATGCGCAGTTCTAGCGCAGCATCCGAAACTGTGAAGGCAACCGACATTTCAACACGCAGCTCAGCAAAATCCAGTCGATAGGCCACTGCAGCTTCATCACTCAGCAAGGATTGCAATGTAATAACAGGCTCGTAGAAACGCCCATTCAACTCGACATAAGAAAGACGATCCCCTTGACCGAAGAGAACCGCTCCGCTCGCCTTCCAGCGATAGTGCAAAACACGCGGAAACGCGGCATCCAGCTCCACCTCGAGCAGCTCCGAAGACAGGACCACGGTCTGTGCTGCCTCATTGTCGTTGTCCGTTGAACTCTCGCCCGTGGAGCGATAACACTCCGCAAGCGGACTCAAGCAAGCATCGTAGAATCGGCCATGCCCCCCTTGCCCGCCAAGCTCGCCATCACCATCTTCACTGCCCAAGGCGCAGAAGCCAACAGCCCCTGCACCTGTCTTCCATTCCGGCAGTTCGCCATGATAGACTTGATAGCCGTTCATCGCAACAGTAAGCACCGATTCACAGAACCGAAGCTCTATGCGATAGTCCTTCCCTTCATAGAGAGGATCGGACTGAAACAAGACGCCTTGCTTCCCGCAGGGCATCGACCAAATCCATGTGCTCTTCCCGAAGGGGTCCATCGGCTTGTCGCAGCCAATGAAGATCCAGCTGTCCTTCGATGTATAGCGAATAACAGCTCCAACTTTCCCGGCAAGGCTAAGAGGAGTCAGCGTAAACGCAAACTCCCCATCGCTAAGCTCTTCCGCCCCCTTCAAGATAGCGAAGGCAGTATCAGAAGCGTTAGCGACTAGCACTAACGCCTCCTCTTGCATCCAAACCGTATTCGTCATTAAAGGCTCCCCACTTTCGCAGCTTCTGCCTGCACAGTTTCCGCTTCGCCCCATGTACTTACCGTTACGCTAACGACCGGCTTCGGATCGCCTTCGAACTTGCAGCTGAACGAAACGGTCCCGCCGCCTTTCCGAACGATCGGCGCATCTGCGGAAGCCTGAACCGTCCGCAGCAAATTCCAATTCACATCATACACCTTTCCGCTTCGTTCGCCATCGCACACGAGGTATTCATTCGCGCGCACATCCGTATCGAATGTCATATACGCACCATTCGTATAGAAAGTCGGCCTGCGAATAAGTGCGTCGGTGTTGCCATAAGAAGGCGATACGCGCAAGCTGAAGCGCAGCGGCTGCTCATCGAACTTGTTATAGAACGCCCAATCCGCGCCGCCCGGCTGTCCGGGCTGAAGCTCCTCCGGGTTGCACTCCAGCGGCTTCGACATGCTGACCGGAATGAGGCGCCAGCTATCATCGCCGGCTGTTTCCAGATGCCAGTCGCTCTTCGGGTCGCGCATCCGTTCGCGCTGCTCATCCGAGAACGCTCCGGCATTGCGAGCCGTTTCCCATTGACGCACTTGTTCCAGAAGCGCATCGACATTGCCGTTTCGCTTCAGAACGGCCATATCCGCTGCAAGCGCGAATCCGGCTCCGAAGCCGGCCGCTTTAGAAAGCACCCATTCGATCTCATCGATCGTGGTCGCTTCGAATCGATCGGAGGTCGAGCGAATCAGGAACCAGCCAAGCATCGGCGGGATGAAGTTGCGTTCGAAATACCGCTGATTCGTGAGCCGCCATTCCAGCTGTCCCTCTCGCGTCGATACGCCCCACGGCTCTCCCCAATTGAAACGAGTGAAGATATGCCACAGGTAATTCGGCACGACAATGCTCGCATCATTAATAATTTCCGTGCCCCATCCGTCGTAACACTTCTGCACGAAGCGGTTTACGCCATAGCCATCCTGGCCCGTAGCGAAGCAGCCCTCCAGCCCGTCGAAGGAGATCTGCTTCAAGCCTGTAGCCAGAAACAGCTCCGCAATCCGCTCGCTATATTCATCCTGCAGCTCGATATTCGGAAAGAAGACATCATAAGGATGATCCCACAATCGGCCAATCTCGGCGCCGGCCTCATGCCCGGTCACTGCAGTGCCGTTGACACCGCGTTTCACGCCAAGCAGCTTCCAAGGCTCTTGCTCCGATACGGAGTCATATTCAATGATTTCGGTACCGATCAACGCGGATTTCCGAAAGAGGTTTTCCTTGAATGGCTGCGGTTGATCAATCAACAGTTCTACCGCTTCAGCATCTATCGCCTCTACTAAGTGAGCAGAACCTACCATCTGCAATCTAGCATCCGGAACCGGCGCGACATATGGATCATTTAGCGTCGTAAAGTTAGAAAGCGTGTGAACGCCAACATGCACGCCTTCCTGCTCGGCTGCCTCAACACAGGCGCGCATACTTTCATCGCCGCGTGGAAATTGTCCCTGCTTCAAGACGAAATGGCCCCATTTGGTGAATGGGTCCGGATGATACACGTACTTCAGCCCGGCCTGATTCGTATATCGTACTGCCTCAGTAATGGTCGCCTCGGAGAAATCGGTGATCAGATACGACTGGTTGGCAGCAGTCGCAGTCTTCATCCACTCCCCGTCAATCGTCGGATGAGGCAAGCCTTCGCCGAGTTCAACCGCTTCAATGGCAGGCAGCACTTGTTCCACCGCGCAGCCGAACAAGGCGATTTGCGACCCGATCATAGTCGCATCCTCTCCTTGCAGAGGCTTAACCTCGATATCATTCAAATTCCAAACCGGCCTGCGGCCGCCCCTCGTCCGATCCCGCACGAATGCCTGCAGCAGACTGCCTCCGCTTGTCGGCCATGCCGTGCTGGATTCATAATCAAATTTACTGTCCGCATACGACTCTCCTGCAAATGCCAATCTATCCAACTCGGCAGGCCATCCGCCGATTGTTTTCATATTCAAGGCTAATAAGCCAATTGCAAATTCACCATCGTGCACAACACCTATCGACTCACCGATGGAGCCTGCAACTGTAGTTGCGTACGGTCCCCATACAATGGCATCAATGTCAGACTTCCCGCCTGCTGCAGCAATTTGAAGCAATTCAAACGTCAAATAGGTTTCCTTCATCCGAACCGCAACATCCACCTGTGCTCGGCCAGCCTCATAATAGAAGCTCAACAGACCCGCACGCTCATCATAAACGGCCGAAGCCGGAGCTTCGATTCGCGTCCCGACGACGATTTGCAGCAGCGGCGAACGATGTCCGGCAGAAGCAAATTGTTTACCGCCCTCCACATCTGTAAGCGCGATAATATCCCCTAGACTACTAAGCTGAACCTGCAAATTCCCTGCCTGAAATTGAAATTGTTCCATCCGAAACCTCTCCTTCTCCCCTTAAAAATGGATGTCCTTCCCAACGCAAGATTGGAAAGGACATCGTCATTACTTGCTATTCGATTATTGTTTCAAGTTGGCATCGTACACTTGCTGTGCTTCTTCAAGCACCTTGTCGCCGCCCATGCTCTTCCACTCGGATACGAATTTGTCGAAGTCATCCAGCGATTTGCGGCCTGTGATGAAGTCGATGAAGTTTTGCGTTGTGAACTGCTTCAGTTTGTCTTGTGTTTCGTTATAAACCGGCTTATTGAACGGAGCCAGAATATCGATGTTGCGCGTACCTTTTGCTCTCGTATCTTTAGCCAATTGACGCAAGCTTTCATCAGACGTGTACGAGGTTTGGAAATTATAGTCGTTGAACGAGCCGCTCATCGAGTACCCGCCAAGACCTAGCTTCTTACGCTCATTCTCATCGGTGTACGGCGCAATGTATTCCACCGTTCCTTTGTCGCTCAGCTTCCAATCCTTGTCCTTCTCCCCGAAGTTCAGCTTCTCATAGATAGCCGGATCGAATTGCGAGGCTTCGAAAATTTGCATATATTTAACCATTTTCTCTTGATCCTGCTCCAACTGTTTGCCGAATACGACGCCGGAAGCATAAGCCGGATTGTATTGCGAAATCCCATACTTGCCATCCGGACCTTTCACGCCGCCCGTAATCGCGAAGTTAAAGTCAGGGTGCTTCGCCTTCAACTTGTCATACCACTGTTCGCCGCCAAGGAACGCGTTGCCCGGCAGGAACGCCCACCAGTAGAACTCGATGGCACCTGATTTATCGGTAAGCACTTTATCTTCCACGTTATTGCCCTTGTTAACGACAAACTCAGGATCGATTAGCTCGTTCTTGTACCAGCGATTCAGCACTTCAAGCGCTTGCTTCGCGCCTGGCTCGATTTCGCCGCGGACCACTTTGCCGTCCTTCTCGCGGAAAATATTCGGGTAAGCATCGTATGCGCCGAACACGGAGCTGAACATGCTTTCAATATTTTCACCGGAAGCCGTCATGCCGTACGTATCTTTCTTGCCGTTGCCGTCCGGATCATCATTACGGAACTTCGTCAATGCAGCTTCCATCTCTTCGATCGTTTCCGGTGTCTTGGTAATGCCCACCTTCTTCATCCAATCCTCACGGAAAGCAAGCTCCATACCGTCGATCCCGATATCCCAGATAACCGGCAGCGCGTAGATTTTACCGTCTCTTCTCACATATTTGAACGGATCGTCGCCAAGGAAACTCTTCAGCCACGCCATGTACTTCGGCATATTCGTCTCAATCAGATCTTGCGGAATTTCGGAAATGATGCCTTGTTGTAAATATTTATCGTAATCCGTGAAGGATGGCTCCTTCATCCAATCAGGGATATCCCCCGAGGAAATCATCAGGTTTACTTTCTCTTTGAAACCTTCTCCGCCTGTAGGTACGAATTCGACGTCGACGCCGAATTGTTCGCGAATGGCTTTGACTCCAGGCGCATCGGCTTTGGCAACCTCAGGGCTTCCGGTCCAAAATTTCAGCAGCTTTTTCTCGGCCGGCTTATTGTCCGCAGCAGCTGTATTGCCGCTGTTTGCACTCGTATTCGCATCCGATTTAGCTGGTTCGTTCGTTTGTGCATTCTCATTCGAACCTGAACTTCCACAACCCGAAAGTACGGAAACAACGAGAACACTTGCTAGAGCACCTGTAACTAACCGTTTTTTGCTACCTTTCACTTGAACCAACCCTTTCTCCCTTTTGATGTTTGTCTACTTTATCTATTGGAGGGATTCTCATCCCTTAATAGCCCCAATCATGACGCCTTTGACAAAATACTTCTGAATGAACGGATATACGATCAGCATTGGCAGAATCGAGAACATGACGACGGTGGCCTGCAGCTGACGGCCCGAGAATTCCGTGTTCTTGCCCAGGTTTTGAATGAGCAGCGTAATGTCTGACGTATTGTTCTGGATAATGATTTTGCGAAGTACCACCTGCAGCACCTGCTTATCCGGATCCGTGATATAGATCAGGGAGTCAAACCAAGCATTCCAGTGACCTACACCAACCCAGAGTGCAACGGTTGCCAGTACCGGTTTCGAAAGCGGAAGCACCAGCTGCGTGAAAATTCTGGCGTAACCTGCGCCATCGACTCTCGCCGACTCTTCCAGCTCCTCCGGAATCGACCGGAAGAAGTTTCGCATGATAAGTACGTTGAATGCTCCAATCATGCCCGGTACGACAAGCGCCCAAACAGTGTTCATCAGATGCAGCTCTTTAATGAGCAGGTAGGAAGGAATTATCCCGCCTCCGAACAGCATCGTGAACAAGATCATACTCGTGAATCCCTTGTTAAGCGGCAGATCCTTCTTGGATAGTGGGTAAGCCGTCATGGCTGTGAACACGATAGATAAGATAACGCCCAGCACGGTACGCAGCAATGTGTAGGCGTAGCCGGACCATAAGGCATCGTATTGCAAGGCTACTTTATAGCTTCCGAACGTCAGTTTCGACGGCAAGAGCACGACCCCCGAAGTGTAAGCGGCGCTGTCAACGCCTGCACCATCCAGCGAGATGACCACCTGCGTCCAGAACGGGTACAAGGTGACGATCATGATCACTGCGAGTATGGAATAGATAATGATGTCGATGATTTTGTCTGCCGCTGATTTTTGTACATTTAGCATCGTCTGCTTCCTCCCCGGTTCGTTCTACCACAAGGCATGGTCTTTCCCGCCGATCCACTTTACCACTCGATTAACGGCAAAGATGAGAATGAGGGCGACAACTGACTTGAAGAGCCCGACTGCCGTGGCGTAGCTGTAGTTCATCTCGACAATCCCTTTGCGGTATACGTAGGTGTCGATAATGTCCGCGACGTTATACACTTGCACGTTGTACATATTGAATATTTGATCGAATCCGGCATCGAGAATGCCTGACATCGAGAGGATCAGCATGATCGCAATGATGGGCACCAGCATCGGAATGGAGATGTAGAACATCCGTTTAAACCGGCCCGCTCCGTCGATGACAGCCGCTTCATACAGCTGCGGGTCAATGTTCGAGATCGCCGCGAAGTAAATGATCGATCCCCAACCGAATCCTTGGAAAATACTCGTAATGACGAGAATGGACCGGAAGTAACGAGGGTCCGCCAGAAACAGCACCGGATCGCCTCCGAACAGCTTGATGATCGTGTTAACGGGACCTTCCAGTGCGAATAGGGAGAAGAAGATCCCTGCGAGTACCACCCACGATATGAAATGCGGTAAGTACGTAACCGTCTGAATCAATTTCTTATATTTGGCATTCATCACTTCGCTGAGCAGCAGCGCGAAGATGATTGGTACCGGGAATCCGAACACGAGCTTGTACAAGCTGATGATCATCGTGTTCTTAAGCACCGTGTAGAAGTAATCGTCATGGAATATTTTCTCGAATAACTCGAAGCCTACCCATGGGCTGTTCCATATCCCCTGCAAAATCTTGAAATCCTTAAAGGCTAGCAGAACGCCATACATCGGCAGATAATGAAACACGATGTAGTAGATCATGGCCGGGATCATCATGATCAGCAGCACGCGGTATTGTTTATATTTCTTCCATTTTTCTCGTCGCTGCCTCTCCTTCTTGAGAAGCAAATCCGCTTTCGCAGCAATAACGATGTCACTCATTTTGGGGTACTCCCTTCTGCATGTAAGCGCTGTAATCTTCTTACTCAAACTATATCAGCGGGGGTCCCAAATTGAATTATCAAATCCTTTCGAAACCATTCACTTTTTTACGCAATTGTTCATTTAGAGCGAAGAAGATCAAAAAAGAAGCCTGTCCGCAACTCGGACAGACTTCTAGGGTCTGACATACAGGGGGATCACAATTTGCATTTGCGTGCCTTCGCCTAGGATGCTTCTGACCCCAATGCTGTACTCGGAGCCGAATTTGAGAAAGAGCCGCTCGTTCACATTTTTCAGGCCATAGCCGGAGGATTGGCTCTCCAGAATGGTTTCGGCTATTTCCCGTGGCATGCCCGGTCCGTTGTCTTCCACCGTAAATTCGATCTTGCCCCCAACCAGTTTGGCGGTAACTTGGAGCATTCCGCGTCCGGAATCCTTCCGGTTAATGCCATGCAGAATCGCATTCTCGGCAAGCGGCTGCAAAATAAAATTGATCGTCGCGTAGTTGAAAACAGCTTCATCGATATCGTAGGTCACGTCAAAGCTGAAATCCTTCGTAATTTGAATGATTTCGATATAGGATTTGACATGTTCCAGCTCGTCCCTAACCGGTATCATGCTGTCGCCGCGATTAAGCCCCGTTCTGTAGAACTTGGACAGCGTCGTAACGACCTTGCTTATATCTTGATCATCGCTGCGAAGCGCTTTCCAGTTAATAAACGATAACGTGTTATAGAGAAAATGGGGATTCATCTGCCATTGCAGCGCTTTGAACTCCGCTTCCTTCTGCACGATTTTGTTGCGGAACAATTCGTCGATCAGCTCGTTCAAGCGAATCAGCATGCTGCCGAAACGGTTGGTCAGTTCGCCGATTTCATCCTTCGACTCGCTTCGTACCTTCATGCTCAAATCTCCGATTTCGACCCGCTTCATCATGGAATTAAGCGAGTAAACGCGGCGGATCATCGTCCGTGAGAACACCCAAATGATGATCAGCACGATGACCATGCAAGCACCGATGATAATCAACGTCGCGTTAATGATCGATCCCGCGTTCTGCGACATTTGGGCAGCCGGCACAATACAATAAATCGTCCAATTCGTCTGTTTCACCGTCTTCTTGACTAGAAACGAATCGACTCCGCCGAATTGAAAAGCCCCTTCCTTCGAGCGCTGCAGCTCCAGCGGATCGACATGCGGGTAGAACTGACTCTGGTTCGAGTAGATGATCCGCCCCTGACCGTCCGTCAGCACAACCGTGTAATCTTTTGTTAATTCGGCAACATCTTTGAAGATGTTCTTATCATTAATCCGCATATAGAGGAGATTGACTTCCTTATCGGAGAAAAACTGCGGAAATTTGTTCACGACGATGAGCCCGTCCTGGAAGAACCACTGACTGCCCTTTCCTTTCATGGCTTCCTTGTACCACTCTTCATTCTTTACCCGATCCGCCGATAGTACGGATTCTCCATATTCCGGCACATAGGTTTGCGTATAGAAGGTGACTTTCTCGATCTCTCCGTCCATCACCGACATCATGTTGAAGTACGGCGTCAAATACTCCTTCAAATCATACGAGAGATTGACCAGATCCAGGTAGTCGTTCGCCACGATTTTCTGAAATGTTTTGTTAAATACGACAGACTGCGTCGTTCGGTTGTACCGTTCAACGGTATTATCAATGCTGCTTGATATCGTATCAATATTCTTCTCAATCCCTTGAAGTCCTTGAATATTCAGCATCTGCTTCGACTGATTGTAGGCATAGAGACCAAGCACAATGATCGGAATGAAGATGACAATCAGATAGGATAAGAACAGTTTCTGCTTAAACCGCATTTGATTCAGCAGCCGAATGATCAGCCTTGTCATAGCACAGTCTCTTCGCGAAATTGGGAAGGTGTCTTGCCGTAATGGTTCTTGAAGAGCGAACTGAAATACGGGAAGTTGCTGTAGCCGACCTCTTGACCAATGTCTACGATTCTACGGTTCGTCGTAAGCAGCAGCTCCTTCGTTTTCTCCATCCGGTAAATCGTCAAATATTTATTAAAGCTGATGCCCTTATGCTTCTTGAACAGATGGCTCAGATAACTTGGCGATAAGTAAACACGTTCCGCGAGCAGCTCCAGCGACAGATCGGCCCCATATTCTTTCTCGATCATCTGTACGACACTCTCAATAACCTTGGGCATGGAATCAGACGAACTTGTACCTGTTGTCTCCTGCTCCTCCATGATTGTAAGTACGATGCGCCGAAGATCACTCAGCTTGGCCGCTCTGTAGATCCGCTCCAGATTTTGTTTGAATATCTCTGCATTCTTCTTCACGGAAACATCGAATACCGCTTTTACAATTTCCGTGCAAATGTATTTGATATAGTTAACGGGGAAATATTCGCTGTTTTGCAGCTCATCGAAGAGCTGTTCAAACCGCAGCTTCGCGCCGTCGTACCGGGAACGACTGATATGCTGCCTCAATTCCTCCAGCGCCTCGTCGATCGCCACCGTTTGCTTGTCCCCTTCTACCGAAGCAGGATGTGCAAGAAGTACTGTTCCTTCCTCGAAGAAGAACTTATACTCCAGCATCGATTCCAGCTGATGAAATTGTTGATACAGCTGACCTGCATCATCGACAGATCCTCCAATGACAACGCTCACATCTCCGCCATAGGTTTCCCGGAACCAATGGATCAGTCCTCTTCCCTGCTCGACTAGCTGCTCCCGAGTCAACTCTCTATCGGCATCTACCACTAGTAAGCTTTGGAACTCGTTGAGGTGAGCAACTTCGAAGCTGCTAGGGATGATTTCACCCAGTCTGCGTTCAAAATCCTGATCCAACAAATCAAAGAAACGATTACGCGAATCGATCATGATCAGCCGTATGCAGGAAATACCCGCTAGTCCTGCGATCGGAAACGGCGAGGCCGCTGCTTGCTCCGCGTCGCTTTGCGCAGGCAGCGTGTGTCCCATGATCAGATTGGAGAGCAGCCTTTGCTTTGTATAATGCGCGTTGTTGCGGTAGGCCTCTTCCATCCTAGTTTGCTGAGCCTTGGCTTCCTGCTCTTCTCCGCATAGCTGAATAACCTGCGAAACGACGCGTAGAAACTCTTCCACCTCGACCGGCTTGAGAATGTAACGGACAGCCTTTAAGTCAATTGCACGCTGCGCATACTCGAATTCACCGTACGCACTCATAAAGATGACTTTAACCGGGATGTTACGCTTCCGAAGCTCCGCGGCCAGCTCTAAGCCGTCCATTCCTTTCATCCGAATATCCGTGAACAGAATATCGACCGGATTGTCCAGCATGAACGCAAGCGCACTCTCTCCGCTGTCCGCTTCATGGATTTCCAGCTGCAAGCTATATTTATCGATGAGGAATTTTACGCCTTCTCTTTCGAATTGTTCGTCGTCTACGATGAGCATCTTGAACATGGGCACTGACCCCCTGGTGAGGATAGACTTTCACTTTGTTAGCTGCTGTCTGGTTGCTCTCTGGCTGCTCTCTCCAAAACTTATTTCATCATTGTAACTGAATCGCGTGCTTGCGCCAATACGAAACGTTTCCAGTTGGACCCGTCTGTATAGTTTGCGCTTGCAATACGCCCCCGCCGCCCTGATATTCCACATTCCATATCATCAGCCCCGCCCCCCAGCTTGCATTCTGCATGTGCCGCGAGAATCTAACGAATCGTACAGGCCTTATGTGGCCGGATTTCTGGGTTCCAAGAATCTAACGAATCGTAGAGGTCTTATTGTGGGGCAAATGGCTCCCAAACACTCAAAAACTGTAAAATAACGCTTCTACGATTCGTTAGCGTTTTTTTGGAAGTGTTTTTAGCGAAATAAGCCCTGTACGATTCGTTAGAGTATTCGTCATCCCGTGTGCTGGGTCGCTCGAAGTCAATGAGCGTGGAAATGGCTTGCCTGCACATTCGGAGCGGCATCAGTCCGCCTCGCCCTTTGGAAAGGGAGAATAGGCGCACAAAAAAACCTCCCATTAGCCCTTAAATCTAGGGTTGCTACAATGGGAGGTTTATATAGACAAATGGGAGGATATTCAATTTCTATTGATTCATTAGTATACGGCTGAATCCCATCCAAGTATCCGTCAGGGAATCTCCACCTCTAACGCGGCGATATTGAATTGAGCCCTTAATTGCCGACAACATAGCCAGCGCTATCGCATATGATTTGGTTTCATGGCCAGAGTCGTCATCGTTTACATTTAGAGTAATCAAGTCATGCATGACTGTAAGCTCAAATTGACTAATCTCCTGAATTTTTTGTCTCATCGTTTCTGGCAACAACTCGAAATCGGATTGCAGCGATGAAATCGGGCAAATCTCATTATCGGCTAACTGTTCGGATTGCAAATGGCAGAATTGGATGAACTTTGCTTCGACCGAATCCTCCGAGTGTTGCATCTTCGACGAGAAATCGACTAGTCTTTGATAGATCTGCTCTTGCACGGCCAGACCTAAGTCTTCCTTTTTCACAAAATGATAATGAATGCTCGCTTTCGATATGCCGAGATGTTTAGAAAGGTCGTCGTAACTGAAAGCCGCATACCCTTTTTGTCGAATCAGCGATTCGGCTAGATGTAGTAGTTGCTCCTTGCGTTTTGCGGTTTCCATATTGCGTACCTCCCCATCCGAAAAAGTGGACAAAAATATAATGGAACTGCCGAGTAAATCTCGGCAGTTCCTTTCGTTATACAGGTTAATCTAGATCCGCCCAGATGCTAGAAGCAGCTCGTGCAGCACTTTCGCCGCAGCTTCGCGTGTCGTAGCGCCGGTCGGTTGGAAGTAGAACTTGCCTTTCGATTCGACGCCTTTCATCAGTCCGGCATCTGTTACGACTTGAATGCTTTCTTTCGCATAACCGCTAAACTGCGCAGCATCAGCGTAAACAAGGGTAACAGGTTGATTTGACTGCTGCAGGCCGATCAGCTTGATCGCCCTAGCCAGCATGACCGTCAAATCTTGACGGGAGATGGCTGCGTTCGGGTTAAACTTGCCATCCGAACCCGTAACAAGTCCGGCCTCGTAGGCACTCAGCACGTCGGATGCAAACCAGTCGCTGCTGCGTACATCGCTGAACGGATTGACCGCTGCTTTGGATTGCAGTCCCAGCGTTCTTGTGAGCATCGACGCGAATTGTGCGCGAGTCACGTTGGCCTTCGGCGAGAAAGCATGCTCGGAAGTGCCATTCAACAGGAATTTGTCTGCAAGCGATTGAATTTGATCCTGCGCCCATGATTTATCGATATCGGTGAACGTTACATGCCTCGAAGCAGCTGCATAGGTCGAGAAGCCCGGTCGACGAATCGTTACGATGGACTTGCCTTCGCCTGCAGCCGTTACTTTAGCAGGTACAGGATATACATGACCGCCGTCAAGGTACAACGCGCCTGTCGTGCTGGCACCATTCTCGACAAGGAACGATCTGGTTACGGCTTGGTCAGCTTTCAGCTTAAGCGAAGCGGTAACGCCGTTCTTCAAGCTGCTTGCTTCGAAGACATATGGTGTTCCCAGTATAGTGGCATCCTTCACTTGTTTCGTAAATTCGGATTTGCTGCCTTCATCCTTCTTGATCGTGATAACGATATCCGTGCCATCAGCCACTTGACCTAAGGCAAGTAGAGGTAAAGCTACGGATGCATCGTTCCAGGTGAAGACGATTGTCCCCTTCAGCCCAGCTTCTTTAACCAGCTTCGCCTGCGCAGCCGTTAATTTCAGCTGTGCGGAGGAAGCGTCCTTGGAAGCTGCTCCAATAGTGAGTGCGACAGACTCCTTTGCGCCCTTAAGCGCTTGTTGCAGGTCGGCATCCGTGATGGACACGGACAATTGCGTGCCTTCCAAACTCGATTGCGGTGCGATCGCAATGCCGGTTTGCCCCTTCTCGATTACGGAGGCAGCGACATCTTTGTTGTACACCGCATCGTTAGGGGTAATAATAGGTCCCCCTGTATAAGGTGGATTTGTCGGCGGGTTAGGCTCGTCAACGGCAGACTCATTCGTCACGTAGAACGACTTGAATGCGACGGATTCATCGACGAGATTATAGTCTTTATCATAAACCGAACCTACGACCGCCAGCTTATATCTTCCTTCCGGGAGATATTCATTTACTTTACTGCCATCTTGCACAAGGATACCTAAGTTATAAGAGCCATCGAATTCAGGGATGATGATGTTGGACGGAATCGGCTTTAGGATGTCCGCTTCATCACGATCATAGATTTCGGCCATGAAGCCTAACACTTCGTTATTCAAGTCGAGTATCATCGCATAGAAGTGATTAATTTCTCCTGTCGGAAGCGATGCTGTAATGTCGATTGGCGCGTCTTTGGACACTGTCGTATTGCTGAGTGTCAGGTTCTGAATCAGGAAGTCGTTATCATCAGACTCATCGCCAATATGAATGACGAAGGGCAGATGCAGGGAAGGCAGGTCCTTGCTCTCCAGCAGAACTTCACCCTCATATACGCCGACTTTTGCGCGCGGGACTGACTTCGCAGTCAGGTTGAAATTGAACTCGCCGCCGGCTCCTACCGTAATTTGGTTGGATGTGATCCCCTCAAGTCCCATGATGATCTCGCCGGAATTCGGCGTTGGGATCGGATGATGCGGATCGGATGTAACCGAAGGGTGCATTACGATTTTCGCATTATACGTCACGGAGGCATCCGAGAGGTTCTTGACGCGAAGCGGCTTCTTAACTGCCTCTTTAGCGCCTGGGTTCATCATGCCGAAGCTCACGCTGCTGCCTTCGCTAGGCATAACGATCGGGTTCATCTTATCGTCGTGAAGCGTTATTTCGTCCATCGATTCAATAATGGCATGCGTGTCAATTGCGTTCATGACATTGACGCGCCCTGCGCCTTGCGAATAGACATCATACATAGTACCCTTCTCATCATGGATCTCCTCCGCCGTATTCGCCAGCGCTGCGCGAATGTCAGTCGGTGTCCAATCCGGATGAGCTTGCTTAATCAACAGAGCAAGTCCAGCCACATGAGGAGTAGCCATGCTCGTGCCGCTTAGCTTGGCATAGGCTTTGTCATAGTTTGCATCAGGATTCGCTTGTCCATAAGCCGGGATCGAAGAGAAGATCGAAACGCCGGGAGCACTCAAGTCCGGCTTAATGCCATAGTTGCCATCCGAGTTCGGCCCTCTGGAGCTGAAATCAGCCATGATGTCGCCGGCTACTTTAACCGTTTTGAAATCATTCTTCATCGTGAACTGCAAGGTTTGATCCGGATGCGCCTTCAACTGGCGAGCCAATGCACGCCCCATCTTGCCTGGCATGTCGAATGCCGGGATATAGTCGTAGCCGTCACCAAGGAAAGCAAGCGGACCGATCGCGCCGTCACGAGACGGGATTGCTTCCGATAAGTCTGGGACATTCTGGTCACTGCTAGAGAAATTGCCATTGAAGATGACTGCCGCTTTCGCGCCGTGCTTTGCAGCCAATTTCACTTTCTCGTCGAAGCTGGAAAGCCCTCGGGAGATGAAGACGATTTTGTCAGCCAGGAACTCCGGTTTAAGGCCTTTATAATCATCTTCCCTACCCAGACCGACGTAAACACCTTGAATCGGATTGGTGCCGAACATGGTGTTAAAGCTATCTTCATCCGTCGTCCAGCTCATCAAACTCATATTCGTGTCATAGACCTCTGACCCCACTGCACTATGAATCGTCCCCTGGACGCGGTTGCTATCGCTTGTTACCGCACCGACGGAGATCGCCATTTGCGAAGCGGCCGGTGATCCCATGGAATAGTAGTATTGATTGCCGCCGCCGGCATTGCCATTCGCGACCACCGCTACAACGCCAGCTAAGACGGCATTGTTCACAGCGATGGAGTCAGGCGAGTCTGGATCCTTCTCCAAATCACTCCCTAAGGAGAGGTTGATAACGTCCATATCGTCATCGACGGCGTGTTCGATCCCGTCGATAACTTGGGAGGACGTACCGCCTTCCGGACCGAGCACTTTATACGCATACAGATCTGCCTCATAGGCAACACCCTTCTGCACATGCACGGACGTCGGATTGGAAGCCGTTCCGGCTATCGTGCCGGATACGTGCGTTCCATGGATAGAGCCTGTTGAGTCTTCATAGCCTTTTTCCGGAATATCTTCATACGGATCATCGTCCTGATTGATGGCATCGTAGCCGCCTTCGACGTAATTGCCCTTGAGATCAGGATGCAGGTAATCGATGCCGGTATCAATGACGCCGACCTTCAACCCTTTGCCTGTCAATCCGCGATCCCACGCCTTCAGAACACCTATTTGCTCGAGCGGAACCGGATCGAAATCAGAGGCTCCGGCAATACCTTGATAGCTTTCGGGCTCGTCAATCGGGTAATAGATCACATTCTTGTGAATGGCTTTCACGCCTGGAAGCTTGGCCAACTGCGGAATAAGATCAGCCCGGATCGTAATCTCCATTCCGTTTAGCACCGTATCGAAGCTGCGGTTGATCTTAAACGGAATGTTGTTCGCCTGAGCACTGTGAACGAATGTATTCTGCTCCGATTGCACGTTAACTTCGCTTGCTTCCGCGGCCAATGTTTTATAGCCGAGCTTCGCGGCATATTTACCAACGGCCGCAGGTTGGCCGCTTAGTTGGATGATGACGTTCATTTCCTTCGCAGAAGTGGTATCGATGGCATCGGAAATGTAAGCTTCGCCCGGGATCGCATTGATCCCGGCCTCCGGCTTAGCTTGCTGCAGCAGCCGGGTTACGGCTTGCAGCCCTTCCTTGGTTATGAAGGACTTATCTCTTGGAGCGGCATCCACGGCTGGCAAGCCGGTCGTGACCATACTTCCGGCCAGCACCGAGACCGTTGCGAGCGAAAGTGATTTTTTGAGAAGTGATCGTTTCACGTTCAGGTACCCCATTTCGGTTCAGAATAGTAGCAGCTTTGCAGGCTAATTTAAGTTCAGGACGTCCAGACCGTCGATGGTAACGATGTTATTGCTCGACTTGGGATTCGCTTCACCGGCATGCACGATTTTGACATGATGCACGCCGCTTGCAAACTCGCCTGACGTAAAGATAGGTACCTGATAGCGAAGTTTATCGCTGTACAGATCGATCGGCGCCGCCGTTACGGATTTACCATCGATGAAGATGTTCACTTTGCCGCGGTTACTGCCTGTAGAGGACCAAACCGTGACCTTCGTGCCTGTGAATGTAAAGTCGACGGAACTGCCCGGAGTCGTGGTATAGGTCTGCACGCCGTCGGGATATTTCATGCCGTACCGAATAGCCCAAGGACCTTCGTAATTGGCGGAAGGATGTGTCGGCGAAATTAAGCCGGAGAACACGAATGCATCCACATTAAGTGCCAACCTCGCGTCAACGCCGCGTACGGCTGTAATCTCAACGTCGTGATGCCCGTTAGGAAGCACCATTTTGAACAACGATTGCTTGGATTGAGGCGTCTTGCTGGACAAATTGGCGTAACCCATAGGCAACCCGTCGATTCGTATCTCAGCGGTACCTTGCATATCGTTCTTCGTGCCGATCCATTCGAACAGATTGCCTCTAAAGCCGAACTTGACGAAACCTTCCCCGGTTAGCTGCTTCAATGTTCCACCTGAATAGGAAGGGCCATTAAGCGTGGTCCAGTTACCCTCGTAAATAAGTGAAGCATCGCCGTCCTCAATCACCCTCGATGAATTGCCATACTCCACATTCAAGGTATAGGCGCCTGCGCCATTCACAGCATAGACGTTCATGTAATACGTACCTGCTTTGGTTGCGCGATACGTGATCTTTTCAGTAGACGTGCCAACCGTTTCAGAATAGGCAACCGCGCCATCTTTGCTTTGCACTGTCGTTGCGGAATCATCGTATAGAATAAGATCGAAGTCCGTCCCCTCTGCGCCCGTGAGCGTGAAGGTTGCCGTTTCGCCGGCATTCAGTTCGACGGAGTAGACATGATTCGGATCATTCGCCTGATCGAGCTTGCCCGTAACAGACGTATCTATTAACGACATGCCCGGGATGTCCTTGTTCCACAGCGCGCGATATGCACTGATCAGCTTCCCGCTTACTGTAAGGGGCTTTAACACTGGAAGCGATTTACCGCTGGTCACAATGCGCTGCTTAATATCTAGCGCACTCATATCCGGATTCTGGCTTCCAACCAGGGCAGCCACACCTGCAGCGTAGGCGGCGGCGTATAACGTACCTTGGGAATAGGAGTACCTGCCTTTGCTATTCTTGATATTGACAGTGGTCATCCCGGGCTTATTGCTAATGACGGTGTCGTAAAATAACGAGAAATCCATTAGCTTATATTCTTGATCCTCATAAATCGTGCCGGGAACACCCCAACCCTTGAAAATGTACCCGCCTTCCTTGACGATCTTAAGGCCAAGTACATCCCTTACAAAAGCGGATTTCGGGCTTTGGTCGATGGCGTCCTGTCCCGTGAGCATCAAGTGACCGCCATTGGTAAGATAGCTGGTCAGGTTCGCTTGATCACTGTCCGTAATCAGTTTGTTATCATTGGTAGCTCCTGCCGTTCCCGTGAACCAGATCACGATATCGTGCTCCTGCAGCCCCTGCGGTCCAGTTAGCGCCGGACCGTCGAAGGTCTCGTCCTCCGTCGTGAACTTATCATAGGAGTAGCCTGCTTGTTGAAGCAGCCCTTCATAAACGGCCATAGGATCGCTCTCGTATTGAGGTCCGACTCCTCCGCCGCCGTTGTTAAAGCTGCGCTTACTATCATTGACGAGGAGGATTGTCGGTTCGACTTCGCCTTCCGGCATGAGGTAATCCAAGGCGCGATCGAACATATCCTGCCGTTGACCGGCATATTGCGGGTTCTCGATCGGAATTTCTTCAAATCCAATTCCGTTGAAATACGCTTTATAAGTACCGCTATCGATTTGTGCCGCATAACCGGCATCAACGTCAGGCGTTGTCGAGAGAATCAGTTCGGACGGTGCAGACACATCGACGGACATTTGTCCGATCGCAGCGCCCAAAGCCGGATCTCCCAGAATATTAACCCCGGTAACCGACAGCATATTTGGACTTGGGTAGGCCGCCGGGTAAACCGGTTGTACATCCGTATTTAATTTTCCGGTCAAGCCTTGGCTCTCACCGGCCGGAGCCACGAACAACATATCAGATCCGTTGATCGCATCTTCAACCACTTTGCTTCTGTAGAGATATACGAGTCCGAGCGTAGCGATCTTGGCGCCGTTCTCATCGGCATAGTGAATGGCATCCACGACATCCGAGAAATAACCAAGCTCATCGGAAGCCACCTTAAGCGGCATGACGTTAACATTAGGAGCAACACCAGCAATGCCTTCGTTATTGTTCATCGCGGCGGCGATTTGTCCGGCAATCGTCGTGCCGTAAGTATCATTCAGGCCATCGCTCGTATCGAACAATGTGTCGTCATCGTGCGCGAAATCCCAGCCGTTCACATCATCGACAAGTCCGTTTTTATCATCATCGATTTTGTTATTCGCAATTTCCTTGTCGTTGGTCCAGAACTGACCGACCAGATCGGGAGCATCCATCTTGACACCGGTGCCGATGATTGCAACGGTCACGTTCCTGCTGCCCGTCGTAATTCCCCAGGCTTCCGGCAGATCCATGTCAATATCCTCCAGGCCGCCGGGCACCGTGCCTTCATTAAGATCTTGTCCCGTGTTGTTGAGCCCCCATTGTTCATGGAAAAGCGGGTCAGTCGGCATTACGGCAGTTTCACCTGCGTCCGCTGCTGAAACGGATGCTGCGTTCGACAAGTCGACAGGACGGATCATTTGCGGAACCAATGCAGAATCCACCTTGTAATCAGGTTCCGCATAGAGAACATTCGGATCCTTAAGCAGCTCTTCTATGACACTATATACATCAGCTCCAGCCGCGAGCTTCAGCAGCTCCGCGTTGGGTACCGAGAGTGGACTGGACCCTGTTATTTGATTGGTTAGTGATACGGCAAATACGGATTTCTGCTCCGAGCGATATCTGACAATGACGCGATCAGCGGCATACGCTGGCTTTTCAGGCAGTGTGCTGCCGAATGCAGGCAGTTGAACGGAAGCTTGCTGAGCGGTACTAGCGTTTGTATCGACGGAAATAGATTGGTCAAGGGGTAATTCTCCTTCTGTCCACTGGCTTTTACGTATCGGATCGTTGTGCTGGGATTGCTTGGCTAATACAGGTGTTACAACTCCAAATACCAGCATCGTCGACAGGAGAGCGGAAGCCATTCGCTTACTTTTTCTAATCAAGCCTTATCACGTCCTCACTAAAATGATGAAAAAATTAATAAAAAAAACATAGAAAACGCTTACAATCATCTTCATTTACTTATCTATCTACTAGTAAATAGATAACTAATGTGAATGGACATGCGAAAATCCCTATAGCCAGTTAACCATATTTATAGGCATATGCCCCCTTTCGTTTCTCTCCTTAGTACGCTCCTACCACCTGCCTCTTATACTGAAACTTATGTGATGGATTCGAAAGATCATGTCATTTAATCTAACATTGTTATTACAACAAATTCTGAAATGATTATATATTTACTCGATTGAAAGAGTCAATTGATTTATTTTTTTAACTTTTTATTTATTTCTATAACTTTTTAAAGAAAGTTTACGTCAGTATACTGAGGATTTGATTCGGAGGTGGCATAAACCTAACGTAAAGAAGTCAAACCATTATAGGAAGTAATGCATACTTGCCTATACATTTAAACTTCGTTCTTTCTCGTAAATCTCCAAGATGTCGTGGTCGTATCGACAGAAACTAGAGGGTATATGGCCAGAAACATGAAGAATTTATCGCTGACTACTATTTATACATCTTTACATTTTCAGAAAATGAGACCTATGCACTATGCATAGATATATAGGTAAATGAGGGTGCACATATGATTTCAAATCGCTTTTGCTTTACGGTTAATCATCAAGTGAATTTTGGGGTTAATACCCAAATTAAGGAGCAGCTCAAATGGCTGATTGGAACGGGGCAGTTAGAGCCTGGCGATACATTGCCTGCTGCCAGTCAACTGGCCGACTTGCTCGGGCTTAATCGGAATACAGTGAATGGGGTTTATAACCAGCTGAAAGTCGAAGGCCTTGTTTCCATGCAGAAAGGCAAAGGGACACAAGTGCTTAACGGCGCGGCGACGGTAAGGCTGCGAAAAAAAAGTATACCTATGAAAAGGCTGCTTGATGGCATCATCAAAAGAGCCCGGGTAGAAAAACTTGATTTGAAGGAACTCTTTATGGCCGGATTGGGTTATAGTCTACTGCAGAGCGGTCTTCCGACCGAACCTGCGCGCATTCTGCTCGTGGATAGCAAGAGCTATGATCTTTCTTTCTATCAAGAAGAAATTGAACGGGTGACCGGGCTTGAAGTCTGTACGATTTTCCTCGAGGACTTAATGGAAGGAACACGTACGGTCAAGGAGGCACACCCGAACGATATTTGGGTGACCAGCTTGAATCAGGCGAATCGCGTCAAAACTATTCTGTCTCCTCTGGACAAAAAGGTTCATGTCGTCGGTGTTACGGTCGATTCTTCTATCGTACTTGAATTAGCTACGCTGCAAAGTGATTCGGCAGTATCCTTTATCTGCCTCAGTAAGACCGGAGGAGAGTGGATGCAGCAGCGCGTTCGCGAGGACGGTATTACCCACTTAAATCCGGAAATAATCGGACTCGATGAGCACGAAAGTCTGGAGAATGCTATTAGCCGCTCCTCGAAAATTTACACGTCCAAGGCAGTATTCACAGAATTGCAAAAATTAGCTCCGGACAAAGTCGAACTGTTCAAGTTACGCCTGGAGCGAAGCAGCGAAAACCTGCTGCGGGAGCTCGTTGCAACCGACTTACAGTACCGGTACGGTACAGGATTTGCAACTTAAAATAGACAAAAGAGTTGAGCAGAAGTAATCTGCCCAACTCTTGATATACTACCGTTCGCAACAATTAAAGCACTTCTTCCAGCTGTTTGCGGCTGTGTGCATCCAGCTCGCGCCAATCTGTGATTTCACAGCGCTTACCGCTCATGTCTGTCAGAATGACTCGACCGTCGCCGGGGTATTGCATATGCTCATGCAAATTGCGCATGACCATTCGGGTTGCGCCTAGATGGGTTTGCAGCTCCCACATCCAGAGGTCGGACTTGAACTTCACGCTCTCAACACGAGTCACGCGCGGCATGAAATATCGCAGCTGCAGCTCCTTCTCAAGCTCTTTCGCGCTATCTTCATAGAGCTCTTTAATGTCCGTAACGATCCCGAGCTCTTCGCCTTTCGTATTTCGAATCGAAATATATTGCGAGGTATAGAGAAACGGAAACGCACGGTATACCTCAAGCTCTTCGTACGTTACGCCTTCAACAATACCTTGAAATACGCCGCCTTGACCGCGGCTGAAATATACATCATCCGGCGAGAAAAGCCGAATATCATACTTGTCTTCGGTAGTCATCAGCCCTCAACCCCCTTGATCTTGGACAGCTCTTTCTGTGCGTCAACGAGCTTCCTGTAGGCGCCGTCCTCTTTCTCGAGCAGTTGCTCATGCGTGCCGACTTCCACGATTTTGCCTCGATCCAGTACGACAAGCCGATCCGCATTGCGAAGCGTTGACAAACGGTGCGCAATCGCGAATGTCGTTCGGCCTTTAACCAGCCGCGAAATTGCTTCTTGAATTTGGCGTTCTGTCTCGGTATCTACCGATGCTGTCGCTTCATCCAGAATAAGAATGCGCGGATCATGGATAATGGCGCGTGCGATGGCAACCCGCTGCTTCTCACCGCCTGAGAGCTTATGGCCCCGCTCGCCTACGCGAGTATCATAACCGTCCGGCAGCCGAACAATGAAGTCATGTGCATTGGCGATTTTCGCCGCTCGCATGATCTCAAGCGGTGTTGCGTCTGGTTTGGAATAGGCAATATTCTCTGCAATCGTACCGTCAAACAGAAACGTCTCCTGCAGAACGACGCCGATCTGCTTGCGCAGGTCAACCTGACTAATATCGCGGAGATCCGTACCGTCAATGAGAATGGCACCCTCATCGGTGTCATAGAACCGGCAAATCATGTTGATAAACGTCGACTTGCCCGCTCCGGAATGACCGACCAAACCGATCATTTCGCCTGCTTTCACCTGCAAATTGACGTCCTTGAGCACCGGATGATGTTTCTCGTAGCCGTAAGTGACTTTCTCGAATATGACGTCGCCATTTATAACGCCAATCTCAGCAGGATTACGTACGTCAGGCACATCCGGCGGTGTATCCATAATCTCGAATACACGGTGTGCAGCCGCCATGGCATTGCTCGCCCAACTGATCATTTGACTAATCCATTGCAGCGGACCGAATAACATTCCGAGGTAAGCGATAAGCGCCATCAGTACACCAAGCTGCATGTTGTCATGCAGTACTTTGATTCCGCCGTTATACCAGATCAGCAGCGTACCCATACCGGCAATGAAGGCAAAGGCAGGAAACATGAATGACCAGAGACCTTCCATGCGGATATTGCGTCGTACGACTTCGACATTCGCTTCCGCATAACGGGATAGTTCATCCCGCTCTCTGCCGAATGCTTTCACAACCCGAATGCCTTGAAGGGAATCACCGACCAATGTATTGAGCCGGAAGATCGAGCGCCATTGCTGGTACCAGCGCCGTCCAATCTTCGGCCAGATGGTCATCGATACAGCGACCATGACCGGTACAGGCAGAATGGCATACAACGTAAGCTGCCAATCGAGTCCGAACATAATGATGAAGATTGCAATGATCCGCAGTCCCTCCGCGGACATAAACACAACACCATCGGTCATGAACTGTCGCATTGCCTCTGAATCATTGTTAACCCTGCCGATGAATTGCGACGTTTGTCGGCGGTCGAAGAAGGCAAGCGAGAGCCGCATGAGCGAGTTGTAGACATCTTTACGCAGGTCACCCATCAGCTTAGATCCAACCCATACACCGATTAAGCTGCGAATGGTTTGCATTAGTGACATAAGAAGCATCGTCGCTCCAAGCCCAAGCACGACATACAACAGCGTCGAGCCGACATCTTTCGGGCCAAGCACATCATCAATGATGACTTTCGTTAAGTACGGCGGTACCAATTCCACGAGTGTTGTTGTAATTAGCAGACAAGCGGCTGCTACCATTTGCATCTTATATGGCTTGGTGTAGCTCAACATCCGAACTGCAACTTTACCATTGTGTGTGCATATCTGGCAGATTTGCGTCCCTTCCGATAGCGGATTGCCGCAGCTGTGACAGCTTCGAGGAAGCTCGCGCTCCGATAGCACCGGCCGCTCTTCGTTCTTCGCCATCGCGCCGAGCAGCTTAGCGGCAAAACCGAATACCGGTGATTGCGCGGCTGTATAACGCGCGATCACGACCGGGCCTTTTCCCGTGTCAACGAGCAGTGTACCTCCACCGACCGCGCTGACGGCCCGTGCATCCTTCAGCTCTGCTAACGGCTGCTTGAGCAGCAGCGTCTTGTCTTGTTGCTGCCATACCACGATGTCTTGCTCCGTGAAAGCCACCCATTGCTCTCCGAAGCGGCCATCCTGCAGCAGATCGGTCTTCGCGCTGAACAGCAGTTCAGATGTTAGTTGCTTCCTTAGTACATCCGGAAGCTGGTCTTGAATAGACATAGTGCCCTCCTGTGACTCCAAACAAGTTTTGTGCCGACTCCCATATAAACTCGAAAATCCAATGACGAGTCGGCCACTACGAATATATGTTCGCTGTCCGCTTTATAATTCCTTCTTTCTTTGTAAACTTTACCCATCTATTTTCGCAACATTTTTCTCCCTACTCCAGAACTAAAGTTCCAGGTAAAAGAAGGTACACTCATGCTATAATGCTAGAATCAAATTATAAAGCGAGGGATTCCCGAAAATGAAAGTATTGGTTACCGGGGCTTCAGGCAATGGCGGGCAAGCGATTAGCAGAGCACTTATTCAAGCGGGTTATACGGTTCGTATGGCAGACGTGTCACCGCCACCGGCAGCAGAATTCGCCGATGTGGAATTTATCCGCTGCGACAGCAGAACAGTTGGAGACGTCCGCCGGGCGGTGGAAGGAATGGACGCTGTCGTTCATCTGGCCGCATGGCATTGCGCGCATAATCCTCCGGTGAGTGATGAAACCATCTTCGCTGTTAATGTAGATGGTACGTTCAACGTCTTGGAAGCTTGCAAGCAAGCAGGCATTCAATCTATCGTATATGCTTCATCAATGGCCTATGGCTGGGGATCCGTATATAGCGTTTCTAAGGTAATCGGAGAAGATTTGTGCAAAGCTTATCACGAAATGACTGGCGCCTCGATCGCCATGCTTCGCTATCATGAATTCATTCCGCGGCCTTACTTAGAGTTTGGCTCACGCTTGCTCCGCAACGGCGTCGACCGCAGGGATGTCGCTGCTGCTACCGTAGCATCAGTGGAAGCCGCTCTAAATCGGGAAATCGGACTTTTCTGCACGATCGTACATACCAATCACGGCATGCCGGAGGAAGTCGTGAACAACTTCCGGCAGCTTGGCCCAGATTGGTGCGAAGAGCAGGTTCCAGGTGCACGTCAGCTGATTGAGAAATATGCGATCAGCCTGCCGGGTTCGGTTGAGCAGCACGACCTCTCCGAAGCAGAGCAAGCGCTCGGCTGGAAACCAGAGACTGGGTTTGTTCAGTTCCTTCGTGATCTCAAGCTTCGCGATGAACGCGGAATTGATGTAACCAGCCTAATGGTACCATCCGAATTACCACAGGATCTATAACACAAGGCAAAGCCGCTATCATTAGCTTGCACCACAGCTGTGTAGCGGCTTTTATTATGTGATCAAATTACTCATTGAGTAAATACAGCAGAAGTGCCTTCTGAACATGCATTCTATTCTCCGCTTGTTGATAGATGACAGACTTCTCCGATTCGATTAGCTCTTCCTCAATCTCGAATCCGGGATGAATAGGCATATCATGCATAATATAAGGAGAGTTCCCTCTAAGATTCTCCCTGTTTAACTGAAAAGGAAGCATTGGCTCGATTCTTCGATTCTTCTCCGCTTCATACCGACTCTCTTGGAAAAACTCCATATCGACCCAAGTATCCGTATATACAAAATCAGACCTAGATGCAGCATCCGACAGGCTGCTCACATTCTCTACATGACCACTTTGATAGGCAGCCTGCATCAGTTCTTCATCCCACGAAGGGGCGTTTACAATAGGTGTCACCAGCAGTAGCTTGATACCTAAAGAAACACATCCTGCTACAAGCGAATTGGCTACATTATTATGTATGCCGACATAGGTAACGGTCACACCTGAGTATGTGCCTGCTATCTCAAATATCGTCATCAAGTCCGCCAACGCCTGACAAGGATGATATTTATCGCAGCAACCGTTAATTACAGGTACTTGGGAGTACTTCGCTAATTCAAGCAGATCGGAATGGTTCTTTAATCTCGCCATGATCACATCGCAATTCCTAGATGCATACCTGGCCTCATATTGTATCGGAGATATGCTGAAATTACTTGAGTCCCAATCCAGCGTCACAGCATATCCTCCTAATTGATTCATGCCGGACTGAAAGGATAAGTTGGTTCGAGTCGATGTCTTCTGAAATAACATGAGAAGGCCTTTTCTTTTGCAAGCATTATTATATTGCTGTGGATTCTTCTTAATCTCAACCGCCATTTCGATAATGGACTGCAGAGCGTCTGAACTTATTTCTTGTAACCAATTGAATTTTTATACACATTGTTGCATATAAATTCAATCATATGGTATGCAGGCTATCCAAGTCAACTGTAGAAGTAAGTGTATAAGCGGTTGGAAGTGTGGAGTTAAACACGAAGGAGGCACACAACGGATGCAGATTAGTGTAGGGGTACAAGCTGTTATTCTGAGTAATGATACCATTTTAACAATCCACAAAAGAGATCATGAAACAGGCGAGGAGTCTTATATCCTCCCCGGCGGCAAACAAGAGTTTGGCGAAACGATAGCACAAGCGGTACGCCGCGAGGTGTTCGAAGAGACGGGTATAAATGTTAGTGTCGACGAGTTTCTGTTTCTACGAGAATTTATTGGTGCCAACCATGATAATGCCAGCACGAATAGAAATCTCCACATTGTCAGTCCAATCTTCTTATGCAGTATCCAATCCGGCAGCAATCTCACCTTAACTCCCTCCAATCCAGATCCCGACCAAATCGGAGTAGAGTGGATACCGATTCACGCACTAGCGAATCTGCCTTTTTATCCGAAGACATTAATTCCACAATTAATTGAAGTTGCTATAGGCCATAAACCACGACTCTGCTATGTTGGCGATATGAATTAAAGTGCGTCTTCTGCAAACCAAAAAAGCACCCACGATGGGGTGCTTCTTAATCTATTCTAATTACACCCTGAAAACTGGATACGAACCTTTGCGAAGGTCTTATTTAGCTGATTTTGATCCGAAGTTGAACATCCGAGCGAATGTTCGTAGGATAAGCCCTCGACCGATTAGTATTCGTCAGCTGCATGCATTACTGCACTTCCACCTCGAACCTATCAACCTGA